>CAKRMK010000001.1 GCA_934364795.1 uncultured Blautia sp.
ACGTGTTTCCATTTTCATCGGTATAAGTTTCATTCCCATTATCAGTATATTTCATTCCATCATCTCCACGGTATTCGCAAGAATAATCTTTGTGAAGAATGTAATTGATCTCAATTGTATTTCCATCACTGTCAACTAATGTCAGTGGTGAAGTGGAAATAATATCTGAACCATCACTGTTATCTGCAGAAGCATTCACGTCTGCATTGGAAGAATCTGAATCTCCCTTGCCTCCCGGATTGGAAGTATCGGTATCTTCCTGATCAGAATTTTCTGTTGAATCTTCATCTGCCTGTCTGGTAAGGGAGGGATTTCCTGGATAGGAAATGTATTCTACGAATTTTCTGACATCACCGATATCATCTGCATCTTTTGCATATCCCACTGTCATATACAAGCTGTTTCCCTCTGAATAAACTGTCTGATAGCAGGCTTCATACGTATCATTGCATTTTGCAATTGCTATATTGACATCATCAAGTGAATATTTATAAATGTTTACATAATCACTTCCATTCGTATAGCTTGCATAAGTACCTTCCGTATCTGCTTTTTCCCAGTCGGAATCAGCTGGCGGCTGTGTATAAAAGTCATTATTTTCTGCTGCCAGAACCGTTCCTGCTGAAAAAGTTCCTAATACCGCCGTAGTGATAAGTGTCATTAACTTTACTGTTCCTGTCTTCATAGTGCATTCTCCCTGTTTATTATTTTCTACTTTTGTAGAAGTTGTTTATATTCTACATCTGTAGAATATAAAAGTCAACCATATTTTCTACAATTTCAAAATATTAACATGCACATACTGTGTTCGAACCTGATTCTGGATTTCTTCACTCTCGCATCCTCTGATAAATAATCGGCTCATCATACCCAAAAGTTCTTCTACCGTTTATTTCCATCGTTTCTGATACTTCCAGCTTTTTTGCATTAAATTTTTCATGAAGGGTAAACTTTAGCACAGGAGAGAACATGCTTATACTGCCGCCTTCCCAGGTATTCCCATGCTTCTGGTAAATGGCCGGATTGAACTTTGCAGAACGCTTTAACTGTGTGTAGTCTGCTCCGTAAAATTCCTCATAGGTAAACTTATTTTTGTCGTATCCCTCTGGTATCTCATAAGAAATAAGTTTAATCGCATCCTTCTCTTCCGTAAACAAAAACAGATGTGATGAAGAATGTATTTTCCCTTCAACAGAATAATAACTTTCTTCAATCATAAATACTCCCTCAAAATCTTCTGGAAGATTATTGATTTTTTCATTACATACTGTATTGACATGCTTTGCATAAGGAAATTGTGGATTTGTTTTGTATATTTTGTCAAACTGCTCTTTATTGTCGAATTTTCCATTCAGTAACGCAATAAAATTGATTAAATCAGCCATAGTCGTATGCCTCCATGATTCTTATATCACTTTTCCGATATTTAATTTTTATCCATCATAAACTCTTCATATAAAAAAATCCATGAATAAAATTAGAGAATATATAAACATTTTGTAATAAATTCGAAAAGTGTAGTAGAAGATATTGCCGTTTCGTTGTCTGTAATAAGATTTTTTAATTTGGATACGTCATATGTACACGTAGAAATATCTGCCGCATAATAAAACGCATTTGTATCTAAAATATACATTTCATACCTCTTTTATATTTAAACGTAAATTAACTCTAGCATACAATCTCTGTATTGCATTGAACAGTATTTTCGGTGAAACCTGTGAAATTGGAAAAATCAAGAAATTGATATTTTAAAAATTTTATTCTTTCAATAACTACAGGGATTCTTTGCGGTTTCACAGGTTTTCACATAATTTATTTGAAGTAGCACAATAGGTTAATTTAATAAAGAACTATTTTCAGCGACTATTTTCATCAATCATAGTAACCACTTTTCCCACAAATAATGGTTCTTTCGCTTCTGCATCATAAATAAGAAATACAAATGGTCTGTTCAGGTTCACCTCTTTTGGTTCTTCTTCTGACAGGGCGGCCATACATTCAATCACAGCTGCAGTTACAGCCGCTGCTTTCGTTCCATTTTCGTCCAGCTGCAGGTTGGTTTTCTGGATGATGGAACTTACAAAGGTGGGAACATCAGATATTCCAGAAAAATCCGCTGTATTGGAAAAAATCTGTTCCAGGCCAAGGCCAGAAAGAATGTCTGTTAATTCTACGGAAGTTGTATAATCCAGTTTTGGCATCCTGGCATTTACAGAAGCATAATCTGGTTTTGATTCCAGCAGTCCAGGGATATCCAGATCTTCCAGTGTGAAATCTCCATCTTCTTTTGGGAGAATGCCGATAAACTGAAGTCCATTTATATAACTGCGTGCAAAAGCTGTTGCCTGGTCATTCTCATAGTACTGATCTGCTTTGCAGGTCATATATGTGGTCTTTTCTCCATCACTTCCGAAATCGTCCTCTTCCGCTTCCACGGTCCACGGATCACCATCCCATCCGGCTTCAAAATAAAGGGAGTTGGTAAGGCATAATCCTGTATTATTATTAAGTGCATCCGGGGTTACAATTTCCGGAATCAGATGTTCTGTTTTCTCATCACACCAGTCATTAATGATTTTACTTGCTTCTTCTGCTTTCGAAAAATCCAGATTTTCTATCATTGCAGAAAAGTACTCAGATACAGTATCTTCAAATTCGTCCTTCAGGGCAATCTGATTGTCCACCCATACTGCATTGGCAATGCTCAATTTCGTCTGGTAGTCGTTCGTTTTATCATCTGTATTGAAATCACAGATCCGGTTCATATACGATTTTGCATAAGAAGCAAAGTCATCCGTACCCAGATAATCAGACAGTGCATCTTTTGAGTTTCCTTCTGCTCCGCTCTGAAGCATGCCAAGAGCAAAATTCAAACTGGTTGGGCTGAACATGATATTTTTTCCAGATTGCAGTTCTACAATTTTATCAACTGTCTGGATGGAGATATCCATATTATAGCAGGTTAAATCTTTTTCCACATTTTCTTCCAATGCTTCTGTGATCTTGGCTGCCACAGGTATGGATACACTTGCTACAGCCAATGAACAGGCTGCCAGTATGCAGGCAAGTCTCGCCATTTTTCTTTTCATTTTTGTATGCTCCTCTTCTTAATATATCAGGTTTAACAGCTATTTAATCTTTACCTGCAACTGTCATACCCAGTCACAGGGTGGATACCTGGATTGCTGTCCGGATACTGGGAATTCAGTATTTTCCAGACGTACATCCATTACTTTATTCAGTATTTTACCATGTACACCTATCAAAATCCAGAGCCTGTTTGAAAGAGTAGACAAGGCTTACGATGCCAAATATTTCAAGTACAATACCGAAACGCCTTATCTGTCAAAATCCTTGCAAGGATCAGTCCAAGCGGAAGTGCTGCAATGATCAGAAGTGCAGCTGCAAACCAGGATGCAGACACAGATAAGGACATAAAAGCATGGCCATGATCCAGGCGGACATAGTGGCTACCAGAACAATAATCAGTGCATAACATTCCACCAAAAACATTAAAAAATGTAATCAAATGCAAAAATCCCCGCTGCATTACCAGTACGGAAGCAAACTGTGAGCTCATCTTCGAATTGTCCTCCAGTGAAAAATATAGATGTATCTACTGCAATCAGGAAGCTTTCCTCTTAAAGTAAAAAATAATACATCCTCCCATGTATATTGCTTAAGAGGAAAAACATACTCCAGGACTTGGAAATTGTTCTGGAGTATGAAAAAAGAAAAGCTCTGCACGGAGGATATTAAAAGAGATCTTTCCTTGCATGAAAAAGAATTTGTGAAAAATATCGTATTTTATCGTCCGTTCCCCAGCAGATCATTCCCACGGCATGAGCCATTTCCTGTGCATCGACACAGTAGGCAGACATGCAGGAGTTATGCTTGTAGGGACCAGCAGACATAATCAGCAGATCTGTATTTCCGGATTCTTTTATTCTGGAGGCAAGCTGCCCGGTGAGTTTATTGTGGGCAAGCTTCGCCTTTTTGTAGTCCATATCCTTGCTTTGTATAGTTTGAAGAATAAGTGCCTTTTCGTAGACTAACGCTCTTTGCTTCATGGATTCTACAGTTCCGCTTTCAGGCGGACATGCGGGATTTACATTGTAACATCCACATTGATTTTCTTCACAAAATTTCCGGTATTCAGGTTTAAACACAAGTTTTTGTGTATCCATGATTGCCGCATTTGAAAAACCAAGTTTTTTAGCTTCTTTTATGTAATCCATAGGATAATTCCTCCAAGTTGTTTTTTGGCAAATCATACAAATTCTTTTAGCTGCCGTTTTTCTTATAATACCATAAAAGCAGGACTCATGCACCGTTCTTCTTTTTACTTAAAATCATTCAAACAATTGTCCAGGAAGTTTCTTTTTCTCTTTTGGTGGAAATAAACGGTCAAATTTTTCTACTTCTTTAGGATCAACCAGGTAGCCTGACGGGGGTGCGTACACACCGGTTATACCTTTTAGATAACCAGGAATCAGCTCCCTGCACAGGAAAAAAGAGGCGTCTTCGCCATCTGGGATTCCATGATACCGGATTCCAAATTCACTTGCCGGGCGAAAGCCGCTGCTTGAGGACTTACCAGCGGAACCTTCTTTTGTATTTAAGTACATGACAAAATCCAGCTCCGGTACAAAATCCTTATCTTTTCGAAGCTGATGTAACACATAATGCTCCATGCAGCCTGGACGGTATACATTCCAGAAGCTTTCCCGCACCAGGTTTTCAACTTCCCAGTATTCTTCTTTCTTTTCTAAACGAATGCTGATATTTTTTTCCATTTCTTCTCCTCTTTTCTTACACTCATTATTAATAAATTTTCATTCTCCCTGATAAAATTGACAGCCGCAATCATTCTGGAATTTTTACCAGGGTATATATGCTTCAGCTTCCTCATCATAATAGTACCAGCCATTCCCTCTTCCAATCGGCTCTCCATTTCCTTCTGCCTGCTGATATGGAATATAGGTTCCGGTTTCTGAATCCCAGGAATACAGATCATAAGGATCCTGTACACTTTCCTCTGCTTCAGAGGGTTGTGTCGTTTCATTCCACTCTGCGCCAGATTCATCTGTCCAGGTATCCACGCCATTAAAAATATAAACCGTATTTGTCCGGTCCATATATCGGCCATCTGCCAGTTTATAAACTGTGGTGGTATCTCCTCTCAGATTTACAAGCATGGCAGTATCCAGCTGTTTGACTTGTTCCTTCTGAATATGCTCACCAATTGTTTCTGTTGGTTCCATAGACACTAATATATCTGTTACACCAGATCCATTGCAGGCGCTTACTGCAACCGCCATAGATAATACAATTAATAACAATAATGACTTTTTCATAACGCATCTCCTGTTTTTTACTTGTTTTCATAACTATAAATCATTTTTCCTTTATTTTAGGAAAGCTAAGGCAATTCTGGATATTTCCATTACAATCACCTTCAGAAGAACACCGCTTGACATTACATAAAACCATATCTGACGCATGTTCTGGGACTTGGCGATTGGTGTTGCGACTGCTGCGATTAAAATTGCAGCTGCTCCGACACAGCCTGTGATTGTCGGAATGCTGATAAGGGAAAATAATCCAGGGGTGCAGCTTCCATCTATGGCGGTCTGGACTGTCTTATCAAGACCATCGCGTGAAGCAGCAAAGCAGCAGATCAAAAGGCCATAAGCCAGAAGAAACAGGGTTCTTCTTCCCCAGTACTGGATATCATTCCGATTCCAGATGGTTAATCCAATAAATCCCAATAAAATAAGGATTAAAACTGTAGTTACTGTTGTTATTGCGTTTCCAAAATATAATTTCATAATCTCCATCTCCATATTTTCTTTAACAAAAAGACGCATTACAGAATTCTTCATTAGTTTTTGATTCTGAATGCGTCTAAGCGTCTGATTTTTATATTTATTTGTTATATTTATTCGTTATATTGAATTCTAAACTGTCATAACATGTTATGCTTCACTGACAGGTTCTTTTGCCAGTGCCTTAGAAAAACGCCGGATATGTTCATCCAGCAGGTCTGTGATCTGGTTTTTTTCTTCTGCACTGTCATACAGGCTGTAAAGAAGAAAAATAGGTCCGTAAAAATCAAGAGCCAGCTGTCTGGCCTCCTCTTTATTTCCGGTCATCCCTGCAAAAATGGATTCCATGTAGCGGACGGGTCCATCTACTAAATAATTCTGGTAAAGCCGTGTTAACTGGGGATCCCGGTACTGTTCCAGTGTAAGCATTTTCCGGAAGCTAGAGGAAAAATCCTCTTTGGTCCAGTGATCAAACTGTGCTTTCGTATATTCCTGGATCTTCTCAAAAGCAGTATTCTGATAGCCCTTGATCACTTCCTCCATACTGCCCTCTGGCATTTCATATTCCTTTGCTCTCTCTTCATCCATCTGGTTCATTCTTTCCACGATACTGTCAAGAATCTCCTGTTTGCTGGTATAGTGTTTATATAAAGCTGCCTTTGTTACTCCAAGCGTCGCTGCAATCTCATTCATGGAAGTTCCCATATAGCCGCTGATGGAAAAAAGTTTTAATGCTTTTTCCAGGATCTTTTCTTTGGTGTTGCGTTCTCTGGCTGCCATGTATATCTCCTTTTTTAATAGTTACCTTTAGATTAATTTCATTTGAAAATCAGCTCTGCACTGCGTCTTTGCGTCTGGCATATATCCGGTATTCCATTATATGGTTTTTGCTGTCAATGATAAAACTTTTTTTGCATTTTGGACAAAATAGCGGAAAATTTTTTAATTCCGTATCGTCCAGTATCTGTGTCCTTGTTTTCGCTCCACAGGCAGGACATAAGATCCATTTATCAGGAATTTTTATTTGCATCTGATTTTCCACTCCCCTAAAAATTACAATTATATTTTTCCATGCTAAAGCGTGCCCCCAAAAGCATTCCAGCAATCTGCACGCCCCACTTTGCGGTATATTTCACCCAAATTCGGTTGTCGCAGCTAGGTAAAATGCAGTAATTTGTGAGACGCTTTTCCACAGTAAGTTCACTGTCCCTTCTTTACTGCATTCTCCCTACAGAACCATTCCAGATATTCGTTCATCTGGCTCACATCCGGCTCTTTCGGATCCTTTGCTCCCCAGCTCGTATCCAGCATGTAATCCATCAGCCCATGTACCGTCATGGCAAAACTAAGTGCACTTACATCTGGATTTTCAAAGTGCAGGATCCTGTGAACTTCCATTGCATAGAATAGCTGCTTTGTTGCCAGGACCATTCTTTCGGTTTCCTCGCCCATGATCCGGGCTGCCATGGGATTGATGGCACGCTCTGAATAAATCACTTTATAGAACATCATCATCTGTCCCTGCTGATTCATCTTCATATACCCGAATACCGTCTGCTGCAGAATCTCCAACGCAGATTTCCCGGCAAAAAAAGCGCTGTAATCCACTACCCCGGCTGCAGATTGTTCCTTCGCCTTCTCTCGTAAAAACTGATACATGGCTTCCACCAGTTCTTCTTTGGACGCAAAGTGATTATAAAGGGAAGGTTTCCTGATCCCGATCCGGTCTGCGATCATATTTAAAGAAACATTCCCCAGCCCTTTCTCAGAAGCCAGTTCCAGAGTTGCCAGAAGGATCTCTTCCCTACGGTTACTGCTCATATCATACCTCCATTGTATGCTATCAATAGATATTAATTAACTACCTATTGATAGTTTATTTATACCACTAAGTTGTCTGCAATGCAAGTAAAAATTTGAGATCCTATTAGTTACCTATAGGTTACTTTGCATTATAGTTACCTTACGGTTACTTGTCAAGATAATCCTGAAATTTTTTATGCCCATGCAGTTGAAGTTTCTTATCCTTTTTTACATACACTCAGTTTACAATAGCTCTTTTAAGGTATATAACCTTTTTGGAAATTGATGCCGAGTATTTTCCTGAATTGTAAACACCACATTAGAGCGTGTTTGAAAAAACATTCCCACAATCTGCACGCCCCACTTTGCGGGAGATTTTACCCGAATTCAGTTGCCGTAGCTTAGAGCATTCTTGATTTAACATAGTATATAATTGTTTCGCCATAGGAAGGCAATCGTCATCATTCTGACCTCAGAAAATCCGAAGGGCAAATAGGAACTCTTATCATAACTCCAGCGATATGTACCGCAGCTGTCTGGTTCGGTGCTTTGAACAGTTTCTATTTGCCAATGATTATCCCCATCAAAGACTGGTGTCCAATCCTCTTCCGATAATAAGGTTATAACTATATTGAGTTAATAAGGTTATAACTATATTGATATAAACTTTAATTCTGTTTTTTCGCCAGCGCCAGGAACTTTTTGTCCGACTGGATGCCCTGTGTCAGGAATTTACCGTCTCGGAACAGGGCGTAGGTTGTGACTGGGGCGGGTGTGTTCTGGGCAGCTTCTTTGTCGGTGATGTGGATGGCTTTAAATGGGATGCCATGTTCTTTCGCGGTTTCCTGCACTTTTGGTACCCAATAGTATGTGTACGGGCACTGGTCGGTGTAGTAAAGAACAAAACCGTCCTCGGCTACCTTTGGATGCCTGGCACATTCCTTGAATTTTGGTGGCTCTGTATGGAGTGCAAGAGGCAAATACATCAGGTTAATCCCGCAATCAGATACATCGGCAGTCTTGAATCCCTTGTAAGCCAGGAATTTCGGATCGGCGAGAAATTCCCGCTTCCGTCCCTCGGCGCATAGGATGCAGACGCCTTTCTTTTTCTGTGCCTTGGCGTTCCGGATGCATTCATTCAAAAGGTCGCTGGAATATCCATGCCCTTTCATAGAACCGGAAACCCACAGACAGTTGATGTAAAGCCATCCGTCTGCATCAATGGGCACCCATGCATTTTCACCGGGGATATATTCGATAAAACATTTTCCCCGCTCCTCACTGCGGTAAAAAACCAGCCCTTCATCGAAGCGCCGCTTCAGCCATTCCTTTTTGGCAAGGCTCTGCTTGCCTGACATGGCGCAACAGATATGTTCTTTGTCAATGTTTTCTTTCGTAATATGGATGTAGTTCATAAATTGTTCCCCTTCCCTAATGATTATGTTGCTTCTAAACAAAACAAAATATACTCTGCGAATTTTGCTCGTTAGCGCAGACTTTAGTTCATTTGCCGCATAAATAAATAACGCAGAACGAACCCGGTTTTCCATTCGGTTCAGCTCTGCGTCCTGGCGTCTGGCTGGTTTAATAATTTAATTTGATATTGATTTTCCATTCCTATCATCTTACTCATTTGCCGGGGCTGATATAAGGGTAATCTGCCGCGTTTTACTATCAGCTGCAGCTTCTTTTTTCATATACTTAACTGCAACTTCATTGATCTCTGAAAGAAAGCCCGAAAAATCCTCATCCGTCAATAATAAAGTACAGTTTGTGAAAAGCAGCATATCTTTCTTTGGATCAGCGTGATCACTGGAAAAGTACCTGGCAAATGATGCACAAAGAAGGAGAGCCCCGAAGTCTCTCCTTTGCCTCAACATTTATACTATTCGGATTCTCTAAATACCATTTTTCACAACAAATCCCTATCAATGATCTGATAATTTGCTCTGTGTATGTACAGCGCCTTTCCATCTACCATAAGCTTTGTCATCTTCGGCAAATCATCTGGGATTTCCCAGTAAACATCATTTCCAGAAAAAGCAGCTATAGGCTGGCCAAGCTGCGATTTTATGACAACGATCCTGGATTTTCCGAAATCATTCTTATACTGGTTTAATACCCTGGCCAGCGCTGCATTATCCGTAATCCCATTTCCATAACTACTGTTAATTTCATCCAGAGAAAAATCCACTTCTGGCTCCAGTCCTTTTTGCACGAAAACACAGGTGTCCCCACAGCTCTCGATTTCTTTTCCATCAATTGTTATGGTGATTACAGAAGACAAATCATATCCGGTTACAGCTTTTCCATTACTGTCATAGCCGGTTGTTTCGATCTTATTGCCGGTAATACTGATTTTCTTTCCTGAGGTTTTCAATGTCTGGTTTCCATAATTGTCATAGGTATATATGGTGTAGTTGTTTCCAATCAGTGAGCCATGAATATCATTGATAATGGAGCCAAACTTTGCACAGCCCGTTAATTGAAATACTAAAATTATAGTTAGAACGGTGAAAATTCTTGATTTTATTTTCTTTGTCATTTGTATTTTTTCTCCTTCTTAGTTTGGATTTTTTCGTCAGTCCAAATTACTTTATCCTTTTTCATGCAACAAATCAAAAGCGTCCCCAATATCCAGATATCTTGTATTCTATCATACTATTGAATTACTTATTTAACAAGCTTTACTGATTCAATATGCATAAATTGATTTAAAAATATTTCCTTGTTCAAAAAACAACCGATTAGCTATCAACTAACCGATTGTTTTTCTCATTTTTTATACAATGACTTTTAATTTACAAATGGCAATTCCGGGAAATTACCATATTTATAAGTCTGCATAACCGCATTTCTGTATTTAAAATGATCTTCTATGCTGCCAAATTCCCAGAATGTATTTTTCTGTAAATTCTCGGATAACTCTGGAAAGGGTTTATCCTCCAAACTGTCTGAAAGCTGCCTCTTCAGGTTACTATATGTTATTTTTTGACCTGCCTGTATAAAATATGGCTTTATGGTGTCATCATCACACCACATGATCTTGCTTAATGTTTTTCCCTTTGACCAGTAGAGGCTTTTTATTGCCAGATTCCATTTGTCAGAAATGCCATTGCAAGATCCGCACCTATGGAAGAAGCCACTACAAGTTCAATTTCCTTTATTTCTTTTTCTTTCAGAAACTTCAGGATCTGCTGTATTTCATCTGTCTTACTTCGATATTCCTGTCCTGCACAGTACACCGTCGAGGTTGGCATAATACAGTAATATTTTTTCTCCAGACATTTTGCCACTGGCATACTGCTGTCCCCAGTCACACCCATTGCATGGAAAAAAAGGATTGCGGGTTTTGATTTATCACCAATTGCTTTAAATAACATAGCTGCCTTCTTTCTGCGGTTAGTACCGCCTAATCTTATTTTAACACAAAATGCGTTGCTGGGATATAGTTTTTTTAGGTCTATGTTATAATTTGACTTCGCCTGTGTCCCCTTAATTTCCCATGATTACGGGAATCTGAAAGACCATCAGCATTAATCAGAAAAATCCTGGCAAGCTGCAAAGTCTGCCAGGACATCTGGAGCCAATCTTCCACACAGGATATAACTGGATCAAGGTGGCGATTCCTGCCACAAACATGGCATTCTGTAAAAGAATTGCAATCTGTGCCTGGCTCATAGATGGCTGCGCTGATGCGGCAATCAGGGTAATTGGTGTCAGGTTTGACACGAACATGGCCAGAATGTGCTGAAGCCCAAAAGGAATGGCCTTGGCTATAGGTACAGTTCCGTTTAGTAAAAAATCATGCACGGAAATGTTTTTTCACACAAAAAAATCCTGACATGCAGGATTTTTTCGTAACTTCATCAGTAAACTACAAATGCCATTACCACATAAACCAGAATGGAAACCAGACAATACAGCGAATTGGTTGTGGAAACATAAGCACTTCCCTCTTCGCTTTTTAAAAATGTCTGCATACTGAAAGTAGCCGGTGAGGACATATAGCTGACAACTGCAAGATTCAAAAGCAGATGATCTCCTACCATGTAATGAATGGCTAGCAATACACCAGCGATCATAGCTGCCTGCAAAAGTACTCGAAGTACAATAGTTTTGATACACGGTGCAAACAGCTCTTTATTAAACTGAATGCTGTAACCTACCACTACCAGTATGATGGCTGACACGGAAGTAGTCAGGATATTCTCCACGCTTGTATAAACTCCTGCGAAGGGACTGTCTAAAATTGCAGATACACATCCGGTCAAACCAGCGATGATGCCAAGGACGCTGGCTATAAAAGCAGGTGTATGGATGGCACTTACAGCCAGTTTTTTCACATTGATCTTCTCACTGTTTTCTACCTGTCCAAGCATTCCCATATAGACACTGAATCCAAAGAGCAGTCCTGCAATATCCAGAACTGCGATCTGGGAAAGGTTTTCAGAGCCGCAAAGGCTGGTATAAAGAGGATATGCCATCAGTCCGCCCTCATATACACTGACCATAAATGGCAGGTATTTCCGGTAACGCTCTTCCATAAAAGGACGCAGGACAAATCCCAGACTAAAGGAAATCACCAGCATTACAAACATGATTCCCACCAGTATTCCTGTTTCTTTATTATAATCTGCTGTGGCAAGGGCATGAAAAATCGCCACTGGAAGCATGATCTGGGTTACCAGAACCTTCATGTTATCAATTCCGTTCTGATTCAGGATGCTGAATTTCCTGCATGCCATCCCAAGAAGGAGCATCACCAGTACCGGTAAAATAATTTCTAATACTTTCATCTTCCTGCACCCTTCCTGTCTTCTTTATTCATCAAAATCTGTTTCAAAAATCCCTTCAGGAGTACGCATGGTTAGCACACCCAGGTTAAAATCGTCATCCATCACTGTAATATGGTATTCAAAAATCACATCGTCTTCGAATTTAGACAGAAGAATGTAGCTTCCATTCTCTTTCCCCTCAATCTGGTCGCAGATGTCCTCATATACATCTGCTCCGGAAATCTTTCTGGGATAACCAGAATCCTTAATTTTCTTTTCGATTACTGCATATAATTCTTCCATTATTTTCCTGTGCAAAGCCCCTATACACTTCCTGCCTGGTTTTCCAGGCAATTCACATGTTCTGGTGCCTGCACTCTCCTTTCTTTCTCGAAATCTGAACATTTAAGATTATTGTATAGTACCTGTGCACATAATGTCAAACATCATTTTCCACATAATTATGTTTATATCCATTTTTTTGGTTTTTTGTGGGATTGCCCTCTGGATTTTGTGTATTTTTCTCTATTTCAAAGGTGTTTCGTGTTGTTTTTTGTATTTTTTTACAATTCATTGTTGACTTTTGCAATTTTGCATTGTATACTATCTACACAAGGGCAGTCCACGATACGAGGATGTATTTGTGGATTGCCTACATTCGTATCTAAGGGAGGTATTTTTTATGAAAATGAAACAGGTTTTAACATCAGGCGTTGCTTTATCAATGATGCTTTCCATGACCCCTGTGGTTGCATCAGCAGCAGACAAGGTTGACATCAATGTTATCGCTGCACAGTACGGCCAGCAGACCGCTGACTGGTGGGCTAATTTCGTTACAGAATTTAACGAAGCAAACCCTGACATCAACCTGAATGTAGAAGTTGTATCCTGGAACGACATCTACACAGTGGTAAACACCCGTATTGCTAATGGCGAGGCACCGGATGTCCTGAATATCGACGTATTCGCAGATTATCAGGCAGATGATCTCCTTCTTCCGATCCAGGACGTTGTATCTGAAGAAACATACAGCAAGATGTATGATGCATTCCTTGAGCAGTCTGAAGTAGACGGAACTGTATGGGCTATCCCAGATCTTGCTTCTGCACGTGCTCTGTACTATAACAAAGATATCCTTGATGCAGCAGGCGTTGAGGTTCCTACTAACTGGGACGAGTTAAAAGCAGCATGCGAAGCTATCAAGGCTTATGATGACAGCATTTATCCATGGGGAATTGATATGACTACTGACGAAGGTCAGGCAGCATTTGCCTACTACACATGGAATAACGGTGGCGGATTTGTTGATGAGGATGGAAACTGGACTCTGAACAGTGCAGAGAATGTAGAAGCTATCCAGTACGCGATCGACCTTGTAAACTCCGGCTACACCAACACAGATCCGGCTAACGATACCCGTTATGATCTGCAGGATATGTTCGGCGCAGGCAAGATTGCCATGGTTATCGCACCGAACAGCTTACCAACCTACATTGCTACAGGTGGAAATGAAGTAAACTACGGCGTTGCTTCTATCCCGTCCAATACCGGCGAATCTGTTTCCGCAGGCGTTATGGACCGTTTCATGTGCTTTGATAATGATTACTCTGATGAAGAGAAAGCAGCTATCACCACATTCTTTGATTATTTCTATGATGATGCACGTTACACAGAGTGGGTTGACATGGAAGGCTTCCTTCCGGCTACCAAGACAGGCGGCGAGGCTCTTGCAGCAGCAAACGCAGACATGGCAAGCTGGATTGATATCTTAGGCAACTGTAAATTCTATCCAACAGCTAAAGCTGAATGGGCAGATGTAAAACAGGGCGTTATCAATGTTGAGCAGAACGCACTTCTTGGCGGTGATGTTCAGGAATTA
Organism: uncultured Blautia sp.; assembly: GCA_934364795.1. Taxonomy (GTDB): domain Bacteria; phylum Bacillota; class Clostridia; order Lachnospirales; family Lachnospiraceae; genus Blautia_A. The sequence goes on from CAKRMK010000001.1 coordinate 14,292, forward strand.
CTGGATGATCTTCAGGCTGAAATTGCAGGCTGATCCCCAGCTGTAACATTCCCATTACGAAAGTGATAATGGGCCGGACTTACAGGTCCGGTCCATTTTTAAATCTGTAAGAAAAGAGAGGTATTCCCCTGTGAAGAAAAAATTCAAAAAAGTGGAGCCTTATATCTGGATCCTGCCCAGTGTTCTTCTGATGGCAGTCTTTATTCTGGTTCCAATTGTATTTGTATTCCGCATGGCATTAAGCGAAGTCAGCAAGGCAGGTCTTATCAAAGGTTTTGCAGGGCTTGAGAACTTCCAGAAAGTAATAAAAAGTCCTGTATTTGGTATGGTACTGAAAAACACTCTTGTATGGACTGTTGCCGTTGTAGGTATTTCCACACTTCTTGGTTTTATCCTTGCCATTCTCCTCAACAATGAATTTAAGGGCCGTAAGCTTGCCCGTGCCGTTATTGTATTCCCCTGGGCTACAACCCTGATCGTCCAGGCCAGTATCTGGAAATTCATTATCGACACAGATTATGGTACTTTAAATACACTGTTGATGAAGCTTGGCATTATTGATCATGCAATTAACTGGACTCCTACTGCCGGAGCCTATTTTGCATGGGAAATTGCCTGCGGTATTTTTGTTACGATTCCATTTGTAACCTTTACTGTACTTTCCGGTCTTCAGAGCATTGATGCCAGCTATTATGAAGCGGCAGCTGTAGACGGGGCAAGCTACTGGCAGAAAATGTTCAAGATCACCATCCCGCTGGTACGCCCGAATCTTACTATCAGTACCATCCTGAACATTATTTATGTATTTAACTCTTTTCCAATCATATGGACCATTACAAAAGGTGACCCGGCCAACCGGACAGACACCCTGGTTACCTATCTGTACAAACTGGCATTTTATAACGGCAAACAGGGACAGGCAGCAGCTGTATCTGTTATCGGCTTTTTGATCCTTCTTTTCTGCGCCAGCCTGTATATGGTTTCCGTATTAAAGAAAGGAGACGAATAATATGGCAAACACCACTGCTTCACGCAAAAAATCAACAAAAAACACAGTCCTCAGGGTACTGCTTTACATTGTTATCATCGCAATCTGTCTGTTCACTCTGTACCCTTATTTTGTAACCGTATGTACCGCACTGAAAAGCCGCTCCGAGATTTTCTCCATGGAGGGCACTATTTTCCCTGTAAAAGCTATCTGGTCCAACTTCACTGATGTATGGAAGCTGGCTCCTATGAGCAATTACATGGTAAACTCCATTGTGATCGCAGGCGGCTCCACTCTTCTGGCCATGCTTTGCGGAATTCCGGCTGCTTATGCCCTGTCCAGAATGAAATTCAAAGGACAGACCGCGTTTCTGGGATTCGTCATTGTTTCCCAGATGTTTGCACCTGTTGTACTTCTTATCGGTATTTACAAAGTCATGATGGCCTTCCATCTTACCAACAGCATCATCGGACTTATTTTTATCAATGCCGCATTTAATCAGGCATTTGCCATCTGGCTGCTCCGTGGTACCTTCCTTAGCATTTCTCCGGAAATGGAACAGGCAGCTACCATTGACGGCTGTAACCGCGTACATGCCCTGTTAAAGATCCTTCTGCCGGTTGCTGCACCTGGTATCGTAACAGCGCTTATTTTCGTATTTATCAACGCATGGAACGAATATACCGTAGCCCTTACCCTGATCTCTACTGACACCTTCAAGCCTCTTACAGTTGGTATCAATATTTTCAACGGATACAATATGATTGAATGGCAGTATCTGTTTGCAGCATCCTTATATGCCATCGTCCCAGTTGTGATTCTGTTTGTGGGAATCGAAAAAAATCTGGTTGGAGGACTTACTTCCGGCGGTGTCAAGGGTTGATTTTTATTTTTTTCCAAGTATAATAATACAAGATGCGGACCAACGAAGGGTTGCCCCACGGCAGCCCTTTGTTTATGCCTACTTTACTGACACGATAGATAAAATTCAGCACATTTCACAGTTTTTCAGAATCGTTCTTTTTGGCCTTGACTTTTCTGTAAAATGCTGTAATATTGATAATGCACAACATTTAGTAGTTTATTTTCTTTTTAGCACAATATATGGAGGTTTTGCAATATGAGCACTGAAGTCAATGCAAACGTCATTAAGCGCAATGGCGTGGAAGTTATTTTTGATAAGGCGAAGATCATCAACGCCGTTAAGAAAGCCAACGAGGAGGTTCCCAAGCTCCATCAGCTGAGCCAGTATCAGATCACGGCACTTGCAGATATGATCGCCAACCGTGCTCTGGAATCCTCTCACGCAGTAAATGTAGAAGACATTCAGGATATGGTAGAGACAGGCATTATGGAGATGCGCGGATACGAGGTTGCACAGAAGTACGTACGCTACCGTTATAAGAGAGAGCTTACCCGTAAGTCCAATACCACAGACGATAATATCCTCTCTCTTCTTGACCAGATCAACGAGAATGCCAAGCAGGAGAACTCCAATAAGAACCCTACCATTAACTCCACACAGCGTGACTACATGGCCGGCGAGGTCAGCAAGGATCTGACCATGCGTGTCCTGCTTCCGGAGGAAATCGTACGTGCACATGACGAGGGAATCATTCATTTCCATGATTCAGACTATTATGCACAGCGTGAACATAACTGTGACCTTATTAATCTTGAGGATATGCTTCAGAATGGCACGGTTATCAGCCAGACACTGATCGAGAAGCCACACAGTTTTTTTACCGCATGTAATGTTACCACACAGATCGTTGCACAGGTAGCCAGTAACCAGTATGGCGGTCAGTCCTTCTCTTTGGCCCATCTGGCACCGTTTGTAGACATCAGCCGTAAGAAGATCCGCAACAAGGTAATTGACGAGCGTAAAGCCTGTGGCGAGCCTCTTGATGAGGAAATCATCAACAAAGTATCCGAGCGCAGATTAAAAGATGAGATCCAGAGCGGTATCCAGACCATCCAGTATCAGCTGATCACTCTTATGACCTGTAATGGACAGGCACCTTTTGTTACTATTTTCATGTATCTTGACGAGGTTCCTGAGGGACGTACCCGTGATGACCTGGCACTGATCATTGAAGAAGTGATGAAGCAGCGTATGCAGGGTGTTAAGAATGAGCGTGGCGCATGGATCACTCCGGCTTTCCCGAAGCTGATCTACGTTCTGGACGAGGATAACATCCATGAGGATTCCAAGTACTGGTACCTTACAGAGCTTGCAGCAAAATGTACCGCCAAGCGTATGGTTCCGGATTACATTTCAGCCAAGATCATGCGCCAGTTAAAAGGTGGAAACGTTTACACCTGTATGGGATGCCGTTCATTCCTTACCGTTGAAGAGAAACAGAAGAATCCTGATGGTTCTTACAAGTTCTACGGACGTTTCAATCAGGGTGTTGTTACCATTAACCTGGTTGATGTTGCCTGCTCTTCTGAGGGCAATATGGATAAATTCTGGGAGATTCTGGAGGATCGTCTGGAGCTTTGCCACCGTGCACTTCGCTGCAGACATGAGCGTCTTCTTGGAACTGTTTCCGACGTTGCTCCTATTTTGTGGCAGTACGGCGCACTTGCCCGTCTTAAAAAGGGTGAAACCATTGACAGGCTTCTTTATGACGGCTACTCCACAATTTCCCTTGGATATGCCGGCATCCACGAAATGTGCATGAGAATGCTTGGCAAGCCTCATACAGATCCGGAAGCACGTCCATTTGCACTGAAAGTTATGCAGCGCTTAAATGACAAATGTGCACAGTGGAAAGCAGCTGAAAACATCAGCTATTCCGTATATGGCACACCTATGGAGTCTACCACTTATAAATTTGCCAAATGTCTTCAGAAACGTTTTGGTATTATCCCAGGCGTTACAGATAAGAATTATATTACAAACAGCTACCACGTTCATGTAACAGAGGAGATTGATGCATTCTCCAAACTGAAATTCGAATCTGAATTCCAGAAGCTTTCTCCGGGAGGCGCCATCAGCTACGTGGAAGTTCCCAACATGAAGCAGAATATTCCTGCTGTTCTCACTGTTATGAAGTTCATTTATGACAACATCATGTACGCAGAGCTGAATACCAAAAGCGATTACTGTGATATCTGCGGATATGACGGAGAGATTCAGATCAAAGAGGATGAGAACGGAAAGCTGATCTGGGAATGCCCCAACTGTGGAAACCGTAATCAGGACAAAATGAGTGTTGCGAGAAGAACCTGTGGTTATATCGGAACACAGTTCTGGAACCAGGGACGTACCCAGGAGATTAAGGACAGAGTTTTACATCTGTCAACTATGGGAAATGCATCCATCCTGGACAGCACAGGTAAATCTTCTGCACTTTAATTATGAATCACTTTATGAAAGACCAGTTTATAAAAACCAGTACAGCAAAAATTAAGTATCGCTGTACTGGTCTTTCATAAATTTGGAGGTATATTATGAACTATGCTCAGATATTTACCTGCGATATTGCCAATGGTCCCGGGTGCCGTACTTCTTTATTCGTTTCAGGCTGTACCCACCGCTGCAAGGAATGTTTCAATGAGATTGCCTGGGATTTCAATTATGGCAGAGAATTTACCCAGAATGTACAGGACACGTTAATCGAAGAAAGCAGGCCTTCTTATATCAACGGATTTACATTTCTTGGTGGAGAACCGATGGAGGTTTCCAATCAGAAGGCGCTACGTCCATTCATTGAAAGAATCAAAAAAGAGCTTCCGGATAAGGACATATGGATTTATACCGGATACACTTACGAAGAGCTTATGGATCCGGCTAATAAAAAATGTCACGGGGATGACACCGATGCCATTCTTGCAATGACAGATGTGCTTGTAGATGGAGAATTCCAGCTTGAGAAAAAGGACCTGGCTTTGCGCTTCAGGGGATCTTCCAACCAGAGAGTCATTGATATTCCGGCAACCAGAAAAGCTGGTGTTATCGTACTTAGCAAATATGGAGAAAAAGAAATTATCTGATATCACAGACAGCGGAGAGGGCAATATACCTTCTCCGCCGTTTTGCAGTTTCATAAAATTTCATAAAAAATCTGCCGGTTATGCTATTTTCGTTAGAGCGTGTCTGAATTTCTTCATTTTCCGTATTTTATTTGAGATTTAGCTTCTCCACTTCTGCCAGAATACTGTTCATTTCATATTTTTTTAACTGTTTCGTAAGTGCTTCCAGATTGATATTCAGTTTCAGATCTTCCAGATTTTCCTTAATCTCAATATCACGTTTCATAACTGCCAGCTGCTGGCTTAAATATACCATTTCTTTATTGGTTTTTAGTGCTTTTAACGGACTTCTGCCTATTCCAAGGCTCTCCTTCCAGAATGTGTTCAGTTCCTTTTCTTTTTTTGCTACGCCCTCACAATCTTCAATTGCCTCATAAATATGATCCAGAGTATGGTACTCTTCCACCAGGGGAGCCGCTGCAGAAGATACACCTTTACAGCCGGGAATTCCATCACCAGGATCTCCGGTAATGGCAAGAAGCACCGGAATCTGCTGCGGATACACGCCCTCTTCGGAATATACGATTTCCGGTGTGTATTCAAATACATTAGGCGGAAGTGCTTCATAGGCATCTTTTCCATATAAGCCATAGGCGTCTTTCAGATTTTCCAGTTTGTCCCGGGTCACCACTCTCCACATGCGGGTGTATTCACTTACCAGCTGAAAATAATCATGGTCCTTCGTCAGAACATAAGTCTCAAGCTCTGGTCCCTCAAACTTCTCTACCAGAGATGCAGCATAATCATCTGCCTCATAATCAGGGCTCATAAATACCGGGCATCCAATCTCTTTCAGAAACTCTTCCATCTGGACAAACTGCTCTTTCAGAGGTTTCGCTGTTTCTTTCCGGTTCGCCTTATAAAAATCTGCGCCCAGCTGGGTACGGCGGAAGGTATCTCTTGTCATATCAAAGGTAAAGGCAATATACTCCGGTTTTACTTTTTTATAAATTGCCAGCAAGGTACGAAGCATGGTAAACATGGCATTGGTATAAATCCCATCAGAGGTATGGAGTATTTCTGCGTAATGCTTTTCCTTCTCCTCTTCTGTTTTTGCAAACAGGATAGATTTCGGAAGGTTTCCATAATAGGAAGTGGATAACATAGAGGAACCATCTATGATCAAAAGTTTTGGCATATTAAATTCTCCTTTTATAATTTGAATATCATTTCTTAACATTTCTCTCAAAGTATAACATAGTTTTCCCTTTTCCGAAAACTTTTTAAAAAAATTTACAGAATCCGTGTTATTTCTTTGGCCGGATTTCGTATATATAGTAGAGGGAGCAGGAAATAACAATATTTCATGAATCCCGTTTCTACGTAGTAATGAGGAGGTCCTTAATGAAAAAACTTATTTTAGTACTGTTCGGTATCTTTTTTGTTCTTTTTACCGGCGGTTCACTGCTGATCTGCATGATTACCGGAATTCCGTCATTAGATCAGACGGCTGCGGCCCTTTATCTGGTGAAAGCCATTGTATTTTCCTTTGGTCTTCCCCTGATCGCCTTTGGGTTCTTTGCACACAATTTGCATCTTCGTCACAAGCTTGAGAAAAGAGACCAGCTGATCCGGGATTTCCAGGAAAAAGTTCTGGAACACCAGAAAAATTCCAACTGCAGGGATTCCAGAGAGTCTTACTCCCCGGAATTAAAAAATTCACTTGCCTGTCTGTTCTGTGCTTTTGCAAAAAAAGGAAAACTTTCTTCAAAAGAGCAAAAAGAATTACTTGATTTTATTGACAAACTTTAAGTGAGGGACTTGCATGCTTTTAATCTGTATGAGCATGGCAGGAACAGCTTCTTTAATTTTCTGTATTCTGCTGTTGCTTATAAAACGGAAAAACTTTTCATACCGGCTTGGCCGGAAACTTGTGTTACTGAGTCTGGCGGGATATCTCATACCTTTCCAGCTGGTGAAATATTATCTGCCACAGGATTTTCTGGAGGATACCAATTCTCTGAACACAATATCATATTTTGTGAATTTTGATAATAAAGAAGCTCTTTCTTATCACGGAATTTCCATCTGGATGTCTGACTGGGTGCTTATGATCGGTCTTAGCTGGCTGTTTCTCATAACTGGTTTCAGCATTTACGAGATCATTAAGTACCATCAGCTCACTAAGAAGTTAAAAAGGGATTCCAGCAAGAGAAGCCGCTTCGTAAATGGAATCGGTGAAATCCATTACCGTATTTCAGACCAGATTGATTCTCCCTATACCATCGGGTTCATAAAACCATTTATTGTATTCCCGGAAAATATGGAGGATGATCCATTATCAGAATTGCTTCTGAAGCATGAATATTGTCACCAGCGCCGTCATGACTCTATCGTAAAATTGCTCTGCTTGTTAGCCATTTGCCTTCATTTTTTTAATCCGTTAGCATTGCTGACACTTTTACTTTACACCAAATTTTCCGAATACATTGCAGATGAAGCTGCCACAGGCGGTTGTTCCAAAGAGGAATGCAAAGCCTATGCAATCGCTCTCGTCACTCTTTCTGGCAAGACCAGACAGGTTCCTGTAGTCTGGAGAAACAATTTGTTGGGGGATGAAAAATCAATGAAAAGGAGAGTGGAACTCATTATGAGAAAAAATAAGAAAGCTTCAAAAATTGGTACAGTGGCAGCGGTTATGGCATCTGTGATTTTAAGTGGAACGACGGTGTTGGCGTATGCGCCGATGCAGACCACTAACAGCACTTACAGTAGTGTAGAGTTGGAAGGTACTGTTGGTTTCAATGAAGTGGATTCTTCTGATTATTTTTCAGATTATGATTTTTACTTTGAGGATGAAAACCATAATATCATTCCTCTTTATGACTATTCCACTGATGATTCAAGAGCACTTCTTTGCTCTCATAACTTCAAAACAGGTTACGCAAATCAGCATGTTAAGAATAGCTCTGGTGGATGTACTGTAAAAGTATATAATGCAAAAATTTGCACTAAATGTAATCATCTTGTTTTTTATGACCTTGTGAGTACAACTACTTATGTAAAGTGCCCACATTAAGCATTTACAAACTCATTCAAATTAATGAATTAAACATTTTAATATCTATTTTTCCCGTCTTCCACCCGTGGGTTTTATCCCGTACCAAGACGGCTGAATAAAAAAACAAACTATCACAATTATAGCTCAATGAAATCTACATTTTATCTTCCGTAAGCTCAGAGGGAACGGAAGTTTTGAAAAGGGACGGAAAAAACCACATCTTTTTCCGCCCCTTTTTCTATTATTCTTTCAGGCGCCAAACAAGTTCCTGTCCCATCTCTTCTACAGCCTTCTGTATTTCCAAAAGCTGCTCTTTCGAGGCAGAGTCCACATGCACGCCCCCTGTACAAACCACTACAGTCTTAAGGCTGCTGCACACCAGTTCTGCCAGATAACGGCATAATACTTCATCTTTATGCCCGGTAATATTCAGCACAGAAGAAGTGGCGCTGCAGTGTCCATCTCCTGTAAGAGAAGGTCTTGGAACGGATTGGACTGTGCTGCCGATGTGGGGTCTGTCTCCCCCGGAGATACAAATAAGAAGCTCCGCTCCAATCCATGCCCCACTTATTTCTATTTTTCTTCCTGCTGCTACTCTGTTAACATTTACTGTCCATTTCAAACCGACTCAATCCCCTTCCACCTGCGATATTCCTCTGCCTCAATTCCAAAAGGCTCCACCAGTTTTGCTGCAATATGATACGTCATTTCCTCAATGTTTTCCGGTTTATGATAAAAAGTCATCATAGGTGGAATAATCCGCACACCGGGCATCATAGACAGCTCATACATATTCCGCAGATGAATAGAACTTAAAGGCGTTTCCCTGGCAGCAAGCACCAGAGTTCTCTGCTCCTTCAATGTCACATCCGCAGCCCTGAGAAGCAGGTTATCTGCATAGCCACTGTGAATCCCGGCCAGAGTTTTCATGCTGCAAGGTACAATCAGCATTCCCTCCGTCTTAAAGGAGCCACTTGCCGGTCCAGCTCCGATTTCTTTTATATCCAGGATATGGTCAGACAGCGCAGTTACCTCTTCTTCAGACCAGCTGGTTTCCTGTTCCAAAGTCATTTTTGCACTGTCGCTCATAATCAGCCAGGACTCAAATTCCGGCTGCTTATGGATCAGCTCCAGACATTTTATCAAAACAGGCATGCCACTTGCTCCGGATGCCCCTATTATAATTCTCTTTTTCATTCCACACCCCAGTGCTTTGGATCCACTTCCTGAAATCTGGCCCTTACGAACCGCTTCTTCTGATCATAAGGAACTGTACAGTCAAAAAAGGTTTTGCAGGCAATTCCATGGTCACGGATACTGGAAGAATAGCTTGGATCATTGGAAGGATCCAGAGGATGGCACCTTACACCTGGAATAGTAATAATATCTGCATCCCCCTGGAATCTGGTATTCATTGCCCACAGCACATCATTCATATCAAAACAGTCCACATCCTCATCCACAAGAAAAATATGCTTCAATTCACTAAATACAGAAAACGCCAAAAGTGCCGCCTGTCTTTGACGTCCCTCATCACTGGCTGTCAGCTTTTTAAACTGAAGAACTGCCATATATTTTCCGCCTCCGGCAGAACAGCAATACACATTCTGCAGCCTTCCCGGCATGGCTTTCTCGATCATTCCATAAATACTAGCCTCTGTAGGGATTCCTGCCATGGAAACGTGCTCTTCACTTGGACCAATGCAGGTCTGCATGATTGGATTTTCCCTGTGTGTTACTGCTTTTACCTTGATCAGCCAGCACTGATCACTGGCAGGACCTGTATAGCCTGGAAATTCCGGCATGGCAAAACCGGTACCACTGTTCTGATCCTCCTTCACCCGCACATGAGGGATCACTTCACCCTCTATTACATATTCCGCATTTGCAATAGCCATCTCCTTCACAGAAACACATTTACAAAGCTCTACCGGCTCCCCTCGAAGTGCCCCTGCAACAGCCAGTTCATCATATCCCATAGGCGTTGTAGGCGGCTCAAAACAGGAACCAATTTCAATAGCCGGATCCACACCAATGCTGATAGAAATAGGAAGAGTCTGGTTTAATTCCTCTGCCCGTTCTGCCATTGCCCCAATATGACGGGCACCGGGAGTAAAAAAGATAGAAAGCTCATCTTTTCCCTGAATGCAAAGGCGGTGAATGGTCACATCATGCTCTCCTGTATCCGGATGGCTTGCGTAGCACATTCCAAGAGTTATGTAAGGACCGGCATCGTCTGGTGTGTTGGTAGGCGCAGGTACCAGATCATACAGACTAAAATCCGGATCTGTGGCATAATGTACCACCTGCTGACAAGGCGCCGGATTTTTTGTCTCTACAGGCAAAACAGGATTTGCCACACAACGATAGATCATTTTTCCCAGCTCTTCCGGTGCACATCCAAGAAGAGCTCCCACTCTTTTTCTGCTTGCAAGAAGACCAATAGCAACACTGGCGCCCGGATGTCCTTTTACGTTGTGAAAAATCATTGCAGGGCCTTCTTTTGTTGGACGCTGCACGGTTCCGCCAGCTCCCACATACCGGTAAACGCCGGCAAGCTCCGCCATAGGATCTACTTCCACATCTGTTTCGGCCAACTGTCCCGGCATTTCTTTTAATAATTTTAACGCGCTTCTAAGATCACGTACTTTATCAGCCATTTTTTGCCTCCCTATTGTTTTTAGGGACTTTTAACCCCAACATCATAATATATGAGTATTTTACAAAGCTCCCTATGGCAAATCAATTCCATTTATGATACAATTGTTTCCAAAACGGAATGAATTGACTGCTGGAAAGAATAAAGAACCAGCAGCCCAAATGGAGAACAGATATGACCTTTGATCAGATTGATTATTTTATTGCCGCAGTGCGTTCCAATACTTTTTTTGACGCAGCAGAATCCCTGCACATCACCCAGTCCACTTTATCCAAACAAATGAAAAAACTGGAAGCCGAACTGGATATTCCCTTATGGGAAAGAAAGGGGCGTCAGGCTGTACTCACTCCTGCAGGAGAGCGCTTTTTCCAGGAAGCTCTGAAAATTTCTGCCCAGTACCACACCTCCCTGAAAACCATGCATACATACAAAAAAGAGCAGGAAAGCCGCCTTCGTATTGGCACACTTCCTCTGCTCTCCCAATATCATCTTACTCCTGTTCTTCAGGATTTCATCCACCAGAATCCGGATATCCATCTCCTTCTTCAGGAAGGGGAAGAACCGGAACTTCTAAAGGCAATGGCACAGGGACTTTATGACATTATCTTTGTCCGCCAGAGTATGCTTGAAAATTCAGGAAATGAATTTCATTATGAATTTCTTCCCCTTGCATATGATTCTCTGGTGGTGCTGCTGCCAAAAGGTCATCCCCTTGCCTTAAAAACCAGCCTTTCCATAAAAGAAATCGCCTGTGAGCCTCTTCTTCTCATGCCAGCCTACACAGCCATCCACCAGCTTTGCATGAAACTGTTTTCCAGTGCAAAAATAACTCCAAACCTTCTTCGCAACGCCAGAATGGAATCCATCATCGGAGCTGTGGAATCCGGCGAAGGCATCAGCATTTTTGCAAAAAGTAATTTCCAGCTGTTCCAGCATGAAAATATTGTGGCGGCTCCTCTAAGAAACGCGCCCAGGCTGGTCATTGGAGCTGCCTACCCAAAAGAAAGCACAAAAAATCCTGTGCAGAAACATTTTTTACAGTATCTTCAGAACCGGATTTAAGCTGCAATAACCAAATATACAATAACCGAATATACAACAAGTGAATCTCTCTGTTTTCTTGCCACAGTCAGCTTAATTCAAACATACCGTGATACAGCTGGTAATATTTTCCCTTTTGCTCAAGCAGATCCTCATGGTCACCCCGCTCCACAATTCTGCCCTGCTCCAGCACCATAATGGCATTGGAATTACGGACTGTACTTAACCTGTGTGCGATTACAAACACCGTCCGGCCTTCCATTAGCTGATCCATTCCTTTTTCAATCAATGCCTCTGTACGGGTATCAACAGAGGAAGTCGCTTCATCCAGAATCAGCACCGGCGGATCTGCCACCGCAGCTCTTGCAATGGCAAGAAGCTGACGCTGTCCCTGTGAAAGGTGGGCACCATCTGATGTGACCATGGTATCATATCCTTTTGGAAGACGGCGGATAAAAGAATCTGCATTTGCAATTTTCGCCGCCCGCTCAATTTCCTCCTGTGTGGCATCCAGCTTTCCAAAACGGATATTATCTGCCACAGTTCCTGTAAACAGGTGGGTATCCTGCAATACAATTCCAAGAGAACGGCGAAGGGAATCCTTACTGATATCCTGCACATCAATTCCATCATAAATCACAGAACCCTTCTGCACATCGTAAAAACGATTGATCAGATTGGTTATGGTGGTTTTTCCTGCCCCTGTGGAGCCTACAAACGCAATTTTCTGCCCCGGTTTTGCATAAAGGCTGATATCCTTTAAAATCATCCGATCCGGCTCATAGCCGAAATCCACATGTTCAAAACGCACATCCCCTTTTAGAGGAATCTGCTCACCATCTGGCTTTTCCCACATCCATTCCGTTTGGAAAGCTGCATTATCAGCTTTTGCAAAACCTGAAACTTTTAAATCACTATGATCTCCTTTGACCCGGACAAGCCTTACTTTCCCTTCATCTGTCTCTGGCTTTAGGCTCATCACTTTAAATACTCTTTCCGCACCAGCCAGCGCTGCAAGAAGGAAATTGCTCTGCTGGGTAAACTGATTAATGGGAAGTGCTGCCTGACGGACAAAAACAAGGTAGCTGGCAAGACTTCCAAGATCTGCTTTTCCCTGAAGTGCAAGAAAGCCCCCAAGTACTGCTACAATCGCACAGTTAATATAAGAAATACTCACTACTACAGGCACCATGGTTGCCGCATATCCCTGTGCTCCGGTACCAGCCTGACGCAGTTCTTCATTTTTCCTGCAAAATTCCTCAAAGCTGGCTGCCTCATGGTTAAAAACCTTCACCACCTTCTGTCCGTTTATCATTTCCTCAATATAACTGTTCAGCCCGCCCAGACTGTTCTGCTGTCTGGCATAATATTTTTTGCTTTTGCCTCCGCTGAACCTGATATACCAGAACATAATCCCATAGCACACGGTTACAATAATAGACAGCCGCCAGTTCAGCACATAAAGAATGGTCAGGGTTCCCACCATCTGGATAAAGCTCTGGATCACCATTGCAAAACTGTTGTTCAGCGCATCTGAAATGGTATCAATATCATTGGTAAAAAGACTCATAATGTCTCCATGTCCATTGGTATCAAAAAATTGCAGAGGCAATGTCTGGATATGGGAAAATAAATCTCTTCGAATATCAAAAAGGATCCTCTGGGAAGCCCTTACCATTGTCTGAGAATATCCCCATGCTGCCAGTGCGCCGGTTGCAAAAATCCCTGCTGCCACAAGCACTCCCTTTAAAAGCGAACTCACATTCCCATCTGCAAGATGGTTCACTACCGGACGGATCATATAAGTTCCAAGAAGATTACAAAGGGCACTGACAGATACCAGAACTGCCACCACGAACAGCATCCGCTTATGCTTTCCCATATAAGAAAGAAAAAATCCCACGGTTTTTTTCATATTTTCCGGTTTCTTGCCACTATATGTTCTGGACGCCATTTTGCTCTCCTCCTTCCTCTTTTTCCTGCTCCCCGTTCAGCTGGGATCTGTAAATTTCCTGATAAATAGAATCATGAGCCAGCAGTTCCCTGTGGGTTCCTGTACAATGAAGCTTTCCATTTTCCAGAATTACAATCTGGTCTGTGTTCATAACAGAAGTGATTCTCTGTGCAATAATAATTTTCGTTACATCTTTTCGTCTTGCCAGTGCCTCTCTGATTTTCTTTTCTGTAGCAGTATCCACTGCACTTGTAGAATCATCAAAAATCAGGATCTTTGCTTTTCCAACCAGCGCCCTGGCAATACAAAGTCTTTGTTTCTGTCCGCCTGAAAGGTTGCTCGCTCCCTGCTCCAGCATGGTATCAAGCCCCTGTGGCATCCGGCTTAGGAACTCATCGGCACAGGCAGCCCTGCAGGCATCCCAGATTTCCTCATCAGAAGCATCCGGATTTCCCCATTTCAGATTGTCCCGAACCGTTCCCGAAAACAATACATTTTTCTGCAAAATAATACCAACGGCATCTCTAAGACTAGACAGATCATACTCCCGCACATCATGCCCTGCCACTTTTACACAGCCCTCTGATACATCATAAAGTCTTGGGATCAGCTGTACCAAAGTGGTTTTGGAAGCACCGGTTCCACCCAGGACACCTACAGTCTGACCGGAAGGAATATTAAGGCTCACACCTTCCAGTGCATACTCCCTGGCATCTTTGTGATATTTAAACGAAACATTATGAAACTCAACACTTCCATCTGTTACTTCACGGATTCCGTTTTGGGGAGAAGTAAGATCAACCTCTTCATCCAGCACTTCTGCAATACGGTGTGCACTGGCAAGAGAACGGGTGAGAAGAAGAAATACGTTTGCGATCATCATAAGAGAATTCATAACCTGCATGACATAGCTTAAAAATCCTGTAAGGTCGCCCACTGCCAAATTAGATTTCAAAATCATGTTTCCGCCAAACCACATAATCATTACAATGGCACTGTACATCACAGCCTGAAAAGCAGGCAGGTTCAGTACTGCATAATGAAAGGTCTTTTCACTGGAAGAAGTCAGGTCTGTATTTACCTCTGCAAATTTTTCCTCTTCATATTCATCCCTTACAAAAGCTTTTACTGCACGGATAGCAGTAAGTCCCTCCTGAACCACACGGTTCAGCCGGTCCATAATGTTCTGAAGTCTGGTGTACATAGGTGCCACTTTGGTCACGATCCAGAACAGTACAGCCCCAAGCACCGGAATACATACCAGGAACACTACTGCCAGCTTTGGATTCATCCAGAAGGAAAGAAGGATTCCCATTACCAGAAGGGACGGACCTCTTGTCACAGGCCGAAATCCTGCATTTACCATATTCTGAAGCACCGTAACATCGGTAGTCATTCTGGTGATCAGAGAAGAGGTTGCAAAATGGTCCAGATTGGAAAACGCATATTGTTGAACCTTCGCATACTCTGCTTTTCTGATTTCTGCGCCCCAGCCATACGCTGCCTTTGCCGCAAAATGTGCATACATAAGACCTGTTATCAGTGCCATAAGCGCACACAGGATCATCTGTATCCCTTTTCCATAAATATACCGGATATCATGATTCGCCACGCCTACATCGATGAGATCTGCGATCATAACCGGAATAAACAGTTCAAAACAGGTTTCTGTTAAAACCAGAATTGCGCCCAGAATCATATCCCTTTTATATGGACCGGCATATTTCAAAAGCCGTTTCATATCATTCACTTTTGACTCACACTCCCTTATGTTTCATTTTTTTCAATCGTACCACAGCTCCTTTTTTCGAAACTGTCAGGTATTTTTCGTGGTTATTAAAAGAGTTCCTGACCTGTGATATGATACACCTGCCACGAACTCTCATATTTTTTGCAGCCAATGACCAGAACCTGCCTGAACATGCTCCAACTATCAGCTAGATACACCCAAAATCTGATTATGTACCTTCCGTCTTACAAAGATAAAGCATACAACCTGCATCACAATGGTAATAATCCAGGATGCCGGGTAAGAAATAAACAGGGTATACAAAGATCTGTGCTGAGGGAAAATCCAGAAAATCCATACAATTCTGGTTCCAACTGTACCGATAATGGAAAGGATCATAGGCACACCGGAATGTCCCATTCCACGAAGTGCACCAGGAAACAGATCCATGATTCCACAAAAGAAATAAGGAACTGTAGTAATAGAAAGGATTTCTACACCGCAGCGGATAACCTCCGGATCCTCTGTATAAATTTTCAAAATCTGGTTACCAAACATGTAAGAACCACAGCCCAGCACAAAAGCAATCACAAAGGATAAGATTCCACAGTCAAGTAAAACCCTGTCCATACGTTTGTGTTTGCCCACACCATAATTCTGGCTGGTAAAGCTCATACATGCCTGTGTCACTGAATTCACAGATGCATAGAGAAATCCCAGAACATTATTGGCAGCTGTATAGCCTGCCATTGCTGTAGAACCAAAAGAGTTTACAGAAGACTGCAGCAGGGCATTTGAGAAATTAATAACAGTACTCTGCACGCCTGCCGGGATTCCCACCTGGAAGATCTGCACCAGATACACTTTCTTCATACACAGCCTGGAAAAACGGAGCTGGTAACTGCTGTCCGTCATATACAGACATCTAAGTACCAAAATACAGGAAATCAGCTGGGAAACCACTGTCGCAATGGCAACACCTGCAACTCCCATGTGAAAGGCAATTACCAGGAACAGATTCAAAAGTGCATTGATCACTCCTGCAATGATCAAAAACATAAGAGGCCTTTTGGTATCGCCTACTGCCCTTAAAATAGCCGCACCATAGTTATAAAGCATGAAAAATGGCATTCCAAGGAAATAAATTCTCATATAAAGTGTGGACTGGTCAATAACATCAGAAGGAGTTCCCATCACCTCCAATGCCCATCTGGAAAACACAAGTCCCACAACCGACATCACAATACCACTGATCAGGGCCAGTGTAATAGCAGTATGAACGGTCTCCGACATTTCCTTATGCTTGCCAGAGGCATAAAACCTTGCTGCCAGAACATTGGCACCAAGGGATACTCCAATAAAAAGATTGGTAAACACATTGATCAGCGCTGTGGTAGATCCCACTGCCGCCAGTGCCTGGCTGCCGGAAAATCTTCCTACCACAACAATGTCTACCGCATTAAACATCAGCTGCAAAATTCCGGAAACCATAAGTGGAAGGGCAAAAGAAATCAGCTTATCCATAATGGTTCCGTTACACATATCAATTTCGTATTTGTTTTTTTTCAACTCTATCGCTCCCCATATTAACCTGCATTTTTTGTGCATCAGCTATTATAAATCTTCGGAAGCCATTTTTCAAGCACTGAATAAATCACATTCATGTCAATGGGTTTGGTAATATATCCGCTCATTCCGCACTCTGCTGCACGGCTTTCATCCTCCTGAAATACATTTGCCGTCATGGCAATCACCGGAATTTCCTGCCAGTAAGCCTCCTGCCTTGCACGAATATTTCTGGTAGCATCATATCCGTTCATTACCGGCATCTGAATATCCATGAAAATCAGCTCATAAAAATATTCCGGCTGACTCTCAAGAAGCTTCAGTGCCTCCTGTCCATTCTCTGCCACATCCACGATCAGCCCTGTTTCTGACAAAAGTTCATAAGCGATTTCCCTGTTCAGTTCATTGTCCTCGACCAGCATGATCCTGCGGCCTTTCAAAAATTTCAGAATATTTTTATTTTCGTCTTTTTTCCTGCTTTCCCTCTCTGCGGAGATTGTACTGTCCTTTTCTTTTATTTTTTCCAGGTCAAGCCGCACAATAAAGGTAGTTCCCACGCCCTGCCAGCTGTCCACTTCAATATTTCCACCCATCTGGGTGATAATGGATTTCGCTATGGAAAGACCAAGGCCTGTTCCCTGTGTCACATTTGTCATACTGTTATCTTCTCTGGAAAAAGGTTCAAACAGTTTTTCCTGGAACGCCCGAGACATGCCGATTCCATTGTCCTTTATCACAAAAGTATAACCAGCTTTTCCCTCTATAGGACTGTTGCTCTGTTTTACCTTTACCTGTATATGTCCCCTGGCAGGGGTATATTTTACTGCGTTGGAAATCAGATTAATCAGAATCTGACGAAGCCTTACAGGATCTGCCAGCACAAGTTCATCCTGTACTCCCTCCACATCCATTTCCAGAAGCTGTTGTTTCTCCAGTGAAGCCGGGCGACAGACACCATCCACAATTTCCATTGTCTTTTTAAGATCAACTGGTTCCACATGCAATGCCGTATCTCCGCTTTCAATCTTGGACATATCCAGCACTTCATTGATCAGCTCCAGAAGATGTCTGGAGGAATCGTCAATTTTTTGCAGGCAGTCCAGAAGCTTAACCGGATCATTCAGATGGTGCATGGCAATCTGAGTCATTCCCAGGATTCCGTTCATAGGTGTACGGATATCATGAGACATACTGCTTAAGAATACACTTTTTGCCTTGTTTGCTTCTTCCGCGGCCTTGTACGCATCCTTCAGGCTGTTCATCAGCTGCTCATTCCTGCTGTAGGTTTCCTGAATGTCCGTAGCGATCATGGTCATCATCCGGGGCATGGCATTTCCCTCATCCAGCCGGATAAACTGAAAACGTACCCAGCGGTATTTTTCATGGAATTTTACTTTCCCCTCACATTCATAGCTGCCATCCTGCTCCAAAAATATATGGGACAGCTCTGACAGTTTCACCTTCAGCCGGACCTTATCCCAGTCTGCCGGATCAAAATTCGGGGCAAGGTACTGCTTCAGAAAATCCTGATAATGTCCGTCAGGAATTTTATCATCCAGAAGCCTCTGACTGCCCCGGTAGGAAACCTTATATTCCCCTGACATCATATCCACATACAAAATTACAAGGGAATTTCTTGCCAGAGCACGTAAAAGCTGGCGGTTCTCACTTCCGCTTTTGTGAAGGAAATCCAGGATCGTATCCCCTTCATCTGTCTCCTCCTCGCTGATTTCCTCCCAGTTCTCAATATCCATGGAAAGGCGGGCACTTTCCGGCTCGTTGTCATCCACTGCACTTCCATATACAGAGTAACAGGTACGGATTCTTCCAGGCCCCAGCAGATAAGAAAGGTCATCAAGCAGCTCCTGATCCTCTCTCATAAGCTCCACAATCTCCGGACAGTACCAGGAGCCTTCTCCCTGTACCAGCTCATCCATCACCTGTGGAAGCTTCTTATTGCTCTTGTAGCTTCTGCCAACAAAATCTGTAGCAGCGTCAATGCAATCACTGATATGAAGGATTTCAATAAGAAACCTGTCCTTTGATGCGGTATTGTCAAAATCAGCAGGATATCCCATCTTTCCATCCCAGGATTTGTGATGGCCAAGAAGCATGTCAATATATTTATGTAAAGTAGGAATCTCCTGCAAAAGCTTGACCCCGTTTGTAAGATGGCAGTAAATTCGCTCCATCTCACGCTCTGTAAGTTGGCGGGACTGTTTATTCACAATGGATGCCTGCTGTATTTTTCCCACATCAAATATCTGGCTGGCCTGTGAAACAAAATCAATAATTTTCTCCTGTTTTTCCAGAACCTCCACCACATTGCCACAACCAAGGCTTCCAATAAGAAGCTCCGGCTTTTTGCGAAGCACACAGCTTAGAATCCTTCTTGCAATCTGCTCTACCATGGCAGAATGAACTACCGTAAGTTCATCCCTGCTGACCATCACTTTCATAAGAACCATAGAATTAATTTCGTCTTCTGAAAAATATTTCAGGAATTCACCCAGAGAACGCCATACAACATCATTGGTAAACTGGTCATTCTCTGTCCTTGGAAGGCTTCTTATCACCTTCACATATTCCTTAACGCAAAATTCCTTAATTCCGCTCTGACCATGATACTCATCTTTATAGGTATCCAGCATTTCCATAATATTATAAAGATGATTTACCACCACCTGGAAATAGCGGCTGTCTGAAAAAGCTACACCTTCCTGGCTGTCCAGAGCATAATGTTCCATACAATACCTGCAATATCCAATATAATCCTCAATAAACTCTGTACAGCTTAATTTGCCCTGAAAAAACAGGCACCGCTTATAATTACAGTAAATCTCATCGGGCATTTCATAAGGATTTGGATTTTCTTCCAGCTGTTTGTTGTAATACTCTCCAAGAATCTTTGAAGCCCGTTCCAAAAGTACCGGATTTACATTTTCTCTGGAATACCGAAGCACAGAATTTCCCAGAAGGTCATAGTTCAGTTCTTCAATCAGTCCGTCAAAATCAAATTTATCTTCGTCTAAAGCCCGTATCTGCCTGTTATTGTAAAACTCAATTGCCTCATCAATAAGCTGAATAATTTCTTCTGCTGTCCCGATATTAAAATTCATCATTACAATGGGATAGTTATAAAAGGAATAAAGAATTCTTTTTCTTACATTAAAATCTTCAATTTCAAAATAATGGGAGGACAGATTCCTAAGCCTGGAAAAATAAACAGCTCCCTTTTTTCCATCAGCCTCACTGAAAGAACGGTTGTAAAAGCCTCCAAGAAGATTTAAAGTCCAGATATAGGAATCCAGATCATCCTTTTTGCTAAAATATCCATCCAGCATTTCTGCCACTTCCACCAGTGCCAGGTCATCCTCATATCCCTGACTGTCAGCCTCACGTATCTGTCTTAGAAATTCTTTTGCCAGAGTGTCATCCAGCTTTGCCTCTCCATCAAGAAACGGCCTTACATACAGATTCAGAAGGGTTTCGTTTTCAATATAAAGGCGGCGCATGATCCTGGATTTCTTCTTCAGATTCTCAATCCATGCTTCCTGATCCTTTGCTTCTAACAGACCCTCGATTACCTGTGCTTCCGTCTTTAAATTTTCTTTATATTTGTTGTAAAAATGTATGATATTTCCCTGTGTAACCATTTATTTCCCGCCTTCTTCCAAAATACGCTGATGGTTTCTGCTTTTACACAGGTACATTCTGTGGTCAGCCTCTTTCACTAATTCAGCAATTTTTCCTTCTTTTTCTTCAAATGCAACAATTCCATAGGAGAAACTGATATTACGTGTTTCCCCGGCTACTCGAAAAGAAATAGGATTTTTCTCAAGAATGTTTTTTAGCTTTTCTTCCATCTTTTCCTGATTTCCAGAAGAAAGGATCAGAAATTCATCCCCTGCATACCGATACAGAAGATCCCCCTTTTCCATGGATCTGTTTATATTTTTTGCAAAATGAAGAAGATAGCGGTCTCCATTTTCATGCCCGAAATTATCATTAATGATCTTCAGATGATCCAGATCAATAAACACCAGTACACCATCTTTATGGTCCCGGATAAAGCGTTTGCAGCCTCTGTCAAAGGCATCCCTGTTCAGACAGCTGGTAAGGGTATCCTTCTCCATTGCCTCTTTCAGACGCACAATACGAAGCTCCTCTTTTGCAAGAAGCTTTACCATCTGTTCATAATTTTCCCTCTCCTGCTCCAGAGTCTCCAGATACATTTTCTCATATTCCGGCGCCCTCTTTCTGATATCCTCCACCTGGCTCATGTGTGCTGCCTTGCACATAACTTTATAAACCGGACAGAGGCTTCCGCTGAAGCTTTTACCCTCTTTTATAAAATTACCGATACGGATAATATCCTCCCAGCGTTTTTCCTTTTCCATCACCTGCAAAAGCTCTCCGAAGTACCGCACACAGAAGCTTAAGGAATCCTTCATCCCCTCCCCGGCTTCCAGCCGTTTCATATAAGCATTAAATTCCTCTGCAAGAGTGCCATTATCCTGAGTCTGGTACATCCTAAAATACATATCGGTACATTCCTTCTGGATAATAAAGAACTCTCTTGCATCTTCTGGTATCTCCTTCTCATCAAGAAGCCTTCCTGTATCCCGGGATGCCTGTTCAGCCCCGGCAAGATCTCCCATTCCCAGCTTCACATAAACCTTACTGTCATAATAAACAAACTCATTCAAAATATCAGAATTCCAGAAATCCACATCTTCACCACAGGGATCCAGTCTGGAAATATCCATCATTTTTTCCAGATAAATGTCTGCCTCCTGATACAGTCCACAGTCTGTAAAGGCAGCCACAATAGTATTGTAAACAGACTTCAGCGGATCCCTTAGGGTATAGCCGGAGCCTGCATATTTAAGGCCATATTCTACAATCTTCGGGGGAAATCCCATGCAAAAATAAAGCCGTACAAGTGCAAGATAGACCAGGGCTTTTTCCTGGGAGTGCTCCAAAAGCAGCTTCACCTCCTGGCAAAGCTCAATCATTGGATATACATATTCCCTGAAATTGTATGCAAAGACTCCATAACTTATATAATAAATCTCTGCTGTATACAAACTCAGATCCGGAACTGTCTTTAACTCCTCCATGGATGCTGCAACATCCGCCCTGGTCCATTTTCCTGTTTTTATTTTATTTTTTATTTCCTCTGTTTCGTACATATGGCTGTCACTCCCAAAAAATATCTCTTATAGAGAGTTTAAAGGATTCTGACAGTAAATGCAACCTTCAAAGGTAAAATTCTTTTTATTAAATCTGATACCATTTAATCTCGTTGGCTTCCATGTGAAGATCAAAGCTGCTTCCATCTCCGCGGTAAACCGTTGTATCCTGGGGTTCATAGGTATTGTTTACCACGCAGTATTTGCCATTTTTCACATAAGCATGTACTTCTACATTATAATTGGAAGAATACCAGCATTTCAGCTCATTCTCCGCAGAAGCAGCCCACAGAACAGCACGGTAAAGCACACGGCTGTTTTTGAAGCTGTAAGGAAGTCCGCTGATATAGACACCACGGCCTTCTCCAAAGGATTTCACAGCCATCTGTACTTCCTGATCCTTCTGGATCAGGATTGTGGTATCTGGAAGTGCAAAAATGTTTTTCTTTCCTTCTCCAAAATCTACTTCTCCCTGTGCATCTGCAAGGATGAAGTGATCCTTATGCTCTTCCCAGTTATACTTGTCTGTATTTAAGTTAAAGCCTCTTTCTTCTTCCACACCAAGGACATCGTCCAGCTGGAAGTATTTACCCTGCCACTGATGTGCTGCCGGTTCTCCCACTCCGATAAAACCGCCGCCATTATAAACAAATTCTTTTACGGCTGTGATCACGGTTTCATTTGCCCAGTATTCTCCGCCGCTTTGTGCTGTATCAGCATCTCCCACGTTGATCACAACATCAAAATTTTTCAATAGATTTTTGTCTGCCAGAATATCATCAAAGCTGATAAAGGATACATCAAAAGGTGCTCCGCTTAATGCTTCAATAATTCCAAAATAGGAGTAATTCTGTTTGTGATAAATTGCGTGATGTACCATATGGTTTCCCCAGGCGCGCATTTTGCCCCAGCAGTTTAATACTGCCACACGTTTTACGCAGTAAGGAGTGACACCCTGAATATTGTCATAAAGAGTACGAAACTCCTGGCATACCTCTTTGATATACTGGACAAAATCCGGAAATTCCAGTGCCAGCTTCAGGTATCCGCCGTATCCGATTCTCTGGATAGGGCTTCTAAGGATTGCCCTTCTTGCAGTTACCCAGTTTACTTTTGCTTCTTTTACCGGATCTCCGCCTTCGTGGAAGGTATCCGGGAAGAAATAAGGAAGGAAACGTCCCTCTGTATATTTCACGTTCTTAATGTCGCTGAACAGACGTAAGGTAGCGCCATTTCCAACACTTCCCACAACTGCGTCCAGACCGATGGATGCAAACTCATCCATAAACGGTTCCATGCCAATCCAGTGATCTCCCATGAACATCATGGCTTCTTTGCCATATTCATGTACAATGTCTACCATTTCTTTTGCAAGCTTTGCCACTTCTCTTCTCTGGAATGCCTGGAAATCCTTAAATTCCTTAGATGGAATACGGTAGGTATTATTCATGTAACCCTGATCAATAATATATTCCGGGCGGAATGGATAGCCCACTTCCTTTTCAAACTGTTCCAGTATATATGGGCTGACAGATGCAGAATATCCGTACCAGTCCACATATTTCTCTCTTGCAAGCTCATCAAAAATCAAAGTAAACTGATGGAAAAAGGTGGTAAAACGCACTACATTTACATATGGATGGCTATCCAGGAAACGACGGAGACGTTCCAGGGAATGTGCCCGTGTCTTTGGCTGGCGGACATCAAATGTAATCTGTGGTTCCACATCTTTCCAGTCATTTACAACTGCATTGTACATATGTACCGGATCCCACATAATATATGCAAGGAAGCTTACGGTGTACTCATGAAAACGTTTTGCAGGTGAGATTACCACATTTCCGGTTTCTTCTTTATAGAACCACTCATTTACCGGCACCACTTCTCCTGTTGTACGATCAATAACTTCCCACCATTTGGTAATGTCATCCCGGGTATTTACTTTCAGCATATCCGGATAAAGATGATCCATAAGATGGATTTCCAGGGTATCCTCTGTTGCAGTATGGAAAGAGCTCATAATATACATCTGCTGGATTTCATCCGGATTTGCCTTTGCCCAGGCATTATCTTTTCTTGTTGTATAGTAGGTGGCATAAATTTTCGCACCTGTATCCTTCAGCTCCTTTGGAAACTCGGTTCCGTCACAGTCACGGATGGCATCTGCTCCCCATTCATCCATGATTGAGAGTGTTTCTTTTACCACATCCAGATCAGTAGGAATGGTTACCCGTCCTTTGTTTTGATTCATTTTTTCTTACCTCCGTTTTTGTTGAATTTATCCGCAATGTCTTTTAGAGCGTGCCCCCCCCCCAAAAAAGACTTTCTGCAAGGTGTGTCACAATTCTACTTATACAATACGATTTTCATCACAGGAATTCAACACGCATTTTGCTTTGCTTTTTAGAAATCTTGCGGTCTTTTTCGTTCTGTGATATGATAAGATCCAGATTAAATAAATCATTCCGGCTTTTACACGGATAAAACACTTTGGCTTTGGTTTCCAGAACATGAAAAGCCATCATTTACAAGGAGTTTCTATGAGTACACGTTCTTTTTCTTTTGATTCCGAAAATTCCCTGACAACAGAAGCAGTCCTTGTCAATGCCTCTTTTTCCCGTTACGAACAGGACTGGCCCAGCATTCCCCATACCCATGCTTTCACAGAATTGTTTTATGTCCGTCAGGGAAATGGAGAATTTGTCATTGAAGACGAAACCTTTTCCATTACAAAAGATGACCTGGTTATCATAAATCCCCACATCCGTCACACCGAAGTTTCCAGAACCAATTCCCCACTTTCTTATTACACAGTGGGCGTAGACGGGATCAGTTTTTCCTTTCATGACCAAAAAGAATTTCAGATTTTTAACTGCAAAGAAAAAAAGGCCGATCTGCAGTTTTATTTTCATTCCCTTTTTCAGGAGCTGGATCAGAAAAATACAGGTTATCAGGATATTTGTCTTCATACTCTGGCAATTCTGATCATGCAGCTTCGCAGGATCACAGTTTCCGGTTTTTTGCTGGTTTCTTCCCTTCATCCCAGCCGGGAATGTTCTTTAGTAAAACGCTATCTTGACTGTGAATACAGCAAGGAAATCACGCTGGATACTCTTGCTGATCTAAGCCACCTGAACAAATATTATCTAAGCCATGAATTTACCAGATATTACGGCATTTCTCCTATCAATTACCTGAACCGCCGCAGGATCGAGGTCTGTAAAGATCTGCTGGAGAATACAGATTATGACATTTCCACCATTGCACATCTCACCGGTTTTTCCTCCCAGAGCTATCTGGCACAAAGCTTCCGCAAGCACTGTCAGATCACTGCCGGAGAATACCGCAAAAGCAAAAAAGGAACCGGATGATTCCTAATAAATCACCCGGTCTCTTCCCTGTTCTTTTCCCATATAAAGTTTATCGTCTACATTCTTCAAAAGTGTGTCAATGCTGGACTTAAAATCATTCTCTTCCACACCAAAGGTCATAGTCACGGGAATCCATTCGCCCTTCCAGTCAAAGGGTGCATTTTCAAGCCGCATACGCAGGTTATTAAGTGCCACACAAACCTCGTCTCCGTTCATTTCCGGGAAAAAGAAAATAAATTCTTCTCCTCCCCATCTGCACAGCCTGGCATGCTCAGAAAGCTCCTTACTCATATGCTGGGTGATCCACACCAGCACTGCATCTCCACAGTCATGACCCCAGTGGTCATTAATACGCTTGAAAAAATCAATATCGCCCATTCCCAGTGTAAATGCCATATGGGGATCTTTTTGGTGTTTCTCTGTGATATACTGCATCATCTGACGCCGGTTCCACAAACCGGTGAGAGGATCTGTTCCTGCCTGCTTCTTCAGCTGTTCGTTGTAAAGAACAAGCTTCTTCTCTGCTGATTCCACATTGGAGCTGAACATTCCGCACACAATTCCCATAAGGACAAAAGAAATGATCATGTTCAGGATCTGCATTACAACGGTGGCAGTCTCTGACAGTGGCCAGTAGGGAACATGTACTCTGCAATATAAAAACAGTCCAAAACGTACTGCAAACAGAAAAACTGTATATACCACTTTATATCCAATGGAATTGTACACAGCAAAATACACCAGTACAATCATCTCAAACATCAGATGCTGAACGCCACAGTCCCATCCGTACATGAAAATAAACAGAACAAGCCAGGCCAGCTGTAAAGTCACGCATATGAGCACACTGGTATGTACCCGTAAACGGTAGCTGCCATAGAAAGCAAGGATTACCAGTGCTGCAAATATATATCCCACCCATGTTTCTGTCCGCGGGCCCACGATACACATTACAACCGGAAAAATCAGAAAATATAAACCAAGAAGAAGATACATATTTCTCAAAAGAAACAGTATACGCTGTGGTTCATTTTCATGAACCGGCTCTTTTTTCAGTAATAAACAGAAATTCTTCCACAGCCCTTTTTGCATTTCAGGTGCCGCCTTTCCCAAGAATGTTTAATATAATAATTGTGCACCATTTTCACAAAAATTGCAACTATTTTTAAGCATTTTCGTTAAATTTTCATCAATTTTTATTGCTGTTTACAGCAGACAGTTTTTAAACTCTTGTACCCATATAATAGAAGCCTTTGCAGGTATCCAGACGCACATTAATATATTTACCAAGAAGATCCGGTGTTCCCGGGAAGTGTACTAAAAGATTGTACTGTGTTCTTCCTGTGAAGATTCCCTTCTCCTTACTCTCTGTTTCTACCAGAACCTCCTGTACCTCTCCCTGGAATCTGGAGGATGCTTCTCTTCCTTTCTCCTGTACCAGCTTTAAGAGGCGGTCAAAACGATCCTTCACCACATCTTCCGGAACCTGGTCTTCCATTTTGGCTGCAGGAGTACCACTTCTCTTGGAATAGATAAAGGTAAATGCAGTGTCAAAGCAGGATTTCTCTACTACGTCCAGAGTCTCCTGGAAATCCTCCTCTGTCTCACCTGGAAAACCTACAATAATATCCGTAGTTAAGGAAATATCCGGCACTGCCCTGCGGATTTTCTCAACCAGAGTAAGGTACTGTTCTTTATCATAATGACGGTTCATGATCTTAAGGATACGGCTGCTTCCAGACTGCATAGGCAGGTGAAGGTGATGGCAGACCTTTTTGCTTTTTCCCATGTATTCGATAAGCTCATCAGAAAGATCCTTCGGATGGGAAGTCATGAAACGGATTCTTTTCAGTCCCTCAATTCCTTCTACTTTCTCAAGAAGCTGTGCAAAGGTCACCGGATTTTTCAGGTTTTTGCCGTAGGAGTTTACATTCTGGCCAAGAAGCATAACCTCTGTGACACCATCTGCTACCAGTGCCTGGATCTCTTTCACAATTGCCTCCGGTTCACGGCTTCTCTCACGTCCACGGACATAGGGCACAATACAGTAACTGCAGAAATTGTTGCAGCCAAACATAATATTTACACCGGATTTAAAGGTATAGTTACGCTCTGTAGGAAGCTCTTCCACAATCTTGTCTGTGCCTTCCCAAATATCGATAAGCTGATCCTCCCGGTTCTCCATCTCATAGAAAAGCTCTGCAAATTTGAAAATATTGTGAGTTCCAAATACAAGATTTACGAATGGATAATCCTTCTGGATCTTATCAACTACCTGTTTTTCCTGCATCATACAGCCAAAAAGAGCAATTTTCATATCTGGATTGGATTTCTTCAGATTGTGCAGCTTGCCAAGACGTCCGTATACCTTCAGATTGGCATTCTCCCGGACAGTACAGGTATTATAGATGACAACGTCTGCATCCTCTGTTTCCTGTCTCTTAAATCCGATCTCATCCATAATTCCGGCAACAACCTCTGACTGTTTCTCGTTCATCTGACAGCCAAAAGTCTGGAGACAGTAGGTGATGGGACGTCCAAGCTCCTGTTCCTTCAAAGTCACCATAGTGGCAAGCTTCGCCATATAGTAATACTGACGGCCGGCGTCATCGGCAGGCGGAGTGGAGCTGGTATCTATTTTACTGAAGTCAATTTCATTAAACATAATTTTTCCTTTCTGTGATCAAGCAATTTATATAGCATAAAAACAACCCCGGGATCGTGGGGTTGTCATCATTACACAAAGTTACTGTTACAGAAAAATATTTTATCTTATTTAGGTTCGTTTGTCCAGAGTGTGTTGAAATTTTATTATTATAAAAATTTCCTGCTACAAGAAAAAAAGCCCCGAAATATCTGCCATCGCAAATACTCCGAAGCTCTCTGATAAGAAAAAAATTACAGCTCGATGTAATTTCCCTCTGCTTCACCGTTTACTACATAGTATGCCTTATTCTCTTCTGGTTTTACGTAAACTTTAACATCCTGGATGTCTTCTTCTTTCTTTCCGGTCATCTCTATCCAAGCTTTCTTCACATCAGACACCAGATCTTTGGAAGCAATTTCTTTGCCTGCGTACTGGAAATATACTTCTGCTTCTGCAGCAGCTGCTTTCTTAGCTGCTCTTCTTACCGGTTTCTTAGCTTCTGCTTTCGGAGCAGCTTCCTTAGCCGGTGCTGTTTTTGCAGTTTCTTTTACAACTTCCTTCGCAGTCTCTTTTACTGTTTCTTTTGCAGCTTTAACAGTCTCTGTAGCTGCTTTAACAGTCTCTGCAACAACATTCTTAACAGCCTCTGCTTTGGATGTTTCAGCCTTTTCCTCTGCTACAGGTGCTGCAACAGCCTTAGCTGCTTTTTTAGCTGCCATTGTTTCTGCCTTTTTTGTAGTTCTCTTTGTTGCCATTATAATAGCCTCCTTGACGGTGAAAATATTCTTCGTTCTTGCTTCTACGTTAGAATACTACGATTTTCAAATTTTGGCAAGTTTCCGAAATTTCCCCCTTGACAAGCTGTTTTCTTCTGTTCATAGGTAAAATTATACAAATGAATTCCCTTTATTTTAGTAAATCCACTGATACAAACTTGAAAATCCTGATTTTTTTAGTTTTTTCTCACCGTTATTACCAAAAAAAACCTGATTTTTCCTGATTTTTTCGTCGTGTATTTCCCTGCAAAACCCTATAAGCCAAGGTTTTCAAGGTCATATTTCATATATGCCTGCAACTTTTCCCTTAATATTTCGTGCTGGGGAAGTAAAAGATCCCTGTCAAGTTCCAGAAGTCCCCCTGCTGCCTCGCTGGCTGCTTTTAACATGTCTGCATCCTGGTAAATATCTCCGATTCGAAACTCCAGCTGCCCGCTCTGGCGGATGCCAAATAAATCCCCCGGGCCTCTTAGCTTCAGATCCTCGCCGGCAATATAAAATCCATCATTTGATTTGTTCAAAATCTCCAGACGTTTTGAAGTTTCCTCTTCTTCATTTCCCTGCATAAAAATACAGTAAGACTGGTACTCCCCTCTTCCTACCCGTCCACGAAGCTGGTGAAGCTGTGCAAGGCCAAAGCGTTCTGCATTTTCTACCATCATTACAGTGGCATTTGGTACATTCACTCCAACCTCTACAACAGTTGTGGATACCAGTATCTGTATTTCCCCACTGGCAAACTGCTCCATAATGAGATTTTTCTCTTTTGGTTTCATTTTTCCATGAAGCATGTCAATGGTAATATCTGCCGGAAAAATTTCACGGATACAGGCTGTATAATCAGTAACATTCTCTCCGTCTGCGCCTTCACTTTCTTCTACCATAGGACAGATAATATATGCCTGACGCCCCTGACGGATCTGTTTTTCAATAAAAGAATAGGCCTTTGGACGGTAAGAGGTTCCTACCACGCAGTTCTTTATGGGAAGACGCATAGCCGGAAGCTCATCAATAACAGAAATATCAAGATCACCGTATACAATAATTGCCAGTGTTCTGGGAATAGGGGTTGCACTCATAACCAGCACATGAGGTACATTTCCCCGGGTTGTCAAGGCTTCTCTTTGCTTTACCCCGAAACGGTGCTGCTCATCCGTAATCACAAGCCCCAGATTCGCATAAACTACTTTTTCCTGGATGAGGGCATGGGTTCCGATGATTACATTCGCTTCTCCAGACGTAATTTCTCCGTAAATCCGCCTTTTTTCTTTAGCAGTGGTGGATCCGGTAAGAAGGACAGGATTACAGCAGGTAATCTTCTGTTCTTTAAGAAGCTTTGTAAATGCCTCAAAATGCTGGTTTGCCAGAACTTCTGTGGGTACCATAAGTGCAGCCTGGTAACCATTTTCCACAGTCAGGATCATTGCAAGAAAAGCAAGGATTGTTTTACCGCTTCCCACATCTCCCTGGACCAGCCTGGACATAAGAGAATGGCTGCAAAGATCCCGTTCGATCTCATGCCATGCATTTAACTGGGCTTTTGTCAGATGGTAAGGCAGCCCCTCTATGATCTGTTCTGTAGTCCATACTTGCTTCATGGGAAAGGCATTTTTAGCTTCCTGTGTTTTTCCCTTTAAGATCTGTACTGCCAGAATAAAAAGCAGAAATTCATCAAACACAAGTCTTTTTCTTGCAACCAGAAACTCCTGCATACTGGATGGAAAATGAATGGCGGAAATTGCATAATTATCATCAGCAAGACGATAATATTCTTTTATTTCGTCTGGCAAAAATTCCATGCTCAGCTCTTTCTCATCCAGAAGCTGATGCATCAGCTTGATGATTAGTTTATTGGTCAGCCCGGCTGTCAATCCATATATAGGCTGCATGCTGTGAAGAATTTCTTCGTATGCTGCAGGTGTGAAAATTTCCGGATGTTCCATTTCCAGCCTTCCCTTTTTCCTGGAAATTTTTCCGCGGAGAATAAAACAGCTTCCTTTTTTTAATGTATTTTTAAGATAGGGCGCATTAAACCAGACTACCGGAAGACGCCCTGTAGTATCTGAAGCAGTAATGGAAATCACCTGAAGATTCCGGATTTTGTTTACATATACGCCAGTTGTAATAGTTCCCCGGATGGCTGCTATTGAATTTTTTTTCAGTGCCGCAATTTCCTGTGGAGCTTCATATATATCATAATTTCTCGGATAATAATGAAGAAGATCATCTGTTGTGGTAATTCCTATTTTCTGAAATAGTTTTTCTGTTTTTTCCCCTACTCCTTTTAATTCCCGAAGCAGCTTTGTCACTGTTTTCTCCTCCTATTTCCAGATCCTACATTTAAAAAAGTTTTAAAAAATATGTACTTTAGAGCGTGCCCCAAAAGGCTTTAGATCCTGGCCGAAAAAGGGGCGGAAACTTCTCCGCCCCTTTTTGTATTATTTACGTCTGTTATTTACAAACATGGATTCCTGCATCCTGTCAGAATATAGCAACTACTCAACAGAAATAATGTAATAATAAATCGGCTGTCCACCCATGTTTACTTCTACTTCGCAGTCCGGATACAGCTCTTCCAGCTCTTCGCCAAGCTTCTGGGCATCCTCTTCTGTAGTCTCGGCACCATAATAAATGCTGATAACCTCTGAATCCTCATCAACCATAGAAGCTACCATTTCTTTGGCAACATTTTCACGGCCTTTTCCTACTGCAAGAATTCCGTGATCACCGATGCCCATGATATCTCCCTCATGGATCTCTTTCTCATCCAGTCTGGTGTCTCGGACTGCATAAGTAACCTGTCCGGTTTTCACCATAGATACGGCTTCCATCATGCCTTCCAGATTCTCCTCGCCTGTCATATCCGGCTGGAAACTGATCAATGCGGTAATTCCCTGTGGAATGGTCTTGGTAGGAACTACCACGATCTCCTTATCTTCGGTAAGATCTCTTGCCTGGTTGGCAGCAAGGACAATATTCTTATTATTCGGGAAAATATAAATAGTATCTGCATTTACCTCTGCAATGGCATTGAGCATGTCCTCTGTACTTGGGTTCATGGTCTGTCCGCCTTCGATGATGTAATCCACATTCAGTTCTTTAAATAAGGTAGAAAGTCCATCTCCCACAGAAACACTGATAAAGCCATATTTCTTGCGCTCTTTGGCAGCTTTTGCAGCAGCTTCTTTCTTCTCCTGCTCTTCCTGCTCCCTGGCAAGCTTCTGGGCATCCTTGATCAGCTTCTCCTGGTGTTCTTCTCGCATATTGTCTATCTTCATGCGGGAAAGGGCTCCATAGGTAAGGGCCTTCTCAAATGCCTGTCCAGGATGGTTGGTGTGTACATGTACCTTCACAATCTCATCATCTGCTACCAGAACAACAGAATCTCCTATAGACATAAGAAATTCCTTGAAGCTGTGAACTTCTTCATCTGGAAGTGGTTTATCCAGAAGAATAATAAATTCTGTACAATATCCAAATTTAATGTCCGCTTCAGCCTGTGGAGTGATCTTGGTCACAGCCGGGCCGGATGAGGATTTCTCAAATGCAGAATAATCAATTTCTTTTCCAAGGTAGCCGTCAAAAGCTCCGCGGAAAACTTCCAGAAGTCCCTGTCCGCCTGAATCCACTACGCCAGCTTCCTTCAGTACCGGAAGCATTTCCGGAGTGCGGGCAAGTGTTTTCTCTGCATGTTCAAAAATAGCGCGGAAGAAAAGTTCCAGATTTGCAGATTCTTCTGCGATCTCTGCTGCCTTTACAGCTGCTTCCCGGGCTACTGTCAGGATTGTTCCTTCCTTTGGTTTCATAACTGCTTTGTATGCAGTCTCTACAGCCTTCTCCATAGCCGCAGCGATCACAGTTGCATCCATTTCCTTATATCCCTTGGTTCCCTTGGTAAAGCCTCTAAGAAGCTGGGAAAGGATAACGCCTGAATTACCTCTGGCTCCACGCAGGGAACCGGAAGAAATAGCTTTGGCAAGTGTGTCCATATCAGGATCTACAAGGCTGCTTACCTCTGATGCTGCTGACATAATCGTCAGGGTCATATTCGTACCGGTATCTCCATCTGGAACCGGAAATACATTCAGCTCGTTGATCCATTCTTTCTTCGCTTCCAGGTTCTTGGCACCAGCCAGGAACATTCTGGAAAGTATCTTGGCATCTATGGTCTGTCTATCCACCACAAGTTTCCTCCTCTAATCCTAATCTATTGCACGAACACCTTCTACATAAATGTTGATCTTCTCAATCTCCATTCCTGTAAAAGCCTCGACTTTATATTTTACATTATTTACAAGATTATCTGCAATAGTGCTGATGTTTACACCATACGCAACGATTACATGGAAATCCAGGCGGATCTTATTATCCTCTGTGATCTTAACATTAATACCATGCTGCAGAGAATCTCTCCTGAGCAGTTTCACAAGGCCGTCCTTCATGCTGACAGCGGCCATACCGATAATACCGAAGCACTCTACTGCAACGCTTCCTGCATAAGTAGCGATAACATCCGTATCAATAATAATCTGGCCAAGGCCGGAATCTATACGTCCCTTCATATGGTTTACCTCCATTAATTTGATTTTCAAAATGCATATACAGTATTATAACCTGTTTTGTTCCAAAAAGGAATATAATTTTGAAATAGTTTTAAAATAGTTTTAAAATTTTCCTTTTTTTGCTTGCAAAATGTAATTTCATCTGTTAGAATATAGACTGTTGAAAAAAAGCGTCAAGGAGGTGCTATCATGGCTAAATGTGCAATTTGTGAAAAAGGAGCTCATTTCGGAAATAATGTGAGTCATTCCCATAGAAGATCCAATAAGATGTGGAAATCAAACGTAAAATCCGTTAAGGTTAAAACTGAAAGCGGAGCTAAGAAGATGTACGTATGTACTTCCTGCTTAAGATCCGGTAACGTAGAAAGAGCCTAAGTAACACCCGCCCTCGCAGAAATGTGGGGGCTGTTTTTATGTAATCTATGTAATAGGAAATTCTGCCAGGTAGGATTTTTCCTGTATAACCAAAAAAACAGGCGTGAAAAGTTTTCCCTTTTCACGCCCCTTTTATTTGCAAAACAAATGATAGCCGCACAGCAGACACAAAGCTGCTGCAATCAGCAAAGCCACCGTTTCTGAAATCAAAATTCCGATCACCATCCCAAGTCCGGTAAAAAACAGCATAAAACCAAGAACCTTTCCCATAACGTATACCGTCCAGTCTCTTTGGTTTAATATATTTTATGCACAGACCTGGGTTTTTGAACACTTTTATAATGGCTTCGAAACAGTTATTACTTTTACATTATTACCTTTACATTATTATTTCCATATATTACTTTGTATATTCTTGTTTTCTTTATTCTTCTTATTTTCTTTATTCTTCTTCAGAATTTACTGTTTCTTCTGTATCGTTTCCACCAGGTGCAAAGCGGTTTACAAAATCCGGAACCATGTCCAGAACTTTTGTCAGGCCGTCCTGATTCTTCACATTCACAAGCTTGGTAGTTCCATTCTGGATCACCAGCACAGCGCACGGAGTCATTTTACCCGCAAGGCCTCCGCCTCCGTTGTTCTTTTTCTCCCCTGCAAAAGCACCAGCACCTACACCAAAAGATACATCAACCAGTGGAAGTATGATTGTATCTCCTACATGAATAGCGTCTCCTACAACTGTCTTTGCAGATACAAATCCATCCATTCCTTTAAAAAGAGAGCTTACTGTTTCTTTGAAGTTGTTTTCGTTTTCCATTTTTTAGTCCTCCTTATGCTTCCAACGGTTCATAACGTATTTTATATTTTTATTAAAGTAAATCTCTATTGCCGCTTTTACAAACATAATACCGTAAATTCTGCCTTTCATAGCTATATCTCCGGTCAGCTGATTTTCCCCGTCAAAAAGGGGAGTTACCTGCACTTTGTTTTTGTGAAAGGGAAATGTCATTCCAAGAACCGCCAGTGCTGTTC
Source organism: uncultured Blautia sp. (assembly GCA_934364795.1). Taxonomy (GTDB): domain Bacteria; phylum Bacillota; class Clostridia; order Lachnospirales; family Lachnospiraceae; genus Blautia_A. The sequence continues at coordinate 49,229 of CAKRMK010000001.1, forward strand.
CGGTAACTGCCGGATCTTCACAGCCAAATGTAACATGGCCATCTATCTTCGTAGGAAGTACATGCCGTATCAACCCCTTTGCATCTTTGTACACAAGAGCAAATGCAGCCTTTGTTCTTTCATTACCAAGAAATTCCTTCCACCAGTCTATTCTATTTTTGATTCTGGAAAAGGTCTGTTTTATATGTCTGAATTTTTCCTGAATGCTCTTTATAAAGGAAGTAATTCTTTTCCACAAATTTCCCGGGAAGTTTAATATCTTATTTAGTATTTCCCGAATACGGATAAACAAAACATTCAAAAATGAATTTTTATCTTTTTCTGGAACCTGTTTTTCAGGATGTTGAGACAGGTTCTGGGGTGTGGCATCATTCCCGGCAACGGGTTCCCTAAATGGCTGAGACATTTCCAGGTCTTCTGCTGCCTGCGTTTTTTTCAACTCTTCCACTGTCGGAGACTTTTTCTGATCTTTAGCTGCTTCTTTGGCAGTCCAAATTTCTTCTAAAGTCTCTTCTTCCGGCTCTTCTGGAAACTCTTCCCCAAAAAGCTGTACACCTTCTTCGTTTTTTGACGAAGTTTTCTTCTTTTCACTTTTCCCGCCAGTTCCAGTTTGTCCCCGGTGACGGTTTTTCAAGGAATTTAGAAATCCCTGAATCTTGTCCAGAGGTATCCCAAACAATGTGATCACCAGTTTTGTTTCTCCGTTTTGAAAAAAGAAACTGGCTCCAACTGCCCGAAACAGCCAGCTCACCCTGGCCTTTGCCTGAATTTCCTTAAAACTGCCGTTCTCCTTTATAGCACTGGCAGAATAACGCACCGGACAGAACAGAACCAGCAACAGAGCCAGCAGCACAAGTCCCAGCAGGATTCCCAGAAGAATCAATATAAATTTTATGAGGATCCACAGTATATGTAACATGCGCTCACCTGTTCTTAAAATATTCTTTTATCTGAAATGCACCTGTTTCGCCATAAATATTTTTCACAATATCCACAGCCAGATCTATTGCTTCCTCTTTTCCCTTTGCCATACCGATAATTTCAGGGCATCTGGCATAATAACTTTTCTGAATCAGCATATAGGATGGTACAATTTCCAAAAGGTTCCCCGGGTTCTCCGATAATGTAACCAGATAAACGCCAAGTGCCATCTTGCCGGCATCAATACGCCGTTTCGCTTTCACAGCATCTTTGATTCCCTCACCAACATAATAATCTTCCCGCCATTTCAGCATATCCGGTTCTACACTCCTTTGTTATTATAATGATTTCCTTTTCCCTGAAGTTTTAAACAATTGAAGTAGCTTTTTATACAGCAAAAGATTCTGATATAACCTCTGACAGTATAAACCTGTAGAAAATAAAGGCTGCGTAAATAAAATACGCAGCCTTTATTTTCTACACATGAATCAGAAATACTTCTGCTGCCTGTCCCATAATCCGGCACTTCGCAGTTCCAGATATTCCTGGTATGCTCTCTCCACAATCTGCTTCTCATTTGCAAAGCGAAGCAAATGATAGATTTCGTGAAACTTATAATACCCGGAATCCACGAAAAATTCCTCTCTTTGAGGCTTGCTATGATAATTATCAGCCGTCATAAGATACCAATGTACCTCTTTATTGACCATGTCCTCCGGCACTGTGAAATTATACTGGCTCTTTCCCACATATTTCACAATGGAGGCTCTCACATCAGCTTCTTCCCTGACTTCCCGCAATGCGGTCTGTTCATGGGTCTCTCCTGGCTCTACGGTTCCTTTCGGCAGAACCCAGCCTTCGTAACGGTTTTTGTAAGACTTATATAACGCAAGAATCTTACCTCGATGAATTACCACACCGCCACAGCTCGTTGCTTCTATCATGCTGCAATCCTCCTGTAATGCGTGTGTTTTCTAAACTGTATATAGTATACCTCTTTTTCAGACAACTGGCAACAGGGAATATTAATCGCAACACGAAATCAGGACAGGAAAACAGGAATTTTTAATTATTTGCATAATAAGCGTCAAAAATCTGTCCTGCAATGGGAACTGCAGCTTCACTTCCAGATCCACCATTTTCCACGATTACTGCAACTACAATATCCGGATCATCCACATTGGAATAACCGATAAACCAGGAATGGCTGTGCCCTTCCTCATCAAACTCCGCTGATCCGGTCTTACCGGCTACTGTATAACTTCTGCCTGAAAGTGCAGAAGCTGTACCTGAATCAACAACCTGTTTCATCAGCTTGCCAAGAAGATTTGCCTCGTTAGAGCTCATCAGTCTCTTATATACAGAAGGCTCCGTTTTCTTAACAGTATCCCCATTATCATTTACTACCTCATCAATCAGATAAGGCTTCATAAGTACCCCATCATTTGCAACAGCACATGTAATAAGTGCCATATGCATAGGAGATACAAGTGTATTTCCCTGTCCAATAGCAGTCTGCATAATAAGAGGTGTCACAGAATTTTTATCCAGGGAAAAGCTGCTGGTCCTGTAAGAATTCAGTGGCAGATTTCCGTTAAACAAAAGATCCTCCGCTGTCTCACGCAAAGATGCACCACCAAGATCAACCCCGATATTGGCAAAAGCACAGTTACAGGAATTTGCGAAAGCAGAATAGAAATTCTCCTGCCCGTGCACCGTATTGTGGTAACAGTGAATCGTATGGTCTTCCAGAGTAATACTTCCCTCACACAGATAATCATATCCCTCAAAGGTTCCCTTTTTGCGGAAATAGTCCAGTGCAGTTACCACCTTAAAGGTAGAACCAGGTGGATAAGCGCCATTGGTGGCACGATTTAAAAGACTGCTGTCATTTTCATCATTTACAAGGTTCTGCCAGTTCTGCTCAATGGTATTGGGATCAAAATCCGGTTTGCTCACCTCCACAAGGCGTTTTCCTGTAGATGGCTCAATTACCACAACCGCACCTCTTCTGTCTCCCAGTGCATTATACGCAACAGACTGAAGATTGGCATTTAGTGTGGAAACAACTGTATCCCCTGTATTTTTATGATTCAAAAACTGATTTTTCATCTGCGTAAGGAAAAAAGAATGGGATGTCAGAAGTGTAAAATTTGCTTCTGATTCCAGCCCACTTTTTCCATTGGAATCATATCCTACAACATGTGCAAATATATTGGAATATGGATAATTACGTGTCTCTGTCCCATCCTCGCTTACATTGGTCTGTGCAAGGACCTGTCCATCAGAAGACATAATCTTCCCTCTGACTACCCTGTCAGAAAAAGAATCCTGTCTGGTATTATAGGGGCTGTTGATAAAATCATCGCTTTTAAAGCCATTAAAATAAATCAGATACCCGATCATGCTGATAAAAATGATTCCAAAGAAAATAGAAACAAAGGTATATTCTTTATTTCTGGCTTTACTTTTCTTAGTAATCTCTTTCTGCCGCCTCTTCAACAGCTCTCTGTCTTGCTCTCTTTGCCGCTTCTCGTCGATGTCTCTCAATTTCTTCGTCCTCGTCCTCTCTATAAATATACAAGCCCTGGATAATGGCAATCATCAGAATCATACACATAACAGAACTTCCACCATAACTTACCAGAGGAAGTGTTACACCTGTAAGAGGAATAAACTTGGTGGCTCCTCCAATAGTCAGAAACACCTGAAATGCATACTCTGTACCAAGTCCAATTGCAATCAGTTTATAAAATGGATTTTTGATCTGCAAAGCGATCTCCACAATCGTCAGGAAAAAGCTCATGCATACAAGGATCAGGCAGATTGCAAAAATTCCACCCAGTTCCTCACAGATAGCACTGAAAATAAAGTCATTTTTTACAACCGGTATTTTCTCCGGAGATCCCTGGCAAAGTCCCATGCCAAACCAGCCGCCGGTTCCGATTGCAAACAAAGACTGCACGATCTGGTAGCCCTCATTCTGATAAACTGCCATAGGATCCTTCCACGCACTTACCCTCTCCCGCACATGGCCAAACAAATGGTATGCAACTACTGATCCTGCCGCACCACCTGCAAGCCCAATGCCAAGATATGCCGGTTTCCTGGTGGATATATAAATCATTACAAGGTAAGCAACAAAAAATACCACAGCACTTCCCAGGTCCCTGGAGAGAACCAGGATACCCACATGCAGCCCGGCAACCACTGTTGCCAGGATCACTTTCTTAAAGGTCACTTCCCTTGCCAGAAGAGATGCCATAAAAAATACAAAGGTAAGCTTGATCACCTCTGATGGCTGTATTCCCATAAGAGAAAGCTTGGCACCATAGCTGGTCTGTGCCAGTACAAGAACTGCTGCCAGCAAAACAACACCGAGTCCACCATAAACCCAGGTAAGATCTTTCAGGAATTTCATCTTACGGATCATAACCGGAATTACCAGTGCCACAGCGCTTCCACATGCAACAATAAGAAGCTGCTTATTCGCAGATGCAATATCCAGTCTGCAAAGCATAATAAAGCCTACGCTTAAAAGCATACACATATTATTAAGCAGAAGCATGGACGCATTCTTATAAATCCTTCGGTATAAAATAAGGATAATGCCAAAATATGCCATCATCTCTACATAAAAAACAACCACCTTAAAATCAAAGGTTTTCAGAAATATTACCAGAAACGCTGTAAAATCAAGGAAAAAGGTCAGAGAAATCTGGCTTTGCAAAAGCCCTCTTTTTTTCCTCTCTGATGAAGGTTTCCTGGTCACAAGATAAAAACATAATATGGTATATATGATCATCAGTGTCAGGATCACATATTTGGATAATTCTACTATAATATTAATCATACGCCTTTACTCGGCTCCTCTTTTAAAATGACCTTTTGTAAACTCATATTCCCGGGATACGATACCGCCACCATATGCTGTAACAAAATCTTCCAGTATCTGTCGTACCTGTTCCCTGTTCTCTATAGTAAAAGATAACCTTACTGCTGATACACCAAGCTCTTTTACCTTATCTGCCTCCCTGATAAGTCCATAAGGAAGGCTGTTGTAGATGATATTATAACAAGGACCTGTCTGCTTTGTATTTCCGGTTTTCCAGGGATCACAGTAACATACTACAGGAAATTCTTTATCATAACGATCCTTTAATACCAGCTTGTCCTCACTGCGATTACATCCTGTAGTATTTTTGCGTACACACTGGGCGCTGTGCATAAGCGGCAGCCTTCCATATACGACCATCTCACTTCCTGTATTCTCCCTGTGGCGCAGTTCTTTCTCATTTAATTCCAAAGGTACCGTATTTCGAAGTATTTTTTGATTTTTCCAGAAATGGATTGCCTCATCATTCCAGGTATACATGGAATGGTCAAGAACGCACTTATGTGCAAAGCCCATTCCTGCCAGACGGCTGTAGGATTCCAGGTTGCGTACAAGAAAACCTGTCATACCTTCATCCAGCCATTTCTGGATCTGCTCTTTGTATCCCTCCGGCGGATTTCCCCTTGTAATATGAGGAAGGGACAAATACATTTCTTTGCCCTGTTTAAGACCTGTCTGCAAATATTTTCCCATAAGAGCGTAGGGCAGATAAACTCCCTGTACTCCCTCTTTCTTACAGACAATTTCTGCCGCATCCTCACTTTCACAGGAAACGTACAGGGGAATCAGCTGGTCCTTTGGAAACGGTACATTATTACAGGGAATCATAGATCCGATTTTTGGTGCCGGCTCATGTGCGATCCTTTCAATCTGTTCAAGGACATGATTTCTTCTGTATTTTCCCAGCAGCTTCTCCTGAAGCTGCTTTATGGCTTCATGGCGTGCTTCATTTAAAGCTTTCATGGGAACAAATATGTTGTCATCCATCTGAATGTCCAGATTTCTCCATACAAAAGGAGTATTTCCCAGCTTGTCCATCTGCTGTCTTATACGTTCTCTGGAAAGTGGCTGGCTTTTTGCAAACTGTACTTCCCCCTGAAAAGAAATTCCCATTTCTCCATCGCAGGTAACCTGCAAAAGGACTCCGCTTCCAGGAAAAAGAGTAAGTTCTCCATCTATTTCTGTCTTTGGGGCTTTAAATTCGGTCGAAACTTCTCCTGTTTTTTTCTCATTAGTAAAGGCCATCATCTGAGGTCCATTTCCCATCTGATAATATCCTGTACAGGAACCGCCCCGGTTAAACAGATCCAGAAGATATTTTTTATCTTTCTCCTGTACATGATAGTCCTGATCGCCATTTTCCTGTAAAAGATCCAGATATTTCCGGTACATACTGGTTACACCGGCTGTGTAAGCAGGCTGTTTCATTCTGCCTTCTATTTTTAGAGAAGTAACACCAGCCTGAATAATTTCCGGCAGAATCTCAATAGTGCAGATATCTTTCAAACTTAGAGGACAAAATTCCCCTTTCCCATAGTCTCTGTTCCTGAAATTCTTAACCTCATAAGGCAGACGGCATGGCTGTGCACAGCGTCCCCTGTTACCGCTTCTGCCTCCCAAAAGGCTGCTCATCAGGCATTGCCCGGAATAGCTGTAACAAAGTGCCCCATGCACAAATGCCTCGATTTCAATAGGACATTCCTGATGCATACGGGAAAGCTCTTCCAAAGAAAGCTCCCTGGCTGCAACTACCCTGGCAGCTCCCTGTTCTGCAAGAAATTTCATTCCTTTTGGGCCTGTGACCGTCATCTGCGTACTTGCATGAAGATGCAGCTTGGGAAATTCTTTTTTAATAAAAGAAAATACACCCATGTCCTGTACGATTACTGCATCCAGCCCTGCATCATAGTAGGGTGCCAGATACGCTGCCAGGTTTTCTTTTAATTCTCTGTTTTTTAATAAGGTATTCACAGTAAGATAAAGCTTCCTGCCATGAATATGTGCCACATCTATGGCACGAAGAAGCTCTTCTTCTGTAAAATTCTGTGCATATGCCCTGGCTCCGAACATAGCACCTCCTACATAAACAGCATCCGCTCCAGCCCCGATTGCTGCTTCAAATCCTTCATAGGAACCGGCAGGAGCCAGCAATTCAACATTCTGAAGCAATTTGACATTCTGATTCAAAGTAATAACCTCCATTTTCAGTTTCTGTTACAGAATGCGTAAAAAATCTGTAAATAAATTTTCTCCACTCACTTTGGAGCCTGTTTGAAACAGGTTCCAGCCTGATAAATGAAAAGAGGAATCACCTAGGTAATCCCTCCTGCTTTTTACTTCAGCATTTCATCCAGTTCTTTTTCCAGTTCCTTAACCTTGCCTTCCAGAAGATTCTTCTCGTCCAGGGCCTCCTGTTCGTTCTTCTGTGCTTCTTCGATCTGCATACGAAGAGAAATCAGTTCATGTTTCAGATCGTACATCTCCTGATCTTTCTGCTGAAGGTCAAGTTCATAAGTCTCTACCTGCTTCTTCGCCTTAAAATAATCATCTGTAATATTCAGGCTGAGAAGCATATGCTTGGTTTCCATAGGCTGTCTGCCGTATCCTGGCACAGTCTCCAGCTCTCCTATCTTCTTATTCATATATGATGCAACCTGCTGGAAATATTCCTCTGATTCGTAACCTCCCAGGGTAATGATCTTACCTCCGATGATCACCTGTGCTGTATTCTTGACCGCCATCCGTTCAAGCCTCCTGTATCTTTTATACTATTCAAATACCAGCTTCACACACAATTATTAAACTGGTCAGCTTTGTTTTTCTTATTTTATTTTTGCTTTTATTGTGTAAGCATTTTTATTATAATCGAAAATTGTAGAAAAGTATAGGTTTTTTTAAAATTTTCGCCTTTAACTGTTGGCATTACTTCCATTGGATGATGCCCCTGAGCCATTATCATCCTCCCTCAGATAGTCTTTATACTTATCAGCAGCCAGGTTTTCCTCATAAAGATCATACGCTGCAATCAAAGAATCACACTTTGTTCCATTTTTTAGGATCTGCTGATACCCGTTATCATTACCAATGTGCTTTGAAACAGCTACGTATTTATTTCCTTTACTGTCTGTTCTTTGTCCTGTAATTGTTTCAGAAACGTAGAATTTCCCATCGCCCGTCTGAATAATAACCGGTATGGATTTTCCCGCACCAATTATATCTGTATTTAAAGAAGTCCAGAAAAAATATCTTTTCGCTTTATCCTGTTCTTTTGCACTTCCCAGATACGCCCAGGTACCTCCTTTTAACAGACTGTCATCTGCAATTTTTTCCTTGATATACGGGATGTACTGGGAATAGGGGCAACGTGAATCAAACTCAAAATTGGTATTGTTAGAAATTCCGCTTAACTGCCCGCTTGAAGTCAGTGCACTAAACAGATCCTCATCTGTATTAAAATTGTATCCTTTCCAGTCAAAAAGAATCCCCGTATCCTCCCTGAAAGAAATTTCACATGCACCTTTTGCCCGGGCGTTTCCTTTCCAGTTAGGAGTGATCTCGTAGTCAGAAGCAGAATGAGTTATTCCACCTATTGTCACAGTGTCTCTGCCACTCCAGCCATCCTGCTTCTGTTTTAATTGCACTCTGATTTTGGTGTTTGTTATTCCCAGATTTGCATCTGCCATAACTTCTGCATAGGCAGCACGGACATTGGCAAGATCAGTTGCTTCTCTGCTCTTTTCAAGCTGACTTGTAAATACAGGGATTGCAATCGCCACCAGCACACCAATAATTGCAACAACAATCAGTAATTCTGCCAATGTAAATCCCTTACGATTTTTTAACATAAATAATTCCTGCTTTCTTAAATACATTGATGATACCACAAATTTTTCGTTACAATGCTTTTCAGACAGACTCTAATATACAGAATTGCCTTCCGGTACAGGAAATCCCAGATGCTCATAGGCAAGGGTTGAGACCATTCTGCCTCTTGGTGTGCGGTTCAGGAAACCATTTTTCAGCAGGTAAGGCTCATATACATCTTCCAGTGTTCCCGGATCCTCTCCTATGGCTGCGGCAAGAGTATCCAGGCCAACCGGGCCACCTTTAAAATTCACAATAAGAGTGGTCAGAATCTGCCTGTCCAGTTTATCCAATCCATACTGGTCTACCTCCAGAAGATTAAGGGCAAAGCAGGCAACCTCATAAGTAATCCTGCCATCATACTTCACCTGTGCAAAATCGCGGACACGCTTTAAAAGCCTGTTTGCAAGACGGGGGGTGCCACGGGAACGCATGGCAATCTCACTGGCCCCTTTCACATCAATTTCCACCCCAAGAACCTGTGCGGAACGCATAATAATCGTCGTAAGTTCTTTCTGGCTGTAAAATTCCAGATGATGAATCACCCCAAAACGATCTCTAAGGGGCGCTGATAACAGCCCTGCCCTGGTTGTTGCCCCAACCAGAGTGAATTTCGGCAAATCCAGACGGATAGAACGGGCAGAAGCCCCTTTTCCAATCATAATATCAATAGCAAAATCCTCCATTGCCGGATAAAGTACCTCTTCAACCTGTCGATTCAGGCGGTGGATCTCATCTACAAAAAGAATATCCCCCTCTTGAAGATTATTCAAAATAGCAGCCATCTCCCCCGGCTTCTCAATGGCAGGACCGGAAGTCACCTTCATATGTACTCCCATTTCGTTTGCAATGATCCCGGAAAGCGTGGTCTTACCAAGCCCCGGAGGTCCGTAAAACAAAACATGGTCAAGTGAATCATGACGCTGCCTGGCCGCTTCAATATATATTTTCAACGTATTTTTTGTCTTTTCCTGACCGATATACTCATCCAGGGTCTGGGGACGAAGATTTCCCTCCAGCGAAAAATCTTCCTCCGTAACATCTGTGGTTATAATACGATTGTCCATTTCTTACCTCATGAAATTTACGTTATACTCAATAATTGTGCCGCGTAATATGCTAAAAATTTTTCAGTGCGGCCTTCAGAATCGCTTCCACATCTGTAGCCTGTGTGTCTGTCACCTTACGCACTGCACGAAGGGCATCTGTGCTGCTGTATCCCAAGGCTACCAGTGCTTCCACAGCTTCCTGTCTGGCATCTGTCATTCCGGTGCCTGCCGCTGCTACTGTAGCCTGTGCCTGTTCATTAGCCAGTTTCTGTTCAAAAGCCTCTTCCAGGTTCAATTTATCTTTCAGTTCTAAAATAAGCTTCTGCGCTGTCTTTTTCCCAATTCCCGGAGCCTTCGACAAAGTTTTTACATCATCAGAAAGAATGGCGAATCGAAGTTCATCGGCAGTGATTCCTGCCAGAACTCCAAGTGCAGCCTTAGGTCCCACTCCGTTTACTCCAAGAAGAAGCTTAAACACCTGCAAATCATCTTTATTAAAAAATCCATACAGCACCATGGCATCTTCCCGTACCTGAAAATAGGTATGAAGCTTCACTTCCTGTCCAATATGAAGCTGCGCCAGAGCGTTCCCTGTCATATTTACCTCAAATCCTATATAACCGGACTCTATTACCACAGAATTCTCTGTAAGATCTGCGACAGTTCCTCGAATAAATGAAATCATGATGACCCCCTCCTGCTGAAGCTCTTTGGAATGCATGTTCTGTTTTTTCAAGAGCAGTAACATAATTCTTTGTCATCATATCATATTTAACATAAAAAAGCAAACATTCATTCGAGTAAAAATCCTAATGTAAAAACCAAAACATAAAACCCAAAAAATAAAACCCAAAAAATAATAAACTTAAATAAATTCGTTAAGTTTTAAAAAATAGAAGACGAAAAAAACATCCATTTCTAAAAAAATTTTTAAAGAAACAGATGTTTCAGAATTTAATATATTTTTCGAAAAACTACAAAAATACTTTATTCCTGTGTTTTTATAATTTTCCCATGGTACAAAATTGTGCAGAGCAGTACGGTAAGGGGAACAGAAAGGACAATTCCAAAGCTTCCCGCAAGCCCCTGCATAATCGCGATTCCAATATTATTGGAATTGATGATCTGCTGATAAGGAAGGTCGTAAGCATAGTCCAAAAGAAGCATACTTACACTGCTTCCTGCAAAAGCAAGAATCAGAGTATTGCTGTCCGTTCCCATCATATCTCTTGCCACATGCATTCCTGCCTTAAAAAGGTCCCTGCGGCTCATAGCAAGATTCTGATTATAAATTTCATACATGGAACTGCACACAGACATTGCCACATCCATAACTGCACCCAGACAGGAAATCAAAAGTCCGGAAAAAAGAAGTCCTCCCACCTGAATTCCATTTGTGTTCCACAATGTCATTAAAGTTTCTATGTCTGATACATTATAGCCTGTAATTCCCGATGCCATACTGAAAATCTGTGCGGAAATTCCTGCGATCACTACTCCGGCTACCGTTCCGGCAGTTGCCGCCACTGTTTTTCTGGTAGCTCCACCAATCATATACATTGTTACCAGTGTAGTGATAAAACACACAAACACAGCTGCACCAAAAGAAGAGATATTTCTGTAAATCATTGGCAGATATACAAAAATCACACAGAAAAAAGTGAAAACCAGACCAATGCATCCTTTTATACCCTGGCGTCCGCCTATGACACACAATGCCAGAAGATAAAGCGCTGCAAAAATGTAGATCACCCATTCCCTGTCCTGGGTGTAAACACTGGCAATGGTCGTAGTACCAGCTACACTTTGCATTACGATTACTTTCATTCCTACTTTACATGCAGCTCCAAACAGATAACCGGAACTGCTTGTTATTTCAAGTTCTTCTCCTTTTTTGACACCAGTAAGCATACGCACACGCACACGCTGTTCTCCTACACGGGTTCCGTTATCTTCCAGATTATCCTGAAGTATTTCTGTTACTTCTGCCTTTTCAAATGTCTGTCCTGTACGAACAACCAATTCTGTTTTATCTATCTGATTCAGGCGATAGACAAATATCCCAAATAAAACAACAATCAATCCTAATATACAGCGCCAGACCGCTTTTTTGGAAAAGCAAAGTCCGGCGTTGTTTCTGTTTTGCATCTGATTCATTTTTATTACTCATTTCTGTCGCTTATTTTTCAATGCTCCAGCTTTTTTAACCCCTTCTGGCATTAAAAATGACGTTTCAGAAGTCTTAAAAGCTGTATGCTTCATACTTACAGAAAACTTATTTCGCAGTTTTCTCAATTGTGAAGGTATCATCAATTGCTTCTACTGTACCGTTATCTGTAATCTGATAGGTATCAATAGAAAATTTCTCTGCATCCATTGTAATAATAGAGTAACTTGGAAGCCAGTTCTGGCTGCGGGCTGCGATGTAATCCTGCTGTGTGGAAACAAGTTCATAGTACTTGGAACCGGAAGCAGAGTTTGCTGTCATATAAAGAGTTCCCTGTGGATCAGTTACTGTATTTCCCTCTACATCCTCAATGGTATAGCACTGGTTGTCTTCATGGAATGCATCAAGAGCTGCCTGTGCTTCTTCATCTCCATCTTCCGGATTTAAAGTGATCTGCTCGCCAGTTTCAATGTTTGTAGCATGATCCCAGTCATAATCTGTTCCATCTGCATTCAGGCTGAACTCATAACCTTCATGTGTCTGACCATCACCGTAAAGAAGTTTGGAACGGCTGTATGTGTGATCATGACCCTGAAGTACTACATCAATATCATTTGCATCAAATACAGGGGTAAGCTGTGTACGAAGAATCATTCCGTCTGTATCTGAATGGTCAAGTCCTGATCCGTAAATATCCTGATGAATGGTCACAATACGCCATTTTGCATCTGGATAAGCTTTTACAGCTTCTTCAATTGTATTCTGATGCTCTGCCACATTATAGTTGTTGGTATTCAGAACAATGAAAAGACCCTCGCCATAGCTGTAGTAATAATCACCACCTGCTGCTGTTTTTCCATTTTCTGTGTTATTCGGGTTGTTAAAATGATATGCATAGTCTGGATTCAAAGAATCATGATTTCCGATGGTAGTTGCAACTGGAAGGCTTTTAAGAGCGTCTGCACTTAAGTAAGAAGCATATTCTTCTTCCTTTGCTGCACCTGTTTTGTTTACCTGGTCACCTGCGGAAATTACAAAGTTTACATCCGGGTTTTCTGCAAGAGCTGTGTTTAAAGTACGGTTCCAGGAAAATCCATCGTTTCTTGCAGCTGTGTTTGCAGCACCATCATCATGTACCAGCTCTGCGCCATCCTGGGTCTGTCCTTTGGAAGCACCTACCTGCGGGTCACCAACATAGATCATTTTTACTGTATCTGTACTTTTTGTTGTATATTCAACAGGCTCTGTCTGCTCACCGTTTTTCTCAACTGTATAATAATAAGTGGTGTTTGGCTCAAGACCTGTAACTGTTACATGATTGTATTCATATGTTTTATCGCCGGTAAGATCCTGGTCGACATTTCCAGCCTCGCCTTCAAATGTATCCAGGGCATCTTTGTCTGTTCCGAAATGAACAACCGGTGTGGCAGCTGCGTCTGTTTTTTCACTGTACCATGCAAAGTTCAATTCTGTGTCATCTTTTCCAGGGGTAAGGGAAACCTTTGTAAAATCAGAAGCTGTTTCATCCCAGTTTGCTACCCATTCGTCCCAGCCACTTTCAGCGCCAACTATGCTACTGTCTGTATAATGTTCTGTGGAAGCATAGGCTGTGGAACAAACAGTGGTCATTGCAAAAACAGTTAAAATTGCGGCGATATATTTTCTTTTCATAATAATAAAATACTCCTTTCAGATATGAGGAAGGAAACTTGCGGGCCCTTATTTCCCTGTCCGAAAGGAGTATATCATCTCAATTTTCAGAAAACAATAGGGTTTTCTGTCATTTGACGCACATTTAACAATATCATCACATGAGCAATTTAATATTTTTTTAATTCTTTACACTGTTTACATTGTTTTAACAAATCAATCCACTTTCTTCGCCTTCGGATAAACTTTCGCCATCCGTGCATCATCAAAGTGTTCATCCACCCAGCTCTCAAAACTGTTGGTGGCTTCTATCCCATTGCTTCTGGCATTATATCTGGCCAGGGCTGCACTGGAAACAATCCCATCGGCAAGCATAAATATCAGCAATAGCCAGGTTATGATCTTGCCTGGTTTTACGGGAAGCTTTTCTATCAGCCGGGAAACTCTTGGATAAAGTATTTTAAACCACACAACTGCGGCAAATCCCCAGAAAAAGCAGTACAGAAGGTTAATTCTCCCACCCAGGTTAAAGGGAATATCACTATAGTCCCAGAACACTGTCCCGAAAACAATTTCCGTAAACACACTGCAGATATACTCATAAGCACCTCCAAGGAAGGTTCCCATCCAGAATAAAAACTGCTCGGAACGGTTGCGGTAACGATAAAGGAGTGCTGTGACTGCTGCAATGGCAAGTCCCCACACAATACTGAAATCTCCCCATACCACACTGCTGCGGCTCATCCACACGTCTGCTGTGATCCGGCAGAAAATCGTTTCTGTAATATCTCCCAGAAATGCCCCGATAAAAAACAAAAGAACAATTTTATAAAAACTGCATCCGTAAGCAAAAATTTCCGGATGTGCTTCTTCTTTTTCTGTATGCTGTTTTTGTGGATATGCTTTGGTGATTCGACGATTCACAAAATCATCAATCTTTGCCCCAAGTTTCCAGGTTACAGAATCCAGATTTTGTTCCGTCGCAATCCATTTCTCCGGATTTTTGCTATGCCCGAACAAAATCATCAAAGTGGCAACAGCATCCACTGCAAGCAGTCCCAGAACGGCCAGAATTACAATTCTGCTTATCAGCCCCGGAAGCAGATTATATACATCTATACAAAGACCATTTCCGATTCTTACTACAAATACACCCAGAAGACCCCAGATACAGGAAGTAGGAACACTGATATACCCATCCAGGTTCCATTTCATTTTCCGGTAATCCCACCATCTTTCATGATACCACATTTCAATCAGATGTCCGGCAATCCACTCTACCAGTGATGCTACAATAGCAGAACCGATAAACAGCCAGATTCCTGTTAATTCCTGTGTAAATGCGGTAATAAAACATCCGCCAAATCCATAGATCAGACAGAAAGGACCATTGATAATTCCTCTGTTGGTAAATTTCTTCTGTTTCAGGGAAGCAAGAACTGTCTCAAGTACCCATCCGGCAAAGGAATAAATGAGAAACAGCCAAAGTAATTTCCAGATCATACGCATGTCTCCTCTTTTGTGTGTTATAAAGCCTGCATTCCCATGACTGTTTTTCATAAAATTAATATTCTATGTCAGCAATCTGGAAATACAGGCTTTTTCATTTTTTATTTTATTTTCATGCTTCCCTGATAACGCCTCTCGGGCAGGCTTCTTTACAAGCTCCGCATCCTGTACACTTCTCATAATCAATATGTGCACAGAAATTCTCAACTGTAACAGCACCGTTTGGACAGGTCTTTTCACACTTTTTACATCCGATACAGCCAACTTCGCAGGCTGCCATTACCTGTTTGCCTTTATCATGAGAGCTGCAGTCTACAGCAACTTTCTGCTCATATGGAATCAGCTCGATCAGATGCCTTGGACATTTGGCAACACATTTGCCACAGGCTTTACATGCTTCTTTGTCTACCACTGCAATTCCATCCACAATATGAATGGCATTAAACGGACAGACCTTTACGCA
This sequence comes from uncultured Blautia sp., assembly GCA_934364795.1. Taxonomy (GTDB): domain Bacteria; phylum Bacillota; class Clostridia; order Lachnospirales; family Lachnospiraceae; genus Blautia_A. Next base: position 64,747 of record CAKRMK010000001.1, read on the forward strand.
GCTTCCAAATCCACAGCATCCGTAATTACATGCCTTTGCACCGCCATTTGGAACAAACGGAAGCATCTCACAGTCTTCCACACCTGTGTAAATATAGTCATCTTTTGTCTTTTCACAGGTTCCGGAACATTTCACATGTGCTACCTGACGGGTAGTTTCCACAACTGTCTGTCCCATAATTCCTGCAATTACTTTTCCAACAGGCTCACCGCCTACCGGACAGCGGTTTACCGGAGCTTCTCCTTTTGCAATTGCTGCAGCAAGGCCGTCACAGCCCGGATATCCACAGCCACCACAGTTATTTCCAGGAAGCGCTTCTCTGATAGCTACTTCTTTCTCATCTACTTCAACAGCAAATTTCTTTCCGGCAACTCCAAGGAAAACACCGATGAAGAGGCCTACTGCTGCAACCAGAATTGTTGCCGCTATGATCGCACTAATATTCATCCCGACCCCTCCTTAAATTAATCCTGAAAATCCGAAAAATGCAATTGCCATAAGTCCGGCTGTAAGAAGTACAGTCGGAAATCCCTGAAATGCTTCCGGAATATCATTATATGCAATTTTCTCACGGATTCCTGCCATCAGTACAATAGAAATGGAGAAACCAAATGCGGTTGCAAAACCGTTTACAGTTCCCTGAAGGATATTATAATCTTTCTGCACATTTGTAAGAGCCACACCAAGAACTGCACAGTTTGTTGTGATCAGAGGCAGATAAACACCAAGTGCCTTGTAAAGAGATGGCATGCTTTTTTTCAGGAACATTTCTACAAACTGTACCAGTGCTGCAATGATCAGAATAAATACGATGGTCTGCAGATAAGTCAGATCCAGTGGCTGAAGGATCAGCTTATAGATCACACTGGTTACAAAGGAGGACAAAGTGATTACAAAAATAACCGCACCGCCCATGCCAGCTGCAGTGTCTGTAGTCTTGGATACGCCAAGGAAAGGACACAGCCCCATAAACTGGCTTAAAACTACGTTATTTACAAGCGCAGAGCTTACAATGATCAGCAATAATTCTTTCATCTATCCCTACCCCCTTTTTCCTGAACACATGGAATTTCCGCAGGAAGCACAGCCGCCCTTGCAATCCGGATTACTTGGATCAATACCACGTTTTGCAGCACCAACCTTAAATTTATTCTGAAGTGCTGACAAAAATGCAAGGACAAAAAATGCGCCAGGTGCAAGAATGAAAATCGTAATCGGCTCATATCCCATTTTACCGGCAGCTGCATCTGCAAGAGGAAGAATCTGTTTTCCGAAAATACTTCCGGCTCCGATCAGCTCTCTCACTGCACCAATACAGGTAATACTTAAAGTAAAACCAAGTCCCATTCCAATACCATCAAACAGAGATGGAATTGGTTTATTCTTGGAAGCATAGGCTTCTGCTCTTCCCAGGATGATACAGTTTACAACGATCAGCGGAATATAAATTCCAAGGGAAGAATAAAGGAACGGAATAAAGCCCTGAAGAAGCATCTGCACAATCGTTACAAATGATGCAACTACAACAATATAAGCAGGCATACGCACACTGTCCGGAATAAAATTACGGAGCAGGGAAATCATCAGGTTGGATGCTGCCAGAATTACCGTTGTGGTAAGTCCCATTCCAATACCATTAATTGCTGATGTGGTGATTGCCAGAGTCGGACACATACCAAGCATAAGCACAAATGTAGGATTTTCTTTGATAATACCATTTATCAGTCGTTCAGATGGTGTATTTTTTTTCATTTCTGACTGCCCCCTTTCTCATAACGAAATGCGGCAAGTCCGGCATTTACGCCATCTGTCATGGCATTTGTGGTAATCGTCGCACCGCTTAAAGCGTCAATCTCATCATCCGAGGTGGCACCTGTTTTGGTATAGGTAAATTTCTCAACATTTTTGTCTTTAAACTGGTTCTTGAAATCATCTGTAGTGGCACGCATTCCAAGGCCGGCCGTCTCACTGATAGACAAAATAGAAATTCCATTTAAAGTTCCGTCATCCTGGATTCCCATAGCAAACTGGATATCTCCGCCATATCCTTCGGATGTGGTAACAGTAAAGGCATAACCCAGTTCATTTCCCTGGTCATCCTTTGCCAGCATTACCTCATCAATATTCTGTGTTGTGTAACCATTTTCATCCAGATAAGACTCCAGATCTGCATCCTCACCACTTATCACCACTTCAAAGGATGCTGCATCTGCAAATACTGCTTTATAAGCTTCTTCTTTTTCTTTTGCCTGCTGACTTGCAATAGGACCTGCTGTAATGTCATTGACAACACCAAGAAGTAAACCGGAGATCAACGTGATCACAGTAAGGGCAAGTGTATCTTTCACAATCTTATTTTTCATTTCTTGGCACCTCCTTTTCCAAAAGCAACCGGACGGGTAAAGCGTTCGATCTGCGGTACCAGAAGGTTACAGAAAATAATTGCATAGGAAACTCCCTCTGCGGAAGCTCCGAAAATACGGAATATACCGGTCAGTACACCAAGACAGACACCATATACATACTGTCCCTTTGGTGTAATAGGACTTGTAACATAATCTGTTGCCATAAACCACGCGCCAAGCATAAGGCCGCCGCCGAAAAGCTGGGTAAACAAATAGTTTGTGTCAAAGCCTTTACCAGATGCCAGCATGTAAATAATAATAAATACAGCAAAGCTTCCGATGTAGGTAAGCGGAATTTTTGCACTGATTACCTTGTAGCAAAGAAGGATCACTGCACCGATAAGAATTGCGAGCACGGAAGTCTCACCGATAGTACCCTGAATATTACCAATGAGCAGGTTCTTTATGGGAACAGAAGAACCAGCTACAAAACCATGGTCACGAAGAGATGCAAGAGGAGTGGCTCCTGTTACACCATCTACAACCACTCTTGCCTTATCTGATACAGAAAAATCTGTCATTTTTCCTGCAAAGGAAATCATAAGGAAACAACGGGCTGCAAGTGCCGGGTTCATAAAGTTCTGTCCCAGGCCGCCAAAAAGCTGTTTTACAATAATAATTGCAAAAACGCTGCCCAGTACCGGAATCCACAGCGGAATTCCAACTGGCATATTCATGCCGATCAAAAGTCCTGTAACAACTGCACTGAAATCTTTTATTGTATTTGGTTTATGCATAAAATGGTCATATAACCACTCTGCCAGCACTGCTGAACCGGTTGATACCACCAGGATTGCCAGTGCTTTCAGGCCATAATTATAAACTCCCACAATGGCTGCAGGCAAAAGTGCAATGGTGACTAGCTGCATGATTTTCGCAGTGGTCATCCTTGCCCGCACATGGGGATTCGATGATACATTAAACATTTGTTCCATGAGTTCTTCCCCCTTATTATTTCTTCTTCCTGCTTGCCAGCACCATTTTACGCATGGACTTGATGCTCTGGGTCAGTGGACGCTTGGCCGGGCAGATATAACTGCAGCAGCCACATTCGCAGCACTCCATTCCATCAAACTTCTGGAAGCTTTCCATATCGCCTCTCTGGGCAAAGGTTGCCAGTCTGGCTGGAATCACATGGCCCGGACAGACACTTACACAGCGTCCACAGTTAATGCAGGCTGTCTGCTGTGCGTTTGCATCCGCTACCGGATCATTTTGCATACACAGCAATGAAGAGGAAGTCTTTACACAAGGTACATGAAGGTCATACATGGCAAATCCCATCATAGGACCACCGGAAATAACTTTGCCGGCATTTTCTTTCAGTCCGCCTGCTGCTTCGATCAGTTCTGCCATATCTGTTCCTGTACAGACCTCAAAGTGAGCCGGACGATTGATTCCCTTTCCGGTCACTGTGAAAATACGTTTCATAATAGGGCGTCCCAGTGCTACCGCATCATAAATACTGCAAATTGTCTCAACATTATCTACAATACAGCCAGCATCAGCAGGAAGCATGGAAGAATTGATCTCTCTTCCTGTAACCGCATAGATCAGGGTACGCTCTCCACCCTGTGGGTATTTGGTCATCATTTCTTTTACTTCGATATTTGGAACGTCTTTTACCAGTTCCGTCATTTTTGCAATACAGTCTGGCTTGTTATCTTCAATACAGATACAGCCTTTTGCATTTTTGAAAAGCCCTACTACGATCTTAAGGCCTTCCACAACCTTTTGGGGCTGGTCCATCATGCGCCTGTAATCGCTTGTAAGATAAGGCTCACATTCTGCACCGTTTACCAGTATGTACTCAATCTTATCCGGTTCTTTTGGAGAAAGCTTTACATGGGTGGGAAAACCTGCTCCTCCAAGTCCTACAACGCCACCGTCACGAATCCTTCCAATGATCTCGTCACGGGTAAGAGTTCCCGGATCTGCCGGATGAAATTCCACTTCTTCATATAATCCGTCATTTTCCACGATTATGGAATCCACCATACTTCCGGTTGCTGTGAGACGTTTCTCAATACCTTTCACCGTACCTGACACAGAAGCATGTACCGGGGCAGATACAAATCCGCCTGCTTCTGCGATCATCTGTCCGGCAAGCACATGGTCACCTTTGGCAACCACAGGCTTTGCCGGAGCTCCAATGTGCTGGGACAATGGATACGCCAGATCAGCCTTCGGGAGATACTTCTCCACCGGGCAGTCCTTTGACATTTCTTTTCCCTCGAAGGGATGCACGCCGCCTTTAAAAGTTAACCGCACTAAATTCACCGCCTTTATATTATTTGATTACTGACTCTTTTGTCCGCAGCAACCTTGTTTTTTGTCCGCTTTATTTATATTATTTTACTTTTGTCATATTTTTGCAGATTTTATAAATCCGGTTTGTATTTACTTTTTTTATCATTTATTCGGCATCTTTGTTTCTCTTACCGAAACCGTATTTCTTATGAATTTTATATCCACGGTTCAGGTTCGGGTACGCCTTTACAAAACGCTGCATATTGTGGCTGACCTTTCCTGCCATTGCTTCTTTACGCTTCTGAAGCTCTTCTGAAATATCGGCCATCATAACGCTTCTCTTGTCTTCCAGCTCTTTGATAAGAGCAATATCATCCAGACGTCCAAGCTGGTTTTCCAGCTGTTTCTTGATTTTCTCTCTGGAAAGTCCACTGTTCTCTTCCAGATTCTCCATCTTCTCACGTGCCTGTACAAGAAGCTCTACACGCATCTGATCCAGTGCCTGCTCCCATGCCGGAATACGTTCGTGGATATGGAATGCAGCTGCTGCTGAGAATGCGAAGTCCACAATATAAACCACTGTTATCACACAAACTGCGATTTCTCCGGTTCTCCTGGAATAAAGCTCTACAAAATCAGCAACTACCGGATGCAGTATTCTGAAAAGCCCAACTGTGAACAATCCCCAGCCAAGAGAGCATCCCAGACAGATACGTCCCTGGAAATTAAATTTCTTGTCACTGTAATCCCACCAGGATGTATGAAAAATATTTTCCATCAGTGCTGCCGTCACATATTCCAATGCAGTGGCAACTACAATGCCTCCAACAAAAAGAAGCAGCAGATTCTCACTTACCGGAAGAAGGATCATATATACAGCCAGTGCACCACAGCCATATATGGTACATAAGGGTCCATTGATAAAGCCTCTGTTTATCAGCTTTCCCTTTCGCACTGACACGTAGCAGGTTTCCCACAGCCAACCAAGAAAACTGTATATGTAAAACCAATTGGCAATGTGATAGAAATCCACTCCATTAATTGTAAAATCCCACATAAGTTGCTCCTTTACTTTTTATATATTCTGACTATTCTATATATTCTACTATACCGCATTTTGTAAAAAAATTCACTACCTAAAACGAAAAAAATTGTGTATAATTGAATACAATCCATGAAAGGAGTATAAGAAGTATGATTGTTAAAAAAATGCCGATTTTACAAGGGTTTCCAGACTTTGAGACTGTTAAGAATTTATCTGGGAAAGGCACTAAACAGGCTGATTTTTCACCAGTATTTTATGATATAGAAACTACTGGATTAGGACGAAATTCCTCTTTTTTATATATGATTGGAGCTATCTGTTATGAGGGCAAAGAGAACGGATGGCAGTTATATCAGTGGCTTGCCCCTGATTTTCGTGAAGAAAAGAAGCTTTTGGAGGTTTTTTCAGACTTTTTGAAAAATTTCACCTGTACCATTCAGTATAACGGTGATTCCTTTGACCAGCCCTATCTTCAGGCCCGTCTTAACTTTCACGGACTCCCCGACCCATTTGTAGATCTTCCCTCTCTTGATCTGTACAAAACACTTCGTCCTTTAAAAGGGCTTCTGAAGCTTCCAGGGCTTAAGCAGGAACAGATGGAAGCCTTTCTTGGAGAACAAAAAAGGGTGTACTGCAATGGTGGTGACTGCATTCGCATTTACAAAAAGTATATGTCTCACAGGGACACAAATGATTTGGATATTGTTATGGGACATAATATGGAGGATCTTCTGGGGCTTGGAGATGTGTTTAAAATGATGGGATATCTTACATTGAAAAATGGCGAGTTTACCATGAGCGGGGCTGATTTCGATGGTGAAAACCTGATTTTGCAGTTAAAGCTTTCCTACAGTCTGCCTGCCGCTTTTTCCAACAGTGCAGGAGAATTTTATATTACCGGACAGGATACGCTGGTAAATATCCTCATCCGTCCGGTAAATGGACAGATTCGTCAGTACTACAGTAATTACAAAAATTACGATTATCTTCCAGGTGAAGATATGGCTGTTCCAAAATCTATCAGCCGCTTTATGGAAAAAGGTCTGAAAAAATCAGCCACAAGAGACACCTGCTACACCTGGTTTCCCTGTACAGAGGAATTTTTGCAAAATTCAGAAAAGCAGAAACAATATTTAATACATACTTTAGAATATATTTTCTGGAAGCTGAAATAAAAGCTATGACTCCGGAAATGCATTTTGGAGCATGCTCAAAAAATAAGTCCCACCTGTTTTTGGCGCTACTTGCATAATCAAATAACCGCCATTCACAGTGAAATGAATGGCGGTAATTCTTTTATGTTATAATTATTCCTCTACAGGAGCTTCTTCAGCCGGAGCCTCAAGAGCTTTCATGCTAAGGCTGATCTTCTTGTCTTCACCATTGAAGTCAACAACTTTAGCCTGAATTTCCTGTCCGATGGAAAGTACATCAGATGGTTTTGCAACATGCTCTCTGGAAATCTGGGATACATGAAGAAGTGCATCTACTCCAGGAGCAAGCTCTACGAATGCACCGAAGTCTGTCATACGAGCAACCTTACCAGTTACTACATTACCAACAGCGAAGTCCTCAGCTGCTGTAAGCCATGGATTCTCCTCCGGGAATTTCATTGTAAGAGCAATCTTCTCACCTTTGATGTCTTTGATCATAACTTTAACAGTCTCACCAACTGTGAATACTTTCTTCGGGTTCTCTACTCTGCCCCAGGACATCTCGGAGATGTGAAGAAGTCCGTCTGCGCCGCCAAGATCGATGAATGCGCCGAAATCAGTAACGTTCTTAACAACACCTTCTACTGTATCGCCAACATTGATGCGCTCCATAAGTTCCTGCTGTTTCTTAGCTTTCTCTGCAACAAGAAGCTGTTTGCGGTTACCAATGATACGACGTCTTCTTGGATTGAACTCTGTGATAACGAATTCGATTTCCTGATCAGCATATTTGCTTAAATCTTTCTCATAAGTATCGGAAACAAGGCTTGCAGGGATAAATACACGTGTCTCTTCAACATTGACACATAATCCACCATCAAGTACCTGAGTTACAGGAGCTTTTAATACTTCCTGATTCTCGAATGCTTCCTCAAGACGTTTGTTGCCTTTCTCTGCAGCAAGTCTCTTGTAGGTTAAGATAACCTGGCCTTCGCCATCGTTTACCTTAAGCACTTTGGCTTCCATGGAGTCACCTACATGTACAGCGTCGGTAAGTACTACGGAAGGATCATTGCTATATTCACTCTTGGTGATAATACCATCAGCCTTATAGCCAATGTTCAGGATAATTTCATCTTCTTTTACATCGATGACCTTTCCCTGTACGATTTCTCCATTTCTGATTGTTTTTACGGAATCTTCCAGCATCTGTTCAAAACTTAATTCTGACATGTTCTTGAACCTCCTCAATAATTTTCTTTGGGGTTGAAGCCCCTGCTGTAATACCTACATAACTACTGCATTGGAACATATCTGAATCCAAGTCTACAGGTGTTTGTATATAGTAAGTATTTTCACATTCCTTTTTACATATTTCAAACAGCTTTTGAGTATTGGAACTATGTTTGCCGCCTACGACTAACATAGTGTCTACCTCTCCGGCTATGCTCTTTGCTTCTCTCTGCCGTTCTTCGGTAGCATTACAAATAGTGTTTAAAATATTAAGAATATTTAAAACAGTATTATCATACCTCTTTTTGCAAAGAATTTCAACTAAATCTTTAAATTTATTATAATTAAATGTTGTCTGCGACACAATACAGATATTTTTTCCATCTGGTGGCACAAAATCCAGCGCATCCTGTTCTGTGCGTATGACAGTATAAGGTCCCATGCACCAGCCACAGATTCCCACAACTTCAGGATGATCCGGGTCGCCTATGATCACAATGTGGGAACCTGCCTTACTTTCTTTCTCCACAATTCTATGGATTTTCAGAACAAAAGGACAGGTCACATCTACATAAGAAAGACCATATTCTTTCAAATGATCATAAACTTCCTTTCCAACACCGTGAGAACGGATTACTACCGTACTTCCTTTTGGAAGTGCTTTCAGTTCCTCTTCTGTAACTGCACGGACTCCTTTTTCCTCAAGATCATTTACCACTTCTTCATTGTGAATGATAGGCCCCAGTGTAACCAACTTGTCCGGACAGCTGCCGATCAGCTCGTAAACCTTGTCCACAGCCCGCTGTACTCCAAAGCAAAAGCCTGCTGTTTTTGCAACTTTTACTTCCATTTCCTATTCCACCTTATCTTTGTAAATTCCAAGAATTGCATCTACAACTTCTTCAATATTCATCTGTGAAGAATCTACAAGCACTGCGTCCTCTGCCTGGCGAAGAGGGGAAATTTCTCTTGTCATATCCTGATGGTCACGGATTTCAATATCTTTTTTGATTTCCTCCAGATTACAGGGTTCGCCTTTTGCCAGATATTCATCATAGCGTCTTTTGGCTCTTGTTTCCACGCTTGCAGTAAGAAAAATTTTCACCTGTGCATCTGGAAGTACAACAGTTCCAATATCTCTTCCATCCATGACAACGTCATTTTTTGCTGCAAGATTTCTCTGCAGATTCAGAAGATGTGCCCGCACTGCCGGATTGGCAGATGTCTTGGAAGCCATATTTCCTACTTCTTCAGTACGGATATAGGAATTTACATTTTCGCCGTTCAGAATCACGATCTGTTCCTGGTTCTCATAACGGATAGAAACTTCTGCATTCTGGCAGTTATCTGCAATAGCCTTGGAATCATCCCTGTCAATTCCCTGATTCAAAAGATAAAGTGCAACTGCGCGATACATAGCTCCTGTATCCACATAAATAAAAGAAAGCTCCTTTGCTACCTTTTTTGCAATGGTGCTTTTGCCGGCTCCTGCCGGTCCGTCAATGGCGATATTACATCCCATTTTTGTTACCTCCTGGTATGGTATTTTCTGTCAAATCGGGGGATCACTTCACAGCCATGGCAGCCAGATAGGCTGTAGACCATGCAATCTGAAGATTATAGCCTCCTGTTACAGCATCCAGATCCAGAACCTCCCCTATAAAGTACAGATTCTTCACCTTTCTGGATTCCATAGTTCCCGGTTGGATTTCTTTTACGGAAACGCCTCCGCGGGTAATAACTGCTTCTTTATATTCTCCCATTCCATTGATGGTAAAGGGAAAATTTTTCACCAGTTCTTCAAAATGGATTCTCTCTTCCCTGGAAATATCATGGATTTTCTTCTCCGGTGAAATACCGCCAAGCTCCAGCATAACAGGAGTAAGGGATGATGGAAAAAGAACACCGATCACATTTTTGAACTGCTTATTCTGTGCGTTCTCAAACTCACGCAGAATTCTGGCATCCAACTGTTCCATAGTAAGAGCTGGTTTCAGATCCAGACAGGCACTAAGCTCTCCAGATTTCTTCAATTGCTTTCCAATGTGTGCACTGGCAGAGAGAATCATAGGTCCTGTTACTCCAAAATGAGTGAACATCATTTCCCCAAAATCACGGAACAGAACCTTCTTTCCAGATTTAATAGTCAGCTCTGTGTTTTTCAGAGAAAGGCCCTGAAGCCTTGGAATATAATCTTCTTTGGTGCGAAGTGGTACCAGGGACGGAGAAAGCTCTGTCACCTTATGACCTGTCTCCTCTGCGAAACGGTAGCCATCACCGGTAGAACCAGTGGACTGATAGGAAAGACCGCCAGTGGCAATCATAACATGGTTCCCTTCCATAAAGCTGCCATCAGAAAGGTAAACACCCTGCACCAGACTGTGATGTGCCTTTTTGTCATCAATGCCAGCTTCTTTATAAGGAACTGTCTTCACAGATTTCACTTCTGTATGAAGATGTATCTGCGCTCCCGCCTTTTTCAGTTCCCGCTCAAGGCCGCGGATAATGTCTGAAGAATGATCTGACATTGGGAAAACACGATTTCCCCGCTCTGTTTTCAGAGGGACTCCGGCTTTTTCGAAAAAATCCATTACATCCTGTGGGGTAAAGGAATAAAAAGCGCTGTACAGAAATTTGGGATTGGACATCACTGCCGAAAACAATTCTTCTGTATCACAGTTATTTGTAACATTACATCTGCCCTTTCCTGTAATATACACTTTCTTTCCCAGTTTTTCATTTTTTTCCAGTATGTGAACCTCATGTCCGGCTCTTGCCAGGTATACCCCGGCCATCATTCCGGCTGCACCGCCGCCTACAATCAGTATTTTACTCATTCATATACCTTTCAAATATATTTTTCAAAAAGACACGTGCGAATTTTCATTCGGCACGTGCCTTTTATTATAGCCTATGATCACTGATTAAACCGGATATGCTCCGTTTTTGGTATCAGCAGCAGTCTCATCAACCTTTGTTTCCTGAGCCTGACGATATTTGAAGAAATCAGTAGCAACCTGTGGGAACAGCGCATAGGACAGAACGTCCTCATCCTGCTCCTTGTACTGTGCCATCTCTCCTTCAAGCTTATCCAGCTCGTTGTCAAGAAGGTCTGCCGGACGGCATGTGATCGGTTTTACATCACCGATGCATTTCTTCTGGACCTCCGGATTAAATGGTTTTGCAGTTGCACCATATTTTCCGCTGAGAACATCTTTTGTCTCTTTGGTAACCATCTTATATCTCTCGCCCATAAGAACATTGAATACAGCCTGTGTACCAACGATCTGAGAAGACGGAGTAACAAGCGGCGGCTCACCCAGGTCTTTACGAACACGCGGAACCTCTTCCAGAACATCATAGAATTTATCTTCTGCGTGCTGCTCTTTTAACTGGGAGGTAAGGTTGGATAACATACCACCTGGTACCTGATACAGAAGAGTCTTGATATTAACGCCAAGGTTCTTCGGATTTAAGAGACCGCTTTCAAGAGCTTCGTCACGCATTGGACGGAAGTAGTCTGCGATCTCTGCAAGAAGCTGCTGGTCAAATCCTGTATCATATGGAGTACCCTTGAATGTCTCTACCATAACTTCTGTTGCAGGCTGGGAAGTACCCAGTGCAAATGGAGACATTGCTGTATCGATAATGTCAACACCAGCTTCAACGGCTTTCAGGTAAGTCATGGAAGCTACACCAGAGGTGTAATGTGTATGAAGGTCAATCGGGATCTTAACTGTCTCTTTAAGAGCTGTAACAAGCTCTGTTGCCTTGTATGGAAGAAGAAGTCCAGCCATATCTTTGATACAGATGGAATCTGCACCCATTTCCTCGATACGTTTTGCAATACTTGTCCAGTATTCCAGAGTATAAGCATCACCAAGTGTATAGGAAAGAGCAACCTGTGCATGGCCATGCTCTTTGTTTGCAGCATGTACAGCAGTCTGAAGGTTACGAAGGTCATTCATACAGTCAAAAATACGGATGATATCAATACCATTTGCCAGAGATTTCTGAACAAAATATTCAACAACATCATCAGCATATGGACGATATCCAAGAATGTTCTGGCCACGGAAAAGCATCTGCAGCTTAGTATTCTTAAATCCGTCACGTAATTTACGAAGTCTTTCCCACGGATCCTCATGAAGGAAACGAAGGCTTGCATCGAATGTAGCACCGCCCCAGCACTCTACTGCGTGGTATCCTACTTTATCAAGTTTATCAACGATTGGAAGCATCTGCTCTGTTGTCATACGGGTTGCAATCAGTGACTGATGTGCATCACGCAGAATGGTTTCCACAATTTTAACAGGTTTTTTTTCAATTTCTGCCATAATTGTTCTCCTTATATTATTTATAATATCAGATTCCGTAAATAGCCATGAATGCTCCGGCAGCAACAGCTGTACCGATAACACCGGCAACGTTCGGTCCCATTGCATGCATCAGAAGGAAGTTGGTAGGATCAGCCTCTGCACCAACCTTCTGTGAAACACGGGCTGCCATAGGTACTGCGGATACACCAGCGGAACCGATAAGCGGATTGATCTTGCCGCCTGTAAGTTTGCACATAAGTTTTCCCAGCATAACGCCTCCGAAAGTACCGCATGCAAATGCTACAAGACCTAATACAACGATTTTCAGAGTATCAACATTAAGGAATGCCTCTGCACTTGTGGAAGCACCAACAGATGTTCCAAGAAGGATAACTACGATGTACATAAGTGCATTGGATGCTGTTTCTGTAAGCTGTTTTACAACACCGCACTCTCTGAACAGGTTACCAAGCATAAGCATACCAACCAGAGGAGCAGTTGTAGGAAGGATCATGCAGACAACGATTGTGATTACGATTGGGAAAAGGATTTTCTCAAGCTTGGAAACAGGACGAAGCTGCTCCATTTTGATTTTACGCTCTTTCTCAGTTGTAAACATTTTCATAATCGGAGGCTGGATAATCGGAACCAGTGACATATAGGAATATGCCGCTACAGCGATAGGTCCCATAAGGGAAGTCTGTCCAAGTTTACCAGCAAGGAAAATGGAAGTCGGGCCATCAGCTCCACCGATGATAGAAATAGCTGCTGCTGCTTTTCCGTTGAATCCAAGGAAGATTGCAAGGAAGTAAGCCATGTAGATACCAAGCTGTGCTGCAGCACCCATCAGGAAGCTCTTCGGGTTCGCGATCAGCGGACCAAAGTCTGTCATTGCACCTACACCCATGAAGATAAGGGAAGGAAGAATACTCCACTCATCAAGGATATAGAAGTAATGAAGAAGACCACCAACACCGTTGGACATGTCTTCCGGATTGGCCATAATGTCCGGATAAATATTAACAAGGAGCATACCAAATGCAATCGGAACAAGCAGAAGAGGCTCAAATCCCTTTGCAATGGCAAGATATAAGAATACACAAGCAACCACGATCATCAGATAGTTACCCCATGTCAGGTTAAAAAATGCAGTCTGATGGATCAGGTTGGACAAAGTGTCTGCTACGTAAGACATCCTATTACCTCCCGACTTAGTTCATTGTTGCCAGGGTATCTCCATTTTCTACAGAGGCACCTTCTGCAACATCAATGCTTGCAACGGTTCCGTCCTGAGGAGCTACTACCGGGATCTCCATCTTCATGGATTCCAGGATCACGATGCTGTCACCAGCTTTTACAGCCTGTCCAACACTTGCTGCGATTTTCAGAACTTTTCCTGGTACGGAAGCTGCAACTTTAACAGAGCCTGCTCCGGCTGCTGCTTTTGGAGCTGCCTTTGGTGCAGGTGCAGCCTTAGGAGCTGCTGCAGGTGCTGCTACTGGTGCGGAAACGCTTCCTGTCTCTTCAACAGTTACTTCATATGCTGTTCCGTTAACGGTGATTGTATAACTTTTCATTTTAGGATCCTCCTGTATTTATCTTTTTTTACGATTGATTTTGCGGATGGAACGAACAACGAATCCATCAGTAGTGGTTCCCTCAGCTGCTGCAATTGCTGCTGCGATAACCGCGATCAGTTCTGTATCATCTACTGGTTCCTCAGCTGCCACTGGTGCTGCCACCGGAGCTGGTGCAGGAGCTGCTGCCTGTGCTTTTTTCTTTGCTTCCGGGTTCGGAATAAATCTGAACAGATAAATAAGGAAGCTTAAGAAAATAAGAACGATGAATACAATTGCAATACCCATGATGGTATTCATAACGGCTCTTCTTAAGGTTTCTGCCATGGAGTACTGAACATCAACAGTAAGAGATGTAGGTGTTCCTGTAGAACCGTCGAAAATATAAACAAAGTTTGCATCTGCTTTCTCAAAGGAAGCCGGTACTGTAACAGTGTAACCGTCATCAGAAGCTTTCACCTCTGTTTCGCCGGTTCTTTCTTTAAGTGCACCCAGCTCTGCTTTGGAGCCTGCCCATGCAGTCATTGCGCCAGCTGTAAATGCATCAGATGATTTGGAGTAATTTTCAACATCTTCATCACTTAATGCAACGATGGTATCAGTAAGACCTTCAGCTGTGCTGATCAGTGTCTGTTTTACAGTGTCATCAACTTCTTCTGCCCATACAGCGGATGCACCGGTGAGAGTCAGAACTGCCATCATGACAAGTACTGTGCAAAGGGAGGATACTTTCTTAAAAATATGTTTCATATGCTCCACCTCGCTTAGACCGTGCCGTGTTTCTTGGACGGACGATCTTCCCTTTTTGTGAACAGCATTTCGAATGCTCCGATCACATATTTTCTTGTATCAGCCGGGCTGATAATGGTGTCTACATATCCTCTTGCTGCTGCAGAGGAAACAGAGTTCTGAAGTTCTTTGTACTCTGCTGCTTTCTCATTGAGAGTAGCTGCGTCATCGCCTGCGTACATGATCTTGGCTGCAAGGGAAGCATCCATCATGCCAATTTCAGCATTCTCCCATGCGTATACCATGTCAGCACCGATTGCCTTGCTGTTCATAGCTGTGTAAGCTGTACCAAATGCCTTGCCGATGATTACATTAACTTTCGGAACAGTAGCATCTGCAAATGCATGTACCATCTGTCCAACAGATTTTGCCATCATCTTCTCGCTGCATACAGTAGCCTCAAAACCGTTTACATTGGTAAGAGTCAGTACGGGGATTTCAAAAGCATCACAGAATTTTACGAAATCTGCTGCTTTTCTTGCGCCTCTTGAAGAAAGGCTTCCATCGGATTCCCATACTTTGTTGCCTTCTGCATCATAGCTCTCGCTTCTGTTTGCAACAGCACCAACGGTAGCACCGTTCAGTCTGATGAATCCAACAGCAATGTTCTTGCCATAGTCTGCTTTTACTTCGAAGAACTGTCCGTTATCTGCGATTCTGGAAAGTGCAATGGCTGTATCGCCTGTGCAGTTCTCAATGTCCTCGCATACACGGTTCAGATCATCTGTGCATTCCATATAGGAATCAGTATCTTCGCAGTTAGATGGCAGATATGTTACAAGTTCACGGATCTTTCCAAGGATCTCATCCTCTGTGCCGGTTCCGTCTACAAGACCTGTCTCTTCGCTCTGGAATTTGGCAGCAGATGTATCACATTTGGAAATATTGTTGCCTGCAAGGGCGTTCGGGGTATTTACAAACAGTTTACCCTTCTTCTCTTCAATAAAGGTAAAATCTGTCAGTGCCGGTACAAGTGCCATACCACCACCGCAGGTACCGAAAATACCTGTGATCTGCGGAATCAGTCCGGATGCCAGCGTCTGTTTCATATAGATCTCACCGAATGCTTCCAGTGCGTCAGTTGCCTCCTGGAGACGCAGGCCTGCACAGTCGATCAGACCGATTACCGGAGCGCCGGTCTTCATAGCCATATCATAAAGTCTGGTAATCTTCTTTGCATGCATTTCACCAACAGTTCCGTTCAGTACGGAAACATCCTGGCTGTACACATACACCAGATTTCCATCAATTACACCATATCCGGTAATAACACCGTCTGAAGGTGCTTTCTTCTCAGTCATGTTGAAATCTGTATTTCTGGCTGTTACACTTTGGCCGATTTCAACAAAACTGTTCGCGTCAAGCAAAGAAGTGATTCTTGTGCCCGCTAAGCTTTGTGTTGCGTTACTCATTCTTTCTTGCCCTCCATTTTATAATAATTTAAAAGTATAACCAAAAATTCTGCCGATTCTAATTGTACATTTTTTCACACAATTTTTCAATAGTTTTCCGTGTTTTTATGCAAAAAAATCCCTCGTTTTTCGGGGGATTTTTTGATATATCATACATATTTCATCAGGCTTTTTAGTGAAAAAAGTCATGAAACACTTTATTTACGCACCATAAATAGGTAATTTTGACGATATTGCGGTCAGAGGTGACAAAATACTCTCCAAGCACCTGTTCTCCAAGGCTAAACGTAACCTTGCCTATCTTTTGTCCTTTTTCCACTGGTGCCTGAAGCTGTGTTTCCAGCTGAAGATCGCAGGAGACTTTTTCGTTTTCTTTTAAAAGAACCTCTTTTTCTTTCTCTTCCTTGGGAGCCTGAATAATTCCATTTACATATGCTTCCTGATTTTCCTTCTCTTTTTTATCAACCTGTGTATTTTCCTCTCTTTCCAGATCCCTGTTGTCTGCTGCGGCAATTCCATCTGTAACTGAAATAAACGGAATATCCGGTTCCTGCCAGTATACTTCTTTATGAAAATTTGCTTTTCCATATTCCAGCAGTTTCATGGTATCTTTCCATTTATAGGTTTTGTTGTTCGGCCAGCCACATCCAAGCAGGGAAATGATAAAGGATCTCCCCTCATTTTCACAGGCCGCAACATAACAGTATCCTGCATTTCCCGTAAACCCTGTTTTTCCGGAAACAGCATCCGGAGTCATATCCAGCAGGGCATTGGCATTATGAACAGAAAAGTGCCGTTTTCCAGAAATATCAGAAAAAGAATAGTCTTTTGTCTGGGTGATATGAAGAAATGCTTTGTTCTGAACGGCATAGCGCATAATCAGTGCCAGATCTCTTGCAGTTGTCTGATGAATGCCGCCAGCATCTGCGCCATCCAGACCGTTTGGAGTAACAAAATGGGTATTGGTGCAGCCGATTTCTTTTGCTTTTTCATTCATCATCCGGGCAAAGCCCTCCACAGAGCCTCCAATATGTTCTGCAATCGCCACGGCTGTATCATTATGGCTTTTTAGCATCAGGGAATACAGAAGATCCTCCAGATAATACTGCTCTCCCTCTTTTAGTCCCAGTTTCACCTCCGGCTGAAGGGCAGCTTTTTTGGAAACCATCACATAATCATCCCCGACTCCGTTTTCCAATGCAAGAATGCAGGTCAGAACCTTTGTGGTGCTTGCATTCGGTCTGGCAGTATAACCTTCTTTTTCATATAATACCCTGCCGGAATCGCCATCCATAAGAACTGCGGAAAGTGCATATAAGCTTCCCGGTCCGTCTGCCTCTTTCATATCTACCACTGCCGGAATCATTTTTACCACGGAACTTTCGTTTTTCTCACCAGTGCCCAGAAAACTTTCTAAAAGACCGGTTTTAAGAGGACTGCCTGCAAGGGGAATTCCTGTGTACCAAAACAAAATCGTTAAAGTAAGCAGCATGCAAAGAAATTTTCTTTCTCTTTTCTTCATATCCCACACACTCCATATTCTTCTTAATAAAAATAATCCTCCCCGCAATCTGTACATCACAATTGTGCGAAAATTCTTTTTGGGGCACGCTTTAAAGATTTCTTATATCATTTTACGCAGACATGCCTCAAATATGTTATTATTTATCCATTATAGGTCAGATTCCATCTGGATGACAATTGACCGTCTTCTCTGGAAAGTTTGTACAATTCCAGCAATTCGCCCGGAGCTTCTTTTACTGCCTCTTCAAACAGTTTATTCAAAGCATGTACCGGTTCTTTACTTCCGCCTGCCGGTTGTGCCATCATATAGTGATCGATAAGCGCCGACTGTGCCTTGTGGCCGCCCAGACTGGAGATTTTTGCAAGGCGGGCTCTTTTTGCACCTCCATCATCACAAACCAGCTGATTTGTAATAAATTTCATCAGCTTCAGGCTAAGAAGAATATCCCTTGTTTTCAAAAGAGGAAACACCTTATGAATCTCCCTGGCATTTTTTTCTTTTGCAGCAATACAGTCAGATGGATAATAGGAATAGGGATTTTTTCCATTTTCTTCCATAAGGAAACGGTCAAATTCGATTTCCAGCAGACTATGGGAAATCCTTCCTTTGTCATGCATCTCATTTACAAATGGATGGCACGCAGAATCCAGAAGATAGTGGCATCCAAAGCCAAGAAGATAAGCAAGCAATGCCTGATCCTTCGTTTCTCTTACCTGTGCCATTCCCTGAGCAAAGAAAGCTCTGGCTTTTTCCTTATGCATCCTATATCCAACACCGCTTACATGATTTTTAAAAATGAAATAATAAAAGAATATATCCGGGCCATGAAGTCCGATACGGTATAATTCTCCATTTTCCCTGATAACCTTTTTTATTTCTTCTGGCATCTGCCTGTATATTTTCTGACCAAACAAATCGTGTGCATATGTTGTTGGCATTTTTTCTCCTCTCTTAGGACATGGTTGAAACAGACTCTGAAATTTCTCCTAAATATCCAGTTTCAGCTGTACTTCCTCTTCTGCTTCCGCCTTAAAATCTGCCATTTTTACCGGATCCACAGCCGGAAGCTCTTCCAGTCCCTGTACTCCAAAGGTTCGCAGAAATTCTTCTGTAGTTCCAAATAAAATCGGCCTTCCCGGTGCGTCCAGCCTTCCAAGCTCTTTCACCAGATTATATTCTACCAGTTTATTCACTGCATGATCACTTTTTACCCCTCGGATCTTTTCGATTTCCGCTTTTGTGACAGGCTGTTTATACGCAATGATCGACAAAGTTTCCAGCATAACATCTGTAAGGGAAGGTTTCTTTGGCTGCATGGCAATCCGGATCAGGCAGCCATAATAATCCCGCTTTGTACAAAGCTGATAGGAATTTTCCAGCTCGATGATACGGATCCCTCTGCCTTCATCCTGGTATTTATCCATCAGATTGTGGATCAGCTTTTCTGTTGTCGGCTTGTCCTGCTGGATTGCCTTGGCAATCTGTCCAAGCTCCACTGCATCTCCCATTGTAAACAGGATTGCCTCAATAGCTCCTTCTAACTGTTTGATTTCCATATATTAAAAGTTATCCTTCCTCTGCAAATTCAGTGAGATTTTTCCAGGTATCCGGATCTGTCACAACATCGATATGGATATCATCAAAAATCTCTTCCTGCACCACATGAATATGTCCCATTTTGATCAGCTCCAGCACTGACAAAAATGTAACAATCACCTGAACCTTTGAACACTGCTTTTTCAAAAGATCTTTAAAGCTGAACTTTCTGTGCGTCCTTGCAAATTCTTTCATCTCAAGCATTTTATCAGACAGGCTGACTTCTTCTTTTTCAATCTTTCCGAAACGGCTTCGTATGGGGTCTGTCCTGTCGTCCTGCCGACGGATAATGGACTGGTAAATAGCGTGAAGTTTCTCAAGGGTAAGCCCCTCAAGAAGCTCTGACGGATCCACCGGCTCCCTGTACTGAAGCACTTCTTCCGGCACATCTTCTTTCCGGTAATATACGCCACTGGCATCGTCCATCTTATCTTTCAGTTCATAAGACATGTATTTATACATCTTATACTCCAGAAGCTTCTGCACCAGCTCGGCTCTTGGGTCTTCCTCTTCCCCGTCTTCATTTACCTCTTTTGGAAGAAGCATTCTGCATTTGATGTCCAGAAGAGTGGCCGCCATAACCATAAACTCACTCATCACGCCCAGATCTTCCTTTTCCATGGCGTGAATATATTCCATGTACTGATCTGTGATTTCCACAATAGGAATATCATAAATATCAATTTTATTCTTATCAATAAGGTGAAGGAGCAGATCAAGAGGTCCTTCAAAAACATTTAGTTTTACAGAAATTGCCATGAACGATCCTCACTTCCCTTACTTTTTCATTTCTATAAAAATCAGTTCCCGCGGGTTATGGATCCGAAGGGGAACGGTATGTTCGCCAAGCCCGGCACTGACCAGCATACACTGATTTTCCCGGTAAAAATCTCCGCAACAGTATTTGGGAAAGGGTATAAACTGGGAGCTTATAGCACCGATATGCCTGGAAAAGCGAAGCACACCTCCATGATAATGGCCTGACAGAATCAGATCTGCTCCCCAGTTAAAATAGGTTTTGCCATATTTGGGACAATGTGCCAGAAGAACATCTATTTCCCGGGGCTCTGCCTTTCCTATAAGCTGCTCTATTTTCTCATCAGAAAGTCCGGGTGAAAAAGGCTTCTTATAATATTCCAAGGGCAGTTCCAGCCCATATATTCTGAATTTGTCTGCCCCTTTTTGAAATATACATGTTTCGTTTGCCAGAATACGGACTCCATTTTCTTTCAGGCTCTTCTCGTATTCCAGATATTCCCTGTGATAAACATGCTCCTGTACTTTCATTTTTGATTCATGATTTCCAGGAGAATAAAAAACAGGAAATTCAGCAGCCAGAGGCTTCAGTAATTCTTCTGCCTTTTTCAGTGTGGATACGTCTTTTCGCACAACCATATCTCCGGCAATCAAAATGGCATCTGGCTTCCATTTTCTTATTTTCTCTATCAGAATACTATTATTTTTTCCAAATTCACTGCCATGAAAATCTGCCAGGAAAGCAAACCTTACACCGTTTTCATTTTTTATTTTCGGATTATGGACTTCATAAGTAACTGTTCGGAATTTTCCCATAAATCTCCTTTATTTTCCAAAACCACAGTTTGGGAAGGTACAGACCTTGCAGTTCAGGCAAAGGCCACCCTCTCCATATGCTGCCACTTCCTGTGCAAAAATTTCATCGTCAGCCATGATTCTTGGCAGAACAAGGTCAAATACTGTACGCTTTGCATACATGACACAGCCTGGCAGTCCAAGGATTGGAATCATTTTTCCATTTTTTTCGTAATATGCAATCAGAAGCATGGCACCTGGGAGCACCGGTGCTCCATATGTCACCACTCTGGCACCTGTATCGCGGATTCCCCCGGGAGTGCGGTCATCCGGATCTACGCTCATACCGCCGCTGCAAATTACCATGTCTGCGCCCTGGTCAATAAAACTTAAGATATCGGCAGTGATCTGTGCCTTGTCATCCCCGGGTGTTGTCTGTCCTATTACCTCTGTAGGATATTCGGCAAGCTTTTCTTTTAATACCGGAGTAAAGGTATCCTGAATCAAACCTTTTTTTACCTCGCTGCCAGTAGTTACAATTCCCACTCTCTTAGACTGATAGGGAAGAATAGAGAAAATCGGCTCCTGACCGGCCACTTCCACTGCTTTATCCATTTTTTCCTTTTCAATCACAAGAGGGATAATTCTGGTTCCGGCAAGCTTATCTCCTTTTTTTACCGGAAAATCCCCATGGCGGGAAGCAATCATCATTTCCCCAAGAGAATTTACTGCAAGAAGGGCATCCCTGCGGATTTTCAGCACACCGTCAATATCTGCCACCAGCTCGATTTTGCCCTCTTTTACATCGGTTCCATGCATGAAATCTCCTGCAGATATTTTGTACAAAATATCTGCACCTTCATTTTCATGAAGGATTCCTTCTTTCTTTTCCCATACAAAAAGATGCTCTTTTCCTACAGAAAGTAAAAGGGGAATATCTTCTTCTTTTACAATATGCCCTTTGGAAAACAGTACTCCTTTTTTCTTATCTTTGATGATCTGGGTAATATCATGGCACAGGATATGGCCTACCGCATCTTCTGTTTTTATTTCTTTCATTTTGTATCATCCTTTCCTTAAATTACAAGTTCCAGAGCGTGTCCCCAAAAGGCTTTCTGCAAGATGTGTGTCACAATTTGCGGGAATGATTTTTTTGCACGCTTTGGAGCGTACGTCTTTACAGACCAGCCCTACACAATTTTGCATATACTCCATCTTTTTCCATCAGTTCCTGATGCGTTCCCTCTTCTGCAATTCCGTCTTCCGTTAATACCAGAATTCTTCTTGCATTGCGGATCGTAGAAAGTCTGTGGGCAATCACAAACGTAGTTCTGTTTTTCGCAAGACGTTCCAGAGACTCCTGCACTACTTTCTCGCTTTCGTTATCCAAAGCAGAGGTCGCTTCATCAAAAATCAGAATCGGTGGATTTTTCAAAAAAGCTCTTGCAATAGAAAGACGCTGTTTCTGCCCTCCGGAAAGCTTCACACCTCGCTGTCCGATATCTGTACCATAATTATCTGGCATTTCCATAATAAAATCATGGGCATTGGCAAGCTTGGCAGCACGGATTACTTCCTCATCTGTAGCATCCGGACGGCCGTACCGGATATTTTCCATAATATTTCCTGCAAACAGGTATACATCCTGCTGCACAATACCGATCTGATTACGCAGATCCTTCAGTTTGATCTTGCGAATATCTTTGCCATCCAGATAAATAACACCCTCTGTTACATCGTAAAACCTTGGGATCAGACTGCAAAGGGTAGTTTTTCCTGCTCCGGAAGTACCTACAAGTGCAACATAATCACCAGGCTTTACCTCCAGATTTACATTTGAAAGCACTTTTTCATCATGGTCTTCATAATGAAAAGATACATTTTCGAAACGGATGTCTCCATCTACATGGTCCAGAGATACCGCATCCGGCGCATCCTCAATATCCGGTGCAATAGACATCATTTCCAGGAAACGGTCATAGCCACTGTAACCATTCTGGAACTGCTCGGTAAAGTTTACCAGCTTGGTAACCGGCTCTGTAAAGTTATTGATATACAAAAGAAAAGTAACAAGATCTGTTGCACTTAAATCCCCGGATGCCAGAAATACAGCGCCGGAAACCAGTGCCACAACTGTGATCAGAGTCGTAAATGCGTCCATTCCTGCATGATAACCTGCCATATAGCGGTAGGTCACACGCTTTGCCTCTACAAAGCGTTCATTTCCTTTACGGAATTTCTCAATCTCACGCTTCTCATTTCCAAAAGACTTCACCACACGGATACCAGAAAGACTGTCCTCGATCTGGCTGTTGATCTCGCCCATACGAACGCGGTTTTCTTTAAAGGCACTTTTCATATTTTTATTATAAACCAGCGCATAGATCAGCATGATAATTACAACTGCAAAGCAAAGCAGTGCCATCTGTGGCTTTACATTCATAAGGATAATCAGTGCCCCGAACAGCTTGATCACAGAGATCAGAATGTCCTCCGGTCCATGGTGGAGCAGCTCTGTGATATCAAAAAGATCGCTTGTAATCCTGGAAAGCAGATGTCCCACTTTCTGGTTATCATAAAAAGCAAAAGAAAGCTTCTGATAATGGCTGAAAATCTCATTTCGCATGTCATGCTCAATGTAAGCGCCCATCATGTGACCATAATAGGTAATAAAATAACGGCTTCCCAGCTGTACCAGTATCAGTGCCAGCATTCCGATTCCGATTTTAAGAATAATTGCTTTCGCTTCCTGAACAGGCATTTCGCTTACCGAGGTCATAATATAACGGACCAGAAGCGGAATGATCAGCGTTACTGCTGCGCCCAGAAATGCAAAAAACAGGTCTGCAATAAACAGGCCTTTATATGGTTTATAATAGCCTGCCAGCATTTTCAGTCTGCCAGGCTGTTTTTTCTCTTTTTTCATGTAATCCCCTCCGTACTGCCGCTTTCCATAACAGGTAAGAAAAAATCCTGCTTCGCAGAATCTCCCTGCCTGCAGAGAATGTTTCATTGTTATCAGCGACAAAAAATTTCATACAGAGTTTATTATAAACCGACAGCGGTTGTTTTGTCAAAATGCTTCTGCAATTATTTTTTCCAGGCAGTTCTTATATGTGGCTTTTTCTATGGTTTCTGTAAAAAGAATCTTGATTTCCCCAAGTTTTTGTCCATTCTGGTAATATTCCAGGGTACCGGCAATATCTCCTTCTTTTACAGGAGCTGGAATCTGTGTTTCCAGATTCATTTTCTTTTCCACTTCTCCTACGGTTTTCCCATCTGTACTTAGATACTGGAAGTTCTTTTCGTATTTTACTTTGGTGGCTGGTTTTGTTCCTTTTCGTATTTCTATAAAAGGAAGTTCTCCGGGATTTTCATCCACATAAAGACTGCACCTGGAAAAGCCATAGTTCAGCATTGCTGCTGCATCTTTAAAGCGGACTTTATAATCAGGTGCAGCCATGACTACGGAAATCAGAGTAATGTTATTTCGGGAAGCCACTGCAGAGACACAGTACTTCGCCAGACTGGTGCTTCCGGTTTTCAGGCCCACACATCCGTCGCAGCTGCGAAGAAGTTTGTTAGTGTTAGTCAGTCCAAACTCTTTGGAACCTTGTCTGGTCACATGGGTGATATTTTCCATCCAGATAGACGAGTATTCCAGGATTTTCGGATATCTGGTAATCAGCTCCCGGCTCATAATGGCAATATCTCTGGCAGTGGTATAATGCTCTGAAGAATCGGTCAGTCCACAGCAGTCTACAAAATGAGTATTTTTCATTCCCAGCCCTGCTGCCCTTTCATTCATCTGCCGTACAAACTCCTGTTCGCTTCCTCCTATATGCTCTGCCATTGCCACACTGGCATCATTTCCTGATGCGATGACAATGCATTTGATCATTGTCTCCACATTCTGTGTTTCTCCCTCTTCCAGAAACACCTGGGAGCCTCCCATAGACTTTGCATAAGCGCTGGTGGTCACAATGTCATCCATTTTCAAAGTGCCATTCTCCAGTGCATCAAAAATCAGGATCAGTGTCATGATTTTTGTGATACTGGCCGGACTTCGCCTGGTGTCCGGATCTTTTTCATAAATTACAGTACCGGTACTGGCCTCCATTAAAAGTGCAGAAGGTGCCTGCACCAGGGTATCGTCTGTAGTTGTTCCTGCAGCCACTACTGAATTTGTTTCTTTTTCCGTAAGTGCTGCTACGGTGTCTGCTGTATTTTCTACTGTACGATTTTCTGTGCTGTCTGCCGTATGGTTTTCTATACTGTTTTCTGTATTTTTCTCTATGATGTCCGCCATACTTTCTTCTGTGCTGTCTGCCATACTTTCTTCTGTGCTCCCATTCGTTTGTATATCTGCTTTTGCATATGTAATCCGACAGCCAGGCCCCGCCATGAGACTGGCAAGCAAAACAGGGAGAAAAAACTTTCTCATTGCCTTCTGCAACATAGGATGTCTCCTCAAAAATAGATTCTATTCTATTTTAAAACCAGTACTGTTATTTTATTCCTGTAATCTTAGACACCCAAAATATCATTTTATCTTTCCATCATACGCCTTTTGCAGCTCTTCCTTCGTCATCTCCTCCACTTTAAACGTAGCAGTTCCATCTCCACCCTCTCCTGTAATATGCAGGCAGTTTTCACCTTCATCTTTCACATTTCCATAAATAGTTAAAGTCTCATGCTTCTTCCAGATAATTTTTTAAAAGTTCCTGTATATCAGAAAGAAGATTTAATTTTCTTCATCCTCAAGGATCCTAAGTCCTGCTGTACTGGTCACAGGAAGAGAAAAGACAATTGTCCCTGCTTTGGAAGTGACTCCTGCTTTTTCCATAATTGCACTCATAATTGCATTTTTCTGCTCTGATTTTGCAACTATAAATATAACTTCTTTTTCGGAAACAAGGGACACGCCCAGAAACTGCTGGGCTCTTTTCATTCCAACCCCTTTTCCGTGAAGTACTGTTCCACCGGTTGCACCGCCTTCTTCTGCTGCTTTCATCACCTGTGTATTATATCCGTAATTGGCAATTGCCACAATCAGTTCATGTCTGGTTTCCTTCAAAATGCTTTCCTCCTCTCTTTCAAACTCCTGTCCCTGAATGAGAAATCCCAGTTCTCTTTTTCCTCCAATGCTGCTCATAGGAATGATAAATGCAATTCCAGTTCCGGGTATATCAATACGCAGCTGATTCTGCAATCCTTTTTTTAATTTCCTCCATGTGGAAGCTGTCACAAAATTGAAACAGATACTTTTCTCATCGTCTTCAAGCCCCATATAGTCCAGAATTGAACTGGAAGCAGTTCCCATTCCAAGAGAAACTGTCCCCACATCCACCTGATTTTCCCGGTAAAAATCAGCAAACCTGGACATATATTTCCTGTTTGTGATTGTTACCATCATATATAATTCGCTCATTCATACCTCCTGAAAAAATTCCCGCAGCATTCAAACAGGCTCTTTATAGCTCAATGATCTCATTGGTTCCCATATCGTCAAACAATGCTGCCACAGATTCCGGCGTACCCATGTTTCCCACATTTTCCTCTGGCTGCTTCTTCCTGTCTGTGCCCAGTTCTCCACCTTTCACCCTGTACACAAGCCCCAGCACCTGCAAAGTGATCAGAGGCGTCATCGCCACCATAGCCACCACTCCAAAAGCATCTGTAATAATATTTCCTCCCACAGCCTGGCATGCTCCCTGTGCCAGAGGAAGGAGAAAGGTAGCTGTCATAGGTCCGGACGCAACTCCACCAGAGTCAAATGCAATAGCCGTAAAAATTTTTGGCACAAAAAGGCTTAAAATCAAAGCAACTGCATATCCCGGAACCAGAAAATAAAATATGGAAATCCCGGTAAGCACCCGGAGCATGGAAATTCCCACGGAAACTGCCACACCAACAGAAAGCCCGATCTGAATAGATTTTCCTGAAACAGCTCCGTCTGTCAGCTCTTCTACCTGTTTCATAAGCACATAAACTGCAGGCTCAGCTTTTACAATAAAATAACCAATCACCATTCCAAGCGGTATGAGAATCCAGTTATAGGAAAGGCTTCCCAGTACTGTGCCAAGGTAATTTCCCGCCGGTATAAATCCCACATTTGCGCCTGTAAGAAACAATACCAGTCCTATATATGTATAAAATAGACCGATACAAATTTTAATCAGTATATTTTTATTCAATTTTAAGGCAAACATTTGAAAAAGGCCGAAAAATACCACAATCGGAAACAAAGAAACTGCAATTTCACGAAAATATTTCGGGATGGCAGTTACAAACAACTTCCCAAGCTCCACAGAATTCTCCACTTCAGTCACAGCTTCCGATGTAAAATTTCCCTCTGTGTGATAAACAAGCCCTAATATCAAAACCGCCAGAATCGGTCCGATAGAACAAAGTGCCACAAGTCCGAAACTGTCATCTCCTGCATGCTTGTCATTACGAATTGCCGCAATACCCACGCCAAGTGCCATAATAAAGGGAACCGTCATAGGTCCTGTGGTAACGCCCCCTGAATCAAATGCCACAGCCAGAAAATTCTCCGGAACAAACATGGCAATTACAAAAACCAGAATATAAAAACAGAATAATAATGGCGGCAATGCAATTCCAAAAAGAATACGCAAAAGTGCCACAACAAGAAACGCGCCAACCCCCAATGCTACTGATAAAATCAATACCATATTTGGCACAGAAGAAACCTGTTCTGCAAGAACCTGCAGATCCGGTTCAGAAATCGTAATGATAAATCCAAGAATAAAACCAAGAATAACAATAAAGCCTAATTTCTTCGTGCGAAGCATACTGCCTCCCACATGCTCTCCCATAGGTGTCATGGACAATTCCGCTCCCATGGAGAAGAAGATCATTCCAATGATCACAAGTACCGAGCCCACTAAAAATTCCACCAGAATGCTGGGCGAAAGTGCTGCCACAGTAAACCCAAGTACCAGAACGATCAGTACAATAGGAAGCACGGCGCTTACCGATTCTCTGGCCTTCTCCTTTGCATTCTCTTTCAAAACAGACTGGTGGGACTGAAATTCCTGAATTAATTTTCTTTTTTCCACATATACCTCCATTTCTTATACAATTTTCGCTGTACTAGTCGCCAATCTTTGCTGCCGGATATGAAGTATTGTAACATTTTCCCATAGGGTTAGTCATCTATAAATTGAAGATATATTCTTAATTTTTTGTAAACAAACATAAAAAAATAAACAGGCAGAGGTAAACAACACAATTTTATTTTTCGTGTCTTTCCTTCTACCTGTTCTCATTTACAGAAATAATTGGGGGAAGTGCTCTTTATCCCACGATCACACCGCCGCCAATCACAACATCTCCATCATATAAAACAGCTGCCTGTCCTTTTGTAATGGCTCTCTGTGGCTCATCAAATATAATGTGCACACTTTTTTCCCCTGTGACTTTTACAGTTGCCCACTGCTCCTTCTGACGATAGCGCACTTTCGCTTTCGCACGAAACTCTGCCGGAGGCGTGTCAAAAGAAATGAAATTAAAATCCTCCACATCCAGCTCTCTGTGGAACAGATCTTCATTATCTCCCAGGATCACACGGTTTTCAGATGGGCAGATTTTGGTTACATAAACCGGTTTTCCGGCTGCAATGCCAAGACCTTTTCTCTGTCCTACTGTATATCCGATAATTCCTTTATGTTTTCCAAGGACATTTCCATCCTTGTCTGTAAAATCACCTGCCGGATAATCTTTTCCCGTAAATCTGCGGATAAATCCTGCATAATCTCCATCTGGTACAAAACAGATATCCTGGCTGTCTGGCTTATCTGCATTATAAAAACTCTGTTCATCCGCAATCATCCTGGTCTGGTGCTTATTCATATCTCCAAGAGGAAACATGGTATGCGCCAGCTGTTCCTGGGTAAGGGAATAAAGCACATAGCTCTGATCCTTTGCCGGATCAGCCGCCTTTTTCAGAAGATATCTGCCATCTTCCCGCTTCTCGATCCTTGCATAATGCCCTGTTACCACATAGTGACAGCCTAGCTCCTCTGCACGGTGATAAAGGCTGTCAAATTTCAGATAACGGTTGCAGTCAATGCACGGATTAGGTGTAGCACCATTTTCATAGGCTTCCACGAAACGATCCATTACCTGCTTTTTAAAATCGGCAGTAAAATTAAATACATAATAAGGGATTCCAAGATTGTGCGCCACACTTCTTGCATCCTCCACATCGTCTAAAGAACAGCAGCTTTTTTTACGGCTGACTCCTGCATCCTCATTCTGAAAAAGCTTCATGGTCACACCAATACAGTCGTATCCGTGCTCCTTCATCAGATAAGCTGCCACAGAAGAATCCACACCGCCGCTCATGGCGATCAGGGCCTTTTTCATGTTGTCTGTTTCCATATTGTTTATACCTCACGAAAATTTCTATGTTAAATATCTACAGTTCAAATTCTTTCTTTTTGCTGATTTTTTCCTGCCAGCTATCTGACATTTTACGAAGATGTTCTACTACCTTCGGTATTTCTTCCAGCATATAATCAATCTCTTCCTCTGTATTCGAAGCATCCAGGCTTAACCTTAAAGATCCCTGTGCAATCTCTGCCGGACGCCCCAGTGCCAGAAGCACATGGCTTGGATCCAGGGCCCCTGAAGCACAGGCAGAGCCGGAAGAAGCGCAAATTCCCTTACTGTCCAGAAGAAGCAAAAGGCTTTCCCCGGAAACTCCTTCAAAACAAAAATTCACATTTCCAGGAAGCCTCAGGCCAGAAGGACCGTTTAAAATACAATGAGGAATCTGCATAAGTCCACGGATCAGCCGGTCACGCATGGCCGCAACCCTTTTTGTGTGCTCTTCTATCAAACTGCATTCTTCTTTTAGTGCAGCCGCCATTCCCACAATGGCAGGGACGTTCTCTGTCCCGGGACGCATTCCACGTTCCTGTCCGCCTCCTTCCAGAAGCCTGGTAAGTTCTGTTCCTCTTTTTGCATACAGCACACCGATTCCTTTTGGTCCGTGAAATTTGTGTGCTGAAAGGGACATAAGGTCAATGTTCTGTTCTTTTACATTTATGGAAATATGACCTGCTGCCTGCACTGCATCTGTATGAAAAAGAACGCCTTTTTCCCGGCAGACTTCTCCAATCTCTCCAATGGGAAGAATGGAACCGATTTCATTATTGGCAGACATTACTGTCACCAGACAGGTATCCGGACGAATTGCTTCTTTTACCTGATCTGCTGTAACATATCCTTCCTCCCCCACATCCAAAAGCTGGATTTCAAAGCCCTGCTCTTTTAATTTTTCCAGGGTGTGAAGAACTGCATGATGTTCAAACGCAGTGGAAATAATATGCTTTTTATTCTTTTTGGCTCCTGATATGGCAGCAGATAAAATAGCCTGGTTATCCGACTCTGTTCCACCGGAAGTAAAAAAGATTTCCCTAGGTGTACACCCAAGACAGCGGGCAATTGTCTCCCTTGCATTTTGGATGGCATCATTTGCCTCCATTCCTGCCTGATGAAGGCTGGAAGGATTCCCATAGGTATTCTCCATTACCTGAAGCATTGCTTTCATTGCCGTCTGGCTGATTTTGGTAGTCGCTGCATTATCTGCATATATTCTGGTCATAATTTTCAATTCCTCTGTAAAACGTTTCCTCGAAAAGACATTCACATGTCTAAAAGCATCACATTCCTAAGCCGTCTGGTAAGTTCAAAAGTTCCTGCATCTTTTTTCTGCATCATCATAAGTATAGTCATATTTTCCTTTGGCAGATTGGAAAAATAACAGCCAAGCCATCCATCCCAGCCATATTCTCCTTCTCTTGCCGCAAAAGGTGCTTTCCAGGGATCTGTCATCACACGCATAAGATTTCCATAGGAAAATCCGTTCATCTCCCACCATTTATCAAACCATTCCTGCTGCTCTGGAAACAGCCTGCGGGTTGTCATATATTTAACAGTCTCTGGGAAAAGAATCTGTTTTCCATTAAATGTACCCTGATTCAGCAGCATAGCCGCAAACCTGGAATAATCATCAATCGTAGATACCAGTCCTGCACCACCTGCTTCATATGCAGGCGGAACATCCATTGCCATATGAATTCCAAGACTGTCCTCACGAAATTCTTTTATTCCCTCTTTTGTCTCTTCATAGGCCTCAGCCAGCCTGTCCAGCTTTTCCTTTGGTACATAAAATCCGGTATCTTTCATTCCCAGAGGTTCAAAAATTTCTTTTTGCAAAAATTCACTGTACTTCATACCGGAAACCTTCTCTACTACAGCTGCCAGAATATCTGCGGAAACTCCATATTTCCATCTTGCTCCAGGCTGAAACTCCAGAGGACATCTGCCAATTCTGTCCGCAAGCTCCATAGTAGTCATGGGATGATCTGTATTCATACGTACCATCTGTTCTTCCAGCACGTTTCCAATGGCATATTCTGTGGCACTGCTGTTTCCACCGTAAGTCAGCCCGCCTGTCATGGAAAGCAGATGGTAAATCGTAACCTGATGCCATACCGGCTCCAGTCCCCCAGTAACAGATACTTTCTGATCTGCAAAACCGGGAATATATTTCGAAACCGGATCTGCAAGGTCAAGAGCGCCTCTTTGAAAAAGGAGCATAACTGCCGCTGCTGTAACAGGCTTTGTCAGGGAAAACAAGCGGAAAATCGTATCTCTTTTTATTTCTTTTTGCTTCGCTCTGTCAGCAAAACCACTTTCCAGATACAATACTTCCTGCCCGTTTTGCACAACCATCATATTCATACCGGCAATCTGCTGTTTTTCTACTGCCTGATCCATTAACACCTGAAGCTGCTGTTTTTTCTTTTCTCTCATGTCATACCTCCTGCTGTTGGAGCGTGCAAAAAATATTCTCGCAATCTGCACGCCCCACTTTGCGACACATTTTACCCGAATTCAGTTACCGTAGCCCGCTTGTCTGATTTTTCACATGCCATGTTACAGATATGTTCCCATTAAAGCATGGGCGCAAACAATCTTAAAATACTCTGCATTGCCCTTACTGCAATATTCCTTCCCCTGCAAAATTCCAAGGACACCGGATTGCAGTAATCCAGGGTATCAGTAAAATCATTTTTGATATCATTTATTACTTTATTTTTATAAATCCATACTCCATCCTCGAAATGCAAATACAGACTTCTATAATCCAGATTAATCGTTCCCACAACACCGATCTCATCATCGCAGACAAAGGATTTTGCATGAAGAAATCCCGGCTGATACTCATAAATCTTTACCCCAGCTTCAAGAAGCTGCTCATAATAAGACTGGGTAAGAAGAAATACCAGTTTTTTATCTGGAATCCCAGGTGTCATAAGACGCACATCCACACCACTTTTTGCAGCAAGGCAAAGGGATGTCATCATTTCATTGTCAATAACCAGATAAGGAGTGCAGATATATACATAGTGCTTCGCCCGGTTAATAATGTTCAGATAAACATTTTCACCCACTGTCTCATTATCCAGAGGGGAGTCACAAAACGGCTGAATATAGCCATCTCCCTCAAATGCCTGTGGATGCCATACATGGGGCAGATATTCCTGCAGGCTGTTGTACTCGCGGTTATTGGTGATTACATTCCACATATGAAGAAACATTGCTGTCATGTTCCACACAGCCTCGCCTTTTAACATAACTGCCGTGTCCTTCCAGTGCCCGAATCGCTCCTTCTGGTTAATGTATTCATCAGCCAGATTGACTCCTCCTGTAAAGCCCACATAACCATCAATAATACAGAATTTTCTGTGGTCACGGTTATTCTGGATAATATTCAGGATAGGACGGAAAGGGTTAAATACCTGGCATTTGATTCCTTTTTCCCGCATGGTTACATAATATTTATGAGGAAGAGTGGTAAGACATCCCATGTCATCGTAAATCAGACGGACATCTACACCCTCTTTTACTTTCTTTTCCAGTATATCCAGAATGGTTCTCCACATTACGCCATCATGGATAATAAAGTATTCAATAAAAATGTAATGTTTTGCCTGCTCCAGCTCCTTTACAAGGACAGGGAACATGTCATCTCCTACCTGAAAATATTCTGCTGTTGTATTTTCATGGACAGGATAGCCTGCATTACGGTATATATAATCAGACTGATTGCAGGCAGATTCATCCTCCGATTTCAGCCTTTCATGAATTTCGGGATTGGTTTTTAAAAGATCACTGGACTTTTCCAGCATTTCATTAAAACGCTCCTGCATATAAGTTGCAATTCTGGATCGTCCAAATACCAGATACAGAACCAGTCCGAAGATTGGCATACACAGAATCAGCATTGTCCATGCCAGCTTATACGAGGGATTGATCTTCCTGTTGACAATTTTCAGAACAACTAAAATGCTGATAACATCCAGAGCAATAGACATATATCTGGAATAACCTGCAAGGCGCAGGAATATAGTCAGCAGCCAGCCAAGCTGTACCGCCATAGCGAATAACACATAAAAAACCCGGTTAAACAGAAGCTTGGCAATTTTTTTCAGAATCATCATATGTTTTTCTTTTCCTCTCCTTCATATACCGGTTTCTGAATTTTAAAAATCCCTGACTACTGAATGCAGCCAGGGATTTTCGCGCACAATTAATTATATTTACGTTTTCTTGCGGCTTCAGATTTTTTCTTACGACGAACGCTTGGTTTCTCGTAATGCTCTCTTTTGCGGATTTCCTGCTGGATACCTGCTTTTGCACAGCTTCTCTTGAATCTGCGAAGAGCGCTATCTAAAGTCTCGTTTTCTTTTACGATAACGTTTGACATAGACTCACACCTAACCTCCCTCCAGTTGTAGATTGTGCTAAAATACAACTGTCTGGGTATTTTTCTTGCACGAACATTATTATATATCATACAGTCGGGGTTCGTCAACAACTTTTGGTTTAATTTTACAAAAAATTTTGACGAATTTTTTGTATGGTGTCAGGCATTCAATTAGTAAAGCTGACCTTCCAGAATTCCCTTTACTGCATCAATTGCTTCCTGGGCTTTTTCCGGATTCTTTCCGCCGGCCTGTGCCATGTTCGGACGTCCACCGCCGCCACCGCCAACGATTGCAGCCACTGCTTTGATCAGATTTCCGGCATGTGCTCCTGCTTTCTGTGCGGAATCAGTAGCCATTGCAAGAAGGCTTACTTTGCCTTCATTCACTGCTGCCAGAACTACAACACCCTCACCAAGCTTTTCTTTGAGCTGATCGCCAAGATCACGAAGTCCGTTCATGTCAACGCCCTCTACCTTGGCAGCAAGAAGCTTCACACCTTTTACTTCTACAACCTGATCCATAACATTTCCAAGAGCGCCCTGAGCCAGTTTGCTCTTAAGGGATTCGTTTTCGCTTGTAAGCGCTTTCACCTCACCCTGCAGATGGGCAATCTTCTCTGTCAGCTCTGTGGGGTTTGCTTTCAGGGCTTTGGCTGCTTCATGAAGAAGTGCTTCCTGCTTCTTATAGTATTCCAGAACTCCTTTTCCTGTCAGTGCCTCGATACGGCGCACACCTGCTGCAATACCGGATTCAGATACAATCTTGAACAGCATGATGGAGCTTGTATTTGCAACATGAGTACCACCGCAAAGCTCTTTGGAGAAATCACCCATGGATACCACACGTACCTTCTGGGAATACTTCTCACCAAACAGTGCCATTGCACCGGATTTTTTGGCTTCTTCAATATCCATAACATCTGTATGAACCGGAAGAGCCTCCTGGATCTTCTCATTTACCAGATCCTCTGCTTTCTGGATTTCTTCAGGTGTCATAGCTGTGAAATGTGCAAAGTCAAAACGAAGTCTGTCTGCTGTAACAAGAGAGCCCTTCTGCTCTACGTGAGAACCAAGAACCTCTTTTAATGCTTTCTGGAGAAGATGTGTTGCACTGTGGTTCTTCTCAATATCTTTTCTTGCTGCTGTATTTACTTTCAGAGAAACTGTCTCGCCTTTGGAGATCATTCCGGATTCCATATGTCCTACATGACCGAATTTACCGCCACGAAGATTAATGGTATCTTCTACAATGAACTTGCCGTTTGCAGTTTCAATCACACCGGTATCTCCAACCTGTCCACCCATTGTAGCATAGAATGGGGTTTTCTCTACAAATACAGTACCCTTCTGGCCTTCCATTAAGGAATCTACGATCTCATCCTCTGTTGTCAAAACAGTAACCGAAGATTCAAAGGAAAGATGGTCATATCCTACAAACTCTGTAGTTACAGAAGTATCGATCTGGTCATATACAGTGGCATCGGCTCCCATATAGTTGGTTACTTCACGGGAAGAACGTGCTTTTTCTCTCTGCTCGTCCATAGCAGTCTTAAAGCCGTCCTCATCGATCTCATAGCCTTTTTCCTCAAGAATCTCTTTGGTCAGATCCAGCGGGAATCCATAGGTATCATATAACTTAAATGCATTTTCTCCGGAAAGTGTTTTCTCTCCTGCTGCATTCATAGCCTCTTCCATGTCAGCCAGAATACGAAGTCCCTGATCGATTGTCTTACCGAACTGGTTCTCCTCGTTTGTAAGAACATTGAAGATAAATTCTTTCTTCTCTTCCAATTCCGGATATCCGTCCTTGGAACCGTCAATTACTTCTGCACTTAAGGTTGCAAGGAAGTTACCCTTTATTCCAAGAAGTCTTCCGTGTCTTGCAGCACGGCGGATCAGACGGCGAAGTACATATCCACGGCCTTCATTGGTAGGCATGATACCATCAGAGATCATAAATGTTGCAGAACGGATATGGTCTGTGATCAGACGGATGGAAACATCATCTTCATGATGTACACCATATGGCTTACCGGAAATCTTGCTTACCAGATTACGAAGAGAACAGATGGTATCTACATCAAAAATGGAATCTACATCCTGAACAATAACTGCCAGACGCTCAAGTCCCATACCTGTATCAATGTTCTTCTGTTTCAGAGTGGTATAGTTACCATTTCCATCATTTTCAAACTGGGTGAATACATTGTTCCATACTTCCATGTAACGGTCGCAGTCGCAGCCTACTGTACAGCCAGGTTTGCCACAGCCATATTTCTCTCCACGGTCGTAATAGATCTCTGAACATGGACCACATGGACCTGCGCCGTGCTCCCAGAAGTTATCTTCTTTGCCAAATTTAAAAATACGCTCTGCCGGAATGCCAATCTCTTTGTTCCAGATATCAAATGCCTCATCATCCTCCAGATAAACAGACGGATAAAGGCGGTTTGCATCCAGTCCTACAACCTCTGTAAGGAATTCCCAGGACCAGTGGATGGCTTCTGTCTTAAAATAATCTCCAAATGAGAAGTTTCCAAGCATTTCAAAGAATGTACCATGGCGTGCTGTCTTACCTACATTCTCAATATCACCTGTACGGATACATTTCTGACATGTACTTACTCTTGTACGGGGTGGTTTTTCTGCTCCTGTAAAATATGGTTTCAGTGGTGTCATACCTGCATTGATCAGCAGGACACTTTTATCGCCCTGTGGAACCAATGGAAAGCTTTTCATTACAAGATGTCCCTTGCTTTCCATGAAATCCAGA
The DNA here is from genome assembly GCA_934364795.1 of uncultured Blautia sp. Classification (GTDB taxonomy): domain Bacteria; phylum Bacillota; class Clostridia; order Lachnospirales; family Lachnospiraceae; genus Blautia_A. The sequence goes on from CAKRMK010000001.1 coordinate 101,184, forward strand.
AACATTTTTCGAAGTTCGTTTACTCCGTATTTCTTCATTTCAAATCTCCTCCTACGCAATAAAGAAGTGCATTCCTCTTGTGATGCAAAAGATCTCTTTGGACTTTGCATCCGGAATGCTTGCATGTTTTATATGATAGCATATAAACAGGTTTGGGTCAAAATATTTTTATTTTGTAAATACTTTATTGAATTTCTTCTTTCCTCTTTTGAGAACTACACCGTCACCTGTAAGTACGTCTTTGGAAAGTACCTGTTTGATATCTGTAACTTTCTCTCCATCTACAGAGACACCGCCCTGCTCAATGGCTCTTCTTCCCTCGGAACGGGTCTGTACCAGTGCAGATTTTACAAGAAGTGTGATCACATCAACATTTCCTTCTTCGTCAAAGTCCTCTGCTGCAAGTTCAGTAGTCGGCATGTGGGCTGTATCTGCTCCGCCTGCAAAAAGAGCTTTTGCACCTGCCTGCGCTTTCTTTGCTTCTTCTGTTCCATGAACAAGCTCTGTAAGCTGGAATGCAAGGATTTCTTTTGCTTTGTTTAACTGGCTTCCTTCCCATTTCTCCATTTCCTGGATTTCTTCTAACGGAAGGAAAGTAAGAAGCTTCATGCATTTGATAACGTCTGCATCGTCCACATTTCTCCAGTACTGGTAGAAATCAAATGGAGAAGTTTTGTTTGGATCAAGCCATACAGCACCTGACTGTGTTTTACCCATTTTCTTTCCTTCTGAATTCAGAAGAAGTGTGATGGTCATAGCGTATGCATCTTTTCCAAGTTTACGGCGGATCAGCTCGGTACCTCCAAGCATGTTGCTCCACTGATCATCACCACCAAACTGCATGTTGCAGCCGTATTTCTGGTACAGCATGTAGAAATCGTAGCTCTGCATGATCATGTAGTTAAATTCAAGGAAACTTAATCCTCTTTCCATACGCTGTTTGTAGCACTCTGCTGTCAGCATACGGTTGACAGAGAAATGAGGTCCAACCTCACGTAAAAGCTCTACATAATTCAGTCCCATCAGCCAGTCAGCATTGTTTACCATCAGAGCCTTGTCATCAGAAAAATCAATGAAACGCTCCATCTGTTTTTTGAAGCAGTCAATGTTATGCTGGATGGTTTCTTTTGTCATCATCTGGCGCATATCTGTTCTTCCGGATGGATCACCGATCATACCGGTTCCACCGCCAAGAAGGGCAATTGGCTTGTTTCCTGCCATCTGGAGACGTTTCATCAGGCAAAGAGCCATGAAGTGTCCAACATGAAGGCTGTCTGCTGTAGGGTCAAAGCCGATATAAAAGGTTGCCTTTCCATTATTTACCATTTCCTTAATTTCATCTTCATCTGTTACCTGAGCAATCAGGCCTCTGGCTTTGAGTTCTTCCCAAACTGTCATTTTCTTTTCCTCCTGTAATTGAATAATATGATGTTAGGGTCAAAAGGTATTTTGCCCCTAACTTGATATACACAAAAAAGCCCGGTTCCTCTGTCCCTTTAGGACGAGAACCGGGTCCCGCGATACCACCTAAATTCACAGAAAGCTCGCACTTCCTGCCTCAACAAGTGACCAGTCAAAAGAATACTTCCGAATATCACCCTGGCACGATAACGTATGCCATCTACGTTGCAGCCTACTGGATCTCTCGTTCGGTGCAAAGCTCCGGGATGTATTCACTAAGAACCCCACTTTTTATCTGGCTGTCCTCCTGGTTCCTGCCTGCGCCTCTCACCACCCGGCAACTCTCTGTAAGCTCTTCCCAAGGCTACTTCTTCCCTTCAAAGCCTTTGTCATTTAATACTGCAAGTATACAAAGGTGACTTGTTTTTGTCAAGAAAATTACTCTTCTGTTTTTACAACTTAATGTATTAAAGTGATAATCTGACACTTTCATTCCCCTTAACTGTTCATATTTTCCCAGATTCCGTTCTTTTCAAAGTCCATTGCTGCTTTTTTTGCTCCTTCTACGATTTCCGGGTCATATCCCAGCATATCCAGAAGCTTTATGGCATTTCTGGATGTTGCCCGTCCTTTCTTCAGAACATAGGAAAATACCACTTCTTTTTCCTTTACTTCCTCCTCGAAATGATAATTATGATATAAAGAGTCCAGAATATATGACAGCTCAATGTCATGGGTGGCAGCAAAAGGAAGCACCCAGTTTTGCCGTAGTTTTGCCAGAATTCTTGAGGAAGCGGCAATACGTTCTATGGTATTGGTACCCCGGAGCACTTCATCGATAATGCATAAAAGGGGCTCTGGCTTTTTACTTTCTTCCAGGATTCTCTTTAATGACTTGATTTCTACAATAAAATAGCTCTCTCCGCTTTCTATGTCATCCCGTAGTGCCATAGAAGTCATCACCTTCAGAAAAGGTGCCTGATAAGAAGAACAGGTGCAGGTTCCGATGGTCTGCGCCAGAATACTGTTCATCGCCACATTTTTCAGAAAAGTGGATTTACCAGAGGCATTGGAGCCTGTGATAAGCGTTCCTCCAGAAACATGAAAGCTGTTTGCAACCGCTTCTGTAAGCAGGGGATGGTAAAGATCCTCCACCTTCATTTCGATTTGAACTTTACCTTCCTGGCTTTTACTTTCCTGACCTTTTCTATCTGCGTTGCTTCCACATTCACTGTTATTTTCCAGTTTTTTTCCACTCTTGCACGAAACAAATTCCGGTCTGCACCACAATGTAAGCAGCTCCCTAAAAGAAGCAATGGAGATGCAGGCATCCAGTTCTCCGATATTGTCAATCAGTGCCATAATGGAGCCTGTTTTTCCTTTAATTTCTTTTAAAAGCCCGTTGTATATCAAAATATCCACATGGGTCAGCATCCGGATGTAATCCATGAGAATCTGAAAGGGATCTCCCCCGTCAGTATTTTTGCTGGTAAGAAAAAACGCCCTGCGGTTCAATCCGGCAAATACCTTTTTCCCTTCCTGTATGGCATCCATCTGTTTCTTCGTCTCTGCCCAGTCAACGGTTTTCATCTGTTCTGCCACTGACAGCATACGAAGTAAATGAGCAAAGCAATCCAGATATGCTTCGATGAGTTTTCTGTCATTTCCTGCGTAATAAATAGTGATGTTTGTGACCATAAGCACCAGAAATACAAAAAATCCCACTACAGGGTTCAAAGGCAGAAGAACACAAAGATTCAGTCCCAGAAGAACCAGCATAAAAATATGGATTCCCGTCTTTACCTCTGGGGAACTGTTCAGCGCCAGTACCGTATCAGAAAGTGAGCCAAGCCTTGTCTTTCCGATCTGGGAAAGAAGAAGCTGCAGCTGCTCCCTTTCCTTTGCATGGCGAAAAAAGAATTCTATGAGGGCTTCCCTTTCATCTAGTTTTTCCTGGTCAAAAAGAGGACGTCTTAGCATATCATAAAGAACATCCTCACCAGGTGAGGAAATAGTCTGATTGATCATTTTGTAAACACGGTCCATATCCAGATCGTTCCAGGTAATATCGTCTATGACAAAACCCGCTTCTTCCCTGCGCCTGAAATAATGGGAAATCAGTTCTATATCGCCGGGTTCGTATTCCCGGGCAAACGGCTTTCCATACCTGCTGCGGATTTTCTCTAAAACTCTCTTTTTATTCTTATAATTCTCATAAAGGATCCATAAAACAAATAGCAGGACTACGCCTGCTATTGTCAGGATCACAGATAAATATGGATTCATCCGCTTCTCCTTTATACCCAGTCTACAAAGAATGTGTGATCTTTGTAGGTTTCATATACAACTTTGTTAAAATTAAGAGGCTGTTTCCAGAAAGCGTAAGTCATCATAAAATACATATAATTAAAATCCTTCGCCTTAGTTCCGCTTACTTTACGTGGAGTTCCCTTTGTCACGTAGGCATTAAATGCGTTCATTGCCTGTCTTGCAGCCTTGTATGCACTGGCTCTGTCATCAAACTGACCATTCAGCCTTTTCAGCAGGTTTCCATTGGTTACTACAGAATACTGGGGGAACGTAGTGCCCTGATAAATAACATAGCGAACCTCGGAAGGGAAATCACCGCCCTTATAGATGGTTCTGTTTAAAATACACAAGGCAACTGCCTTCATGCCTGCAATTCCCTGATCTCCGGCTTCACATTCGCACACTGCAGCCAGAAGATCCAGATCTGACTTGGAACCATCTGCAACTCCCGGATGCTCGTTGAATTCGTTCATAATGGTGTAATTTCGTCCATTTTTCGCATCATAGTGCGTGAATGTAATTCCATTTCCGCTTACTGTCCCTTTCTTTGTGGCAACGCCGCTGGAACTGAATTTGTAAGACACACCGTCAACTGTGGCAGTGGTATTTCTGTACATAACTCCCTTGGAGCTGAAATAATATCTCTTCCCGTCAAGTGTCAGCCAGCCAATCTGTGCCTTTCCATCGCTGGGGCTGAAATAGTAACGGTTACTTCCTACCTTGCCAAACCCTTTCTGATAACGGACTCCTGTAGACTTTGAAAAATAATAATAGTTTCCACTTAATTTCTGAAGTCCGGTGAGCATGATTCCTGATTTGGTATTAAAATAGCGCACACTGCCACTGGAACTTTTGACCTCACCGGTAGCCATCTGGCCATTGCTGCGGAAATAGCGCTTCTGGCCTTTTCCATTTTGAAGCCAGCCGCGAACCATAATTCCGCTTCCGCTGGTAAAATAATATTTCTTCCCCTTCAAAGTCAGCCAGCCACGGACCATTTTGCCATCTTTAGGGTTAAAGTATCTGGTGTATTTCCCGCTTGAAATGAATCCGGTAACCATCACACCGGAGCCTTTTGTGAAATAGCGTATCTTTTTCCCGGTGCCATCCTTCTGCCAGCCTTTTAACTGGACTCCGGTCTTGGAATCAAAATAATATTTTTTTCCATTTAAAGTCAGCCAGCCTTTTTGTTTCTCGCCGGTTTTGGTTATGTAATAAGACTTGCCATCAATGGTCTGAAAACCAGCCGTCTGTGCATGGACTTCTCTTGCTGTGGCTGGTGTCACAAGCATAACTGCCAGTATAAATAAGCCCACCCAAAGGTTCCTGATTCTATTTTTCTTTTCTCTCATACTTAATACCCTCTTCAAAAAGCGAATGTTATCGCCCGTTTTCTGTAAATTTGTGTCATTTTCATTTCAAAGTTTACAAAAATATTAAATTTTAATTTATTATAGCCAAATTCGCTGTTTCTGTCAACTGATTTGTAACACCTGCCTTGTCTTAGCCATATGATGAACTGTGAATAATTTCTGGAGGTTTCAGGCATGAGTGATTTAGCTGCTACAAACTGTGGATGCGGCGAAGAAAGATCCGGATGTGGATGCAATAACAATTGTGGATGTGGAAACGGTTGTGGAAATGACTGTGGATGCGGGCTTTCCAACTGGGGTAACGGTTCCTGTGGATGCAACATTCTCTGGATCATCATTCTTCTTTGTGCATGTGGCGGTAACGGCTTCGGCTGCGGCAATGGCTGCGGTAACGGAAACGGTGACTGCTGCTGGATCATCATTATCCTCCTGCTTCTTTGCGGTGGATGTGGAAACGGCTGCGGATGCTGATATAACAACAAATCGGGGCAGAGGAAAATTCCTCTGTCCCTTTTGGATTTCTGTCTTATCGGTTAGAGTCACAATGCTCCTGATCTTCTTTATCAGCAGCTTCGCGATTTTCTTCCATGTTCTTTTTCTGTTTTCTTCTGATACATTCCAGATCCAATTCATAAACGTCATTTCCATCTATCACAAGCTTTATATTTTTTCTGTCCATAATTTTTCTCCACTTATTCATTTTATCCTCCACTATAGCATATGTTCTGCTTTCTTTTGGGGTACACAGTCTTTTTCAGGCAGTCTGATGTCTTTCTCACTTTTTCCCTTACACTGTCATATTTTAATAATAAAAACATATGCTTAAAAAGGAATTCTTTATGGATCAGGAATATATTGCACAGACTACCTTGGATCAGATGGTGGGAACCGACCAGAATCAGCTTCTGAAGGCTCTCATCCCTTACCTTCCCGCCAGGCAACAGCAGTTCCTGTCGCTTTATGCAAAGGCCAGCGAATTTTCAAACACAGTTGCCTTGTTCGGCAAAGCACAGCCACCTATACAGATGCAGGCAGCTTCTGTGCAGGCGCAGCCACTGGATGTTCTTAATGATATCCGCAGATATTGCTTCGGGAACAGCAGAAAAACCATAGACCAGATGGTAAATATGATGGCTGTAATAGAAATGATAAAGGTAATGAACAACAGCTCCTGTGAAGGTCAGTGTGACAACCACAGTGAAGACCGTTGTGAAACCGGCATGCAGGAAATCGTTAAGTAAATAACAAAGAAGGAGGAGTGCTTATGTCTGATAACTGGCAGGACAATCCCAGGCTTGCAGGAATGGACCGGGGCAAGCTTGATATGCTTCAGCAGATGGCCCAGCAGGGAGCCACAAAATCTCCCTCTGACCTGCTTCCATTCATTATGAACGCAGCTTCCCAGGGAAAAAATGCAGGCCTGAAATTCAATAACAACGAAATCAACACTATTATCGAAGTTCTGAAAATGGGAAAATCCCCCCAGGAAAGAGCCAAACTGGATCAGGTGGTAAACCTGATGAAAATGATGCATTAGAGCGTGTTTGAAAAAGGCTTTCTGCAAGATGTGCGTCACAATTTGTGGGAGATTTTGCCCGGATGAGGGCGCCGTAGCGGGCTACGGCAACTGAATTCGGGTAAAATATACCGCAAAGTGGGGCGTGCAGATTGTGGGAATGATTTTTCAAACACGCTCTAGAACGTGCCCCCAAAAGGCCCCACAACAAAAGGAGCTGCTGCCTTACAGATTGCTTCTCAAAATGAGTAATATCTGTTTTGCAGCCGCTCCTTTTTCTAGTTTTTATTTATTTCTGGAAATCCCTTCCATCATACATTCCCGAAGAAGTACCAGCGCACTGGCAACAGCCTGCTGGCGAATCTTCGTTCTGTTTCCTGTAAAATGAAATTCCTTTGTAATAGTCTGTCCATTGTAACAGCAGCCCATAAACACAGTTCCAACCGGAGTCTCCTTTGTTCCTCCGTCCGGACCTGCAAGTCCTGTGATGGAAAGACAGATATCTGCTCCTGAATAGAAGCATCCGCCTTTCGCCATCTCTTTTGCACATTTTGCAGAAACAGCGCCTTCATTTCTTAAAGTGGATTTCTTTACTCCAAGACATTTTCTCTTCGCCTTATTACTGTAGGTAACAAAACCATGGGTAAACACAGAAGATGCACCTGGCACATTTACAATGCGCGCTGCAACAGCTCCACCAGTACAGGATTCTGCAAGAGCCAGAGTCAGCTCCTGATCCTTAAGCATATCTACAACTGCTTCTTCCAGAGTTTTCTCTGCCTCCAGAGCAAAGATATTCTTTCCAAAACGGCTTTTCAGCTCTCTTACCACTGGTTTTATCAGCTTTTTGCACTCTTTTTCGTCTTCACCCTTGGCTGTGATACGAAGATGGACTTCCCCGGTCTTGGCATAAGGTGCAAGAGTAGGATTCGTCTGTGCCTCTATCATATCCTGGATATCCGCAGCCACCTGGCTCTCTCCGATTCCACAGATCTTCACCACCTGGGAACAGATAATCTCCGGCTGTTTTTTACGCAGATAAGGAAATACAGATTCCTGGAACATAGGCTTCAGTTCATTAGGCGGTCCCGGAAGAAGAATGGCGGTTTTTCCATTTTTCTCAAGGATAAGTCCCGGAGCAGTGCCATTGTGATTATCCAGTACAAGAGCACCCTTTGGCACCTGTGCCTGCTTGTAATTATTGGAAGTGATCCTTCTGTCAGGATGATTCTTCTCATACTCTTTCATGTAACGCTCAATACGCTTACGGGAATGAGGATCTTCCTCAAGAGGCAGCCCCATCACTTCTGCACATACTTCCTTGGTCAGGTCATCCTCTGTAGGTCCAAGCCCACCTGTAAGGATCACCACATCAGACCTCTCAAGCGCAGATGCGATCACAGCCTTCATTCTGTCATGATTGTCTCCCACTACAGTCTCATAATAAACTGTCAGCCCCAGCTGTGCACACTGTTCTGAAAGATATGCACTGTTGGTATTAACAATGTTGCCAAGTAATATTTCAGTTCCTACTGCCACAAGCTCTGCAATCATTTGTATACCTCTTTTCTCCCGGCAAAATCAGGAAATTATTCCTGCAGGGAAATCACATTTTTATTCTGTACAATGTATGTGATCAGGGAAATCACCGTCAACGCCAGTGATAACCAGACAAAAATTGTCTCAAGTGTCTTGAAAATACCACCAAAATTCAGGATCAGTAAAATGATCATGATCATCTGGGAAACGGTTTTAAATTTGCCCCAGTAATTGGCTGCAATAACAACCCCATTCTCAGCCGCGATCAGTCTGAAACCACTGATGATAAATTCTCTTGCGATAATAATGATAACAAACCATGCAGGCAGACGGTCCAGCTCGATCATACAGATCAAAGCAGAGCAGACCAGCAGTTTGTCTGCAAGTGGATCCATAAACTTACCAAAGTTTGTCACCAGATTATTCTTGCGGGCCAGATAACCATCAAACCAGTCTGTTATACTTGCCACTACAAAAATACCAAGGCAGATGTAGCGGTTGGCATCACCACCCCAGCCAGTAAGAATAAATAAAACAAAAAACGGTACCAGTATCATTCTGGCAATAGTCAGTTTATTCGGTGTATTCATCTTCCAGCTCTCCTATCAAATCGTACTCCAGAGCACCTGTAACCCGTACTCTTGCAAAATCTCCTGTCATAAGAAGCTCACCAGTCTGTACAAAAATATAACCGTCAACCTTAGGCGCATCTCCATAAGTACGTCCAATATAAGCACTTTCACCGGAGATCTTGCCCTCGATCATAACTGTCAGTACCTGACCTACCCGGTTTTCTCCTTTTTCCAGGGAAATTTCCTGCTGAAGTTCCATGATCTCGTCTCTTCTTGCTTCCTTGACTTCCTCCGGGATCTGATCCTCCATGCCTGCTGCCGGAGTATCCTCCTCTGCAGAATACGGGAAAACGCCAAGGCGGTCAAATTCGATCTCATCTACAAACTCCATCAGTTCTTCATGGTCTTCCTGTGTTTCCCCAGGGAAACCACTGATCAGACTGGTACGCAGGAAAATATCCGGGATCTCACGACGCAGCTTGCCGATTATATCAATCAGCTCCTGTTTGGTAGTGCGGCGTCCCATTCTCTTTAGTACCCTGTCACTTGCATGCTGGATAGGAAGATCCAGGTAATGGCAGATCTTCTTCTCTTCCTTCATGGTCTGAATCAGTTCGTCATAAATTTCTTCCGGATAACAGTACAAAATACGGATCCAGCGGATTCCTTTAATCTTGCACAACTCCTTCAAAAGGATATGAAGGGATTTCTTTCCATAAATATCCTTTCCGTATACAGTTGTCTCCTGGGCAACCAGAATCAGCTCTTTTACGCCTTTTTCAGCAAGAGACTGTGCTTCTTTAATAAGGGCCTCCATAGGAACGCTTCTGTAGCTTCCGCGAAGCTTGGGGATAATGCAGTAGGTACAATGCTTGTCACAGCCCTCTGCAATCTTCAGATATGCAAAATGACCACCTGTAGTCAGCATACGCTTACCTGAAATATCCGGAAGGAAATCAATGCTCTTATATTCTTCAAAATGCCTTCCAGCCTGGGCTTCCTTAACAGCTTTGATAATTTCGCCATAGGAAGTGGTGCCAAGAATAGCATCAACTTCCGGAATTTCTTCGGAAATCTCTTTCTTGTAACGCTGCGCCATACATCCGGTAACGATCAGTACCTTGCAGGTACCTGCCTTTTTCTTCTCTGCCATTTCCAGAATGGTATTGACACTTTCTTCTTTGGCATCACCAATGAAGCAGCAGGTATTCACAATAATAACCTCTGCCTCATCTTCATCGTCTACGATCTGGTGCCCGTCTGCGGCCAGCATTCCAAGCATTTCCTCTGAATCAACCAGATTCTTATCACACCCAAGGGAAATGAACAATAATTTCATATTATTCTGCACTCTCCTGGGTATCTGTATCAGCAGCAATCTCCCCTGCTGCCTCTTCTGGCTGTACAGGATCAAGGCCTGCAATTTCTCTTAAATCTTCTTCCTCATGCTTGCCTGGAAGAATCTTAACCTTGCCGTGATATAACTCATCAATGGCAATGGAAAGAGGCTTTTTGCCCTTTACGTCATCAGCCAGCGGTTTCGCACCGCCGATCAGCTGGCGGGCACGCTTGCTTGTAGCAAGGATCAGGGAATAACGGCTGTTGAGCACCATGCTCTCATCGTCGTCCTCATTGTTTGTATTGATTGCTTCGATTAATTCAGAATAAGATGGATGAATCATAATATACTCCTTTCAAATTTAAAGGCACCAGGGCATTTAAAAGTCCTCTTCGTGCCTGAATTTATATGATGCATGCAAAAAAAGCATGCTCATTCTTGTGCAAATGCAGCTGCCTGCTCCTGTGTCTGACGGATAAACGCAAGATTTCTCTTCATGGCAAAGTGCTCACTCTGGATAATCTCATGGAGTCTGTCCACAGCCTGATCAAGCTGGTCATTTACCAGAAGATAGTCATACTCCTCTACACCTTCAGCCTCCTGTGCAGCCCTTGCAAGACGCTGGTGGATTACCTCCTTTGTCTCTGTTCCTCTTCCCACAAGACGCTCCCGCAGCTCTTCCATAGACGGTGCAGTCACAAACACCAGTACTGCCTCCGGGAATTTTTCTTTCACCTTACGGGCACCCTGGATCTCAATCTCAAGGATTACATCCCTTCCCTGTGAAAGTTGCTCTTCTACATAGGCCCTGGGTGTGCCGTAATAATTCTCCACATACTGTGCATATTCGATGAGCTGGTCCTGACGGATCATTTCTTCGAATTCCTCTTTTGTACGGAAAAAATATTCTCTTCCGTCCTCTTCCCCCGGTCTGGGGTTTCTGGTGGTTGCTGATATGGACAATGCATAATTGTCATATTTCGCCATCAGGCTTTTCATAATGGTACCTTTTCCTGCTCCGGAAAAACCGGAAACCACTACCAAAACTCCTTTATTCATGGCCCTCTCCCCTACTTTCAAAATCATGTACCTCTGCAAATCTGCGGGCAATGGTGTCCGGCTGGATTGCAGATAAAATCAGAATGTCATCGGAGGTGACGATTACAGACTTGGTCTTTCTGCCCTGTGTGGCATCCACCAGGGAGTTCGTCCCCTTCACACTCTGAACCATTCGTTTCACCGGTGCGGCATCCGGGTTCACCACAGCTACGATTTTCTGGGAATTCACCACATTGCCGAATCCGATATTGATTAATTTTGCCATGTTTTCACCCTTCTGTCAATATAAAAGATACACCCGGATCACTCTATATTCTGGATCTGTTCACGTATTTTCTCGATCTCGGTTTTCAGGTCAATGGCAATATTGGAAATCACAAGGTCACTGGACTTGGACAGGATAGTGTTCGCCTCGCGGTTCATTTCCTGTGCCATAAAATCAAGCTTGCGTCCAATTCCTTCTTTCTCTTCCAGCATTTTCTTCATACCCTGGATATGGCTGTGAAGACGTACTGTCTCTTCATCATTACAGATCTTATCCGAAAATAGGATCACTTCAGCAGCAATACGGGAATCCTCAATCTGGGAATCCTCCAGAAGCTCATGTACCTTGGCCTCCAGCTTCTCTCTGTAGGCATCTACCACCAGAGGGGAACGGGCCTCTACCTGGCTTACCTTATCATCTAATGCTTCAAGTTTGGCAATCAGATCGTTTTTCAGATTCTCGCCTTCTCTTGCACGGGCCATGGCAAATTTCTCACAGGCCTCACGAAGGGGAGCCTCCAGGATTGCCCACATAGCCTCCTCATCTACTGACTGTTCTTCCATAGTCAGTACATCCGGATAACGGGAAAGTGCTCCTGCCTTTACATCATTCTCAAGGCCGAATTCCTCTGCCATCTGGCGGATATATGCCAGATATTCCCCTGCAAGCTCCCTGTTATATTTCAATGCGCCGCAGCTTAAGGTATAATCTTCATATGTGATAAACACATCTACCTTTCCGCGCTGCATATATGTCTTCATAAGATTCCGGATAGCGCCCTCCAGGAAAGCAAGCTTTCTTGGCATCTTGATGCTAAGATCCAGATATCTGTGATTCACAGACTTTAATTCAACTGTAATCTTCCGTTCTTTTGTGATCACTTCGGCTCGTCCAAAGCCGGTCATACTTTTAATCATAGTAATCTCTTTCTGTATTTAATTATTCTGCCGCTCAAAGCGGGCAGTACCCCCTACGCATGTTACTGTTCACTTTGTTCACGGCAACCTACGCATACAGATTTATTATAGTTCATTCCAAAACCCTAGTCAAATCCTTTTTTTGCTGTTATAATATCTACGAATTGCGGGAGCTGCTTTGCAGCGGAGCAATTCGCAGATATCAAGTTAGGGGCAAAATTCCTTTTGCCCCTAACATCATATCATGATATTGAGAATTGATTTGAAAGGAGTTTTTTCCTATGGCTTTTGATGGAATTACCATTGCTGCAATGGTTTCTGAATTAAATAAGAACCTTTCTGGCGGCCGCATTAACAAAATTGCACAGCCGGAAAGCGACGAACTGCTGATCACTGCAAAAGGGGCAAACGGACAGAAGCGTCTTCTTCTTTCTGCCAGTGCTTCCCTTCCTTTAATTTATTTTACAGGAAAAAACCGGATCAGCCCTCTTACTGCCCCTAATTTCTGTATGCTTCTTCGTAAACATATCGGAAGTGCCAGGATCACAGCTATCCGCCAGCCAGGGTTAGAGCGTGTAGTAGAATTTGAGCTGGAACATCTGAATGAACTTGGAGATGTCTGCCATAAGGTTCTCATTATGGAACTGATGGGGAAACACAGCAATCTTATTTTCTGTGATGACAAAAATATGATTCTTGACAGCATCAAACACGTATCCTGTAATGTAAGCTCTGTACGTGAGGTTCTGCCCGGACGCCCTTATTTTATCCCTCATACACAGGATAAGCAGGATCCCCTTACCATTTCAAAGGAAGACTTTATGGAAAAAGTATGCGGCAAATCTACTGCCATTTCCAAAGCACTTTACCAGACCCTCACCGGCCTTAGCCCGGTTATGGCCCAGGAGCTTTGTTACCGGGCTTCTGTTGACGGAAATGACCAGGCAGTTGCTCTTGATGCCACTTCCAAAGAAAAGCTTTATCAGGAATTTTCTGCCATGATGGAGCAGATCCGCAGGGAGGAATTTACTCCAGTGATCGTCTTTAAAGGAGAAGAGCCGGTTGAATACGGAGTTTTTCCTTTTACCCAGTATGGTCAGGGCTTTTCCTGCCAGACCTTTGAATCTGTATCGGAAATGCTGGAAACCTACTATGCATCCCGCGATACCATCACCCGTATCCGTCAGAAATCCTCTGACCTGCGAAAAATCGTGCAGACTGCCCTTGACCGCAACCGTAAGAAATTAAGTCTTCAGCAGAAGCAAATGAAAGATACCGAGAAGAAGGACAAATACAAAATTTACGGAGAGCTGATCAATACCTACGGCTATGGCCTTGAAGAAGGATGTAAATCCTTTAAAGCTGTTAATTATTATAACGGAGAAGAAGTCACTATCCCCCTTGACTCTACTCTCTCCCCGCAGGAGAATTCCAAAAAATACTTTGACCGTTACGGCAAGCTGAAACGTACCCAGGAAGCTCTGGAAATCCAGATTGCTGACACCACCAGCGAAATCGAACATCTGGAATCCATTTCCAACGCCCTTGATATTGCCTGTGAGGAAAGCGATCTTTCCCAGATTAAGGAAGAGCTGATGGAATACGGTTACGTGAAACGCCATTATGGAAACAAAAAGGGTGCCAAAATGCAGGCAAAATCCAAACCCTTCCATTATATTTCCAGTGACGGCTACGATATTTATGTAGGAAAAAATAATTATCAGAATGATGAACTGACCTTTAAGTTTGCCACAGGAAACGACTGGTGGTTTCATGCAAAAAAAATGCCTGGTTCCCATGTCGTGGTAAAGACAAAAGACGGCACTCTCCCGGACCGTACTTTCGAAGAAGCAGGAAGCCTGGCAGCTTATTATTCCAAAGGCCGCACCGCTCCCAAGGTAGAAATCGATTACCTGCAGAAAAAAAATGTGAAAAAACCGGCAGGGGCAAAACCGGGCTTTGTGGTTTATTATACCAACTACTCCCTGATGGCATCTCCGGATATCACTAGGCTTCATGAAGCCTAGTACAGCAAATATGCCCCCAAAATGCTTTCTGCAAAATACACCGCAAAATAAAAAATCTACAAAGAACAGGAGTTATCTATGAGTATTTTAAATGTTGAACACCTTACCCACGGCTTTGGTGACAGAGCTATTTTCCACGATGTGTCTTTCCGTCTGTTAAAGGGAGAACACATCGGTCTGGTAGGCGCCAACGGAGAAGGAAAATCCACCTTCTTCAACATTGTAACAAATAAGCTGATGCCAGACGAAGGCAAAATCCAGTGGGCAAAAAATGTCCGGGTAGGTTATCTGGATCAGCACTCTGTGCTTTCCCAGGGCATGACCATCCGTGATGTACTGAAATCTGCTTTTTCCTGGCTTTTCCAGCTGGAAGAAAGAATGAATGCCATCTGTGATTCTCTTGGAGAGGCTTCTCCTGAAGAAATGGAGACTCTAATGGAGGAGCTTGGAACCATTCAGGATACCCTTACTTTACACGATTTTTATGTAATTGATTCCAAAGTGGAAGAGGTTGCCCGTGCGCTTGGTCTTCTGGATCTGGGACTTGACCGTGACGTAACAGATTTAAGTGGTGGTCAGCGAACCAAAGTTCTTCTTGCCAAACTGCTTCTGGAAAAGCCTGATATCCTTCTCCTGGACGAGCCCACCAACTACCTTGATGAGGAACACATTGCCTGGCTGAAGCGTTACCTTCAGGATTATGAAAATGCCTTTATCCTTATTTCCCATGACATTCCTTTCCTCAATGATGTAATCAATATCGTTTACCACATGGAAAACCAGGAGCTGAACCGCTATGTAGGGGATTATGACCATTTCCAGGAGGTTTATGAAGTAAAAAAATCCCAGCTTGAGGCAGCTTACCGCCGTCAGCAGCAGGAGATCAATGAGCTGAAGGATTTCGTTGCCAGAAACAAAGCCCGTGTTGCCACAAGAAATATGGCAATGTCCCGTCAGAAAAAGCTGGATAAAATGGATGTAATTGAGCTTACAGCAGAAAAGCCAAAGCCAGAATTTCACTTCAAACAGGGACGTACCCCTGGCAAATATATTTTTGAGACAAAGGATCTGGTAATCGGTTACGATGAGCCTCTTTCCCGTCCTCTCACACTTTCCATGGAGCGCGGACAGAAAATTGCACTGGTAGGTGCCAACGGTATTGGAAAAACCACTTTGTTAAAAAGCATCCTCGGACTGATCCCTGCATTAAAGGGAACAAGAGAATTAGGGGATAACCTTCAGATTGGTTATTTTGAGCAGGAAGTAAAAGGGGATAACAAAACCACCTGTATTGAAGAGATATGGGCAGAATTTCCTTCTTACACCCAGTATGAAGTCCGCTCCGCTCTTGCAAAATGCGGCCTTACCACCAAACATATTGAAAGCCAGGTCCGGGTTTTAAGCGGAGGGGAACAGGCGAAGGTCCGTCTTTGCAAGCTGGTAAACAAAGAGACAAATGTCCTTCTTCTTGACGAACCGACCAACCATCTGGATGTAGATGCAAAAGAATCACTGAAGCAGGCACTGCAGGAATACAGAGGAAGTGTTCTTCTTATCTGCCACGAACCGGAATTTTACCAGGATGTGGTTTCACAGGTGTGGGACTGCAGTAAATGGACTACGAAGATTTTATAAATAAAAAGAAGTGCAGCCGGAAAATTTTTCTTTTTCCCACTGCACTTCTTTTATTACTGTTCACAGATAATGTTTCGCAAGACATTTTGGCGAACAAAATTCTTTCCTGTCAGATTTTATCCCACAAACTGAATGGTACCGGAAACAATACCATATGCATTATCCCAGTCCTGTTCTGGTGTCAGACCAGTTATGTTTCCACTTATTACAATCTTTCTGGAAGCATCAAAAGCAGATGCATCTGCCTTGATTCCTGAATTCGTAGTGAAATCATAGGTGCCCCAAACCTTGTCATCCTCATATTTACCAAAGTTTTTCAGTTTGATATTGCTGAACACTGCATTTACAGAGTCTCCATTTTTTCTTGCAGAGCCCTCCACACGAAGAGCAAGCTGCTGATTTGCCAGATTAGGATTATGGTAGGTTCCTCTTAAAACTCCGTCTATAAAACATTTGCAGGTTCCGTCAGTATTTACAGTAAGCATCAGATGATAGGTTCTGTTTCTCTCACCAATTCCGATCCACTGATAATCCTGACCGCCAGCATCATTGGACAGAACATTTTCAGTCATAAAGGTAGTCTGTCCTGTATACGGAGCCTTTGCATGCTCATCATGCTGGATTCCAAAGCTGAAGCCGGCATATGGTGTACAGATTACCATTTTTGCATGATAACCGCTTCCAGTTCCAGTCAGGGTAAGATCTGCTTCAATTGAATATTCAGATGAAGTATTTTGAATTGTTCTGTAAACTACCTTTTTTCCAGAAGTTTTACAGGAAACAGAAGCTGACAGACCTAAATATTTCCCCTTATAAGCCCGCACTTCATAAGTATAGGCATTTCCAGACAATACAGTGGAGTCTGTGTAAATATTGGCCTGTGAAGATCCAATCTTGCTTAAATTTCCAGAAGCATCTTTGCGATAAATGTAATATCCGTTTGCTCCTGCAACATGGTTCCAGCTTAAAACCGCCTTTTTGCTGTTTGTCTTTGCTTTCAGGCTGGTAGGTGCTGATAGATATACAAGGCGCAGTCCACTTTTATTATAACCGCCGACTTTCTTTCCCTTGTAACCTTTTACTGTATAGGTATACTTATTTCCGCTGGTAACCTTCTTATCTGTGTAAGAAGTAATACTGGATTTCTTCAGGGTAGCAATCTTCTTCCACTTTCCATTACCAGTCTTACGGTAAACGTAGTATCCGGATGCACCGGATGTCTTTTTCCAGGTGATCTTCACACCCTTCTTCACTGCCGAAATGCTCTTAAGAGCTGTGGTCTTTACTGTAGCTGCCTGTACTGTTCTGACATTATTCCAGGAAAATACCGGAACTGCAAGAATCAGTGCAAGTAAAAGCACAGTAATTTTCTTCAATGTCTTTCCTTTCATTTTTTTACCTCCTTTTTGTCCGTCAGGACGTGCATATTGCGGGGATGAAATATGCCGCAAAGCAGAGAATATGTGAAATTTGTTTCAAAAATATTTTTTACATACTCCAAATGCAAAATCATACAAAAAGCGGAGAACCCTTTAACAGAGTCCCCCGCCTCAATACTTCATTTCACAAGCCGCCTGCGGAATCTGGACTCATTCCGTTAAACGGATTATACAACTTATTCGTCTGCTGTGTCAACCTTACTTGCACGAGCTTCTATCTCTTTTTGCTGGATATCAGATGGAGCCTGCTCATAACGTGCAAATTCATAGGAGAAGTCTCCACTTCCGCCAGTCATAGAACGAAGATCTGTGGAATATCCATAAATCTCAAGAAGCGGAACATCTGCTTCGATAATGGTATTTCCATTGTGATCTGGATTCATTCCAAGAACACGGCCACGGCGTTTGTTCAGATCGCCCATAACATCACCGGTATATTTATCCGGAACTGTAACCTTCATGGAAACAATTGGCTCCAGAAGTACAGGTGAGGCATCCAGGAAACCTTTCTTAAATGCAAGGATAGTTGCCATCTTAAATGCCATCTCTGAAGAATCTACCGGATGATAGGATCCATCATAAAGAGTTGCCTTAACACCAACTACCGGATATGCTGCAAGAGGTCCCTTCTGAACACATTCCTGAAGTCCCTTCTCAACTGCCGGGAAGTAGTTCTTCGGAACTGCGCCTCCAACTACAACCTGCTCAAATACGTATGGAGTCTCAAGGTCACCTGACGGCTCAAAGCGCATCTTAACATGGCCATACTGTCCATGTCCACCGGACTGTTTCTTATGTTTGCCTTCTACATCGGAGTTCTTGCGGATTGTCTCACGGAACGGAACCTTTGGTTTGGAAAGCTCTACATCTACTTTATAACGCTCTTTCAGCATGCTGACAATCACATCAAGATGCTGGTCGCCCATACCGTAAATAAGACTCTGACGATTTGCGCCATCATTTACAACGCGGACTGTCTTGTCTTCGCTCATGATCTTGGACAGAGCCTGTGAGATCTTATCCTCATCCCCTTTATTCACAGCCTTAAATCTCTTATAGGTATAAGGTGTGGAAAGGATTGCCTTCGGATAAAGAACCGGATTGGTTTTGCCGGAAAGGCTGTCACCGGTCTGAACGCTTACAAGTTTGGCAATGGCACCGATGTCACCTGCATGAAGCTCAGGAACTTCGATTGGTTTGGATCCCTGGAGAACATATAATTTGTTCAGACGCTCTTCGGTTCCTTTCTCAACATTGAGAAGGGTATCATCGGATTTGATAACACCGGAGCAAACCTTAATCAGGGAATATTTGCCAAGGAATGGGTCCACGATGGATTTCCATACATAAGCGGATTTTGCCTTTGCAAAGTCATAATTTGCTTCAAAAATTTCATTGGTCTTCTGGGAAATACCATTACAGGAACGTTTGTCCGGGCTTGGGAAATATCCGCAGATGTCATCCAGCAGGTTGGATACGCCACGAAGATTGATCGGGGATCCCATGCATACCGGAACAATGCTTGCTTCCTGGATATTAGCTGCAAGTGCTGCGGAAACTTCTGTTACGGAGAACTCGTCTCCCTCAAAATATCTGTCCATGAATTCCTCACTGGTCTCTGCTACAGATTCCATCAGGATATCATGATATTTCTCAAGGTACTCATCCAGGTAAGAAGGAATCTCACACTCTTCCTTCTGTCCCTTGTCAATATATTTTCTTCCGGCCTGTTTCACAACGTTTACATATCCCACAAATTTACCATCTTCACGAATCGGGAAATGTAATGGGGCAATCTTCTTGCCATAAAGCTCGGTAAGCTGATCTACTACCTTACGATAGCTGACATCGTCTACGTCCATATCGGTAACAAAAATCATGCGTGGAAGCTTATACTTCTCACAAAGATTCCATGCCTTCTGTGTACCAACCTGTACACCGGCCTTACCTGATACTACGATGATTGCTGCGTCTGCAGCGCTGACAGCTTCCTCAACTTCTCCTACGAAGTCAAAATATCCGGGAGTGTCCAGAATGTTTACCTTGTTCTTCTGCCACGGGACCGGAATCACAGATGTAGTAATGGAAAAGTGGCGTTTGATTTCTTCTTTATCATAATCACTGACAGTGTTGCCATCTTCTACTTTGCCTAAACGGTTGGTCAGGCCTGCCAGATATGCCATTGCCTCTGCCAGAGTTGTCTTGCCTGCTCCACCGTGACCTAATAGGACTACATTTCTGATTCGGTCAGTTCTAAAAACGTCCATATGTAATACCTCCCTGTTTGTCTGATATGTTCATATTTTACTAAATATTCAGAAGAATTTCAAGTATTTTTTGGGATTTTGACGGTCTTTTTTCAAAAAAGTTGCAATTATTTTGTCATTTTCGTAGGAATTGACAATTTGCGAGGAATCTCGTACAATGTCATAAGATAGTTTAGTACTTTAATTACGGAAAGGAAACGACATTAAATTATGAAAACAATCGGTTTTATCGGACTTGGTCTGATCGGCGGCTCCATTGCCAGGGCAATCCGGAAGTATCATCCGGATTATCATATTATTGCTTATAACCGAAGTAAAGAAGCACTTGCCTCTGCCATCAGCAGCGGCATTATAGATGGCGTATGTGAAGAAATGAAAGATCCCCGTTTCGGGACCTGCGATTATGTATTTTTATGTGCACCTGTGGAAATCAATCTGGAATGTCTGGCCTATTTAAAGGAAATCCGCCAGCCAGGATGTATTATTACAGATGTTGGAAGCGTAAAGGGCATTATCCATCAGAAAGTTGAAGAGCTTGGAATGATGGATTGTTTTATCGGCGGACATCCTATGGCAGGTTCAGAGAAAACCGGTTTTGATCATTCCAATGAGCGTATTTTGGAAAATGCTTACTATATTTTGACTCCGGGAGGCGAAGTGGGACTGGAATACATTACCGATTTTACAGAACTGATCAGCTCACTTGGTGCCATTCCAATGGTTCTCACTGCCGAAGAGCATGATTTTATCACAGCCGGTGTCAGTCACCTTCCACACATTATTGCTTCCGCACTTGTAAACCTGGTAAAGACACTGGATAATGATGCAGAATATATGAAAACCATTGCAGCCGGCGGCTTCCGTGATATCACCCGTATTGCATCTTCCTCCCCTGTAATGTGGCAGCAGATCTGTATGGAAAATCATGAAAACATTTCCAATGTTCTGGACGATTACATCCGCATGCTCATTCAGATCCGCTGCTCGGTAGATAACTGTTCTTCTGACAGCAGAGAGGCGGACGCCATTTACCAGATGTTTGCAAGCTCCAGAGATTACCGGGATTCCATTGATGTAGTGGACAATGGTCCCATCCGCAAGGCTTATGTGCTCTATATTGACATTGCAGATGAAGCCGGAGGAATTGCTACTATTGCTACCATTCTTGCTATGGATAAAATCAGCATCAAGAATATCGGCATTATTCATAACCGGGAATTCGAACAGGGTGTTCTGAAAATTGAGTTTTATGAGCAGGATGCCATGGAACGTGGTGCTGCACTGCTTAAGAAGCGCAATTACATTGTGTATGAACGTTAAAGCAGCTACTTAACAACTAGTACATCGAATATTAAGTAACCGCCATATTGACTTGTCTGATTTTTCATATGCCGCGTTGTCGTCAATCGCCGTAGCCACCGCTACGCCTCATTCCTTCGCCTTGCATATGAGAAAATCATCCGGCGTCAATATAGCAGATACTTAATTTTCGATGTACTAGATATTTACCAACAATAACGATTTACAATTAAAGGATATTCTACTATGGAAATAAAAAAGCTTACCAATCTTCACGGCGAAATCACAGTTCCCGGGGATAAATCCATTTCCCACCGGGCTGTTATGTTTGGCTCCCTGGCATTAGGAACTACCAGGATCACTCATTTTCTGGAAGGGGCAGACTGTCTCTCCACCATTTCCTGCTTCCGCAAAATGGGAATTGATATTGAAAATAACAACGGTGAAATTCTTGTTCATGGAAAGGGGCTTCACGGACTTTCTTCTCCTTCTGGCATTCTGGATGTGGGAAACAGCGGAACTACTACCAGACTGATCTCCGGTATCCTTGCCGGACAGAATTTCGTATCTGAGCTTACAGGTGATGACTCCATTCAAAGCCGCCCTATGAAGCGAATCATGACTCCTCTTCTTTCCATGGGGGCTGATATCACAAGTATAAAAGGAAACAACTGCGTTCCTCTTAGAATTGAGGGGCATCCGCTAAAAGCCATTCACTATGACTCTCCCGTCGCTTCTGCACAGGTAAAATCCTGTGTCCTTTTAGCCGGTATGTACAGTGATGGCATTACCAGTGTGACCGAGCCGGTGCTTTCCAGAAACCACACAGAGATCATGCTGAATTATTTCGGTGCCAAAGTAGCTTCCCAGGGGACCACTGCTTCCATTGAACCTGAACCATCTCTTTTTGCAAGAGAAATCACTGTACCGGGAGATATTTCCTCTGCTGCTTATTTTATTGCCGCAGGGCTTCTGGTTCCAGGCAGTGAGATCCTTCTGAAAAACGTAGGCATCAATCCTACAAGAGACGGGCTTCTTCGCGTATGCAAGGATATGGGGGCTGATATTACCATGCTGAATGTAAATATGGAAGGAGAACCTACTGCTGATCTTCTGGTACGTACCAGTTCCCTTCATGGCACCACAGTAGGTGGAACGATCATCCCCACCCTGATTGATGAAATTCCCATGATTGCCATTATGGCCGCTTTTGCCCAGGGAACTACTGTGATCAAAGATGCCAAGGAACTGAAAGTAAAAGAATCCGACCGTATTCTTGTTATGGCAGAAAATCTTTCCCGTATGGGCGCAGATATCACCCCTACTGACGATGGAATGATCATTCACGGCGGCAAACCGCTGCACGGTGCAGTAATTGATTCCCACCTGGATCACCGTATTGCCATGTCTTTTGCTGTGGCAGGACTTTTGTGTGACGGACCGCTTTCTATTGAAGGTGGTGACTGTGTTAAAATTTCTTATCCGGAATTTTATGAGGATCTGTATGGTTTGAGCAAATAAATGCTTTCTGCAAAATGTGCGTCACAATTTGTGGGAGATTTTGTCCGGATGAGGGAGCCGCAGCGGGCTACGTATGCAAAATTCGGGCAAAATACACCACAAAGTGGGGCGTGCAGATTGCAGGATTTCTATGATTTTTTCTTTAAATTTCAACTATTATATCTTGTGAAGTCAAACAATTTTCTTTGGTTTTCTGTTAAATAATAATCAATGTTAGTCTTGTTGAACCATATCTTTTACTATGTTCTGTCATATTTTTTCAGGTTTTTATATGCATTTTTAACATTTTATGTTGTATTTATTTGTGCACAATTTTAAATATCGTTCTGTTTTCGATTTTATATTGATATTTTTTTAACACAATCGCCGAAGTTAAAAAACTTCCTGTTTTCCCCTTTTTTTCTTCAGAAAAATAACGTATAATCTCACTGTAAGTTGAGAAACACTAAAAGACAAACAAAGAAAAAGAGATCGGTCCAGACAAAAAAAGCGGCTGATACATGAAAGGAGCCAGAAATAATGAAAATTTTATTTTACGGAACCAAAAATTACGACGAACAGTTTTTTGACAAACTTCTGCCTGAATTCCCAGGTATTGAAATTAAATTTATTGAAGCAAATATCCACGAAGAAACAGCTTCCCTTGCAAAGGGATACGAAGCAATCTGTGCATTTGTAAATGCTGATCTTAGCACTACTGTTATCGAAGAATTACATCAGCAGGGCGTAAAACTGATCCTGATGCGTTGTGCAGGTTACAACAACGTAGATCTTAAAACCGCCCAGAAATATGGACTCAAAGTTCTTCGTGTACCGGGCTATTCTCCGGAAGCAGTTGCAGAGCATGCCATGGCACTTGCTCTTACTGCCAACCGCCACACCCACAAAGCATACATCAAATGCCGTGAAAACAACTTTACCTTAAACGGACTTATGGGTGTCAACCTTTATAAAAAGACAGCCGGAATCATCGGTACCGGTAAGATCGGCCAGGCCATGGCAAGAATCTGCAAGGGCTTTGGAATGCGTGTAATCGCATACGATCTTTATCCAAACAAGAGCCTTGATTTCCTTGAATATGTTTCTATGGATGAGCTGCTTGCTACCAGTGATCTGATCAGCCTTCACTGCCCGCTCACTGATGAAACCAAACATATCATTAATGAGAAAACAATTGCCCAGATGAAAGATGGTGTGATCCTTGTAAACACCTCCAGAGGTGGTTTGATCAAAACTGAAGATCTGATTTCCGGTATCCGCGATCATAAATTCTTTGCAGTTGGACTTGACGTATACGAAGAAGAATCTGACTATGTATTCGAGGATCTGTCTGAAAGCATTATGCAGACATCCCTGATCCAGCGTCTTCTTTCCTTCCCGAATGTAACTATGACTTCTCATCAGGGATTCTTTACAGAAGAGGCGCTTACCAACATTGCAGAAACCACTATGGAAAATGCCCGTGCTTACATGAACGGCGAAGAGCTGAAAAATGAGGTGCTTTCCTGATATGCCTTTTTAAGGATATGGACACGCTCTAAAGTTTCCCCGGATGAAGTTGTTTTTATCAGCAATTTTCATCCGGGGAAATTTTTGCAATATTTTCTTTTTTCAGCAGCTACAGCCAGTGCTTCTACCTGGCATATTCTTCTCTTAAAAGAGCAATCTCTCTTGTCCATCCCTCATCATCATTTGGAGTTTCCAGAATAAACGGCTTTCCTTCCAGTGCAGGATGACGGATCACTCTTACCAGTGCCTCCAGTCCGATCTGTCCTTCTCCGATCTTTGCATGACGGTCTTTGTGGCTTCCAAGTCCGTTCATACTGTCATTCAGATGAATTGCTTTCAGATGCTCTAATCCAATCACCTGATCAAATTCATTGAGCACGCCGTCCAGATCATTTACAATATCATAGCCTCCATCCCACACATGGCAGGTATCCAGACAGATTCCAATTTTCTCTTTTCGCTGAACAAGATCCATGATTCCACGCAGCTCCTGAAAACTGCGTCCCACTTCCGAGCCTTTCCCGGCCATTGTTTCCAATAATACAGTTGTGGTCTGTTCCTCTGTCAGCACATCATTTAGGATTTCTGCAATTTTCCAAATACCGGTTTCTGCTCCCTGTCCTACGTGGCTGCCAGGATGGAAATTATAATAATTTCCAGGAATAACTTCCATACGCTTCAGGTCATCTGCAAAAGTTTCCCTGGCGAAATCCCGGAGCTCTTCTTTCGCTGCACAGGCATTTAATACATACGGCGCATGAGCCACGATTTTCCCAAACTGGTTCTCTCCTGCAATTTCCAGAAATTTCTCCACATCTGCAGGATCAATTTTCTTAGCACTTCCCCCTCTTGGATTTCTTGTAAAAAAAGCGAATGTATTGCCGCCATTTTTTACCATCTGACGACCCATGGCTGCAAAGCCTTTGGACGATGAAGTATGATTACCTATATATAACATAGTTTCCCTCTTTCTGTCAGGAGCATATCCAGGCAGCTATATCCGTTTATGCAGACATTACCATATATAAAAATCAGCTCCCAAAAACATGTAAATCTTGTATTACCATTCACTGTGTTTACAGTAACAATATTGTACCATTTTCTATCTCTTTTTCAAGATATTTATTGACGAAAGCTCTTTTTCTTTCTATACTATTGAACAGGTATGTTCTTTTTGTAAAAGTAAGATTACCCCAGACTTTTGCAAAAATTCAACCACACAAAAAGGAAGGAAAGTATCATGAAAGAACGTGAAAAATTTTCATCAAGGCTTGGATTTATTTTAATCTCAGCCGGCTGCGCCATTGGTATCGGTAATGTATGGCGCTTCCCTTACATCACAGGACAATACGGCGGTGCCGCTTTTGTACTGATCTATCTTCTGTTCCTGGTTATCCTGGGACTGCCAATCATGGTCATGGAATTTTCTGTAGGCCGCGCAAGCCGCAAATCCGCAGCCAGAAGCTTCCATCTCCTTGAGCCCAAAGGCACCAAATGGCATCTTTACAGTTACGGTGCAATGCTTGGCAACTACATGCTGATGATGTTTTATACCACAGTAGGTGGATGGATGCTGGCTTACTTCTTTAAAATGGCAAGCGGAACCTTCACCGGACTGGACACCGAAGCTGTAGGAAATGTATTTAATACTATGCTCTCCAATCCCGGAGAAATGACCTTCTGGATGGTAATTGTTACTGCATTTGGCTTTGGCACCTGCTGCATGGGATTACAGAAAGGTGTTGAGCGTATCACAAAGGTTATGATGGTATGCCTGCTTACAATCATGGTAATTCTCTGCATAAAAAGCTGTACACTTCCTGGAGCCATTGAGGGAATCAAATTTTACCTGCTTCCGGATTTTGGACGTCTGAAAGAAAACGGACTTCTTTCCGGTATTTATGCAGCTATGGGACAGGCATTCTTTACCTTAAGCCTTGGTATTGGTGCTATGGCTATCTTTGGAAGCTATATTGACAAAGACCGCAGCCTTATGGGCGAATCCCTTCAGATTGGTATCCTGGATACCTTTGTTGCTCTGATGGCAGGTCTTATTATTTTCCCGGCATGTTTCGCATACAACGTGAGCCCAACTCAGGGTGTAGGACTTGTTTTCGTAACTCTGCCGAATATGTTCAACCAGATGATGGGCGGACGATTCTGGGGTGCATTATTCTTTATCTTTATGACATTTGCTGCCCTTTCCACCATCATTGCAGTATTTGAAAATATTTTAAGCTTTGCAATGGATCTGTGGGGATGGAGCCGTAAGAAGGCGGTTGCTGTCAACGGAATTGCAATTTTTGTTTTATCCATGCCTTGCGTACTTGGTTTCAATGTATGGAGCGGCATTCAGCCACTTGGCGCAGGCAGCACCATTCAGGATCTGGAAGATTTTATTATCTCCAACAACCTGCTTCCACTTGGAAGCCTTGTTTATCTTCTGTTCTGTGTCACCCGCTACGGCTGGGGCTGGGACAACTTCATTAAGGAAGCAGATACCGGAAACGGACTCAAATTCCCCAAATGGGCACGTCCGTATCTTACCTATGTACTGCCCCTTATTGTGCTTCTCATTTTTGTAATGGGTTATTACGATAAGTTTTTCCGTTAATTTTATTACAGTATGTATTAGAGAATGCTTTTTTGTATTTGCCGTATCTGAAAGCATTCTCTTATTATCCGGAGTACATATTATGCAAAAGAAAAAAAATATTTATAAAAAATCCAGATATTACAGGGAACGTCAAAAGAAGCTACGCCTGATCCTGATGGCGGCAGCAGGAGTATTATTACTGATCCTACTGCTTCTGCTTTTCCGTGGATGCAGGAAGGCTTCTACAAAGACTGCCAATTCTGAGAATATAGTAAAAACAGAAAATCAAAGCTCAAATGATACAGTTTCAATAAATTCTGAAATTTCCCAGAATGCAGGCGATTCAACTAACTCGGAGCCTGTTGCAGATTCTGGCACCCCTTCAGCCTCCGACAATTCAGCTGATACGGATAATGGCGAAGTTTCCCACAGCTCCACCTTCACGCCTGTGACTTTAACCGTAAGTGTGGTTGGAGACTGCACCCTTGGCACAGATGAAAATTTCGATTACAGCACCAGTCTGAATGCATATTTTGAAAATTACGGAAAAGAATATTTTTTCCAGAATGTAAAATCAATTTTTGAGGCAGACGATCTGACCATTGCCAACAACGAGGGAACTTTTACCGAAAGCTATGACCGTGAGGACAAAACCTTTGCATTTAAAGCTCCTGCATCCTTTGCCGGAATTTATTCCTGCAGTTCTGTGGAGGCGGTAAATACTGCCAATAACCACAGCCACGACTATGGGGAGCAAAGCTTTTCAGATACCATGAATGCTCTGGATGCGGAGGGAATCGTTCACTTCGGCTATGATGAAACCGCTGTAATGGATGTGAAGGGCATAAAAGTAGGACTTGTTGGAATTTATGAATTATACGACCACCTTGGCCGCGAACAGCAATTAAAAGATAATATAGAAAAGGTCAAGGCTGACGGCGCACAACTGATTATCGTTATTTTCCACTGGGGAAACGAAAAAGAAACTGTGCCGGATTCCAACCAGACAACTCTTGGAAGGCTTGCTATTGACCTTGGTGCCGATCTGGTGTGCGGACATCATCCACATGTCCTTCAGGGAATCGAGGAATATAAGGGCAAAAATATTGTTTACAGTCTTGGTAATTTCTGCTTTGGAGGAAACAGCTATCCAAGTGATATGGACAGCATGATCTTTCAGCAGACTTTCACCGTTACAGAAGATGGGGTGAAAAATGACAATGTAACCAATATCATCCCCTGTTCCATTTCCTCTGCATATGGTTATAATAATTATCAGCCAACCCCTGCCCAGGGTGATGAAAAAACCAGAATAATGGAAAAAATCCAGGAAAGAAGCTCCTGGATTGATACAGAAAACACAACTTCAAATTGAAGCAAACGCTGTAAAATAAAACAATTCAAATAATCTTTACATTACAAAAATAACAAAAACCCGGAGAATGCAGTGCCGGAATCCATAAAGGGTTCCGGAAGCAGATGCCACGACAT
Source organism: uncultured Blautia sp. (assembly GCA_934364795.1). Lineage (GTDB taxonomy): Bacteria > Bacillota > Clostridia > Lachnospirales > Lachnospiraceae > Blautia_A. The sequence goes on from CAKRMK010000001.1 coordinate 129,259, forward strand.
CTAACTGCAAACTTCGGGTTTTTATTAATTGCTTTTGTATTCTTTTAGCATTATTTTCATAGAATAAGCATGGCATCTCCAAAAGAGAAAAATCTGTATTTCTCCTGCACTGCCACTTCATAAGCATGCATGATCTTCTCTTTTCCAGCCAGTGCAGACACCAGCATGACAAGAGTAGACTCCGGCAGATGGAAATTGGTAATCAGGCCATCGATCATCTTGAATTTATAGCCTGGATAAATAAAGATCTCTGTCCATCCGCTTCCAGCCTTCAAAACGCCATCTTCACCCGTTGCAGACTCCAGAGTACGACAGCTTGTCGTTCCAACTGCGATTACACGGCCGCCATTTTTCTTAGTATCATTAATCAGCTTCGCCTGATCCTCTTCTACCACATAAAATTCAGAATGCATATGATGCTGTTCTACATCATCCACTTTAACCGGGCGGAACGTTCCAAGACCCACATGAAGGGTCACATGGGCAATATTCACTCCTTTTGCCTTTACCTGCTCCAGAAGCTCCTTTGTAAAATGAAGCCCGGCTGTAGGTGCTGCTGCAGAACCTTCATTTTTCGCATAGACAGTCTGATAACGGTTCTTATCTTTTAATTTGTGAGTGATATAAGGAGGCAGAGGCATTTCTCCTAACTGATCCAGAATCTCCTCAAAAATCCCCTCATAGTGGAACTGAATGAGACGGTTTCCCTCATCCACCACATCAATGATCTCACCGGTTAAAATTCCGTTTCCAAATGTAATCTTCGCACCTGGACGAGCTTTTTTGCCAGGTTTTACCAGACATTCCCAGATATCATTTTCTCTTCTTTTCAGAAGCAGAATCTCGATCACTGCGCCGGTTTCTTCTTTATGGCCATAAAGTCTTGCAGGAATAACCTTTGTATCATTGATGACCAAAGTATCTCCTGCATTCAGATAGTCCAGTATATCCCTGAAATGGCGATGTTCAATACTTCCATCTGCCATGCAAAGATGCATAAGTCTGGAAGAGCTTCTGTCCTCCAGTGGATCCTGGGCAATCAGCTCCTGCGGGAGCTCATAGTAAAAATCAGATGTTTTCATCCTTTGTTTCCTCCTCTTTCCACTGTTTTCTTAATTGCCGCACAAAATTCCATTCTTTATTGGTCAGATCTGCCTTTTTCAACAGATCCGGGCGTCTTTTCGCAGTACGGATAATAGACTGCTCTCTGCGCCACTTTTCTATATTTGCATGATGACCGGACATAAGAACCTCCGGAACCTTTTTGCCATGCCACTCTTCCGGACGGCTGTACTGAGGATACTCCAGAAGATTTCCTGCAAATGACTCTGTCTCACCGGATTCCTGATTGCTAAGAACTCCCGGAACCATACGGGAAATGGAATCCATCATGACCATTGCCGGAAGCTCCCCGCCGGTAAGCACATAATCACCGATGGACACATAATCTGTGACAATTTCCTCTAATACACGTTCATCAATTCCTTCATAATGGCCACAGAGAAAAACCAGGTCATCCTCTTTTGCCATATCCCGGGCCATCTGCTGGTTAAATACCTGTCCCTGGGGAGTAAGATAAACCACTCTTGGACGCTTTCCTGTTTTTTTTGCAATGGCTTCATATGCCAGATAAACCGGCTCTGCCTGCATCAGCATTCCGGCTCCGCCGCCATAAGTATAATCATCCACCTTCTGATGCTTGTTAAAGGCATAATCACGGATATTTATAGCCTCCAGGGAAAGGATTCCTGCATTTATGGCGCGGCCTGTAATACTGGTATTCATTCCATTCTGGATCATTTCCGGAAAAAGAGTCAAAACATGGAAATTCATTTATAAAAGTCCTTTCATCAAATGCACTGTCATTACATTCTCCTCCAGATCCACATCCAGAATGCACTCCTTGATTGCAGGGAGAAGTACCTCCTGATGATCTGGAAGCTCTACCACATAAACATCATTGGCACCTGTTTCCATAACATCTTTCAAGGTTCCGAAATGGGTTTTATCCTCCAGAACCACTTCCATTCCAATCAGGTCCCCAATGTAATATTCATCCTCGTCCAGTTCCTGTGCTTCCTCTCTTGGAACCCACAGATCTCTGCCTTTGTACATTTCTATATCATTTATATTATCAATCCCGTCAAATTTCAGGATAACAAGATTCTTAAAAAACTTTACGTTCTGGATTTCCAGCTTTTTCATTTCTCTGCCCGCATCCAGAAGTACATATTCAAGATCCAGGAAACGATCCGGATCAGTGGTAGGGAAAACCTTTACTTCTCCCCTGACGCCATGAGTTGTAGTGATCACACCAACTTTTAATAAATCTTCCATTTGAAACTCCTATAAAAATTTTATATTTTGGGGTACCGATACTACAGAAAAAACAGGAGCCATGTCGCCACAGCTCCTGCATCCATATATCTTGCTTATCATTGCAGAATATCTACAATCACTTTTTTGCTGCTTTTGGAAGAAGCCGCTTTTACTACGGTACGGATTGCCTTGGCGATTCTGCCCTGACGTCCGATCACCTTACCCATATCAGATGGTCCTACCTTCAGTTCGATGACAACAGCGTCATCCTTTTCTGTTTCGGTAACGACTACTTCGTCCGGATTTTCAACAAGAGATTTTGCAATTACTTCTACTAATTCTTTCATTACACACCTCCCTGACCCGTCCTGACCTGGACGTTACAGAAATACCCCCACAGGTACTTCTTATTTCTCAATTCCGGCCTGTTTGAGGATCTTAGCAACAACTTCTGTAGGCTGAGCACCGTTTGCAAGCCATTTCTTAGCTGCTTCTTCGTCAACCTTGCATACGCTTGGCTCCTGGTTCGGATCATATGTTCCGATCTCTTCGATACATCTTCCGTCACGTTTGCTGCGGGAATCTGCAACAACGATTCTATAGTAAGGTGCTTTCTTCTGTCCCATTCTTCTTAATCTGATCTTAACTGCCATTTTAATTTTCCTCCAATTTACTTTCTCTTTATTAGTTAATTTAATTATTTTATGTTAAAAAGGGAGCTTAAAGCCGCCTCTTTTACCACCCATTTTGCCGCCGCCCATGAGACCCGGCATCTGCTTCATCATCTTCTTGCTCTGCTCAAACTGCTTCACAAGGCGATTGACTTCTGCAACATCCACACCTGCTCCCCTGGCAATTCTGTTCTTACGGGAAATATTCAGAATTCCCGGATTGGTGCGCTCCTGAGGAGTCATGGAAAGAATAATTGACTTGGTTCTGTCCATAGCCTTCTCATCGATCATGCTCTCCACATCCTTCATCTTGCCGCCTATTCCAGGGAGCATATTCAGGATACTGGAAATACCGCCCATCTTGTTCATCTGCTCAAGGCTGGTCAGATAGTCATTGAAATCAAAATCCATCTTCTTCAGCTTCTTGGACATTTCCTGGGCTGCTTCCTGATCAACTGCTGCTTCTGCTTTCTCGATCAGGCTCATCACATCTCCCATACCAAGGATACGGGATGCCATCCTCTGCGGATAAAACTGTTCCAGATCAGAAAGCTTCTCACCCATACCTACATACAGGATGGGTTTGCCGGTTACGGCTTTGATGGAAAGGGCTGCACCACCACGGGTATCACCATCCATCTTAGTCAGGATCACACCATCAATTCCAACCTTCTCAGAGAAGGTCTGTGCAACATTTACTGCGTCCTGTCCTGTCATGGCATCTACTACAAGGATTGTAGCATCTACCTCAATATTAGACTTGATATCAGCAAGCTCCTGCATCATATCCTCATCAACATGAAGACGTCCTGCTGTATCAATGATTACTACATTCTGCTGATTGGCCTTTGCATGTGCAATAGCTGCCTTGGCAATGTCTACGGGGCTTTGTTTATCACCCATGGTAAAGACTTCTACACCCTGCTTCTCACCGTTTACCTGCAGCTGTGTGATGGCCGCGGGTCTGTATACATCGCAGGCTACCAGAAGAGGTCTTTTTCCTTTGGACTTGATCTTACCGGCAAGCTTGGCTGCTGTAGTGGTCTTACCAGCTCCCTGGAGACCTGCCATCATCAGTACAGTAAGGTCATTGCCCGGCTTAATGGGAAGCTCTGTAGTCTCGCTGCCCATAAGATTAACCAGCTCTTCATTAACAATCTTGATGACCATCTGGCCTGGATTCAGTCCGTTCATAACGTCCTGTCCAACTGCACGTTCCTGTACAGATTTCGTGAACTGCTTCACGACTCTGAAGTTAACGTCCGCTTCAAGGAGCGCCATCTTAACTTCCTTAAGGGCGATCTTAACATCTTCCTCTGTGAGACGGCCTTTGCTTTTCAGCTTTTTGAATACATTCTGAAGTTTATCTGTTAAGCTTTCAAATGCCATGTATTATAACTCCTCTAAAATCACATTGGATATTGCCACTATATCATCAGCGTGATACCCGGATGCCAGTTGCTCGATCTTCTGTACCTGTGCCCGGATATTCACAAACTTCTCAACCAGATGCAGCTTTTCTTCATATTCTTCCAGTGCCTTATCGCAGCGCCTTATCATATCATGTACGCCCTGACGGCTGATATTCAGCTCTTCTGCAACTTCACTTAAAGAATAATCCTCCAGAACTACGCTCTCGTAGATCTGCTGTTGTCTCTTCGTAAGAAGCTCTCCATAAAAATCATAGAGCAAAGTACGTTCTACAAACTTTTCCATTCGTTATCACCTTGGGTATCATACCGTATTTTGCAATGTGTGTCAAGTATTTTTTGTTGACAAAAAAATTTCTGAAAAATTTCATATTTTTTATCCTGTTCCTTTTTGCCCTACCCCATGATATACTATAAGAGCTGCCGAACCTCCAGCAGAAAGGAGGTGAGTTAAATGGCTGGACAAAGACGAATAGGCAGCAACAGCCTAAACGGATCAGCTCACCGTAACGAGCAAGAAAGCCCTCAGAGGTCGCAACTCTGGGGGCTTTCATTTCGCCACATGGAATCTCACCGCATTCCTTAGCTGTTATTATCATATGCCATAACTAAAAAAATGTCAACTTGAAAGTTCCATCCATTTACCCATCCACTACTGAATCAGGCTGTTATCATCAAAATAATTGATTCTCATAGAAGCTTTTACATCTTTCAGAGTCTCAGCTGCTTTTGCCTCTGCAACCTTGCTTCCCTCTCTTAAGATATCATAAACATCCGGAATACGCTGCTCCCACATTTTGCGGCGCTCACGGATTGGTCCAAGCTCTGCCTGAAGAACATTGTTCAGGAATTTCTTCACCTTCACATCTCCAAGTCCGCCTCTCTTATAGTGATCCTTCAGTTCATCCAGGTTCTGATAATCCGGAAGGAATTCTGGGAAATACTCCGGCTTGCAGAAAGCATCCAGGTAAATAAATACTGGGTTTCCATCTACATTTCCCGGATCCTGCACACGTAAATGATTTGGATCAGTGAACATGGACATAACTTTCTTCTTCACTTCATCTGCCTCATCAGAAAGATAGATGCAGTTTCCAAGGGATTTACTCATTTTTGCCTTGCCGTCAATACCTGGCAGACGCAGGCAGGCTTTGTTGGATGGAAGCACGATTTCCGGCTCTGTAAGAGTCTCACCATATACAGTATTAAATTTGTGTACGATTTCCTTACACTGCTCCAGCATAGGAAGCTGATCCTCTCCAACCGGAACTGCAGTTGCACGGAAAGCTGTGATATCTGCTGCCTGGCTAATGGGATAGCAGAAAAATCCAACTGGGATGCTTGCTTCGAAATTACGCTGCTGGATCTCGGATTTTACAGTAGGGTTACGCTGAACACGGGCTACTGTAACCAGATTCATATAATAGAAAGTAAGCTCTGTCAGTTCCGGAACCATAGACTGAATAAAAATAGTAGATTTATCCGGATCGATTCCGCATGCCAGATAGTCAAGTGCAACCTGGATAATATTCTGGCGGACCTTCTCCGGATGCTCTGCGTTATCTGTAAGCGCCTGTGCATCCGCGATCATAATATAAATTTCATCATAATTGCCTGAATTCTGCAATTTCACACGTTCAGATAAAGAGCCTACATAATGTCCCACATGGAGACGTCCTGTAGGACGGTCACCTGTTAAAATAACCTTCTTCATTGTTGTATACTCCTTGTATTATTGTTGTATTTATTATAAATTTCTGAACAACAGCTACAAATATTCTCACAAATTTATAGCTCCATAGCTGCCGGACAGTCTTTCATATACAGTAATGTCCCCAATTATAAGGGATTACAGACTTGCACGGATCACTTTCGGTCTGCATCCGGCCTGCTCCAGTGCTTTCACAATCTGATTCTTATGGTCGGTGCCAAATGCCTCCAGAGTAATCTTTAATTCTACAGCCGCATTACGGTTCGTGCTTACAAACTGGTTATGATCCAGCTTGATAACGTTGCCCTGATTTTCTGCAATAATAGAAGCAACACGAACCAGTTCGCCCGGCTTATCCGGAATAAGTACGGAAACAGTAAAGATTCTGTCACGCTGGATCAGTCCGTGCTGTACAACAGAGGACATTGTGATCACATCCATATTTCCGCCACTTAAGATGGATACCACTTTCTTATTCTTAAAGTCAAGATGACGAAGCGCTGCAACTGTAAGAAGGCCGGAATTCTCCACGATCATTTTATGATTCTCTACCATATCAAGGAATGCTACGATCAGCTCATCATCCTCAATGGTAATGATTCCATCCAGGTTTTCCTGAATATATGGGAAAATATGAGATCCAGGAGTCTGAACAGCAGTACCATCTGCAATTGTATTTACATGAGGAAGTGTGACAACCTCGCCTTTTTCAAGAGAAGCCTTCATGCAGGCTGCACCTGCCGGCTCAACACCAATTACTTTAATGTGCGGGTTCAGAAGCTTTGCAAGTGTGGAAACACCTGTGGCAAGTCCGCCTCCACCGATTGGTACCAGAATATAATCAACAAGAGGAAGCTCCTGGATAATCTCCATTGCAATGGTTCCCTGACCGGTAGCAACAGCCGGGTCATCAAAAGGATGGATAAAAGTATATCCCTCCTGTTCTGCCAGCTCCAGTGCATAGGCACATGCCTCATCATATACATCTCCATGAAGAATTACTTCTGCACCATATCCTTTGGTACGCTCCACTTTAATAAGAGGTGTAGTGGTAGGCATTACGATCACTGCCTTTACGCCAAACTTATGTGCTGCATAAGCAACACCCTGTGCATGGTTTCCTGCGGATGCAGTGATCAGGCCCTTTCCTCTTTCCTCATCAGAAAGTGTACTGATCTTATAATAAGCACCACGCACCTTATAAGCGCCTGTTCTCTGCATATTCTCCGGTTTGAAGAAAACTTTATTTCCTGTAAGTTCAGAAAAATAACTGCTCTTTACAAGCTTTGTCTCCTGGGTCACCTGTTTCACAATCTCTGCTGCTTCTTCAAAACTCTCTAATGTAAGCATTTTCTTCCTCCTGCCTGATACCGAAAATATAAAACAACTCCCTCCGGGAACATGTTTCAGACACACTGGGACTATGTTAATATTTACTGTATCTGTACTTTCTAATCTGTTTGAATCTGTTTAAATAATAATGTCAGTTTTCCTCTGGATGAATGTCAAACAGCGCATCTACAAATGAATTCGCATCAAACTTCTGTAAGTCATCAATGCTTTCACCTACGCCGATATATTTCACCGGAATATCAAGTTCTGACTGGATTGCAACTGCAATGCCTCCTTTTGCGGTTCCATCCAGTTTGGTAAGAATGATTCCTGTTACATTTGCAACCTCGGCAAACTGTCTTGCCTGTACAAGTGCATTCTGTCCTGTAGTTCCATCCAGAACCACAAGAGTCTCCAGATAAGCTTCCGGATACTCTTTTTCCAGGATGCGGTAAATCTTGCGAAGCTCTTCCATAAGATTCTTCTTATTGTGAAGTCTTCCTGCTGTATCACAGATCAGCACATCTGCATTTCTTGCCTTTGCTGCTGCCACAGCATCATAGACAACAGACGCCGGATCTGCTCCGTCCTGTCCCCCGATAATCTCCACACCGGCCCGGTTCGCCCACTGGGTAAGCTGCTCGCCTGCTGCCGCGCGGAACGTATCTGCTGCTCCAAGAATAACCTTCTTTCCCTGGTCCTTCAGCTTTCCGGCCAGTTTTCCAACGGAAGTTGTTTTTCCAACGCCGTTGACACCGATCACAAGAATAACAGATTTGCGGTTTTCAAACTCGTATTCTGTACTGTCTACTGTCATCTGATCCTTAATGGTATCAATAAGAAGCTGCTTGCACTCCTTTGGATCCTTGATATTACGGATTTTCACCTGATCTTTCAATCTTTCCAAAATAGCTGTGGTGGCATTGATTCCAATGTCACCCATGATCAGAATTTCTTCTAATTCTTCATAAAAATCATCATCTATTGTAGAATAGCCGGTGAAAAGAGAATCAAATCCTGCCACTATGTTATCTCTTGTCTTTGTCAGACCGCTGACAAGCCTTTTAAAAAAGCCTTTCTTTTCCTCTGCCATATTACTCTCCTCCTTCTATTGCGTAAGCTGGTTTTCCACAAGATCTACGGAAACCAGCGTAGAAACGCCTTTTTCCTGCATGGTGATACCATAAAGCCGGTCTGCAGCATTCATAGTACCACGTCTGTGTGTTATTATAATGAATTGGGTGTTTTTCGTCAACTTCTGAAGATAGCCGGCGAAACGTCCAACATTTGAATCATCAAGTGCAGCTTCAATCTCATCAAGAAGACAAAACGGGGACGGTTTCAGGTTCTGAATGGCAAATAATAGTGCAATGGCTGTCAGTGCCTTTTCTCCACCGGAAAGCTGCATCATGTTCTGGAGCTTTTTGCCCGGGGGCTGGGAAATAATACGGATTCCTGCTTCCAGAATATCTACATCTTCCTCAAGCTCCAATGTTCCCTTTCCGCCTCCAAACAGTTCCTTAAATGCCTTATCAAATTCCCGCTGGATATCCTGGAATTTCTCTGTAAACTGCTTTCTCATTCCCTCATCCAGTTCCTGAATGATCTTTTCCAGCTGGGCTTCTGCTGTTTTCAGATCCTCATACTGTGCCGAAAGGAATGTATGACGCTCTGAAATTTCTTTATATTCTTCAATTGCATTTACATTTACATTGCCAAGCTTGCGGATTTCATCCTTCACCTGGGCAATTTCCTGTTTCATTTTCTTCAGATCAGTAAGCTCTTCTTTCTTATATTGAAGCGCATTGTTAGGAGTGATCTCATATTCGCTCCACATATAGGCAATCTGCGCTTCCCTGTGCTCTTCTAACTTCTCAATCTGGCTTTTCAGACGATAACACTCTTTATCCAGAAGGGAAATCTTACCAGAAAGCTCATCACGCTTCTCAAAAAATGCCTTATGGCTGGTGTTTTTCTCATCCTTTATGGCCTGCCAGCTTTCCATCTTAGCTTTCGCCTTTATTTCCTCTTCAGAAAGAGAATGGATCACAGCCTCCAGCTCGTCTACTGACTGACGTTTCTTTTCATTTTCCTCACTGCCAAGCTTTAGCGTTTCATGAATCTCTGTCTCTTCCTGGCGAAGAGCCTCCAGCTCATGTCTTAAACGTTCCAGCGTCTCTGTCGCAAAGCTTTCTTTTTGCTGGGCAGTACTTGCTTCCAGACGGAGAGCTTCCAGTTTTTTGGAAACCTCCTGCTCGGAAGTCTTCCATTCTTCCAATTCCTGCTGTCTTGTCTGGATAAAAGTTTCCAGCTCTTTTTCATCCTGCTCGGAAGCTTTCAATTCTTCTGCGATCTTGTTGTGATCAGCTTTTGCCTCCTCAATCTGACGGCGGATCTCCATCTGCTCTCTCTGGATTTCGCTGTAACCGGTCTGAATTTCCCTGGTCTTTGCCTCTACCTGGTTAATGTTCATTTTTGCCGTGTTCTGGGCAACATACTGCTGGCGCAGCTTTTCCTGCAAATCCGCAATGGTATCACGCATCACATTACGACGGCTTCTGTTATCATTGATGGCCTTTTGCATGTCATCCATATCTTTACGAAGAGCCTTCACGCTGGATTCCAGTTCTTCGATCTCACGGCGCCGTCCCAGAAGATTACTGTTATTCTTAAAAGAACCTCCTGACATGGAACCACCTGGGCTGAAGGATTCCCCCTCTACAGTTACCATACGCAGGCTGTGTCTGTATTTCCTTGCAATAGCAATGGCATGATCAATGTGATCTACCACCAGAACCCTTCCCAGAAGATAGGTGGCAAGACCTGTATATTCCGGTCCTGTGGTCACAAGCTCACTGGCAAGACCGATCACACCTGGCTCCTGTAAAGCCTCTCTCTGGGTAAAACCACTTTTTGTATTGATGCTGTTCAGTGGAAGAAAGGTTGCCCGTCCAAAACGGTTTTTCTTCAGAAATTCGATCATCTGCTTGGCAGTCTGTTCATTGTCTGTAACAATATTCTGAATACTTCCGCCAAGAGCAGTTTCAATTGCAATCTCGTATTCTTTATTTACCTGGATCAAATCAGCAACAACACCACGTATTCCCGGTGTATGCTCCTTTTGCTCCATAACACGCCGGATACTGTTGCCATATCCGTCATAACGTTCTGTAATATTTTTCAGAGATTCCAGCCTGGACGCCTCTCTGTGATAAGCGCTCTGTCCGATCTCCATCTGACTGTTCTGCTTTTTCAGCTGGTCTGTAATCTTATGTACTTCATCATCCAGACGCTGACATTCTGCATTCATTTCCTCAATAAGAGTGGTAATTCCCTGGAATTTTTCTTTTGCCTTTTCCAGCTCTGACTGCTGCTGGACTTCCTCTGTTTTCAGATGAAGCTGTCTCTGGCTGATTCCGGCCTTACGGATATCGATCTGTTCCATCATAGTGTCAAAGCGCTGGGCTTTTCCTCTTGTGGTTGCCCGCAGGTTAAGAAGCTCGATAATCTCATTCTTGCCATTTTCCACAGCCTGTGTACATTCTTCAATCTGCGCCTGTATATTGGAAAGACGGTCTTCCTCTGCCACCTGACGCTTCTTTGCTTCCAGAAATGCGCCATGAAGCTGTGACTTCTCCTGCTCCTGGATTTCCAGGGCAGCCTGGCGCTCTTTTACATCCGTATCAATGGTCTGCAGCCGGTTTTTATAATGTTCCTCATTTTGTACTCCGGAAAGAATCTGTTCCCGTAAAACCTTGATCTCACCGTCCAGCTGCTGTTTGCGGATAGCCTCATTCTGAGTCTTTTCACGGAGCTGCTCCATCTGGCTGTTCAGCTTCTCCAGTTCTTCCTCCAGACGGTCATACTCTACCCTGGTCTGCTCATAAGCCTGCTGGTTCTCTTCCAGCTCTTCGGTGGTCTGCTGGTTCTTTTCTTCCAGCTCCTTTAAATCCCTGCCGATCTGCTCATTTTCAAGAAGGAAGCTGTTCACATCCAGCTCCCGCAGAGTATCTCTTTTGGAAAGATAAATCCTCGCTGTCTCTGACTGACGTTCCAAAGGTCCCAGCTGTCTGGTCAGCTCACTTAAAATATCCGTAACACGGACCAGATTGGACTGTTCGTCCTCAAGTTTCTTAATGGTTGTATTTTTTCTTCTCTTAAACTTTACGATTCCTGCTGCCTCATCAAACAGCTCACGCCGTTCTTCCGGCTTACCACTTAAAATCTTGTCAATCTGCCCCTGTCCGATAATGGAATACCCTTCTTTACCGATACCGGTATCATAGAACATCTCATTAATATCCCTTAAACGGCAGGCACTTCCGTTAATCAGATACTCACTTTCACCGGAACGGTAAAGCCGTCTGGTAACCGTTACTTCATTAAAATCTACAGGAAGCTTGTGGTCACTGTTATCCAGTGTGATTGCCACAGAAGCAAAGCTTAAAGGTTTCCTTGTTTCTGTTCCGGAAAAAATAACATCCTGCATATTGCCGCCTCGAAGCTGCTTGGCACTTTGCTCTCCAAGTACCCAGCGCACTGCGTCGCCAACATTGCTTTTTCCGCTTCCGTTAGGACCTACAATTCCGGTAATTCCGTTATGAAATTCGAAATTTATTTTCTGTGCAAAGGACTTAAATCCCTGCACTTCAATATTTTTTAAATACATGCTTTTCGAATCCTTGTCATTATTGTTATAATCTGACGTTTTATTTACTGTTTATACCGCAGATTTTATCAGTGTTTCATTTTTCTGATTGCCTGGTAAGCAGCCTCCTGCTCTGCTGCTTTCTTGGTATGTCCTACGCCGGTTCCCATCACATCTCCACTTACCAGTACGTCTACGGTAAAGCTCTTATTATGATCTGGTCCCTCCTCTTTCATCAGACGGTACTCTACAAGGTGGGTTCCCTTCTCCTGTACGATTTCCTGCAGGATGGTCTTGCTATCGTAAAAGAGCTGTTTGTTCTCAAGGTCATTCAGGATAAATTTCAGTACAAACTCCTTTGCACTAGCAAAACCACCGTCCAGATAAATAGCTCCAAGAAGAGCTTCTGTTGCATCGGAAACGATTGAATCACGATTTCGTCCACCAGTCATATCCTCACCCTTTCCAAGGAGCAGATACTGGGGCAGTCCAAAATCTCTTGCACAATAGGCAAGGCTTGGCTCACATACCAGGCTGGCTCTTTTCTTGGTAAGTTCTCCTTCGGGGATCTGCGTGTATTTCTTATAGAGGAAATCACTGCTGATCAGCTCCAGGACAGCATCCCCCAGAAATTCCAGACGCTCATTGCAGCCTGCTTTCCCAAGTTTTTTTTCATTTGCATAGGAGCTGTGTGTCAATGCAAGGACCAGAAGGTTCTTATTCTTGAACTCATAACCAATCCGTGCTTCCAATGCTTTTAACTTTTTTTCCATTTTAAACATCCTTCCCTTGAAGTAAGGCAGATATATTTCCTGACAGGCCCAATAGACGAATCAGACATCCCGCAGGTCTTTGCGGCACGATTTTATCCACCTTACAACATTTTCTTAATCTTCTGCAGGGCAGCTTCATTTTTCAAACGTTTTTCAAACTTTCTCAGGTGCTTCCTCTACCATGTGGGCAGCGATCTTTTCATTGATCTTCTGCTGTCTGAACTGGACACACTGGAAAATTGCGTGACGGATTTCCACCGCCTTGGCACTTCCATGAGTTTTTACCACAAGACCCTTCAGACCAAGAAGAGGTGCTCCGCCGTACTCGCTGGCATCAAATGCTTTCATGGTTTCTTTGATCGCCGGTTTCACAAGGAGTGCGCCAAGTTTGCTTCTGATATCTTTCATAAGACCTTGTTTGATCATTTTCAAGAAGGTGCTTCCAAGACCTTCATAAAGCTTCAGAATTACATTTCCCACAAAAGCCTCACATACGATCACATCTGCATATCCGGCCGGAATATCTCTTGCCTCAATGCTTCCGATAAAATTAATTCCCGGACATTCTTTAAGAAGAGGGAATGTCTCCTTCACAAGAGCATTTCCTTTCTCCTCTTCTGCTCCATTGTTTACAATGGCAACCCGGGGATTCTTGATTCCCACAACGTCTTCCATATAAATAGAACCCATTTTTGCAAACTGTACCAGATGGTCCGGTCTTGCATCTACGTTTGCACCGCAATCAATCAGGAGGGAAACTCCCTTCTGAGTAGGAATCAGCGGTGCCAATGGCGGACGCTGCACCCCTTTGCTTCTGCCTACGATTACCTGTCCACCAACTAAGATGGCGCCTGAGCTCCCAGAGGAAACAAATGCATCTGCTTCCTGCTTCTTCACAAGGTTCAGGCCTACCACAATGGAAGAATCTTTCTTCTTGCGGATTGCCACAACAGGTGGTTCTGCCGTCTCGATCACTTCTGTGGCATTCACCACCTGGATTCTTTCCTTGGGGTAATTCTGAAATTTATTCAGCTCATTCTCAATAACATCCTGCTTACCGGTAAGGATTACCTGAATGTCTTCCCGTTCGGTAACAGCTTCCACAGCTGCTTTCACAGGCTCTGCCGGGGCATTATCACCGCCCATGGCGTCTACTACTACCCTAACTGTCTCTGCCATATTTTTTCTCCTTTCGGAAATTTTAATACAATAATACTATTCTACTTTATCTGCCTATGATAAGTCAATAGGAGGTTGCTGTTCTTGCATGAAAAGTAATGTTGCTTGACTGCCGGTGCCAACTTGAGTATACTTCTTGTGGGAGCAGATAGGCGCCGGTGTGCCTCCTGGTCTTCAAAACCAGTGTGGGGCGCTAATTCCGTCCCGGATGGGTTCGATTCCCATATGTTCCCGCCAGATAAATTTATCTCATTTTACGAACCCCATCTTTTAAAATTGTAATATGTGCTTTATCAAAGCTTTCCAGCAAAGCAATGGCACATTTTCTGGAAATTCCCATACGATCACGAAATTCCCCTGTCTGGATCACTCCTTCTTCCTTATATAAAGCAGCTGCCATATCAAGTGCTTTCTGCCAAAATTCCCTATGGATATAATGTTTTTCATCGTAATGCACCAGTATCCCGCTGCGGGTCATGGAAAAAAATATTTCAGAAAAACCTGGCTCTTTTGAAAATTCTGACTTTATCTGCGCTGTAAGCGGAGGAAAGAAACCAGCCGCCAGATATTTTTCTTCAATCTGTTTATAGATTACACTTTTTTCTTTCCTGTTTTTTTCAGCATTATCATTCCCGTTTTTCTTTATATTTTCCTTTATATCCTCCTTTATATTCTCTTCTATATTTTTCTTTTTAATGTCATGCTCATTTATCTCTTTACGTTTTCTTCTCTTTACCCCATTAGGTTCCAGAACAATTCCGCCGCCAATAGTTTCCAGTGGCGAATAAAACCGGATAACAAAATGATCTCCTTTTTTCACAGCGCCCGGCTGTTCCAGACGAAGCTGGACTTTTGCTTCCTCTCCCGGCTTTAATAGCTGGCGGTCTGTCAGGATAATTTTACATACAATTTCTGCTGCGCCGCAGTAAAAATGCACTCTTGTTCCGCTCTTTAGTATCCTTTTTCCAGATTCCAGCATTTTGAACTGTACATCCACTATTGTGGTACATTTCATGCTTCCCGCAAGTGCCAGGACTTCCCCTCTGGAAATTTCTTTTTTCTCTATCCCAGCAAGGTTTACTGCTGTTCTCTGGCCAGGAAATGCCTCATCCACTGTTTTTCCATTAACCTGGATCTGCCTTATTTTCACACTTCTCTCTGGCGGATACAAGACAGCTTCACATTCCTTACAAAGGGTGCCATCCAGCAATGTGCCCGTTACCACTGTGCCAAATCCCTTTAAGGAAAACACACGGTCTACTGGAAGTCTAAAACCGGAGGATAGTTGCCTCGTACTTTTATATGTTTCAATGCACAGCTCTGCCAGTATATTTTTCAGCCGGGTAATCCCTTTTCCTGTCACCGCACTCGTCTCCACAACAGGTGCATTTTCCAGAAAAGTTCCCTGCACAAAATTCCTGATTTTTTCTTTTATGCCGGGCTGCCAGGTAAGGTCACATTTCGTCAGCAC
This sequence comes from uncultured Blautia sp., assembly GCA_934364795.1. GTDB lineage: Bacteria > Bacillota > Clostridia > Lachnospirales > Lachnospiraceae > Blautia_A. The sequence continues at coordinate 144,793 of CAKRMK010000001.1, forward strand.
GATCACACCTTTTGAAATACCAAGAAGAGAAAGGATATCAAGATGCTCCACTGTCTGAGGCATGATTCCCTCATCCGCAGCGATAACCAGCATGGCAATGTGGATTCCACCAGCTCCCGCAAGCATATTTTTAATAAACTTTTCATGTCCGGGCACATCAATGATCCCGGCCTGGCTTCCATCTGGGAGATCCAAAAATGCAAAACCATTTTCAATTGTAATTCCTCTTTTTTTCTCCTCTGCCAGACGATCTGTATCTGTTCCTGTAAGTGCTTTTACCAGGCATGTTTTTCCATGATCAATATGGCCAGCAGTACCGATGATCCTATAAGTTTTATTTTCTGATAAATGCAAGTTTAATGTATCCTTTCCATAAAATATATTCAAAATATATATAATTCCTTCATCCGGGCAAAATCTCCCGCAAAGTGGGGCGTGCAGATTGTGGGAATGATTTTGGGGGCACGCTCTAGACAAGTCAATGTGATGGCTGCTTAATATTCACTATACCAGAATATCAAACAGCACGGAGACAAAAGAGCCCCGTGCCGCATTTTTATAACAATATTAACATTTTACTCAACTGTTACAGATTTTGCCAGATTTCTTGGCTTATCTACGTCAAGCCCCTTTGCTACGCTGACATAATAGCCCATCAACTGAAGGGGTACGATTGCAAGGCTGGTGGTAAAGAATTTCTCTGTTTTCGGTACGTATACAGAGAAGTCAGCCGTATCCTCAATGCTGTAATTGCCATAGCTTGTAAGTCCCATAAGATAAGCACCACGACTCTTAACCTCAACCATATTGCTTAACGTTTTCTCAAAAAGATCCTTCTGGGTCATAACACCAATGACAAGTGTGCCATCTTCCACAAGGCTGATGGTACCATGCTTCAGTTCTCCTGCAGCATACGCTTCAGAATGGATGTAGCTGATTTCCTTCATCTTCAGGCTGCCCTCCATGCTGATGGCATAATCAATCCCTCTTCCGATAAAGAAAATATCATGTGCATTTGCATATTTGCTTGCAAACCACTGGATACGCTCCTTGTCATCCAGAACCCTGCTGATTTTTTCCGGAAGAGTCTCCATCTCAGTAAGAAGCTGCTGGACTCTGGATTCTTCCAGTTTGCCCCGTACAAATGCACTCTGGATTGCAAGAAGATACATGGCAATCAGCTGTGTGCTGTAAGCCTTGGTAGTGGCAACGGAAATCTCCGGTCCTGCATAAGTATACAGAGTATAATCACTCTCTCTTGCAATGCTGGAGCCAACTACGTTTACCACGCTAAGTACGGGAACATTTCTTTCTTTTGCAAGACGAAGGGCTGCAAGACTGTCTGCTGTCTCCCCTGACTGGGAAATGATCACCACCATGGAATCCTCAACAAGAATAGGATTTCTGTAACGGAATTCAGATGCAACATCTACCTCAACCGGAATTCCAGCCATAGATTCGATCACATATTTGCCTACCATTCCAACGTGATAAGCGGAACCACATGCAATAATATAAATTCTCTTAAGAGAAGCCAGCTTCTCATCTGTAAGGCCAGTCTCGGAAAAATCAATCTGTCCCTCTTTTACATAAGCACCAATGGTATCCTGAACTGCTTTTGGCTGTTCGTGGATCTCCTTTAACATAAAATGCTCGTAGCCACCTTTTTCAGCAGCTGCAGCATCCCACTGGATTTCTACAACGTCTTTGTGGATTTCTTCACGGTCAATATTGTAAAAATGGATCTCATCACGGGAAAGCTCTGCAATCTCAAGATTTCCAATATAATACACTTTTCTGGTCTGATCCAGAATAGCCGGTACATCAGATGCGATCAGGCTTCCGGTATCCTTCTGTCCAATAATCAGAGGGCTGTCCTTACGGGCTGCAAATAATTTGCCCGGATAATCTTTAAATACTACGCCAAAAGCATAGGAACCACGAATTCGCAGCATGGCCCTTGAAATCGCCTCAAGGGGAGTTCCTGTTTTCTTATAATAATAGTCTACCAGCTTCACAGCCACTTCTGTATCAGTCTGTGAATAAAAGGTATAGTTGGAACGAAGAAGCTTAGTCTTTAATTCCTGATAATTCTCAATAATTCCGTTATGAACAAGAACAACTGACTTGTCATCTGTACAATGTGGATGAGCATTTGTTTCTGACGGCTCACCATGTGTTGCCCAGCGTGTATGACCAATACCACAGGTACCCGGAACAGCAGAGCCTCCATCCGTTTTCTCAATCAGGGTCTTCAGACGGCCTTTTGCTTTTACAATGGCAATCTTATCAGTCTCTTCATTACGCACTGCAATACCTGCTGAATCATAACCTCTGTACTCAAGTTTGGAAAGTCCTGCCAGTAAAATCGGTGCAGCCTGCTCATCTCCTACATAACCTACAATTCCACACATAAAATTTCCTCCTGTAATTCTTGTCCCCTGAAACCTGTTTGAAAAAGCATTCCTACAGTGTTTCTTTTATCAAAGTGTTCCACCACTATCCAGTTTCATATTTTAGATGGTTTCCACTGATATTTCAACATTTTATTTTTTTTCTTTTCCTTCTTCCTTCTCCTGTCCGGCTGTTTTCTGCCATGCTTCCACACCTTCTGTGTTCTCTTTCTGGAAAAGAATCTTGAAAGTAAGCATCAGAAGCTTCAGATCAAGCCGCAGAGAATAAGTCTCAATATAAGTAAGATCCAGCTTCAGCTTGTCATAAGGTGTGGTGTTATATTTACCATAAACCTGGGCGTAACCGGTAAGTCCGGCTTTTACCTTCAGGCGGTAATCAAATTCAGGAATCTTCTCCCTGTAAAGAGCTGCAATCTCCGGTCTTTCCGGTCTTGGGCCGACCAGGGACATATCTCCTTTCAGAATATTGAAGATCTGTGGCAGCTCATCGAAATGAATCCTGCGGATGATCTTGCCTACCGGAGTGATCCTGTCATCCTCTTTCTTTGCAAGCTGCGCGCCTTTCACTTCTGAATCTATTTTCATACTTCTGAATTTCAGGATCATAAAGATCTTTTTGTCTCTGGTAAGTCTGGGCTGCTTATAAAAAACAGGACCTCCATCATACAGCTTGATAGCAAGAGCGATCACCAGCATAAAGGGTGATGCGATCACAAGTCCCAGAAGGGAAAAAACAATATCCACAATTCTCTTAAAGAACAGCTGCTCTGCAGTCAGCCTTAAATTCCTTGAAAGAAGTAAGGTGGTATCAAACAGATGGATATCGTCAGCATTACGCAGCATAATATCAGAAAGCTTTGGTACAGAATAGCATCGGATATCCTTTTCGAAACAGTATTTCAGCACTGCATTTCTCTCATGTGCCGGAATATCTCCGATGACAACTGCGGAATATCCGTCAATTTTCTCTTTAACCTTATCAAGGCCCTGGGAAATGGAAATCATTTCCTTAATGGCATATTTATCCTCTCTGGTCTGGATCTTATCCCGAAGATCTACCGGATTATGTCCTCCGTAAACCATCAGCATCTGTCTTGGCGGATATAGTCTGGTATAGACAAAACGCATACCAACTACCCAGATCAGTACGATCACAAGATCAATTCCTGTCATCACTACCATAGGTCCAAGGTGTTCTCCAAGGCGCCAGCGGCCGATCAGACAGAGCTGTAAATATGTTATAAAATTAACACAAAATACGGAAAGCACCTGGGAATAAAGGACCTCGAACACCCTCAGGTATCCAACCTTGAAGCCTCCGTATATTTTATAGAAGAAATACAACATCAGCACATACATGCCGATTACAACCTGGTTTCCTCTGTCAAATCTTCTGCCGATCACATCCTTCACAGAATAAAACCGATACCAGATGTAGGCAAAAAGTGCTGTCTCCAATGCCACAATCAGGGCTGAAGCCAGAAACATGATAAGTCTCTTATATCGTTCGCGATTTTCCATTTCTTCCTCCCGTGAAACGATTTTTAATTATATGCTGTATAAGTATAGCACAAAATTTCCAATAGGAAAATGGTTTTTTTCGGCATCCTTTTTTTGTATATTTTGGAATACAGACTTGATATTCCAAACAAACCGTGATAAAATCAGTACATATTAGGCAAGAAGTGTACTAATATTTTATTTACACGTTAAGAAGGACAGCTTATGTATATAATTGATTTCCATTCACATATTCTCCCAGGCATTGACGATGGCGCCAGGAATCTGGAAACCTCCCTTGCTATGCTGGATATGGTAAAAGCTTATCATGCCGATATTATGCTGGCTACACCACATTTTTACGCATCACGGGATCGAATTGACACTTTTCTTGAACGTAGAGACAATGCCCGGGATGCGCTTTTTGCGGCCATGGAGGAGGACGGTCAGTCCGGGTATCCTGCAATCCGCTGTGGTGCAGAAGTTGCTTTCTTTGATGGAATCAGTAAGGCCAAGGATATTGGCAGACTTACAATAGATGGAACCAACATTCTCCTTCTTGAAATGCCTTTTACTCCCTGGACCGATGAGAATCTGAAGGAAGTAGAAGCTCTGATCCATGACAGAGGGTTCCGTGTACTGATCGCCCATCTGGAGCGTTTTCTCTGGATGCCAGGCAATAAGTCACAGGCAGCACAGCTTCTCACTCTTCCAGTTACCATACAGATTAATGCAGAAGCATTTGAGGGCAGCTGGCTACATACCAGAGCTCTCGTTCGTATGTTTAAAGAGGGGAAGGCACATGTGCTTGGCACTGACTGTCACGGTGCACACCACAGGATTCCCAATCTTATACAGGGAAGGGACTTCCTTAAGAAGAAAGCCGGAGCAGATATTTTACAGAGAATTGATGAACAAAGCTCCCGCTTCCTATTAGAGAATGAAACTCTTTTGCCATACTGATCTGTACCCCTATAAATTATGAAATAAACAGGAGAAATATATGTCAAAAAAATTATCAGTCACTTTATCCGTTATTTTTTTCATTGTTCTTGCAGTGTTAATGGTTCTTGAGGCTACACATCCTACCGGAGGAGCCGCTTTTCTTGGTCTTGCCGCTTAATGCTTTAAGGCCAGTATAGGAACCAGGTGAATTTTACAAAATTCCCTACAGACAGCAGAAAGGATCATATGCGTAGATATATAGAACCAAAGGAAAAAAAGAAAAAATTCAAACGTATTATAATCGGATTATCCGTAGGCGTCCTGGGTTTTGGTGCCACTGTGGGTGTTCTCACAGCAGCCGATAATCAGCCAGTGGCCCAGATAACCTCTACAGAAGATCCAGATGCCATTACATATAAGGGAGTCACCTATGTTCCCAAGGGAAATCTGGAGACTTATCTTTTCGCAGGAATTGATTCTTCCGATAAGGTAGAAGAAATCACAGAGTACGATGGTACCGGCCAGTGTGATGTTTTGCTTGTACTTGTCCGCGACAGAAGCACAGACAACTGTAAAATTCTTACCATTGACCGTAACACCATGACTCCTGTTCGAAGCCTTGAGGATGACGGCACTTATATTGCCACTACAGATGCACAGATCTCACTGGCGCATGCCATGAGCCTTGACCATCTTACCCGTGCTGAGAATACAGTAGATGCTGTATCCACTCTTCTTGGCGGTCATTCCATAGATGGCTATGCTATGGTGAATATGGGAGCCATCCAGATTGTAAATGATATGGTAGGCGGTGTTACTGTCACTGTAGAAGAGGATTTTCCAGACAGCGATACTCTGAAAAAGGGCGCAACTGTCACCTTACAGGGTGCTGACGCAGAGCGTTATATCCGTGAACGCAAGACCGTTGCAGACGGACTGAATCAGAACCGTATAAGCCGCCAGACACAGTACGAGGAAGCCTTTAAGCCTGCTTTTCGTGCAAAATGCAGCGAAAATACCACCTTCCCGCTAGATGTTTACCACGCGGTAGAGGATTACATGACAACCAATATCAGTGCCAAGAAATTCTCCAGGCTTGCTCTTCTGCTTACAGATGAACAGGCTGAAGAACGGGTTTCCATTGACGGAACCTATGACTTCGATGAAGACGGCTGGCAGACATTTACACCAGATAAAGACAGTCTTCAGGAAGCAATTCTTTCGCTCTTTTATAAGGAAGAAAAATAATCTTTCTTTAAAAAAATAAAAAATTTAAGGAGACCCAACATGAATGAAGAACTCACAAATGATGAGGTAGAGATTGACCTTGTGGATCTTGCCTACAGTTTACTGGATAAATGGCATTATCTTCTGCTCTGCCTTCTGATCGGTGCTGTTGTACTCAATGCATATTCCTTTTTCTTCATTGCACCGACTTATGAAGCTACTTCCAAGCTTTACGTGGTATCAGCATCTGATGATTCCGTTGTCAGTTTAAGCGACCTGAATCTTGGAACATCCCTGACTGCTGACTATGAACAGTTAATGCTCAGCTATCCGGTACTGAATCGTGTCATTGACAAGCTTGGTCTTGACACAACTTCCGATCAGCTGAAAAAATCATTTTCACTGAACAACCCGAGTGATACCCGTATCCTGGAGATCACTGCTACTTCCACAGATCCGCAGATGGCAAAGGATCTGGCAGAAACCATGGCAGAAGTAGCCATTGATTATCTTCCTGAGACTATGAGTACCAAAGCTCCGAACCTTGCACAGCATGCCAAGCTGCCGGAGCATAAAGTAGGTCCAAGCTATATGAAATACACCATGATCGGTGCTCTTCTTGGATTTCTTCTTTGTGCCGCAGTACTTGTTGCAGAATATCTCATGGATGATACCATCCATACTGCTGATGATATGGAGAAGTACTTCAATCTTGTTCCTCTTACTACTATTCCTGAAAGCGACCAGGTTGTTGATATGGAAGAAGAACATCACCGCAGCAGAAAGAGAGGTCATAAGAAAAAATGAACCAGTTAAATGTTATCCTTCCGGATCTGCCTTATGCAGTTGAGGAAGCTATGAACCGTCTGCGTGTCAATATCAAATTCTGTGGAAAGAATACCCGTAAGATCCTGCTGACCAGCTGTCAGCCCAATGAGGGAAAAAGTACGATTTCCGCTTACCTCTGGAAAATGCTTTCCGAGGCTGGTTTTCCAACTGTACTTGTTGATGTTGACCTTCGTAAATCTGTTATGAAGCAGCGTTTCCAGATGGAATATGATCCAGATACTACTATGGGTCTGAACCATTATCTGTCCGGTATGGCTGAATACACTGATGTGGTATACAGTACCAATATCCCTAATGGATATCTGGTTCCATGTACCCAGTTACTTGAGAATCCATCTGCTCTTCTGGAGGATGTGCGTTTCAAAGAGCTTCTTGAAACCCTGTCCCAGAACTACCGTTTCGTGATCATCGATTCACCGCCTCTTGGAAGTGTTTCCGATGGTGCACTGATTGCATCCATGTGTGATGGTGCAGTCCTGGTAGTACGCGCAGGAATCACTTCTAAGAGCGTTATCCGTCAGTCTTTATATGAAATCCAGCAGTCCGGCTGCAAGCTTCTTGGCACAGTCCTGAACCGTGCAGAAGTCAAAGGCAGGGCGTATGGTAAATATGGAAAGTATTACGGTAAATACGGCTATGGTTATGGTTACGGCTATGGCTATGGTTATGAACCGTCTAAGAAATCCAAACATTAATTAATTCCGTAATAAACTGGTCTGCGTGGGGAGGCCGTTTATTAAATAAAGTAATTAGAGAATAGAGGGTGTTACCAATGAAATCATTCAAGAAAGTAGCACTTGCCATCGTTGCAGCAGTTATGATGCTTATGATGAGCGTTAACGTTTTTGCAGCTGATTCACCTGTAAAAACAAACTTCAACGCTTCTCTGAAAAAGTATTATACTACTTACAACGGAAAAGTGCAGAAACCAAAAGTTGTTGTTAAAGATGCTAAAGGCAAAACAATCAACAGCAAATACTACAAAGTAACTTACAAAAAATCCTATAACTTTAAAGACAACGGAACTTACAGAGTTGTTATTAAAGGTACAGGCAAATACGCTGGATTCCAGAAAACTCTTACTTACAAGATCAAACTGAGAAACCAGAAAGTTACAATTGCTAAAGACAACTATACAGTAAAGGCTTCTACCGTTAAGAAGAAAGCTAAAACTTATAAACTTAGTGTTAAACAGCAGAGAGGTAAAGTAACCTACTCTACAGATAACACTAACATTAAGATCAGCAAAGACGGCAAGAAACTTCAGGTTGCTAAGGGTACCAAGAAAGGTACTTACAACGTAAAAGTTGTTGTTAGAGCTAAAAACTACAGAACTGTTACTAAGTACATCCACGTAACAGTTAAATAATCTTCGGATTATAATGATAAAAACTCCCTGACCACGCAGGGAGTTTTTTATATTCTACATTTCAGTCTCTTCTGAAAATATCCCGTGTATAAACTTTCTCTTTCACATCATCCAGACAGCTGTCATATCGATTTGCAATAATTGCCTGGCTCATTTCCTTAAATTTCTCCAAATCATTCACAATCTTGCTGCCAAAGAATGTAGTTCCATCCTCCAGAGACGGCTCATAAATGATAACGGTAGCACCCTTGGCCTTGATACGCTTCATAACACCTTGAATGGAGCTCTGACGGAAATTATCGGAATTTGACTTCATGGTAAGGCGGTAAACACCAACGATAACCTCCCGCTCTAATGATGCATTATATGTATTTTCCTCATCATAATCGTAATAGCCAGCCATCTGAAGAACACGGTCGGCAATAAAATCTTTCCTGGTACGGTTGGATTCCACAATCGCCTTAATAAGATTTTCTGGCACATTCGCATAGTTTGCCAACAGCTGCTTGGTATCCTTTGGCAGACAATATCCGCCATATCCAAAAGATGGATTGTTATAATGAGATCCAATACGTGGATCCAGGCAGACACCGTTAATAATCTGCTGCGTGTTCAAGCTTTTCATCTCTGCGTATGTATCCAGCTCATTGAAATAGGAAACTCTAAGTGCCAGATAGGTATTTGCAAACAGCTTCACAGCCTCAGCCTCGGTAAATCCCATAATCAGAGTGTCTATATCCTCTTTAATTGCTCCCTCCTGCAAAAGAGATGCAAACGTATTTGCAGCTTTTACAAGTCTTGCATTCTCCACATCTGTTCCTACAATGATTCTGGACGGATAAAGATTATCATACAGTGCCTTGGATTCCCGCAGAAATTCCGGGCTGAAAATAATATTGTCACAATGATATTTCTCTCTTACACTGGCAGTAAAACCAACTGGAATCGTGGATTTAATTACCATAATGGCATCCGGATTATACTGGATCACCAGTTTGATAACGGTTTCCACTGCAGAGGTGTCAAAGAAATTCTTCTTACTGTCATAATTGGTAGGTGCAGCAATTACAACAAAATCAGCATCTTTATAAGCTGCTTCTGCGTCCAGTGTTGCTGTAAGGTTCAGTTCTTTTTCTGTAAGATATTTCTCAATATATTCATCCTGAATAGGTGATTTCCTGTTATTGATCAAATCCACCTTCTCCGGTATAATGTCAACTGCCATTACTTCATGATGCTGTGACAGTAATGTTGCAATGGATAATCCAACATAACCAGTGCCAGCTACTGCAATCTTCATATGTTTTCGTGCCTCCTGTTTTTTATCATTACAGTTCGATTTGCCCGTTTTCCATATTCCCGTGCTATTTTCGTTTCTTCTGAAATTTTACATGCGTCCTCATAATAATATTTCACTGCTGTTGCAAAAACCCAGGGACGTTTTCCCTGCAAAAGATCAGGACTGAACTTCACTTCTTTTTTATATGGAATGTCTTCATTTTCACAACGAATAACATTTCTCTGTGTTTTCAGGTCTACAATCAGTTTTGGAGAAGTTCCAATATAAATTTTTTCATCCTTAAATTCTACTTGAAACGGCAAATTTTTTACCAATATTTTTCTCTTTTCCAAATTTTCTTTCCCTCCTGAAAAAGCTGAATATATTCTATTTTTTTCCGTATGGTTTCTATAATCCGGTCAGCTCTTTCCATCGGCATATGCGTATATCTTAGCAACAGTTCTTTTACTTCTTCGGGAAAGCCCTGAAGCTTTCGCGAATCAACTAAGTTTTTATTTTTCACGTAGGAAAGCATATTCACCTCTTTTTCACAGAACGAATTCACCCGAATATTCAACAATCCAGCTTTCACAGGTATCAAATCTTCATTAAAAAAGAGACTATTTCCTGTATCATATATAGGAGCCATCTTTACCAGATTGTGCTTTGCACTGCTGTATAAAAATCCAAAATTATTATAGTGCCTGTCTGTATTACTTAGAATAAAATCTGTTAATATCATATATTCCAGCTGCTCTCTTACTTTCTGTTCTTCCATTCCATTCTCTGCTGCCAGAAAAATAATTGCTTCATACTCGGACTGGTCATTTGGAACTTTATAATTTTTTATCAACTGATATGCCGAAACTAACTCCATTTCCTGTGAGGTAAATAATGGATTTAAACTGCATGGAAATTCCTGATCATTTATTTTTATCATATCAATTTCATAAGGTATATAATTTTTCCATTCAAGCCGCTCATGAAGTCTGGAAGCAATTTTTTCATTTACAGCCTGCTGGCCATAATCATTTGTATTTATTTTCATAAGATAACGTGTGTTATCACGAACCACCCATTTCTTCTTCATTTCTCCATTCACAGAGGAATCTGGAGAAAAACGTGAAATATGTCTGCCAGCATCTATTTTCCCCGTATCCGTCAGTAAATTTCCAAGTTCATCTGAAAAATCATTATCAAAGAAATTGATTTCTGACCAATACAACTCACTTGTAACAGGCTGCATCCAATAATGATCCGTCAAACTTAATCCATAAGAAGCCAGCATTAGAGACTGGCTGGTTTCTTCCTTTAATATTTTTAATGTCCGCTGAATTCCCTTTCGCTTATCTGGAACAGCTCTCATATTCCACCATTCAATAAGCCCGTCACCGTCTGCATCACATCCAAAAGGCAACTCTTCTGGCAGATATACTTCCAGAATATACTCTATTCTTCCTGAAAAGGGACTTATTTTTACCATAGCAACATCCAGATCTTTATGCTTCAGTATATATAATTCTGTTCCTTCCAATCTGTCTCACGCTCCTCATATATTTTAACCAGAATTATTCTGGACGAAGCTCTCTCACAAGTGTTCGAAATTCCTGTTCTGTATCAACAAAATGATACGGTGCATATTCACCATACGCTGTTGGCCTGCTGATTGTCACAAGCTGTACTCCTTTGTATCCAACAGCATTGTTTAATTCTCTTTTTAACTCTACAAGATGTTTTCCATGACTTGTTTTTAAAGCCAGACATCCATGTGCATCACGCTCTTTCGCTATCAGATAACACATTATTCAGTACCTCAACATTATTTTCATCCCCCAATAGCAATTTCCCAGTCTTATCAACATATAGCTCTGATCTTATCGCCGTATAAAACACGCTGTTATCTGGATTCACAAATCTTTCCATAAAATTCACACTCCAAACTAAAAGGCTCCACAGTATTTTTCTTCTAAATCATATCTGATCAGATCCACCTGGAGCTTTCTATAACTATATCCGGTATCTTCACCACTTGCAATATATTTTCATTTTTTAACTTTTTTTCCATAATTTCTATATTCTTCCAGGAATTAATCATAACTTCACGGTCTGTATCAAGTTCGTTAATTTTGTGCGTCAAATATATAACGATAAAAATTAAAAGCAATGGACCTGCCATTTTTACAAAGTCCTGAAAATCCCTCAACTTATACGCTTTACAATTGTACACGTATAAAACGTTGCTTTTCTATAATATGCAATTCTGTTCATAATTGGAATAATAATAAAAAATGGGAATAAATATAACAGGGAATTCTTACTTTCTACAGCTATTGTAATAATGGTTAATGTGGCAGTTATCATAAAGATCAACAAATTGTTTTGCAATGCTATCTTCTGCTGTATCTCATCATGAAGTATTTCATATTCTTTACAAATTAACTCTTTATCCATTTATATCCCCCTCTCATATAATCAAGTGCTTTTTTATTGAAAATTCTTATTTTTCAAACGCATTGTCCTCCACAGACTCACGTAACTTTTTGGGAATATTTATATAATATTTTTTCTTCATATTATCGTACAATATGCCTATCATAATCACATACAAAACAGTTACAATTACTCTCCTTTTCTACAGTGTATCGAAATCATTCTTGGCTATATTGATATTATACTCTAAATCTGAATTAGTCACAACCGCCATTTTCATCACTACCGCAATGGCTTTTTTGCCGAACATTACCGAACAATATTCTTGTCATTCCTTATAACAAATGATATAATGTATATCACAAAGAAAGAAGGAATGTTATGGCACCAAAACTCATTGAATTTTTTAATATCATGGCCATACTGACAAGAAACATCCTGAATCATGGTTTCTATTCAGATAAAGACTTTCAAAGCATATTACATGATCCTGACAATGCCATTTTAACTCAATTAATCCAAAGCCTTCCTGAATTGATCAATCCCGATCGTACCCCCAACACAATAAGGTTGGCCGAACTTAACAGGAGTTTCTTTGCTATATTGAATACGTTCAAAACACAAAATATTTATTCTCAATTATTATTACTTTATTACATGGATCGGGCTATCGAAAGCTGCTATGTCCGCAACTGCAATTTTGAAGACGATGTAGAACAATTCGATGCACTTAATCATAATATTGAGCAAACCCAAATTGCAATTATAAAAAAGACAAAATGTTGCTGGGAACATACATCACCCACAGAAAATTTAACCAATAAAATTTTTTCTGCTTTTTATTACATAGATTATCAGGCCTTACCCAATACTCATGTAATAAATCACATTGTAGATGCAGAGTTAGCAGCTCCCAGATCACCCGATTGCTATAAAGTTGCAATTTCTCCTATTATGAAGCGTAAAATATTAACCTTAAGTGCTCCCTATCAACGAAAAAACAGAAAAACCGGTGCACTCCAAAGTTTATTCAGAATTGAGAAATTGGAGCATGAAAAAGAAGTCACAGATTCTGTCATGGTAAATATTATTGCTGCCGGTCAGCAGAATACCGATATTTTAGTTTTTCCGGAAATGCTTGGCTCCATTTCCATGCTTAATCAAATCTTAGCAGAAATAAAAGAAAAACATCATCCAGTACCTTCACTAATTGTGTTTCCTTCCATCTGGGAAAAAGCTGAAAATGATGAGCAGAACACCAATCACAGCTGTATGATTTTAAATGGCAGGGAAATACTTTTTCAGCAAAAGAAATACTGCAATTTCAGGTATTTTGAAAAAGGTAAACCTGTTTACGAAGATATTAATGACAGCTCTGACACTACAGAATTACACCTGCTGCATATTAAAGGGCTTGGACGAATATGTATTATTATATGTTATGATTATTTAGAAGCTGAAAACAGGGAGCGAATTATCAAGAATTTACAACCTACCCTTATATGCAGTCCCTCTTTTTCCACAGGCAGTTTCGATTTCCGGCTTCTTGCACAAAGCAATCTCTATCGAAATTGCAACTGGATATGGTGCAACACCTGCTCCGCATCCAATCATACCGATAAAATACAGAATTTTGAAATCACAGGCATCATTACTACATTAAGCAGACACTGTGATTTTTCAAAAGATAAAGGAATTCAAATAAACTGTTCTGGTGTGACCCGCTGCCAGAAAGAAAATTGTGATCATTGTATTTTTTATGCTGAAATACCAATAAATGATCTCAAAAATTTAGAAAAGGTCAGGTGATTTTATGAAAACCAAAACATACCATGTAAAAACATATGATACAAATGTTTCCGGAAATAATCAGCACAATAAACAAGCAGCTGCATACGCGCCCATTTCCAAACCTGAAGTCCAGGATTTTGAAGATCTGCTGGCGACATCTACAGATGCATATTTAGATGCATATGAAAACAACAATTTAGATCAGCTAAAAGTACTTTTAAACAGCCAGCGTTCTATTCGAAAAGAACTTACCGTTCAGCTTCGTAATTATCCGGATCAAAGAGCCATACTTTCAGCCAAGCTTGTTCAGACCTACAATATTTTCAACAAGATATTACAGTCTGCTTCAGACAAACGTGAATTAAAAAATCAAGTGGAAATAATTATAAATTCGCATAGCAATGCAAAAGATATTCTCACTTATCTTTACAAGCATCCTTACATCCGTCATAAAACATTACTCGCAGCACTGGGAATTCCTCGCGGTACACTTACCGGTACTCTTCAGATATTAGAACAATATGGTTGTATTGAACGAATTGGTGAAGGCTGGGGAGCATTATATACTTTGACAAATACCGGGCGCAAATACGTCCGGGATAATATAAGCGGAATTGATGATGAGGTTATCATTGATTATGATTCTTTTCAAAAAAGTTCCTATCAGCTTGTCCAGAATAAAGCTTTATACACAAGTATAGAGACAGAATTTGACAATAAAGGTTATCGCAGAGCTACACAGACTTCATATTCCGGCAAAAACTATGACACTGTTGTACTTAAATATAATATATGAGGTAAAAATATGACTTTATTAGAAAAAAAATTAGAAGATTTAAATTCTCTTGATCAGAACTGGCTGCAAACAGTTTCCGACGAAATGAAAAATAAAAATACCCCTTCAACCCCGGATCTTGTAAAAAACTACAATCAGTTATGGGATATTTTACGTGAATCCTATAAAAAAAATCAGGCTGAAACAATTAAAACATTTAAAACATATGTTGGAGAAAATAATGGAAACTGGCTATTAGAGGATATTGAAAATTCCCTGAAAATATATTTCTCGCTTGAAAATTTACGTCAAAATCAAACCGAAAAACCAGAAAAAGTAAAACAGCTCATAGATTATTTATTTGAAAATGTAATTCTTTATTATGACCCACAATTCATAAATGATTACCAGGAATTTCATTATGAAAAAAAGTCACAGTTCTGGAGCGCTGCAAAGGCATTAGATGGATTAACTGATTATTATATCAAACATCACTATACAGAAAAAGCAATTATAAAAGATCTGGAAATGGAAACAGGATTAAATACAGATTTGTGTACATACATAGAAAACATTATTAAGAAAAACTATCAGACATTACAGTTAAATTATATTATTGATTCCTTGCCATCTAAGCAGGGTTAGAGTTTGTCCGGTTCATGTACCCTTTTTTTACATGAACCGGACAGTACATCTCATCTACTCTTTAAGACACTGGGTGTTCACCTACCGGAATAAAATCTGGATGAGTCCACCCAACTTCACTTTCCTTTCTTATAGCAACGCGCACTTCAAACTCTTTATTACACAGGCTGCATTTTACTTTACGGGCAACTATCAGCCCTGGAGGAGACAACAGCGATACTATCGGATTTTCTCCTGCATGTTGCCTTGTGTGTTCGTCTAATACCTGTTGTTCTTCATCTGTTAGACGTATTCCAATAATATCCATTTTCTCATTTGCAGTCAGATCCTGGGATAGCAGTGCTCCCAGCAATCTACTTATTTTACCGTTACCTTACATTTTCTCTTATACTTACCACTTGAAACTGTAATCACTGCAGTTCCCTTTTTCTTTCCTTTTATAACTCCTCCGGTTGATACAGTTGCAACCTTTTTATTTGAGGACTTATAACTGATTTTTTCATCTGTGTTTTTGGGGACTGCTGTTATTTTCATTTTATATTTTTTCCCGGCTTTAAGATTCACTTTCTTCGGGATACCAAGAAGTTTCTTTGTTTTTACTTTCGGCACCTGAATCTTGACAACAGCTTTCACATTTCCCGATTTCACTGTAATATTTGCAGTTCCGGCTTTTTTTGCTTTCACTACACCTTTTGAATTCACAGACGCCACTGCCCGATTGGAGGAAGTATAAGTAATCTTATCCTCACTGTTCTTCGGATTTAACTGTGGATTTAAGGTTAAGGATTTTCCCTTTGTAAGAGTTACTTTCTTTTTCAGACCGGAAATGGATGTGGTTTTAACCGGTCCCTGCACGTTTACTTTTATTACAGTGTTAAGACCACTGGCAAGCTCAATATATACGTCTGCAGTTCCTGCTTTTTTATAAGATGTTAATGTAAAGGTTCCGTTTTTATCAACATTTGACACATTTACGACATCTGTACTTTTAGATATTACCTGCTTTAAATAATCTTTTCCTGAAAAGCCAGATACTTTTACCACAGAGCTTGTCTGGGAATACTTCATTGTATACTCGGCCATATTCACATGCATGGTATATTTCTGTTTTTCACCCAATGTCTGCTGGTGGCATGTGCTGCACTCCCTATAGCTTTGTGTCTCTCCGTCAATATCCGCAAAAACAACATTTCCGTCATTGCCTTTAACAGTACGTACCGCAGTTAATGGCGTAAAAATCCAAGCTCCCCAGGTGTGTGATTTCAAATCAACCACCACATCAGAATCTTTTATCTTCTGTTTTCCATATGTATCACTAAAGCATCCGTTACAAACTGTACATTTCCAATATGCTATGTTACCTTTTTCTATACAGGTTGCCTGTTTTTCTGGTATATAAGCCATTTTGTGTGAGAGCTGTTCCGGATCTTTTCTTTCCAGAATCATGGTTCCTTCCGCATTTTGAAAATTAATTCCGCATACATTGCAATGCCAGTATTCAATGGAATTCACACAGGCAGTCTGCACTTTTTCATGATGTTCGAGAGTGTCCTCAACATTATGGGAATGGATTCCTGCCCATTTTGCATAATGCAGGGCATAGGAATCTTCTGTTCCAATAATAACGAAATCACGATTCATATTATATTTCTTTGAGTCACTGTCATAAGTATACCCGAAGCACTTCTCTCCCATTTTTGTCTCCGAGCCTGGGATATAAACACTTTTTAGATTATTGCAATTTATAAAGCTGTATTTTCCAATTTCCTGTAAGCTATTGGATATTATAACCTCCTGCAGATTTGTACAATCTGCAAATGCACTTTCCCCTACCGTCGCCAGACTTTCTGGCAATGTCATGGTTTCTAATCCCTCGCATTTAGAAAAAGCTTTTTTGGCTATCCAGCTTAAGCTATCAGGCAAAACAACATTTGCCAAACTGCCACAACCTGAAAATGCCCCTTCGCCAACCCCCTTTATTCCCTCTGGCAAAATCACATTTTCCAGATTCTCACATCCTGCAAACACTGCATTTCCAATATTTTTAAGGCCCGCTGGCAATGAAACATTCTTCAGAGCATCACAGTCGCAAAAAGCATAGTCTCCAATATCATTCATGCTGCCTTCAAATGTAACATTTGCCAAAGCATTACATTCATCGAAAGCTTGTATTCCTATACTTTTTATATTAGCAGGAATCACGATTTCTTTTAATCCGGTACAGAAAAAATCTCCCGTATTAATAGCTGTTAAATTGCCTGATAATGTCACATTTTCCAGTCCTGTACAATACGCAAACACATAGATACCAAGTTCCGTAACACTATCCGGTAATAGTATCTGCGGCAGACTGCGGCATTCCCTGAATGCATAATTCTCAATTACGGTTAATCCATCTGGAAGCACAATATTCTCCAGTCTGGTACATCCCATAAACGTTTTTTCTTTGATGCTTTTGATTCCATTTGGCAAAGTTACACTGACAAGATTGTTACAGTCCATAAATGTACTGACTCCCATATTTACCAGGCTGTCAGGTAAAGTAATGTTCTCCAAACTACTGCAGCCGGAAAAGGCATTATCTCCTATATCCGTCAGACTCTCCGATAATTCTATATTTTTCAAACTGCTGCAGTCACGGAACGCTTCCGAACCGATAGTTTCCAATTTTTTATATTCTGGAAAAGATTCCAGTTTTTTGCAACCTGCGAAGGCTCTGTTTCCTATGGTTGTTAAACGTTTGCCATAACCCCAATCTTTTTCTTCAGTGGTTACTTCATATAAACTGCTACAGCCGTAAAATGCATTCGCTCCAATTTCCTCCATGTTATCCAGATGAATGCTTTTCAGACTGCTGCAACCCGAAAATGCACTGTCTTCTACACTAAGTATTGCTGGCGTCTCAATGCTTTCCAGACTGGTACAGCCGGAAAATAACGCCTTACCCATCATAGAAAGGGGATATTTTATGCTGGTAAGACTGCGGCAATCCTTAAAAACTCCATCCCCAATTCTTAATATCGTATTCGGAATAGAAATATCATTCAGATTGTTGCAAAAACTAAATGCGTACCTTCCAATCTCAATCATTGAATCCGGTAATGTCACCTTCGTCAGATTCTTACATCCGTAAAATGCAGAGGCGCCAATACCATTTACTCCGTCATAGATCACCACTTTCTTTATATCGTTACGG
This sequence comes from uncultured Blautia sp., assembly GCA_934364795.1. Taxonomy (GTDB): domain Bacteria; phylum Bacillota; class Clostridia; order Lachnospirales; family Lachnospiraceae; genus Blautia_A. The sequence continues at coordinate 163,213 of CAKRMK010000001.1, forward strand.
TTTTTAAAAGCATCAACTGCAACCGTTGTTTTTACATTTTTATTATCACTTTTAATTCTTAAATTTCCATTTGAGTACAATTCATAAGTAAGATTAGCACCACAGCCTCCTGTATCATACAAATATGGTTTCTCATTAGGAGCGTCCTCATCTGAATCAGCTTCTAAATCAGCTTCCGGCGTGCCATCTGCACTTCCGCCATCTCCTGTAAATTCCAGTTCCTGGTTTTCCCCTGAATCAGCAATATCAGACTCTTCATCATATTCCCCGTCTACAAAATTTCCAAACGCTTCTGTTTCTTCACGTTCTTCTATTTCTTCATTTTCTTCTGCTTCTCCCCCGCCGGGTTCATTCTCCCATGCATCGTTTGGAATTGTTTCATCTGCAGTTGTTTCTCCTGTAAACTCTGTCTGCTCCATGCCCTCTGCCTGTGTTCTCACTCCAGTGCCTAACACAAACAAACTACCTGCAAGTAAAATGAACCTGCGTATTTTTTTCATAAATGTTCTCCTTCTTATTTATAATTTCCAAAACGCCTTTTTACGAATCACAATCTCCTGTTTTTCTTCGTCATATTCGGCCTGATAAAAAGTAAAATCCTCTAAGTCCGCTTTATGCTTTGCCAATGTATTCAAAATTCTTTTCTTATCATATTCTGACGTATTGATTCCAAAAATTATCCCTTTCAGAATTTTCCATTCAAAAGGGACATTCCGCTGCTTTGGTTCATTAAATTCACCAAAAGTATTTGTAAGGGCTGCCCGAAACTCATTTTCATGCTCCCATGCATTTGTTTTGCGGTAAGTTTTGGCTTCATATGTTTCCCAATAACGTTCCTGCCATTTCTCCGGTTCTGAAAATGCCGCCTGATAGCAGCTGCTAATTTCTTCAGTACCCAGCAGCCACTCCTTAATCTGCCGCATATTCAAACGGCCAAAAGTCTGGAAAAAATTGCGCTCAATTATATTTCCACCATAAGAAACAGGTTTCACATCAAGAGAAATAGAATCCTTCGATACTTTGACTTTTATTTTATCCTCATCTTCAGTATCGTAAACAAGACATACTCCCTTATGGCAGTCCGCATAATTCCCCCACATAGCTGAATCATCATTTTTTCCTGAAAAACATACAACATAACTCTCTGGATAAATCATTTCCGTCAACTGCTTTACAAATACTTTTGGAAAATCAATAGCAACTGTCAACCAATCTCTATGTTGCCGTGCTTTGGAAACATCGTCTCTTTTTTCTCTGTCCTTTTTATCTGCGGAAGGATTTCCATAAAGAAAAGTGTCATCCTGCGAAGCCTGAAGCATATAAGTAAACTCCTGCATATCTTCCGCAAATCTTTCCACCAACTCCATTATCTTAATACGCTTTTCTTCAGATGAAAGGCTTTTATCCATTTCCTCAAGTGTTTTCCTTACAGGAAGTGGCCGGTCAAAAAAATTAATAAAATGCTCTGCTTCTTCCTCTTCCATTAAATTTCTTTGCTGAAATTCTCTTAAACAATTCACAAGTGCTTTGCTGTGAATAAGGCGAATAATATATCGAAGTTCTTTCTCTGATACTTTTAGACAATGCCCTTCATAAAACTCTGCCAAACGCTGTACATCTGGCTCTTCCAAAAATTGTGTTCCCAGTTTTCTTAGGAGGGAGCCAAAAGGAACATCATCAAATCGATGAACATCTGCAATCAAAGTGTTATGATGAAGTAACTCTTCATCAGCTCCTATAAGATATAGCTCCAGTGCCTGCCCAACACTATATATGTAATGCCTGAACAATCCCTCCCAGGCAGCCTTATCACCCTGCCAGTAAACACGTACAAAACCTTCCAGGGGATCATTTAATTCTTCTCTGGCAGCAAAATGAAAAGTGCCATTGCCAAGTTCCAGAAGGGCACTATTTATGGAACGATAATGGTATAATTTCATTTTATCATTTCTCCTTCGTTTACCTCTTCTATTATATTTCGCGGCTGTCATTCCGTTTTTTTAATAATCTCTTGAATCTGCTTTTCATCCACCTCTGCTACATCAGCAATCTGAGCAATTGTATAACCCTTGCCGTACATTTTCAGGATCATTTCTTTTCTTCCCATTTCAATTCCATTTGCAGTGCCAATCTTAATTCCGTTTGCAGTTCCAATCTCAATTCCACTTTCTTTAATCTTCTGGCTCAAATTACACATAACACTCACATCCTCTCTGAAATCTTTTTCCATTGGAATCTCATACTCATTTCCAATAATGTCTATTTTTTCATTTGCAGTCAAATCCTGGGATAGCAGTACACCCAGCAATCTATGGAAATTAATAAGCTTCCCCAAAATCATGCTTTCCAAAATCCACTCCTGTAAAATTAACATTTTTCCATTCATTTTTTTCGAATACAGTATTCACAAATTTTGTATTCTCCAGACTGCCACCAAACATTTTCGAATTCCTTATATTAGCGTTTTTGAAATTTCCCCGCTTTATAATACAATTCGTAAATATGCTATTAAATATCAGACGTCCACTCAGATTAATATGGTTAAAGCAACAATTGTCACATATCACATCACCAAAATCAAATTTGCTGGCTTTCGAATAACTCCAGTCAACATTTTCTAGCTTCGTGCCTGCAAATACACAGCTTTCTATAGTACATCCATTGAAATCACCACTTATAATCTCTGTATTATAGAAATAACATTCCCGAAGGACAGCCCCCACAAAGCTTACATGATCCAATACTGCTCCAGAAAAATCCACACCAATCAGCGTGGCCCCCGCAAATGATACCTGATCCCCAAGTTTACATTCTCGAAAATTAGTCATATTCAAGGAGCTATATTCAAATGATGTTCCCCTAAACTCGCTTTTTTCAAAATCTTCTCTCTCCAAATATTTTCTATCAAAAGAAATATTTTGAAATATGCAATTCTCTCCAATAAAAATTCTTTTATCATTAGGAATTGGAATTCTTTTTCGAAATATCTCACTCCAGTCTGATAAAATATCTGACTTCGCAATATCAGCCAGTGCCTCAGGAGTATCTGCAAATACATTCTTCTGACTCCTAATTCCCAATCCACTCTGCCAGACTCTGACCAGAAGTAATACATTTGACACTGTATACTTTATTTTCTGGTAATTATTTCTGCCATAAGAATATTTCCAAATAGTATCATCACAGAAAACACTTGAAAAAACCCTTGCAAAAAACTTTTCAGCTTTTTTCCTGTCATATTCTTCCTCTGAAACTTCTCTTTCAAACCTGATTCTTTCATGGAGAAACAAAAGTGTTTCTACCCAGGTACTTCCCGCAATTTCGCCATATGACAAGATCTGACACATACATTCCAGAAATCCTTTTATATTTTCTTCTGAGTCCGACAGAAGAAACTCTTTCACTTTGTCATATATGTACTCACAGAAAAAGTAGTCACGTATATTGTTATGATAAAATTCCAGAACACCCTTCTTCTCATTACTTTTCCAATATGCACATAAAACACAACACTTCCGGATCCATTTTTCATATGAAGGCTCCAGATCAAATTCACTTACAATATGATCCAAATCTTTTGACTCTATAAAATACTGTTCCTTCTCACTTTTTTTAAAAATTTCAAATGCAATCCTTTCTACAATCTCCAATAAAAGCTCCTTACTCTCTCTGATAGGATGCTTCGAACTGCTATAGAAATTTTCATCATACTCTGTCTCTATAATTGCCTTTGTAAAGATTTCATGATACAGTGCCCATATATTCCACTGCAACTCCTCTCTCATCTCACAGGCTGCCAGCAGATATAAAGCCAACGGAGTGTCTGCTACTCCTGCAACTTTCTCTTTATCGACATTGAGAATATATTCTTTCGTTTCCTGTGGTATTGTTTCTCCGCATTTCTCATACTTCTCGATCCACGCTTCTCTCATTTTTCTGTCAAAATGCTGCATGCGGACTTCTTTAAACTTAAAAGTTTCACTGGCAAATTTCTTATAATCAATATATTGAGGACGTGTCGTAACAATAATCTTGTTTTTCTTAAAAATCTTTCTGACAGATTTTATAATATCCTCCAGACTACTCTTTAAGCGTCCTTCCAACATACTAAGTTCATCTGCACCATCTAAAATTACAATATGATTATGAAACTCTGCTCTATATTCATCAAAGGTTGAAAGGCCTAAATATTTTGCTATATTATTTTCTATTATGCGATCTTTCTCATCTACTTCCAGATCTCTCAATCTAATACAGATCAGTTTTCCCTGTAGAAAAATCCCTCTGCCTTCTTCATCCTGTTCTCTGTAGTGATAACACAAATATGAAATAAAACTGCTTTTTCCACAGGCTGCATCCCCTTCAATAAACAATATCCGCCGCTCTGTTTCATTCCACAAAAATTTCCCCAATATAGAAACCAGCTCCTGTGGTTTACTATTCAATTCCTGAATTTTCGGCTGCACGAAAACACCTTCTAAGGTAACCTGAGAATTCTTCTTATTTGCATGCCGAAATAACTTCGCTTTGAAATTTTCTGCATATTCACTGATAATTGTATCAATATTATTTTTAACTGGAATCTTCGGTTCAAAAGGACCAAATAAAGCGGAATTCTCATTCATAAATTTTTCCAGTGACGCTATTTTTTCTCTATCTGAGACTTCTGAAAGGCTGTGCACTTTTTTTGAGAGAATTGAAAAATCATATATATTTTTTCTCTGATCAAAAAATATTCCTGGAGGACATTTATAACCACCATTTCTGCCTTTGTAGTTCACACTTTCTTTTGCACTAATTTTCAAAATCACGAAATACAAGGTATACCCGGCTAATTCCGGATCGCACTGTACCATATTTCCAATAGTTTTCAGCGTATCTATTACCTTATCCGGTCTATCTGTAGATGTCACCTGAACAATAATTTTATCCCTTTTACTGATCAGATCATAGCCTGGGCAGTCAGGGATCATACTATTTGCATTCACTATATCCCATCCAAATATGATTCTGAGCAAATCCCTTATAAAGAATTCCGCATCAATATTAATATCGTGTAGCTTACAGCTGTTATTTAAATGTATATAAGCACAAAGTACGCTCATTCCTGTATTAAATTTTTGAATCAGCTCTTCTCTTTTTATCATTGGATTTTCCTCGATTCACTGGTATTTACGAATGGATATAGGAAACATATCTATAAAATCACTTTCGTTTCAACGCCTCAGTGCAATCTAAAACATATTCATTATTTAGATATCTCACCAATATTTTTTCACCAACATTCTTTTTTAAATACTTTTTGCTTAATACCTTTTTCTCAACCAGCTTATCACCTTCACTCTTATATTTACAGTTATATATTTTGTAATTCATAGCTTCAAGAACCACATTCACACAAAAATAGTTGTGTTTGATGCATAACCAGCCAAATATAAGGAAAAAAACCAGAAACAAAATAACACCTTGATGATGAGTAAAATCGAACGCAAACATAGGAAAAATAAAAGACATTAAGAACTCTGCTGCAAGAAACTTTTCTTCTTGCACTGCTTCCAGGCATATGCGTTTCACATTATCGCTACTTTTAGAATTCAATTTACTTCGCATTTTCCAAACTGCTATAATTAGGAAAAAGGGAATCACCACAACGCTAATATATTCTGTTGTCAGGTATTTATCATTTTCACATATGCTGAAAATATCTGTTAATATTACCAAAATCCAAAGTGGAGTAAAAGAAAGATAATACATACTCAGCTGAAATACCATCACAACCTCCATATCACTGCCAGCTCTTGGCTGCAGCCACTTCCACGGGAGAATCATCCAACGGATCCAACATAGCCTTATTGCAGAGAAATTTCACCAGACGTGCAGACGTTTTTTCATCATTCGTGTCAATCTCATTACCTCTTAGTTTAAGATCAAACATATTCGCCAGTTTTTTCCTTTTACGTACATTTTTCATAGCATCAAGCCGCGACTGATTATACGAAACAAACCTTCTTGGATTGGATCCAGATGTTGCAATTCTCTGAAACATTGCTGCATCTGTCAAAAATCCACATTCTATAATTTCATTTACTTTATTATTACAAACAGCTTTGTATGCTCTCTCCATTGCAAATAAATTTTCCCCTGCAAGAGTAAGCATATAAACTGTGTTTCCCAGAATAACAACATCAATAGATCTTTTCAGAGTCAATATAGGGTCAGTAATTTCCCTGAATGCTTTTTTCTCAAAGTTCAGTAAAAACCTATTTGTCATATTCATCATAGGTGACTGCATCGAAATAAGCTTTATTGGAACAATCTCAGAATCAATTTCTACTTCTCCAAGAACTATATATGCATTAAATTTCGTATCACCAATGCAACTCTCCGTATCAGGATCCGCTACCACATTGCACATTTTTCCATACTCTTCTAAAATCAGCGCATTATCTCCGTCAAGCTTATATATCACATTTCCCACAACATCACCTGTATATTCATCTACACTAGCATATGTATCATTTTCCATAGCCTTCGAATATTTATCAGCTAGTTCACGGGCAAACATCTCAATTTTCCCCTCCGGATTTAATACACACTCTCTGGAATAATATGTCACATCTTCTTTTTTAGATTTTATTTGAAGTAACTGCAATGAAAAACAGGTTGTATTCTTCATTTCATCAAAAGCCTTCTTAAGTAACTTTTTACTCAATATTCTTCTCCTCCAGTAGGTTTTATTTACTTATTTTTTCTGAAAATTTATCATAAAAATTCAACCAAAACTGGATGTTTACGATAGTGTTTTGTTTTATTATAGGATAAATGACTGGGATATGCAAATAATTTTCTTGAATTTTTCTACTAAAAACTCGCACCACAGCCTCGGCTGTGGTGCATTCTTTAAAATTCTAGTATACAAAATTCTTTTATACCGGCAATCATTCATTTTTTTTAATAATATCTTGAATCTGCTTTTCATCCACCTCTGCTACATCAGCAATCTGAGCGATTGTATAACCTTTACCGTACATTTTCAGAATCATTTCTTTTCTTCCCATTTCAATTCCATTTGCGGTTCCAATCTCAATTCCACTTTCTTTAATCTTCTGGCTCAAATTACACATAACACTCACATCCTCTCTGAAATCTTTTTCCATTGGAATCTCATACTCATTTCCAATAATGTCTATTTTTTCATTTGCAGTCAAATCCTGGGATAGCAGTGCACCCAGCAATCTATGTAACTCATATTTCTCCTCATGTACGGGAATCTCTTCTGAAAGTCCGATCATAACAATATTGAACAAATCCAATTTGCCTTTCCAGCTGTGTGAATTTATGATACTGTCTTTCACCAGATGAATGTGTTCCAGGCTGTTTTCTGGCATATTCATGCAGATCCAAATGGAATAAACACGTTTGATATCATTATAATTGGAACCCTCAAAGTCTCTCTCTTTCTGTGAAGAAACCATGCGGCTTACGTAAAAAATCGCGCGATTCAATATATCGTATCCACCTGGTTCATCCTTCTGGGCTTCTACATTAATGATAATCTGTGACAGCCCATCCTTCATCCTGACATAAAATATAATGTCAAACCGTATCAATCCTTCATGGAGTTCCTGATTTTCAGAATTAAAACCAATCACACGGGATCCTTCTTTTTCAATAAACGTATTCGTAAGTCCCGGCTCTACTGGAACACGGCTAATAAATGGTTTCCCTTCAATATACGGAACGACATCCTTTGGATTCATTCCGGCAAACTCATCAACGGTTTTCACTAATATATGAGCCAGAATATATTTCTGGCTAAGTAATCTTTTTGCACATTCGTCATACTGTGCATCTTTATCTGTCGTAAGAATTAAATTTCTGATTTCTGTGTTCAATGGCATTTCTCCTTTTCTACAGTGTATCGAAATCATTCTTCGGCTATATTGATATTATACTCTAAATCTGAATTGGTCACAACCGCCAATATTTGAAAATCGGCACTGAAAACAATATTGCATCTACTGATCCATGAATATGTAAAATATGATCTTCCGGAATATTATATAAATTTTCCAGTGTCTTCGTATAATTAAATGTTACAAAATAACTATCAGAATAAAAAACATGACGTTTGAAATTATTATCTATAAACTGCTGATCTTCATTCCAAATCCATTCATAAAAAAAATCTCTCGTAAATTTCTTGATAAATCCATAGCGATTATTTACTTCAATACCAATATCATCCCATCCCGGTGTTCTCTCACTGTCCAAATCGGGATAGTAATTATCTGTTATTTCAGAAAAAGCGGAATCATAATCTAGCCAAAGCGCATTTTCCAAATCGCTCCATCTACTATTCACATCCACTTCTGCACCCTTGGTATATTCCATCATATTAAACTTATATACAAGATCAGGATACTTTTCCGACAAATAATTCCTATAATCCCAGTATGACGTTTTTCTCCCATGATTAAGGTCAAATCCATTTCCAACTATATAAAGTTTCATCTCATAGTACCTCACTTTCGTGTCCTTTTTAATTCCATTCTTGCAGCTATCTTCTCTGGCACATCAATCAATCCAAACCGATAAAATATAGGATATATATAAGAAATCCCCCGTATATCCCCTATGTCTTTTGGTTTTTCAACAATCTTATCATCTAACTCTCTAACCTTTTCATATGCCAATAATACAGAACTCCATGTCAGACTTTTACTCTTATCTCGTCGATCCACCCACAATTCCCTGTTAAGTATTCCTTTTCTTCCCACCGGAATTTTATATAAAAACGGCAGTCCAGAAAAAGTATGAAAGGGATAACCTTGAAACGCAGTTATCGCAGACCATAAAGTATCTTCATCTGGCTTGTTATTCAATAACTCAACAGAAACTTTACGTTTTCGATATACCTGTATTCTCGTAGCATTCATGCTCACAATATCTGATTTGTATATAGTCTTTGAATATGGCAAATAGCCATTTACTGATGATTTTTTCAATCCTGTAATCTCCATTATCTGCTGTACTGTTTTTCCCTGCCTATATAACTCATTAACTTCATCTGATACTTCATTCCAATATACCCCTGCAGTAATTAGCATCTTCCGTATTTTCAATGGCGATAAACTAAATTCATTCGCTGTAATCTTTAGCTCTCCAGTTTCTTCATATGATTCTGCTACAGCTTCTATCAATTCTTTCTGTATTTTATCTGCATTATAATCTGGAAACTTTTTAGGTCTGGGCATTATTGTTACCTGCCTTTCCCTGCAAATCATATGTCTGATAAACGTTTTTCATATATAATTGTAAGCGTTTCGTATTCATCTTACGCTGTAGTTCTGATTCATCCATACAATCCCTATTTTCTGCAAATAAAACATAGCATCTGTCACTTACAAAATCTGAATGTTTCTGCTTCTGATCAGCCAAGCTGCTTCTATATTCAATCCCATATAAATTTCCCACTCTCTGCAAATATTTTGTAAAAACCTGAATAGGTTTATAAAAATCATCCGCCTCATTCCGATTGTCAACGGGAAGTGTTATCTGTTCAATGAATTGTTTTAAGAACAAATAACTTTCTCTTTTCTCAATATCACTTTGCTCCAAGCTAAATGTACTTGGTCTTTTCCAGCTTTGAACTGTAGACAAATCAAGTACCCTGATTCTTTTATTTGTATGAAATTCTCCTATTGTAAAAGGATAATTTTCCTTCGTTCCGACCTCTTTTACTGCAATTTTCGGATTAGACGCACCATAAAACATCATATCACCCTTTTCATTGAATCTGCCATTTTCTGCAAATTTCGCCGGAGCTGTACCGACCAATGTTGCAGGGATTGTTGTATAACCCTTCGGTGCAAACCCAAACTCATGAAAATTAACGCAGCGATATAATGCTTCCCCTGTGTTTATCGTTGTATACGCATATAATTTCTTTGCATGAGCTAAGACTACCCGTAAAACGGCATGAATCTCTTTCAGGTCATCCGGTGCATCTTTGTTATCACACAAAGATACTATCTGCTCAACAGACATTTCCTTACGTCCATTTACCAAAGAAGTGAATTTCGCCCAAGCCTTCAAATCCTTATCCGACGTACGATCCTCAAACTCAAAAATTGTTGTTCGATTTTCAGGCTCTAATATGTCAAACAATTCTTTCAATAATTCCGATTCTTCAACTTGCATTTCGTCAGCCAGTATATCATATACAAAGCTGTATGGATCTATAAATGAACCAAGATATTCTTCCGTTTCCTTGTCGTATGGAATATTACCATCTGTACTCATATAATAATAATCTATCGCAGGAATGATTTCTGACATAAGTGATTCTAATGGATACGTTTTTCTATGGCGTATTGGTTTCCCATTTTCATCTTTACAAAAACTACAGGTTCCAACCTGGCCTTTAGCACGTATCACTTTCTGAAGATACTGATCCTTGACGCAACCACTGCAAACATACTTATTTGACTCTCCATAACCTCGTGCTGCAATAGACATCATTTTCTCTTTTGCGACTCCCATATTACCTCCGTTTTCATTTCAATCCAATTCGTTTTATTTTCATGCCACCTGTTTTCTGTCTTATCCTTTCATGTGAACTTCCGAAAATAAATCCCCTAAAGGCAGAAACACACTCCAATTAACTGGTTAAATCTGCCGTCCCTACCCT
>CAKRMK010000002.1 GCA_934364795.1 uncultured Blautia sp.
CGCCTTCTTCATTTGGATTGCCTTTTCCTCTAACTGCAATATAATTTGCCTTAGGTACATTTACAATCTCTGGTTTATTCTTAGGCATATAAAATTCTTTAAATTCTTTCTTAAAATCAAAAGCCATAATAACCTCCAAAATTTCGACTTACCGAATTTCCCTTCACATCTATTCCACTGCCTACAAACACCCAAACTGGTCGAGTTGCCGGATTGGTTGTCAACCCTTTCCGTTTTTCAAAAATCAGCCCAAAATGCCTGACATCTAATCCACTGTCTCAAATCGCGACATCTAATCCGAGGTTACAACCTGACACAGATTTCGCGGTAGATATGTTTCCATATAAAACAACCGAGCTTTTTCAGAAGTCTGGCTTCAGATCCAAACCTTCGAAAAAGCCCGGAAATACGCCGCTTTCTGGCACTTAATTTTATTTCCTTGACATCAATACTACCGTCTCCACATGAGTACCAAATTAAAACATATCCCCACAAAATCACGGGACTACGGAAATATTTTTACAGTACTACTACCGTTCGTATAACTCTTTTCCCACAAATATTGCCTGTTACAGTAATCTCCTTTCTATCAATTTTCTCCGCATTTCATCTAGTTTTAAAATTTGTTTATGTCCCCATTCCTTTTCTATTGTTTTTAAATTAACAAACGCAATAATTTTATCAATATTTTCGTTTTCCTTAAACATTTCTGATAATTGCTTAATATCATCTTTATTAATTTTTCGATAAGGAATAGCCAGACTTTTAAATTCACTTGGTGTTAATTCCGAAACGCCTCCAGCATAATATCGCCCATAAAATTCGCATTGAGTTAATGTCAACGAATTGTAAAAGCAAAATGCCATACTCTCTTTATCGTATTCAGAATCCAATCTCATATTATAAGCAATATCTGTTGTATAAAGATCTGTTTCATTTACACATATTCTTGGCATTTTATCATACCTTTTAAAGAAAAAAAGATCCCCATTTCGTACAATTGGCACTCCATACCATGGCTTTCTGTTTCTGCATTTATATCTGTCTTTCAATTTTACTTCCGCCGCATTTTGTTTTTCCCCAATACTTGTCAAATATTCCCTCAAAGACTTCGAAAATAATTTCTCATCAACATGTGATAAATTCAACAAATAAATTCTATCTCCTCTTTCTCCGATTTTTTCAACCACATCTTGAGTTAATATGAACTGACCGTTTAACATATTACTTTTAGCAATTGTCGGCAAAATAAACTCTTGGCACTCTAATTGTTCTACCTGTTCTTTTGTTAAAATAAACTCATTATTTGCTCCCGTTACAATTCCAGGCGAGGCTTCACACACTTCGGAAACTTTCTTGTAGTTTGAGTCAATCTTATTCAATAAATCAATCTCTTCATCTGATAGAATAGCATTCGTCCATTTTTTTAATGGTTTATTTCTTTGAATTTTAGAACAATAATATGGCGAATCTGAATCCAGTTCAGCATAAATTTTAAAATTTATATATGGTTGATTCTTAAATTCATTTGTCAAATAAACCAAGCAAGATTCTTGTTCTATTTCTGGAAACATCCTTTCTTTAAAAGACAAAATATGTATTGTATCAAAATGTTCTTCCAAAAATAATCTAATTTTTTCTGCATATTGAACCTGCAGAAACTCCATCGGGAGTACAAAAAAAATAGTTCCCTCTCTTTCCAAACAGGATACTGCTGCCAGTACAAAAGCAACCCACATATTCTGCATTAGAGAATTAGGTAATTGAAATTTTTCGCAAATTTCTTTTGCTTTTTCTTTTGAATTGTCCTCAATATTCTTAATATTAATATATGGTGGGTTTCCAATAATCAACTGATACTTTACACTTGTCTTCTCTGCAAAATCCAGAAAATCGCTTGCAATTATCTCTACCTTTTCTAAATAACCTCTATTTTTTAACTGTTCTACCTTTTCTTCGATTAATTCTACGGCGACTATTTTTTCAATACATTTTTCCTTTTCAAAGGCATCTACAAATCTCCCATCCCCCACTGATGGCTCTAACATTTTTCCGTATATTTTATGCTCTCTTGCCAAATATTCTTTCATGAATTGAATCGTACTATATGGCGTATAGTAAGAGCCAGATAATTTGTCCTCTATCTTTTTCATTATTGTATTCCGCCTGTCACTGTCATACGATTTCTTTTCTTTAATAAAATGCTGAGGCTTTCACCTAATTTGCGTTTACGATTCTCATCCTTTTCGGCTTGATACTTGCCCTCAATCTGTAATCCCAAATAATCTATACGTCTTGTCTCATACCCTAAGTGAAGGGCATCATAAAATTGTTGTACAAATTCGTCATCCTGATATGTATCGCAAATCTGAATGTAATAATCTTCATCTCTCTTAAAAACAGTTGTTATATTCCCATTATCTACATTAAGTAAATTATCATATGGTGGCTTAATTGTAATTCCACGTTTCCCACGATTGCATGATATACAAGCCCATGCCAAATTAATCATTCTACCCGCTTCTGCCCTCCCCGCCGTTGTATCTGGAAAAGAAGCCTCATTTAAAAAATGATCAACTTCAAAGGACTCAACAGGTAGAAGCCCCCACATGGCACCGCAATATGCACACTTATCATTATAAATTTTCGCAAACTTTTTATGATACACACTATCCCGATCATTCACCTTATTATATACTATCTTTGTTCGTGGAAACGCTGATTTTATTTCTTTTTCCAAGGCATTTTTTTGTTCCTCAACCTTATCCAATACAGGACAATATATTGTATTTCTATAATCATTATCTCTTGTCATATCACTTACTCCTATTCCATACTCTGGAAAGCGGTAATTAATTTGTCAATATCCTCTTTAGATAAATCCTCATAATCATTTAACCCATTTAAAGAATCCACTGTCTTTTCAACCAAAAACTTTTCAATTCCTTTATTACTCTCTAATTTTTTTGAAATATTTCGAAATGTGATTACTCTTTTTATACTCTCATCTATTTTGCTTTTCAACACTCGTTCATAATATTCTTTTGATGTCTCCGAACTTCCGCTTCTATACTTTGGGATAATTTCAAAATCTCTATTTTCACCATTCTGTGAAATTACCAAAACCTCAATAAAAGGAAATACTTTTCTCAATATCATTCTAAATTCTTCTCCCGAAAACTTTCCTTTACATTTTACACTATCATTTTCAAACAACCTAGAATCAATTATTATAACATTTGCAGAAGCTACTTCTGGAGAATCCAATAACCCCTCATAACCTTTATTAACTTCAAATTCAATTTCCTGATATCTCACCTCATACTTATCATTCTGATAATAATCCTCTAAATAAGAAGATATTGCTTCATCTCGGTCATCGTCAATATAAACAAGGTTTATTATTTCTTTTATTTTCATATTTTATCTCCTATCATAAATTCAATTTTAAATCCTTCTAACCCTTCAATTTTAAGTATCTTTCCTCCTGTATTAACAATCGTATTATTCACAATCCACATCCCTATTCCATGACCTTTTTTTCTTGATGTTTCATGCACCTCCAAAATACGCATGGGATCAAACTTATATTTTTCCGAAAGTCCCTTACCCTTATCCTTATATACCATATTAATATATCTTCCTTTTTTTTCTACATATATGTGAATTTCCAGTATGTTTTCAGCATCATTTTGTTGTATACTATTTAATATCAAATTTTCAAATATTACTCTAAAAATATCTTTAGCACTTCTATATTCCAATCCCTCTTCTATATGCAATTGAATATGAATCCACGAATAATCCTTTTCCCAAACAGATTTTATATTTTTAAAAAGTTCATATAAATTAATATTCTCTGGAACAAACTGCTCTTTTTCAGATTCTGACAGCATCACATCCATAAAAGTAATAATTTTTCTATTAACTCTTCGATTTTTTTCTAAAAGTGCTGGAACATCTCTATGCATATATTTCGTATTTTCAGGATCATTTACAGCATCCCAAAGCTCATATCTTTTTAACGCTCTAATAATGTAATCGACATTTTCGTCAATACTATTCCTGTCATTATACATTTCATGTGCAATAGAAGTCGCTTTTAATCCAGAGGTGGCGAGCATATTTAGCAGACGAATATCATATTTATACCTTCTTTCTGTTTCATTCATCTGATTTTTACTTGCTCTATTTTCTTTTCTCATCTGTTCCAATTCATCAAGAAACAATTTCTTTTCTTCAAATGACAGTTCTGTCAATTTTTCTGGATTTTTCATTACACTGTCAATAACTTTAGGCTTGCTTTCTTCCTTTGTCTCATTATACTTATTTGCAATACAGCGAACTATACTTTGTCGATACCTTTCAAAAGAATTTATTCCTGCAATAATAATTGCAATAAATACTTTATAAATATCATTTTCTACCAGACCTTGTCTATTCATTAAATCAGATAACCCATTATTTTCCTTTTTATCAATAATAACTTTACCCGACATTTGATTTTCTCGGACACGCCATGATCCTGTAGGATGACTGGCTGCTGCTGGAGATTTTCTAGACCTTTTACCAAATCCAAGCCAGTCTTTCTTACCTTCGTAAGAGGAAATGCTAAATGCATTTCTGTACAAAACAACACCTGCTTCATACCGATCATCCAACATTCTATGCTTATAAAAATACTTTTCCGCATCAAACGTAGAAGGATTTTTTAACGAAAAATACAATTCAGCTGAAAAATCCCCCACATTTTCCAATACCTCTTTCCATTCTTCAAGAGTTTCTTCTTCAGATAAATCATTTTTCATATCATCCAGTTCGTCCAAGATATTTAGTTCTATTTTCTGTTTTTTTATATCAACGTCTGGACATAACTCTTTTACATTTTCTTTAAATTCGTCTGATTCTATATCACATACTAACTTTTGAAATTTTGCAAAATACTGTAATCTTATTACACTGACACAGTTAACTCCTAGCTGTATTTTTCCAAAATACCGAGTTACAGCTTTTCTATCTTCTTTATACTCTACTTGTATCCTCATTTTATCATCATTATAAGTTCTAGACAAAAATTCACGCAAATTACGCACTCGCGATTCTGTCCAATTGTCCCGAAGATACTCGATAACTATTTTTGTACCTCTTTCTTTTATCTCCTGATAAATTTCCAAAGTGTTTGTATTCCAGTCTGTCTTCCACAAAACTGCTTCTTGTTGTTCCATTTTTGTATAAACACTGGCTTTTGCCCCCAAACGAGCTATTGCAAATCTGCCAACTCCTTTAGAACCTGCCAACACTCTCGCAGTCTCTCCCTCACCTATAATATATTTCTTATCGCTTATACCAACATGCATCCATGCCTCAAGTATTTTTTGACGATTCATACCAATTCCATTATCTTCAATTATAATCTGAGTTTTAGAAATAATAATAACAACATCCAGTGACTGGGCATCATATGCATTTTTTACTAGCTCTAATATTGCGGATTCTTCATTTGTAAAATTCTGTACTCCCAGCACTTCTGCAATTGTACTATCTTCAATAATATATTTTAATTTTTCCATGAATTGCCCTCCCAATCAGCATTCACCTCTTATATTACAATTATACCCTCTGCCTGAAATTGATACAATCCCTTATACATCTCTCAAAATAAATATATTTAGGCTTCTCCAAAATACCTTAACGCATCCTTTATCGCTTCCACTTTCTCTGCCGTCGGATGTTTCCTCGGCTGTTTCAATTCTTCTACCGCATTAGGAGCATCATACATTGGCAAGCCTAAATCTCTCTTTACCTCTGCGATATATGCGGTATGTACTTTGAAGCCGTATTTAGCTTCTATGTACTCCTTTATCATTTTGTAGGTCACTCGTTCTTTGGGCTTATAGCTTTCGGCTCTTTTAGCGATATTATCAAGCGGAACTTTTCCCTCACCCTCACCAAACTCAACTTTTACGTTGATATGTCCGTCTGGCTTTTTGTGGGAAAGCAGTACTACCGTCTCCACATGCACTGTCTCACAAAACTGATCCACACTACAACTTCTCTTCACTTCATACCCTGCCTCCAAAAAAGCAGGCAGATCCCTGGCCAGGCTGGTAGGCTTACAGGAAATATAAACAATATTTTCCACACCATATGCAAGAATCTTCGGCAGAGCCTTCGGATGGATTCCATCTCTTGGCGGATCCAGAATGATCATATCCGGCTTTTCTGTAAGATCATCCAGAACCTTCAGCACATCCCCGGCGATAAAACGGCAGTTTGTCAGCCCGTTAAGTCCTGCATTTATTCTGGCGGCTTCCACCGCTTCTTCTACGATTTCCACCCCAATTACCTCTTTTGCCACAGAAGCCAGAAGCTGTGCGATGGTACCGGTTCCACTGTAAAGGTCAAATACCTCTTTATCCCTGGTATCGCCAATATACTCCCTTACAACGGAATACAGTACCTCTGCTGCCAGAGAATTAGGCTGGAAAAAGGAAAAGGTGCTGATCTTAAACCGAAGCCCAAGCAGTGTCTCATAAAAATAATCCTGTCCATAAAGAATCCTTGTCTCATCACTTTGAACCACATCGGACAAAGAATCATTGATAATATGCATAATACCCACGATTTTTCCCGCCAGAGGAAGTGCAAGAAGCCTGGACACAAGAGGAGCATAATCATATTCAGACTGACTTGTGGTAATCACATGAACCAGAATTTCCCCAGAAGTCACCCCACGGCGAAGAAGCAGATGGCGCAGATATCCTGTATGCTGCATTTTTTTATAATGTACAGCCCCAAGCTCTGTAAAAAATTCCAGTACACAGGAAAGAATAGAAGTCAGATCCGGATGCACCAGTTTACAGTCTGACGCAGTCAGTACATCGTAGGTGCTGCCCTTTTTATGGAGTCCTAAAGAAAGGGGACCGTCCTTAAACTCGTCGCCAAAAGAAAATTCCATTTTGTTACGGTATTCAAATTCAATAGGACTTCCATGAATACCTTCCCAATGAAGATCCACATCCTCACCTACTGCACTCTGAAGAAGGCTTTTTACCTGGTTTTCTTTCATTTTAAGCTGTTCTTCATAGGACATGGTCTGATACATACAGCCTCCACAGGCAGGAAAAATACTGCATACAGGCTCTCTTACTTCCAATGGAGATTTCTCAAGAACCTCCAGAAGCCTTCCTTCAGCTCTTCCTGAACGCTTTTTATTAATCATGAAACGTACCCTTTGTCCCGGGATACCATTCTTCACAATTACCTTTTCCCCATCTATATTTACATATCCTTTATTGGGAAAATCCACTTTCTCTATAATTCCCTCATAAATTTCGCCTTTTTTCATAATTCCTCCAAAAATTCCTGTTTTATAAAAAAATAAGGTATACGGGAGAGCATAAATGCCATATGCCCGTATACCTTCTTACTAAACAATCTCAATTAAATGAAATAACCTACAATTATTTCTCTTCATCCTCAAAGTAATCATCATACTCATCATCGAAATCTTCTTCAAAATCTTCCAGATAATCTGGTGCGAAGAAACGATATACAGCAAATGCAATTCCTGCAACAGCCGCTACAGCACCAACGATAGCCAGTACCCAGAGGACTGTATTCTTCTGCTTGTCTTCTTCTTTTTTCTTAAGTAATGATAATAATTCCTCGAGCTTATCCATTTTAATGTTCATATAATACCATCCTCTCTTTCATACAGCTTGCACACGCATTGCGCTCTGCTTTTCAGATTTAATTATTATACCACTTTTATAATAATTTTACCATAGAGAATAACTTTATTTTTTATTATTTTCCAAAGCTCACATGTCCTTTAAATCTTTTTCAGCTTTGCAAAACTTGCGAACATTTTCTTGACTCCTACCTTGTCAAATTCCACCGTAACTTCATAATCTCTGCCGCCTTCTACGATTTCCTTGACAATTCCCACGCCAAATTTAATATGACGCACAGTGTCACCCACTTCATAGTCCAGAGAACCGGCTTTTGTTACCTTGAATTCTCTTGGCTTATAATTTCTTCCCTGAAGAATTTCTTTCATTTTGGAATATTTGGCGGGAGTTGGAATCAGATCCTCTGCTTTTGGCTTTTTCTCCTGAATGGTATGTCCAAGATCCACCAGTTCCCTTGGGATTTCCCTTACAAATCTGGAAACCCGGTTATACTGTGTCTCACCTCGGATCATTCTCTGCTGGGCGCAGGTCAGGGTCAGATCCTTCATAGCACGGGTAATTCCCACATAGCAAAGCCTGCGTTCTTCTTCTAGCTCGCTGTCATCGCCGTAGCTGATAGTCATATGACTTGGAAAAATACCATCTTCCATTCCAACCATGAAAACCTTTGGAAATTCCAGACCTTTGGCACTATGTAAGGTCATAAGCAATACATAATCCTGATCCGGATCTACTGTATCAATATCTGCCACCAACGCTACTTCCTCCAGAAATCCGGAAAGTGTTGCCGGAACATTCTGTTCTTCCATTGCCTCCTGATAAGCTACTGTCTTGGAAATCAGCTCATCAATATTCTCAATCCTGGCTCTGGATTCCTCTGTATCCTCCGCCTCAAGCTCTGCCACATAACCGGTTCCGTCAATGACCTCCTGCAGCAGCTCTTCTACAGAAAGTACATCTGCCTTGCTTTTCAGACTCTGGATAAATGTCACAAAACCATCAATCTTTGAAACACTTCTTCCAATGGATGGCACCTCTTCTGCAACCCGAAGAGCCTCATACAGACTGATTCCCATATTATCTGCATAATCCTGCACTCTCCCCATGGTAGTCGCACCAATTCCACGCTTTGGCACATTAATAATTCTCTGTACTGCCAGGTCATCTCTGGCATTGTCAATGGTTTTCAGATAACACAAAAGATCTTTGATTTCTTTTCGTGCATAGAAATTTACACCGCCAACCAGCTTATACGGAATGTTTGCAGAAATAAATTTTTCCTCAAAAATTCGTGACTGGGCATTGGTACGGTAAAGAATGGCACAGTCACGGTAGCTTCCAAGGCCATCTCTTTTTAATTTTCCAATTTCACCGGCAACATATTCTGCCTCTTCGTACCCATTAAAAAACTGGCGAAAATGCACCTTGCTGCCCTCTTCATTCTCGGTCCACAAGGTTTTTGCTTTACGCTCTTTATTATTGGCAATCACCTGGTTGGCTGCATTTAAAATATTCTTGGTGGAACGGTAATTCTGCTCCAGACGGATCACCTTTGCATCTGGAAAAACACGCTCAAATCCAAGAATGTTTCCAATATTTGCCCCGCGGAATTTATAAATAGACTGGTCATCATCACCTACTACACACAAATTCTCATATTTCTGCGCCAGAAGGCTGATAAATTTAAACTGCGCTGTATTGGTATCCTGGTACTCATCCACCATAATATACTTAAAACGCTCCTGGTAGTATTCCAGCACAGCCCCGCAGTTCTGAAACAGCTCCACAGTTTTCACAATCAGATCATCAAAATCCAGTGCATTATTTTTGCGGAGTGCTGCCTGGTATTCCCGGTAAACAGCAGCTACTTTCTTCATATTATAATCACCGGCAGCTTTCATCTCCATATCATCAGGAGTCATCAGCTCATCCTTTGCATGGGAAATTTGTGCAAGCAAAGATCTCTCTTTGTAAACCTTTGTATCTATATTCAGTTTCCTGCATACATCCTTCATCACGGATTTCTGGTCATCTGTATCGTAAATGGTAAAATTCGTATCATATCCCAGATTATCAATATGTCTTCTCAAAATCCGCACACAGGCAGAATGAAAGGTGGAAACCCAGATGCTTTCAGAACCAAAGCCAACCAGCTTATCCACACGCTCTCTCATTTCCTGGGCAGCTTTGTTGGTAAAAGTAATTGCCAGGATATTCCAGGGATTTACCCCCATTTCTTCCATAAGATACGCAATTCTGTGCGTCAGTACTCTCGTCTTACCAGAACCGGCTCCAGCCAGTATGAGAAGAGGTCCCTCCGTCTGCGCTACAGCCTCCCTCTGGGGAGGATTTAATGTATCATATATGCTCATGTATCTTCTCCTTTTTCTTCAAAACCCTCTTTATAAAAATCATAAATAATTTTTCCAATATACTTCAGGCATTAGATTTTTATTATACACGAAAAACATATGTCCCACAACCCCTGTACAGACCGTAAAAAGCCTAGAGCGTGCCCCCAAAGGCTTTCTGCACAATCTAAATGCCCCACCTTGCAGAAAGCCTTTTTAGGGCACGCTCTGGTAAATATCAGATTTTCCTAAAAAAACAGTTTACAAGTAGTTTTAAAAACTATATAATAGGGAGCAGAGGTGATAAAAAATGACTGAAGATGATAAATCCGTATTAAAAAGCATTCTGGATCATATTTCCGGAATGGATTATATAAAACCAGAAGATCTTCCCAATATCGACCTGTACATGGACCAGGTCACTACTTTTATGGAGGATCAGCTTGCTTCCACCAAGCGTCATGATGATGATAAGATCCTTACCAAGACCATGATTAACAACTACGCCAAGAATAATCTGCTCCCTTCTCCTGAGAAGAAGCGCTATTCCAAAGATCACCTTCTTATGCTGATCTTTATTTACTACTTCAAGAATATTCTGTCCATCACAGATATCCAGAAGCTTCTTGGTCCCATCACAGAGAAATACTTTAAGGGCGATCCTGGCAAGGATATGACCTATGTATATAATGAAGTTTTTGGCATGGAGAACCGCAAGATTGACCAGCTGATCAAGAACCTCCTGAAGGACTACCGTTTCTCCAGCGCCACTTTCCAGGACGCGGATGAAGAAGATCAGGAATTTCTCAAGCGCTTCAGCTTTATCTGTCTGATGAGCTTTGATGTCTACATTAAGAAAATGATCATTGAGCGGATGATCGATGATATTACTCCATCCGAGGGAAAAAATGCCCATGGGAAAAATAAAGAAAAATAATGTTTTTATAAAGCAATTCAAAAGCCTCCGCAGTTTTCCTTATCTGCGGAGGCTTTTATATACTTTTTATGTTATAATACCATTTTGCAGGGGCTTATTCATCCTTCTGATCCAGAGAACGGTTCTGCTCCTTTTTTTCTTCCATTCTCTTAAATACCATATCATATCCGTCATTTCCATAATTCAGGGAACGGTTTACACGGCTGATTGTAGCGGTGGAAGCGCCTGTTTTTTCTGAAATGTCAAGATAAGTTCTCTTATCCATCAGCATCTTGGCTACCTCAAATCGCTGTGACAAGGAAAGAAGCTCATTGATAGTACACACATCTTCAAAGAAAGTGTAACATTCTTCCTTATCCTTCAGACAAAGTATGGCCTCAAAAAGGTGGTCAACTGCCTCAGTTCTGATATTTTTACTCATTTCACTGCTCCTTCTTCTATATTTAGGTTACTGTCCAGCGCATTCACGAAGTATTCTATAAAGCCTTGCTTTGAACAGTATCATATTTAGTTTTCATTTTTTGTCTGTTGATAAAGAAATTATTTTCTTTATCCTCCAGCAGGTAGTTCTTATTTTAACACGCTAACGTGTGATAAGCAAGGGCTTTCTGGAATATTTTTTTGTGAAGATTTTATACTTTTCCATTTTCAAATTGCTTTTTTTCAACAGATTCGTTATACTATTTGGTAAGCTGATTAACAGACCTTAAAAAGGTCACCAGAGCATACCTGCCTGGAGTTACTTTTGCTGTACACTAAACAGAAAAGAGGAGTTATATTTAATGGATCGTTTATTCAACATGGATAACAAATTTTTCACTTTTATGAGCAGAGTCGCAGATCTTATTATTTTGAATATTCTGTGCGTAATCTGCTGCATTCCCATTGTGACCATCGGTCCTTCCATTTGCGCCATGTTCTATGTCACGCTGAAAATGGTCCGGAATGAAGAATCCTACATTGTCCGCGGATTTTTTAAATCTTTCAGGCAGAACCTGAAGCAGGGAATCATCATTAACCTGATCATGCTGGCTGCCGGCATTTTACTGGCATTTGACATTAACATCTGCCGTGGCTCAGAAGGTACTCTTGGCAAGGCACTTATCGTAGTCTTTATGATGATCCTGGTAATTTATGTCATGATTTTCATTTATATTTATCCGGTACTTGCCAAATTTTATAACACCATTAAGAATACCTTTACCAATGCGTTCCTGATGTCCATAAGACATCTTCCATACACAGTACTTATGATCCTGATAACAGCTGCACCAGCCCTGGTATTTTTCATTCCAAGCGCCCAGGTACAGTCCACTGTGATCCTGCTTCTGGTACTGATTGGCTTTTCCGGAATTGCATATATCAATTCTTACTTTTTTGCAAAAATCTTTGATAAATATATTCCGGCGGAAGAGCCTGATGAACCAAATCCAGACAGCATTGTAGATCACACAGAAGATTCTGGTAATTCCTCATTATGATCACCAGCTGGAATGGAAAGCCTTACCATTCTCTGGACTATATGCTAAGGGAGCGTTTCAGAGAAAAGGTTTACAAGGTTACATTAAATGGAGGAATGAGCTGCCCCAACCGTGATGGAACCATCGGACACGGAGGCTGTATTTTCTGCAGTGCCGGAGGAAGCGGTGACTTCGCAGCAAGCGCATCCCTTTCCATTACAGAGCAGATTGACAGCCAGATTGCACTTTTATCTGCCAAGCGGCCCATTCACAAATATATTGCATATTTTCAGGCGTATACCAATACCTATGCACCACTGGAGCATCTGGAGAAAATTTTTACAGAAGCAATCTCTCATCCCGGGATTGTGGCTCTTTCCATCGGCACCAGGCCTGACTGTCTGGGAGAGGATGTTATCCGGCTTCTTGAACGTCTGAATAAAGAAAAACCGGTATGGATCGAACTTGGTTTACAGACTATACACGCATCTACAGCAGCTTACATCCGCCGGGGCTATCCCCTCTCCTGTTTTCAGGATGCACTCCAAAGGCTTCGGGCTGCCGGAATTGACGTAATTGTGCATACAATTCTCGGACTTCCGGGAGAAACAAAAGAGGATATGCTGGAAACAATGGATTATCTGAATCATCAGGACATTCAGGGAATTAAGCTGCAGCTCCTTCATGTTCTTCGGGGCACGGATCTTGCAGCAGATTACCAGAAAGGACTATTTCAGGTTCTTGAACGGGATGAATACCTGGATCTTGTAGCTGACTGCCTGGAACATCTGGATCCCTCCATTGTTATACACCGTGTCACAGGAGATGGTCCAAAAGACCTTTTGATCGCCCCTTTATGGGCAAGCAGAAAAAGAGAAGTACTCAACCTCCTTCATCATCGTCTGAAGGAGCGTCAGAGTTTTCAGGGCAAGGCAATAAGAAGGGAGGAAGTAAAATGGCAACACCATTTACCGTTTACAAACTGATCATCTTATATATGCTTCGGAATTCATCATCACCTATTACCAATTCAGAAATTTCCGAGTTCATACTTGACCGTGAATATACGAATTATTTTCATCTCCAGCAGGCACTTTCCGAGCTGGAGGAAACAGAACTTATTGAAAAAAGAACCGTTTCCAACACCTCCTATTATTACCTTACGGATGATGGAAAAAATACACTGACTTACTTTGAAAAAGATATTTCCCAGGATATCCGCACGGAAGTCCTTCAGTATCTTGCAGCCAGAGGTGCTTCTGCCCGGTCAGAGATCAAGGCACCTGCTGATTATTATATTGATAACCAGGGAGACTATGTGGTACACCTTCAGCTCCTTCAAAAGGGCTCATCCGTTATTGATCTTTCACTGGCAGCTCCATCTCTTGCTGCAGCCAAAGCAATGTGTAAGCAGTGGCCAAATAAATACGAAGAAATTTATGCAAAAATAATGGAGGGACTTTTATAAGTCTCTCCGTTATTTTTTTCCGCCTTTTATAAACGCCATATGTTCCTTCAACTTTTTCTCATACCCCATATCCGACAGCTCATAAAACTTCTCATCCTTTATCTCGTCTGGAAGATACTGCTGGTCTACATAATGATTAGGATAATTGTGGGCATACTTATAACCGATGCCATGTCCAAGCTTCTCATGACCGCCGTAGTGTGCGTCCTGAAGATGTACCGGAACAGTTGTCTTTGTTCGTTTCACACTGTCCATTGCAGCAAATATGGCATTTACAGCGGCATTGCTTTTTGGTGCACAGGCCATATAAGCTGCTGCCTGGGAAAGAATAATCTGGGATTCCGGCATTCCTACACGTTCCACAGCCTGTGCTGCTGCTACAGCTACCTGAAGTGCCTGTGGATCTGCATTGCCAATATCTTCAGAAGCAAGAATCATGATCCTTCTGGCAATAAATTTCACATCTTCTCCTGCATATAACATTTTTGCCAGATAATAAACAGCAGCATCCGGATCTGACCCGCGCATGCTTTTAATAAAAGCAGAGATAATATCATAGTGATTATCTCCATTTTTGTCATATCGTACCACCCGTTTTTGGATGCATTCAGAAGCTACATCCAGGGTAATATGAATCTTTCCATCCTCTGCCCGCGGCGTGGTAAGGATTCCAAGCTCAATGGCATTTAAAGCG
The DNA here is from genome assembly GCA_934364795.1 of uncultured Blautia sp. GTDB lineage: Bacteria > Bacillota > Clostridia > Lachnospirales > Lachnospiraceae > Blautia_A. The sequence continues at coordinate 14,605 of CAKRMK010000002.1, forward strand.
CTTCTGGCGTCTCCTCCGGCCATATCAGCCAGGAAATCCAGTGCATCCTCGTCCAGCACTGCATCATAGCTTCCCATGCCCTTTTCTCTGTCATTGACCGCTCTTTTTAGCAGCTCTTTGATTTCCGGAATCTCCAGAGCCTTCAGCTCAAATACAATAGATCTGGAAAGGAGTGCCCCGTTTACCTCGAAATAAGGATTCTCTGTAGTTGCACCAATCAGAATGATGGTTCCATCCTCAACAAAGGGAAGAAGGTAATCCTGCTGTCCTTTATTAAATCTGTGGATCTCATCTATAAACAAAATTGTTTTTCTTCCATACATGCCCAGAGTATCCTGCGCCTGCTTCACTACCTCTTCCATATCCTTTTTGCCTGCAACAGTGGCATTGATCTGAGTAAAATCTGCGCTGGTAGTATTGGCAATCACCTTGGCAAGTGTGGTTTTTCCTGTACCAGGAGGTCCATAAAAGATAACAGAGGTCAGCTTATCTGCCTTGATTGCTCTGTACAGTAATTTATCCTTTCCTACAATATGCTGCTGTCCCACCACCTCTTCCAGCCTGGTTGGGCGCAGACGGGATGCCAGGGGAGATTCATTCTCCATAGTTTTTGATTTTGCATATTCAAATAAATCCATGTATATTCTCCATTTTATTCTTCTTTACATACTGTTTTCCGTACATTTGTTCTTAGTATAATCCATCTGTCTCATTAACGCAATTCTTTTTTAAACCTTTACAAGATTCTATCACAGCAAAATAAGCTCATCCACTGTCACAAATTCATACCCTTCTTCCTGAAGAATATCCACAATCTGAAGAGCTGCCTCCACAGAGCTTTGGTATGCATCGTGCATAAGGATGATAGATCCGTCCTCCACCTGACTTTTCACAATCTGCAAAACAGATTCCACATTTTTACTCTTCCAGTCCAGAGTATCAATGTCCCACAAAACAGGAAACATTGTCACATAAAAATCAAGATTTTTTCGCCATGCACCATATGGCGGCCTGATCCACTCCGGATATATTCCTGTAATTTCATATATTTCCTGATTTGTCGCAATAATTTCTTCTTTTGCTGCTTCTTCTGATATCTTATCCAGCTCCACATGATCGTAGGTATGATTTCCGATCAGATGCCCATCTGCCTGAATCTGTCTTACCAGTTCTTCTTTTCCCTCAATATTTTTTCCCATGAGAAAAAAAGTCGCATGAACGCCCCGCTCTTTCAAGCCCTCCAATAGTGCAGGTGTGTATTTGCCGTTTGGTCCGTCATCAAAAGTAAGTGCCACTCTTGGCCTGGTATCCTGATTCGTGACAGCTTTATCTGTCTGCGTATTACCATATACTTTTCCCGATTCGTCAGACTGTGTAGTCTTCTGTATAGTCTTTCCAATCTGCTCAACTCCTGTCTGTACTTCTCCCACACACTCCAGTTTTCCATCGGTCTGTGTCTGTTTTCCGGTCCATACCTGCTCTTCACCTTGCAACTGCTTCTCGCTCTGCATCTGCTTCTCGCTCTGCATCTGCTCTTTTGTCTGCACCTGCTCTTCACTCTGATTCCTTTCTACAATCATTCTACTCTGGCACTGTCCTGCATATTTCACCCCCACCCTGACGCATAAAATAATCAAAATTAAAACCTCTGCCCGCACTGCCAGATGTCCCATTTTTTCTTTCATAGATCAGCCGCCCGACACCTGTCTTTCCTGATAATATATGAAAATTACAAAACAAAAATACCCCATAAACAATTCGATTTTTCACGTTTTGTTTATGAGGTATTTCTATAACTTCATTCTTTATTTCTGTTTCATCATTTCAAGCTGATACTCAATTTCTTCAATACATTTCTCATATCCAAGCTTGCTGCTGTCCAGGCACAGGTCATACTGTGTTGCATCTTTCCACTCCTGGCCTGTAAATCTGCGATAGTATTCATCCTTACGCTTATCATCCTTTAAAAGGAACTTTTCAATTTCCTTTGTGCTCATGCTAAGCTTCTCCGCTGCTTTTTCCATACGGAAATCCCAGTTTGCATGGATAAATACACGAAGTACATTTGGATAATCCTTCAGGATAAAATTGGAACATCTTCCAATGATCACACAGGACTCCTTCTCTGCCAGCTCACGGATGATTTTCGCCTGATAATTAAACAGGTTCTCATCCGATGTAAAATCCTTGCTCTGGGGTGGAATCAGCTCACCGCTGTAAATTCCTTTTTTTCCGAAAAGAGGCGGTTTCGCACTGGAATATTCATCTACTCTTCCAAAAAGAGTTTCATGAATTCCACTGTCCTCTGATGCCATACGGATGATATCCTTGTCGTAATAGCCAATCCCTAATTTTTTCGAAAGTATTTCTCCCACGGTACGTCCGCCGCTTCCGTACTGTCTCGCAATTGTAATTACGAAATTGTCCATATCTCTCCTCCTGTTTCAATCCTTCTTATAGTCTGCCACAAAAAGCCTTTTACTGCAATCTTTTTATTCACCAAGATAAGCTTTCTGTACGGCCTCATCATTCAGAAGATCGCTTGCCTTTCCGCTCATGGTGATCTTTCCGGTTTCAAGAACATATGCCCTGTCAGCAATAGAAAGTGCTTTTTTTGCATTCTGCTCTACCAGAAGAACGGTAGTACCGCCCTCACTTACCACACGGATAATATCAAAAATCTCATTTACGAAAATCGGAGAAAGTCCCATAGAAGGCTCATCCATTACAATCAGTCTTGGTTTGCTCATAAGGGCGCGTCCCATGGCAAGCATCTGCTGCTCACCACCTGATAAAGTACCTGCCCGCTGTCCCTTACGTTCTTCCAGTCTTGGGAATCTTTTGTAAACTCCAGCAAGGCTTTCCTGGATCTCTGCCTTATCTTTTCTTGTATAAGCTCCCATGATCAGGTTTTCGTATACACTTAAATCGGCAAATACACGGCGTCCCTCCGGAACATGTGCAATTCCCATCTCAACAATTTTATGTGCCGGAACCTTTGTAATATCTTTTCCCTCAAAAACCACAGAACCTTCCTTTGCAGAAAGAAGTCCTGTAAGAGTCTGCAGTGTAGTAGTTTTTCCGGCACCATTGGCACCGATCAGGGCGATAACCTCACCCTGGTTTACCTCAAAGGAAATTCCCTTTAAGGCCTGGATTACACCGTAATATACGTGTAAATCTTTTACTTCCAACATTGCCATTTTTCATTTCCTCCTTACACCAAAAATCATTCTCCCAGATATGCAGTAACAACGGTGGGATCCTTCAGAACTTTAGATGTCTCACCCTGACAGAGAACCTGTCCGAAGTTCAGTACAGTCAGTTCCTCACAGATACCGCCAACCAGCTTCATATCATGCTCGATGAGAAGGATGGTCATGTTAAAATGGTCTCTTACAAAACGGATCGTGTCCATCAGCTCCTGTGTCTCATTTGGATTCATACCAGCTGCAGGCTCGTCCAGAAGGAGAAGCTTTGGATCTGTTGCAAGTGCTCTGGCAATCTCCAGCTTACGCTGTTTACCATAGGGAAGATTTCCTGCAAGAAGATTAGCCTCTTCATCCAGGTTAAACACTTTCAAAATCTCCATAGCACGCTCATTCATTTCTTTTTCCACTTTAAAGTATTTGGGAAGTCTTAAAATTCCGGTAAAAGTGGAATATTTATAATGGTTGTGCAGGCCTGCCTTAACATTATCCATAACTGTCATATCTTTAAAAAGACGAATATTCTGGAATGTTCGTGCAATTCCTGCTTTATTGATATCGATAATGCTTTTTCCTGTGATATCCTGTCCGTCCAGCTTGATAATTCCCTCTGTAGGCTTATAAACACCTGTAAGAAGGTTAAAAACTGTAGTTTTTCCGGCACCATTTGGACCGATCAGTCCATACAGCTCACCTTTTTCAATTTTCAGGTGAAAATTATCGACTGCATGAAGGCCGCCAAACTGAATTGACAGATTATTTACCTCTAACATTGCCATGATTAAGCCGCCTCCTTTTCTTTGCCGTGACCTTTGATTTTTTCAACAAGACGGCTTCTGAAATCTCTTGCTGCAGGAGCCCAGTTGAAAAGCATCATTGCGATCATTACAATTGCATAGATCAGCATACGGTATGTAGAGAAGCCACGAAGCAGCTCCGGAAGTGCATAAAGCACGATAGTTGCAAGAATACTTCCCCGAAGATTTCCCATACCACCAAGGATTACATATACCAGAATGGTGATGGACATATTGTAATCGAAAATGGAAACTTTCAGCATGGAAAGGTTATGTGCATAAAGCACGCCTGCCACACCTGCAATGGCAGCGGAAACAGTAAATGCCAGCAGTTTGTTTTTTGTTACATTAATACCGATAGACTCTGCTGCAATACGGTTGTCACGGGTAGATGTAATAGCACGGCCGCTTCTGGAATTTACCAGGTTCTGAATGATAAAAAGAACAATCAGAATCAGGATCACGCCGATCAGAAAGAAATAATCTTTAATATCTTTATATAAAGTAGAAGTTCCGGCAACACCAAGTGCTCCTTTGATGATCTGTTTTCCTCCGGCTTCCAGATGAAGGTTGGCTGCATTTGTTGCCACATGAATTCCTTTATCATCCACACCAACATACAAAATGTTGATCAGGTTTTTAATAATTTCTCCAAAAGCCAGGGTTACAATTGCCAGATAGTCACCGCGAAGTCTTAAAACCGGAATACCGATCAGTACACCAAAAACTGCTGCAACAACTGCACCAACCAAAAGTGCAAGGATCAGCCTTGGCACAGATGGAATCATATCACTGGTAACATGGGAAAACAGAGCACTGGAATAAGCTCCCACACACATAAAACCAGCATGTCCAAGACTTAGCTCTCCTGAATAACCAACAACAAGGTTCAGGGAAAGAGAAGCAATGGTGTATACACAGATCGGTACCAGAAGGCCAGTAAGCAGTCTTGACAGGTTTCCGGTAGAGGAAAGTGCCTGTACCACTACAAAAATGGCGATCACCATACCATATGTAATAAAATTGTTTTTTGTTGTTTTGTTCATATTTTTCTTCATATCTGCCACCTCATACTTTCTCCTGAATGTTCTTTCCGAACAGTCCAGATGGTTTTACCAGCAGCACAACGATCAGAACTGCAAACACGATAGCATCTGCAACCTGTGAAGAAATATATGCTTTACTGAAGATCTCAATAATACCAAGAAGGATTCCTCCAACCATTGCTCCGGGAATGGATCCGATACCGCCAAATACCGCAGCTACGAAAGCCTTGATACCAGGCATTGCTCCTGTATAAGGAGTCAGTGTGGGATATGCGGAGCAAAGAAGAAGTCCTGCGATTGCTGCAAGTCCGGAACCAATAGCAAAGGTAAGGGAAATTGTAGCATTTACATTAACACCCATAAGCTGTGCAGCGTCACGGTCTTCGGAAACAGCCTGCATAGCACGGCCTGGTTTTGTTTTCTTAACAAAAAGCTGAAGTCCCACCATAATGATAATACAGGCAAGAATTGTAACAATTGTAACACCTTTAATCGTAAGCTGGCCGTCAAAAAGAACCAGAGACGGAACATTGATTACCGGCACAAAACTCTTTGCATCTGCTCCGAAGATCAGAAGAGCCAGGTTCTGTAACAAATAACTGACGCCGATTGCAGTGATCAGAACTGCCAGGTTTGAGGAAGCTTTACGAAGAGGTCTGTAAGCAACCGCCTCGATCACAACACCTGCCACTGTACAGATCACAACAGAAAGTATGATTGCCAGGATTGGCGACATATTTGCTTTTGTAACTGCGGTAAGGATTACAAATGCTCCAACCATGATAACATCACCATGTGCAAAGTTCAGCATTTTTGCAATACCATATACCATTGTATAGCCAAGGGCAATAATCGCGTAGATACTTCCCAAGCTGATACCGTCTTTTAAATAGGATATAAAACTCATAATGCACCTCTTAACTGGATTTCTCTTTTTCCATGAGCGTGTTTGAAAATTCATTCCCGCTGTTTTTCCGGAAGTAAATTTTCAGACACGCTCCAATTACATGTAAGCAGACAGAACACCCTTTCATTTCTGCCCCGTCAGCAAAGAGGGAGACGGACCCACAGGTAACCGTCTCCCTTTTGTGTAACGGCCATCCCCTGCGAAATCAGGGAAATGGTTAAGACATTGCTGATATGAAAATGTCCTATCTTTTTATTATTCTTGCAGATCAGATATAGATTACTCCATGGAAGCGTAAACGCCATCCTTAATTACATAAGCCTTAGGAGCTTTATCACATTCGCCCTCTTCTGTCCATTTAGCCTCTCCGGTAAGACCATCAAGAGTGATGTTCAGCATGGATGCGGAAAGAGCTGCGCTGATGTCCTCGTTAGACATATCTGGTGTGATTCCTGCATCTTCTGCTGCTGCCTGCATAGCATAAAGTACGTCATAAGCATCTGCTGCAAACTGGTTTGGTGTCTCGCCATTGTAAGCCTCTTCATAAGCAGTTACAAAGTTTACAGTCTTCTCATCTTCACCAGTTGCAGAGAATGGTGTAAGAAGCATAACGCCTTCTGCCAGAGATGTATCGAAGTTCTCAACATTTAAGATACCGTCCATACCGTCAACACCGAAGATCTTCATATCAAGACCAAGGTCATGAGCCTGCTGAAGGATCAGAGCATTATCTGAATAGTAGTTCGGAAGGAACAGAAGCTCTGCGCCGCTGTCTTTAATCTTACCAAGCTGTACGGAGAAGTCTGTATTGTTATCTGTGGTGTAAGCTTCATCAGCTACAACCTCAAGGCCATACTCATCGCATGCTGCAACGAATGCATCATGTACACCAGAGTTGTAGTCAGCCATGGAATCATACAGAGTAGCTACTTTTGTAGCAAGTCCGTTCTCTGAAATGTACTCTGCAGATTTGGTTCCCTGCATTGGGTCTGTGAAGCACATACGGAATTCATTATCACCAGCTGTGATGCTGTCTACTGCTGTAGCAGATGGAGTGAAAAGGAAAGTGCTCTCTGCTGCCTCTGCACCAACTGCGATACAAGCACCGGAAGTAACAGTACCACAAAGCATCTGCATACCTTTGTCAAGAAGGTCATTGTATGCATTTACTGCTTTCTCCGGATCTCCCTGGTCATCACCGGCGTCAAGAATCTCTACCTGATATCCGTTAAATCCGCCGTTAGCGTTGATCTCATCAGCTGCGATCTTAGCTGCATTGTATACACCAGTACCATACTGTGCATAATCACCTGTCATAGGTCCGATGACACCAATCTTGAAGGTTTCCTCGCTTTCTGCAAATACAGATACAGGTGCTACTGTTGTTACTGCCATTGCTGCGGCTGCAGTAATGCTGAGTACTTTTTTCAGATTTCTCATAATAAATCTCCTCCTTAATTTATGTAAGAGCTTCTGTCATCTCGCCTTCCAGACATCCACATAACCAATAATGTCTTGCTGATGCATTGGCCCGTCTGGATAATAGAAAAGCCCACTGGTGGTTCTCCAGCCGGCTTTGGCTTCCATAACTTCTTCTCTTTACTACTTTAATGTAATGATTATAGCATTATGTATTTTTGAATGCAAGAGAAAATTTTATAGATTTTTTAGAATTAGGAAGAAAAAAAACGTCATAATGTCACAAAAAAAGGAGATGGTTTCCCATCTCCCATTTCTTATCTTCTTAAATTTAATTAAGCGATTGCTTTCTTAGCGATCTCAGCAAGTGCTGCAAATCCCTGTGCATCGTTTACAGCCATCTCTGCAAGCATTTTTCTGTTGATGTCGATGTTTGCAACTTTAAGGCCGTGCATCATTTTGCTGTAGGATAATCCGTTCATTCTTGCAGCAGCGTTGATACGTGCGATCCAGAGCTGTCTGAACTGACGTTTCTTCTGCTTTCTTCCAGCGTAGGAGCTGGTAAGTGCACGCATAACAGACTGTTTTGCTACTCTATACTGTTTGGAACGAGCTCCTCTGTAGCCCTTTGCCAGTTTTAATACACGATTATGTTTCTTCTTTGCGTTTAATCCGCCTTTAATTCTTGCCATTTCTTATTTTCCTCCTGTTCGTCTTCTTCTATGCTATATCTTATAAATACGGTAATGCTTTCTTCATGCTCTTAACATTAGTAGAATCAACAACAGTAGCTTTTCTAAGATTTCTCTTTCTCTTCTGAGATTTCTTTGTTAAGATATGGCTCTTGTAAGCTTTATTTCTTACTAATTTTCCTGTTCCTGTTTTTTTGAAGCGCTTTGCTGCTGCTCTACAAGTTTTAATTTTTGGCATTGTAATTTCCTCCTTAATATCGTATCTATTTAATGTCCCTCATCCAGCCTGGCCGAACCCTTCCGGTCTCTCCAAATGAATGCAACATCCTAGTGTTTCTGTGCTAAAAACATTGTCATGCTTCTGCCTTCTACCTTAGCTGCCTTCTCAACTACGGCAACGTCCTTCAGCATCTCGGCAAAATCATCCAGAACATGCTTGCTGCTTGACATGTGTGCCATCTCTCTTCCGCGGAAACGAAGAGTAACCTTAACTCTGTCGCCCTTGGTAAGGAATTTGCGCGCTGCCCCAGCCTTTGTGTTCAGGTCATTGGTATCAATATTTGGTGAAAGACGCACTTCTTTGACATCGATGGTCTTCTGCTTCTTCTTGGCTTCTTTTTCTTTTCTGGCAAGTTCGTAGCGGTATTTACCATAATCAATAATCTTACATACCGGTGGCTTTGCCTGTGGGGCAATCTTTACTAAATCAAGCTCTGCCTCCTGAGCCTTGGCCATTGCTTCTCTTGCGGACATAATTCCAAGCTGTTCTCCGTCCGGACCAATTAAGCGTACCTCTTTGTCTCTGATTTGTTCGTTGATCATTAAACTGCTAATTGTCGTGCACCTCCATACCTGATAGATGATCTGTTCTGATCCAGTTTCTAAGTCTGGACTCTCATTCCCCTTCGCAGGAAATTCCTGCCTTCATACGTAACCTTCCTTCTCTTATGTCACCATATAAAAAAAGTGCGGACAGAATCCACACTTCTCCTATTACACCCGCGAACTAAGTCACGCGCTGCTGTGCAATATGAACCCGAGCCGCATCTGTGTGCGCTGAGGTGAGAGTGAACTCTGCTTTCTTTTCATCACGTACTGTTGAATGATATCATGTCTCCTAAAGAAAGTCAATAGTTTTTTATAAAAAATATTTTTTACTAATTTTTGTAAATATTAGTTTTTCTATTAATTTTCCAGGCATAAATTTTTGCGTATATTTCTCATAAAAACAGGAAAACCTAAAACTGTTTCATAACACAAAAAGTCATCAGATCAGGAGGAAAAACTCATGACAATTTTAAAATGTTCTGCAACAACCTGTGCTTACAACGAAAACCATCTTTGCTCCCGGGGCGAGATCGACGTAATGGGCGAAAGTGCCAGAAATGCGGATGAAACCTCATGTGGAAGCTTCCGTGAAAGATCCGGCAGTGCCATGAACAGCGGCAAAAATGGCTGCGGATGCGAAACCATCCAGATTGACTGCAAAGCCCACAACTGTACCTACAACGAAAACTGTAAATGTACTGCAGCCTCTATTGATGTTGCCGGCAATGGTGCCAAAGCATGTTCCGAAACAAAATGTGATACTTTCCAGTGTCAGTGTTAGAGCTATCTAAATTGTTCACACAATTAAATTTTTTCAAAAAAGCCTCCGCACTACAATGCGGAGGCTTTTATTTACAGCAAATTATTTCGTATTAATTATCTGTTTCTTAAGAAATCCGGAATCTGGATGTCCTTCTTCTGAACAGTGCTGGATGGTGTCTTAGCTGTGAATGGTGTTGCATTCATAGTCGGCATGCTGAAGCTTGGCATGTTCAGGTTCATACCGCCAGCTGTAGTAGTTGTGGAAGCTGGTCTTTTATTTGCAAATACAGAATTGCTTGCCTTGTTTCCAAATGGATTAGAAGCCTGTGCATTATCTGTAAGACCTGTAGCAATAACAGTGATTCTTGCATAATCAGCAACGGAATCATCATACATAGCACCAAAGATAATGTTGGCATCTTCTCCTGTAAGCTCCTGTACGTAGCTTGCAGCATCATTTGCATCCATAAGGGAAATATCACCGGAAATATTGATGATAACATGTGTAGCACCCTTGATGGTAGTCTCAAGAAGCGGAGAGGATACAGCCTGCTGAACTGCCTCCATAGCCTTGTCATCACCTCTTGCCTCACCGATACCGATATGAGCGATTCCCTTATCAGTCATAACAGTCTGTACATCAGCGAAGTCAAGGTTAATCAGTGCCGGCAGATTGATCAGGTCTGTAATACCCTGAACTGCCTGCTGAAGAACTTCGTCTGCTTTTCTGAGAGCTTCCGGCATAGTAGTACGACGGTCAACGATCTCAAGAAGCTTGTCATTTGGAATTACGATCAGAGTGTCAACTGCTTTCTTCAGGTTCTCAATACCTGCAAGAGCATTGTTCATACGTGTCTTAGCCTCAAAACGGAAAGGCTTGGTAACTACGCCAACAGTAAGGATTCCCATTTCCTTTGCTGCTGCTGCGATAACAGGTGCTGCACCTGTACCGGTTCCGCCGCCCATACCACAGGTAACGAATACCATATCAGCACCTTCAATAATCTGCTTAACTTCTTCAATACTTTCTTCTGCGGCCTTCTGTCCAACCTCTGGCTGAGCTCCTGCACCAAGACCTTTGGTAATCTTCTCACCAATCTGAAGTACAGTTGGAGCTTTGCACAGAGTCAGAGCCTGCTTATCTGTATTAACTCCTACAAACTCTACTCCGCCGATGGCCTCTTCCACCATTCTGTTAACCGCGTTGTTTCCGGCTCCACCTACTCCGATTACAATAATCTTTGCAGATGATTCTGCCTCGTTTGACATTATCTCTAACAATGTACTTCCTCCTTTATTTCTACCTGATTTCTATATTAAGTCAATCGGATATTCATATTCCGCTTCTCTGTCTGCCTGTATGAAATGACTGTAACAGAGTCATTTACTGTATGCAGCGGATATATACCAAGTTGCATATAGATATATCATATATTTTTTTCTCAAATTAATCAACTACTAATTTTGTTTTTTTAGACTTTTTTTCAGCTTTTCCCTGGAAAATCCCCCAAAAGCTACTCATAATCTCCTTCTTCATCCCATTCTTCACTTCCATCATCACTGGATTCATTGGGATTTGGTCCTACATAATTTCCATCTTTATCAAGCTGTCCATATCCGGTATAGCCTCCATCTTCCATATAACCACCAAGCCAGCTGCCGTTGGCTGCAATGCTCTCCTGGGTTGGCTTAGGACCTGTGTAGTTTCCATTCTCGTCGTATTCACCCTCGCCGGTATAATCCCCCTCCTGGTCATAGCCGCCATGCCAGTTTGCAAGAGCGTTCTCATAGGCACTTGAAACATCAATGGAAATCATGGTTCCATCTTCCTGTGCTTCCCTTTCAAAGGTAATCAGCTTGGACGAATCTGTTACATTTTCCAGATGGAGAATTCCCTTTTCACCGGAAAGCTTGGGCAGAATTGCTATTACCCTTGTCATTTTATCCTCCAGATATTCATCCTTTCCCAGCATAACGGTAATATCCCCATATAACAGAGTAATCTGATAACTGCTGTCAAACTGGATATGATCTGGAATCGTCTGATTTTTCTGAAAAATCGTGGATAATGCAACAGCTGTGGTAAGTACTGTACTTCCCTTAATAGGAAGCTTCTCCCCAAGTATTACATGTCCAACCTGAATCCCATCAAAAAATGGCACACTCTCATCCCTTGTATGGGAACCCTCCACAAAAATTCCATTTCTGTCAAAATACACATAATTGTCAAGATATGGAATACATCCTACAATCTTCTTTTCACTCACACTGATACAGATGGTGCTCCTGTCAATCCTGGTAATATTAAATCCGTTTATAAACGGAACATCTTCCACATCAATCTTGGAATGAAGAAGCACTGCCAGAACTGAATTATCTGTAAAAATCCCCTGAAGCGCCATCTGTTTTACTTCCTCGTCTGAATACCGGGTAGTTCCCATTACTTCCACTTTGGTTACGTGAAAATAGGAAAAGAAAAAGACAACGCCCGCCAGAAGAATTGCACAAAAAATTCCAATTGATTTTTTTCTGCGTTTTTTATCCAATAAACTGTCCTCACTGGTTGATTTCATAATCCTGTTATTCCTGTATCCTTTTTACTGATGCCCCCAGATCGTTAAGATCCTGACAAATATGCTCATATCCCCTTTTCACATAGGAATATCCATTCATAACAGTGGTTCCCTTTGCTGCCAGCCCTGCAAGTATAAGAGCTGCACCGCCACGAAGCTCCTGCGCCGCAACCTGGCACCCCTGTAATTCATATCCGCCTGAAATCTCCGCCTTTTGGTCCCGGATCCTGATATCTGCTCCCATACGATTCAGCTCCCCGGCCACTTTATAGCGTTCCTCAAAAATATGCTCCACAATGGAGCTTTTGCCCTGCACCGTGGCAAGCACTGCCATAAGCTGTGACTGAAGATCTGTGGGAAAGCCTGGATATACGTTGGTTTCAACCACTTTCACAGGCTTTTTGACACCTTTTCCGTTGACTAATAGTTTACCACTGTTGCCTTTATATTGTCCACCCATTTTCCTATATACTTCCAGAAAGGTTTCCAGCTCTCTTTTGGGAGGATTTAAAACAGTGATCTCGCTGCGTGTTATAGCCGCCGCACAAATATATGTTCCAGCCACAATCCGATCCGGAGGAACAAAAAAGCAGCCTGCTCCCAGGCTTTTCACCCCATCAATGACAATTTTCGAAGTTCCCTCCCCCTGTATCTTAGCACCCATTGAACAAAGATATTTGCAAAGCCAGCCGATTTCCGGCTCACAGGCACAGTTTTCCAGAATTGTTTTTCCTTTTGCCAGAACCGCCCCAAGAATTCCCTGCTCTGTAGCGCCCACACTTCTTTTTGGGAAGCATACTGTAGTACCCTTTAGTTCCCTGCAGCTGGCAAAAATCCCATCTTCTCTTTCCTTTACTGTTCCTCCAAGGCACCGCAGTACCAGAAGGTGAAGATCCACAGGTCTTTTTCCGATCACACAGCCACCTGGATAACCTACACTTCCTTTTTTATTTCTTGCCAGCACAGCTCCCAACAAAATTACAGAAGAGCGCATTTTCCCCGTGTACTCCCGGGGAATTTCATATCCATCAGCCCTTGTACAATCCATATACAGATCATGCCCCTGCCACCAGGTCACTGCCCCCAGATTTTGCATAATCTCCTCCATGCAAAATACATCCGCTATTTTTGGACAGCCTTTTAGCACACTGGTTCCCTTATACAAAAGAGAGGCAGCCATCATAGGCAATGCCGCATTTTTTGATCCCTGTATTCTCACGCTTCCTTTCAGCCGCCGTCCCCCTTCAATACAAATCCGGTCATCCAAGCTATTCACTCCTAAAGGGCATCTTACCTTTTATTGTATGCGAATTTCTCCCTGTTGTGATTAAATTTTCTCATTCTTCCCTTTGCCTGACACATTTAATGCCAGCCCCATTTCCCCCAGAAGAAACACCACGGAAGTTCCTCCGTAGCTGATAAAAGGAAGGGTAATTCCTGTATTTGGAATCGTGTTTGTAACCACCGCGATGTTCAGAATCACCTGAATAGCCATATGACTCATAATCCCACAGCATATCAAGGTTCCTTCCATATTTTTGCAATTTAAGGCAATCACCATCAGTCTCCACAAAAGCAATGCAAAAACCGTCATCAGTAAAATAGCACCTGTCATTCCCAGTTCTTCACAGATAATGGAAAAAATCATATCATTCTGGGCCTCCGGTACAAATCCTAACTTTTGTAAGCTGCTCCCAAGTCCTCTGCCAAAAAGTCCGCCGCTTCCAATTGCATACAATCCCTGGATTGTCTGAAATCCTTTTTCATATTTCTCCGGATTTCGCCAGATTGCCAGCCTCTCCAGCCGGTAACTTTCTGCTGCCAGAAAAATGCCGATCACAGCTACCCCGGCTGCACCCATTCCAATGAATCTTGCATATCCGGGATCTGAAACAAAAATTACCACAACACCAATTCCAAGTATGATAATGGCAGTACTTAGATTATTGGAACCTACCAGTCCCACAATTGGAAGCAGAGTCAGCATTGTCCTGCACATAAACCAGAATCCGGCTGTACTTTTTTTGCTCCTGCCGATCTGCCAGGTAAGGAACAAAATCACCGCTACTTTTGCAAATTCCGAGGGCTGAAAAGACAGAGGACCAAAATTCAGCCATCTTTTTGAGCCATTGATCTCCTGCCCCACAAGCAGTACTGCTGTGGAAAGTCCCATCGACAGAAGATACGCTGCCGGTGCCAGCCGCACAAAAAAATGATAATCTGTTTCTGCCACTATATACATGGCCAAAAGCCCCAGAGCAGTGGCAAAAAGCTGCTTTTTAAAATAATAGGCAAAGTCGCCAAAACGTACTCTGCCATTATATTCGCTGATAGAAAACAACATGACCAGTCCAAACACTGCCAGAAGCAGTACCAGTACAAGAAGGACCGTATCTGTTTTTGTTTCCTTTATTTTTCCACGGCTCATAAAAAAACTCCTGACAGTCACCTTATTAAAAAGTATGACTATCAGGAGTTTATTATTCAGAAAAAATTTTTTTAAGAATTCACAGCGCTCTTACATATTCTTTGAACATCTCTCCACGCTGTTCATAATTATCAAACTGTCCCCAGCTTGCACAGGCAGGTGACAGAAGAACTGCATCTCCCGGATTTGCTTTCTTGGCACATACTGCAACTGCTTCTTTTAAATCTTCGCAGAGGATAATATCATGGAAACCATTTTTTTCTGCTGCAGCTTTGATCTTTTCTTTCGTCTGACCGATCAGCACCAGATATCTTACCTTGCCGTCAAAAGCCTGAATCCATTCGTCATAGCTGGATTCTTTATCATAGCCGCCGCCTATGAGAAGGGTTGGGCGGTTCATAGCCTGGATTCCCTTGATCGCAGCATCCGGATTGGTTCCCTTGGAATCGTTGTAGTAGGCAACCCCATTTTTCTCTGTTACATACTCAATTCTGTGCTCAACTGCTGTGAATTCACAGATACTTCTGCGGATGCTTTCCATATCAACACCTGCATAGTAAGCCATAGCAACAGCTGCCATTACATTCTCGAAATTATGAAGTCCCAGAAGCTTCAGTTCCCCTGTCTTTACTACAGGAATCTCTTCCTTCTCTGTACAAAGAATGATCTGGTCACCTTCCAGGAAAATACCCTGCTGCAGTCTTCTTGCACTGGAAAAATATACAGTCTTTGGAACAATATTCTTTCCAAACTCTCTAAGAACCGGATCCTCATAATTCAGCACACATACATCCTCTGGTCCCTGATTGCTTGTGATCAGCTCTTTCACACGGATATATTCTTCCATTGTATGATGGCGGTTTAAGTGATCCTCTGTAATATTCAAAATTGCACTTACCTTAGGTGCAAATTTGTCAATGGTTTCAAGCTGAAAACTGCTGATTTCTGCAACTGTAATGGTATTTTCCTGCATTTCCAGTGCTTTAGATGTATAAGGTGTTCCAATATTTCCAACAACAAATACAGAAGGTCTTGCATCCTTCATTATTTTACCCAAAAGAGCAGTTGTCGTTGTTTTTCCGTTTGTTCCGGTAATTGCAAGAACTTCTCCCTTACCAGTTTCATAGGCAAGCTCAACTTCTCCCCATACAGGAAGTCCCTGGTCATAAAAGCTCTTTACAATGGGAAGATCTGTAGGAACCCCAGGGCTTAATACTACAAGATCAAGGCTGTCCTGAACCTCCTTTGGAAGCTCTCCTGCATAAATGGGAAGCTCATAATTTCCACTTGTTTTATGTAAGATACTCTCTTTATCCAGATCTGCTTTTCCATCATAGAGTATGGGGCATGCGCCAACAGCACCAAGAAGATCTGCCGCACCAATCCCGCTTTTTCCTGCTCCGAAAACCAGAACTTTCTTTTCTTTTAATTCCATAATAAAATTTCCTCCTTAATGCCTTACAGGGCTAAAAGACCAATCAGGCACATAATTGCGGTAACAATGGTGAACACTGCAACCACACGGGCTTCCGACCATCCGCAAAGCTCGAAATGATGATGGATCGGTGCCATTTTAAAAATTCTCTTACCGTGGGTAGCCTTGAAATAGGTTACCTGGATGATAACGGAAAGCACCTCAACCAGATAAATCAGTCCCACAATCAGAATAAATAACGGCATCTGCAGCATATATGCCACACCAGCCACAAATCCACCAAGTGCAAGAGATCCTGTGTCTCCCATAAATACGCTTGCCGGATATACATTATAAAGTAAAAATCCCATAAGACCGCCGATAACAGCGCAGGTAACAGGCTCAATACCAGACTGGGTTCCAATGGATACTACTGTAAAAAATACTGCTACCATCAAAGTAACACTTGTGGCAAGGCCATCTACGCCATCTGTGAAATTCACACCATTCACAGTTCCGATCACGGCAAAAAACAGTACCGGCACAGCCAGCCAGCCAAGATTCAGATAATGTCCGCTCCAGAAAGGAATACGCATGGTCAGTGACACATCTGTGTATTTCATCAGATAGAAAGTAAAGACACCTGTTACAACTACCTGAAGCAGAAATTTCTGCCATGCAAGAAGTCCGTCTGATCTTCTGAGAACAACCTTCAGGTAATCATCCAGAAAACCAATCAGGCCAAAGCCCAGTGTCAGAAACAGCACCGGAATGATCTTGGGATAATCTTTTACATAAAATAACGAAGTAATAATCGTGGAGATCAAAAAGATCACGCCGCCCATAGTAGGGGTTCCGGCTTTCTTCAGATGAGACTGCACTCCTTCTGTACGCTCTGTCTGTCCCATTTTCAGCTTACGCAGAAACGGAATGATAACAGGTCCTAATACAGCACTGATTGCAAAAGAAATCAGCACCGGGATCACAATATGAAATTCCATCCTCACACCTCTTTAACTCTTTCGTTTTTTTGTTTTATAGTATAATGCTTTTCCACTTATTTATCAACCCATGGCACCTTATTTCATATTTTTCTGCTGTAGAGCGTGCCCCCAAAAGGCTTTCTGCAAGATGTGCGTCACAATTTGTGGGAATGCTTTTTCAAACACGCTCTAAAATAGCTTCAAAAATACTTCTGATCACAGGGGCTGCAATGGTTCCTCCATAATATACTCCCTGTGGGTCGTGAATAATGCAAAGCCCCAGAACCTGTGGATTTTCAGCTGGCATAAAACCAAGAAAAGAAGAAATATACCGGTTTGCGCTCCTTGGCAAAGTCTGTGAAGTGGCGGTCTTTCCCCCTACTGTGTATCCTTCAATCTGTGCATTTCTTCCAGAGCCTTCGGATACTACCTTTTCCAGGATTCCTCTTACTGTCTCTGAGGTTTTTTCCGAAACAATTCCCTCTTCCACCGGATATTCCAGTTTCCTGCCGCTGGTTCCATCAGCACTTAAAACTGAAACTCCAAAATGAGGGGTAATTCTCCTGCCGCCGTTTATCAGAGAACTGACCGTGGTAGCCAGCTGGATGGGTGTAATCTGAAAGGACTGTCCAAAAGCCACTGTTGCCAGTTCTACATTTCCCATATTTTCCATTTTATGCATAATCGTACCAGCCTCACCAGGAAGGTCTACACCTGTTTTTTTTAACAATCCAAACTGCTGAAAATAATGATAATAGTTCTCCACACCAAGACGGAGCCCCACTTCAATAAACACCGGATTGCAGGAATTTTGTGCCCCTTCCACAAAGTTCTGTGAGCCATGTCCAGTACGTCTTGCACAGTGGATCCGCCTGTCATCCACCACCTTATACCCGGGACAGTAGAATCTGTCATTTACAGATACCACTCCGGCTTCAAGTCCGGCTGACATGGTAATAATCTTAAAGGTTGAACCTGGCTCATAGGTATCATTCAGACAGGGATTTCTCCACATCTGATTCAGAAGATCCTGTCTTTCCTTATCACTTATTCCCTCTTCTACAGCAGTGTTTAAGGTAAAAGGATCATTCAGGTCAAACTCAGGCACATTTACGCATACATAAATTTCTCCGTTTTGAGGATTCATAAGCAAAATCGAAACCCGCTTTGCCTGCTTTTCTTCCATAACCTTTAAAGCTGCCTGCTGGGCATATTGCTGTAAATCTATATCCAGGCTAAGCTTCAGATTTTCCCCTGGAACAGGAGCTTTTTTGCTCTCGCCAAGCTGGTCGATTTCAACGCCTCTTGCATCTGTTGTGGTAAGGATTTTTCCGGCTTCTCCTTTTAAGATTTCTTCATATTTTACTTCCAGTCCGATAATTCCCTGATTGTCCCCTCCTGTAAAGCCAAGCACTTTGGATGCCAGGGAGCCATAAGGATAATATCGTTTATAATCCTCATCCACCTTCACTCCCGCAAGTCCGCAGTTTCTTATATCGTCTCCCACTGATTTTTCCACATTTGTTTTAATTCTTTCAATTGAAGATACTTTTTCGACTCTTTTTCGCACAGCAGAAGGTTCCATATCCAGCTTTTTTGACAAAATCCGGATTACTTCTTCTGGTTCCCTGATCTGGCTGTGGATAACGGAAATGGTGCACACTGTTTTATTGTCTGCAAGAACGCGTCCTTTTGCATCCAGTATCAGTCCTCTGGCTGCTTTAATATCCCGTTCCCGTTCGTGAAGCTCCTGGGCTTTCTGATAATAATAGTCGGACCGAAATCCCATCAGGTACACCAGTCTTCCTGCCAGTCCCAAAAGCAATATTGTACAGCTTACAAACACCAGCCATATTTTTTTCCTGTGAAAAGTCAGTGTTTTTTTCAGCATAAAAAATCCCCCCGCAGAAGATGTCATACTAAATATATGACATTTCTCTGGGAGGGTATGTGTTATCAGATTGGTTTTAATCAAGTCCTGCTTCTTCGTTGGTCAGGCCTTCGCTTTCCATATCATTGTCTTCTATAGGATCTGTGTTATCCTCAGGTGGTCCAGGAACACTTGTATCGGAAATTGCTTCCGGAAGAGTGCTTCCGGATGAACCTCCGAAATTACCGCTGGTTCCCTCAAGATTGGTGGATTTGATATATTCTCCGTTTTCATCCACCTGATAGCTTCCGTCACTGTTAAGAAGATATCCATTTTCATCAATACGGTTTCCATCCCAGTCAATGAGATTTCCGCTGCCATCTACCAGATTTCCGTTTTCGTCAATCTGGCTGTCCGTTACGCTGTTTACGTGTCCGTCAAAGTTCTCCCACAGTTCTGTCTCCGGAATGGTTCCGTCTGTAGATTCATCCGGCTGAATATTCATATACGGAAGAAGTTCGGAAAGAATAGCCTGTGCCACGTACTGAGGATAGATACTGCTGGCCTGGTCCTCAACATTTGGCTCGTCAATTACCACATAAATCAGCACCTGTGGATCGTCAACCGGAGCAAAACCAATAAAAGAAACTACGTATTTTCCATTTCCTCTTGGGAATTTCTCTGCGGTTCCGGTTTTACCACCGGAGCTGTATCCCTGCACCTTGGAGGTCATACTGGTACCCTGCTGTACACTGGCCTGCATATAGCTTCTGATGTCAGCAGAGATACTTGATGAAATGGTCTGTTTCTGTAAAATCGGATTGATTGTTTTTACGGTAGCACCGCTGGCATCTTTGATCTTGGTAACAAGATGAGGCTGATAATAATAGCCTCCATTTATGACAGAGCACATTGCATTGATTTCCTGAATCATGGTACAGCTGAATCCCTGTCCGAAAGCAGAACATGCAAGCTCTGTTTCCTTCATCGTCTCAATGGTATGCATAATACCATAGCCTTCATTTGGGAGGTCGATTCCGGTTCTGCTGCCAAAATTAAATGTACTCTGGGCTTTCAGGAAATTCTCCGCACCCATGGCTGCACCAATCTGCATCATGGCATCGTTACAGGAATTGGCAATTACTTCGGCAAGAGTTTCCATTCCGTGTCCATAAATATTAGCACATTTAATAGTAGTTATATTTCCCGGCACACCAAAATTTTGATAACCATCGCAGTAGAATGTATCTGTTGTGGAAATTTTCCCCTGCTCCAGTGCTGCAGCCATAACAATAGGTTTTACAACAGAACCTGGCTCATAAATGTCTGTAACACAGAAATTATTCCACATGGCGCTTAGGGAATCCATGGTTTCCTCGTCATTCATGGCCTTGATCTCGTCCTGGGAGTACAAAGAACTAAGGTCGCGGGGATTGTTAAGGTCATAACGATCCCCTCCGTCCATGGCCAGTATCTCTCCATTAGAAGGATTTTCCACAATCACGCCAATATTCTTGGAACCTGTGGACTCTTTAAATGCTGTAACCCATTTTTCCACAATCTGCTGTATTCCAAGATCAAGACTGGTTTCCAGACTGTTTCCGTCTGTTGCCTCAATAATGGTCTGCTCCACATTGGAATCAGAGCTGAAATATCCGTACTGCCTTCCGTCAATTCCCGTAAGGCTGCTGTTATAATAGCCTTCCAGTCCATAATCAGCAGTATCTCTGGAAAAAGTAAACCCCAGGGTATCACACGCCAATTCATTATAAGGATATACTCTTAAATAATCTTCCTCGAACCATACACCCTGTATGTTATTTTTCTCCTGGATTTCCTCTTTGGTCATATCTGTATCTTCTGGAATACTGCAGTATTCTTCGAAAGCTTTCTTGTCATCCATGGAAATCTGTTTTTTCAGGATCTGATACTGACTTTCTTTTGTTTCCTCTGCTGTAAGCCTTGTACGGATATCGCCCTCATCAAGTCCCAGAACTGTAACAAGAGCATTTATAGTAGGTTCCATATAATCAGAGTTTGTGTTAACTGCTTTACAGTCCAGAATCACATTGTACACTTTATTGCTGGTTACCAGCACATTTCCGTTTCTGTCGTAAATGCTTCCACGCTTTGCCGGCATGGTGCGGTTTTCATATTTTTGCTGTGCCTGGCTTAACACCTGTTTTTTATATTTTTCACCACTGTGAAAATTAATAAAACTGATTCTTCCCAATAAAACGACTAAAGCTCCCAATACGCAAAAAAACAGTATTGACAGCTTGTCTTTCATAGTGTGATTTATTTTCTTTATAGGTTTTTTATTTCTTTTTACTGAAGTACTCAATCAAACACCTGCCTTGGATTGCCAAAATGATCAGTGTGCAGTTACATCCTGATATTGCCTTACATAACTGCCGCCTTCTGTGGTATAAGTTTCAGTCTGCTGGTTGCTTGGATATTTCATACCCAGACGTCCGATGGCGATTTTCCTTATTCGTTCAAGGTCAACGCTTGAAGTAACCTGGCTTTCATAAGCGTCGTTGTCTTCCCGAAGCTCTGCCAGCTCCGTTTCAAGAGAAGCCAGCTGACTTCTTTTGCTGGTACATTCTGTCTTTAATTTCAGATAATTAATACTGGTAAAGACTACCACAACGCCAAGAACGGCCAGAAAAATAGCAAAGTTCCGGTTCATGCTGTTGGCTTTTGCACGATTCCTTTGTACTTCTTTGCTAAGAGTTCTGCCCTGTCCTGTAACTTCCCTGGCAGTCTTGTTGTCAGGTCTGTTCTGTTTTTTTCTTACGGAACGCTGCGGCTGACGGTATTCCCTTTTTGGTGGGACTTCCTGAATCTTCCTTACAGTATTACCGTCAACATACATTTTCTCCGAAGGTCTTTTTCTGGTCGTGGAATATCTGCCTGTCTCCGCCATTTTTTACCCTTCTTTATATACTCTCTCAAAAATTCTAAGCTTTGCACTTTTTGAACGTGGGTTTTCTTCCATTTCCTCATCACTTGGAAGAATTGGCTTCCTTGTGATGACTCTCCCCTTGGATTTCTTCCCGCAAACACATACTGGAAAATCAGGTGGACAGGTACACGGGTTTTCATTCTTGCGGAAAATCGTCTTAACAATACGGTCTTCCAGGGAATGAAAGGTGATAATACAAAGTCTTCCACCGTCATCCAGAAGATCAATCATTCCGTCAAGGGAATCCCGAAGCACATCCAGCTCTTTATTCAGCTCAATGCGGATTGCCTGGAATGTACGCTTGGCAGGATGACCTCCTGTTGCCTGTATCTTCATGGGAATTGCTTCCCTTATAATCTGTGTAAGCTGCCCTGTGGTAGTGATGGGCGCCTGTTTTCTTGCTGCAACTATATGTTTCGCAATATTTTTAGCAAATTTATCTTCACCGTAATCGCGGATAATGCGATACAGTTCTTTTTCTTCGTAACCGTTAATAATGTCGCTGGCAGTCTGTGTCTGTCGCTGATCCATACGCATGTCAAGAGGTGCATCTACCCGGTAGGTAAATCCACGTTCTTCATTGTCCAGCTGATATGAGGATACTCCAAGATCCAGGACAATACCGTCAACTTTGTGAATGCCTCTTGCGGCCAGCTCCTGTACCATGTAACAATAATTGCTGCGAATGATTGTCACCTGATCAAAGGCGGCAAGTCGTTCACTCGCAGCAATTATCGCATCCTGGTCTTGATCTATACCAATAAATCTCCCCTTGGCAGAAAGTTTCCTGCATACCTCTATGGCATGTCCCGCGCCGCCCAAAGTGCCATCCACATAGATTCCGTCTGGTTTCACCATAAGTCCGCCGACAGTTTCGTCCAGTAATACAGATTTGTGTTTAAATTCCATTTCCGTCTCCTGTTGGATTTTTGCTTGTTTTATGCTCAGATGATGATACCCATCTGCTCCATATCTGCAGCAATACTGTCCATATCATCATAATTGCAATTCTCGCTCCATTTCTCCTTGCTCCAGACTTCAATCCTGTTCAGATTACCTGTCAGGACTACGTCCTTCTCCAGACCAGCGAACTCACGTAACGTCTGTGGCACGAGAATTCTCCCCTGCTTGTCCAGTTCACACATAGTAGCTCCGGCTACAAAGAATCGCGAAAAGGCTCTTGCGTTTTTATTTGTAAGTGGTAATGCTCGAAGCTTTTCTTCAAAGTTCTCCCATTCATCCATGGGATATATGGAAAGACAACCATCTAAGCCCTTGGTCAGGACGAATTCCTCACCTAGCGGCTCCCTGAATTTAACAGGGATGATCAGACGCCCCTTCGCGTCGATCGTATGATTGTACTCACCCATGAACATAGAACTCACCTACTCTCGTGAAATACGAGTCTCCCCCTCGTATCTCATGACAGAAAACAAATGGAAGTTCTGCCACTTCGTACCCATTTGCCTCCACTTTTCTCCACTTTCTACCACTTATGCGTTTATTCTAACCCATTTGCATAGAAATTACAAGTGGGAAATTATGAATTATTTAACATAATTCTGTAACAAAAGCCTTACGGTCAATTAAAAAAGCGCCCTCTTTATGAGTTATTTTCTCATTAAGAAAGCGCTTCATACTACCTTGATAGCTCCATTTTATGGTAACCTTCAATCAGTTTATCAATTTTTCTGCTCATCCACAGGCTTTTTTGCAAATCTTCTCGGCTTGCTATAGAGCCATTCATCTTCTTCTGAAACCGCCGAATCCGTAGCAGAATCAGTCGTTTTTTTATTCTTAGCATCTGTTTCTTCGCCATTTTGCAAAGACTCTGCATATGCTTCCTGGTCAGAAATTTCCCTGGCTTTGAAAGCTTCTTCATCTCCGAACTCTTCTTCCTTGTTAAAAGATTCTTTATCTGCAAAATCTTCTTCCTCGGTAAAAGATCCCCTGTCTGTGAAATCTTTTTCAGTAAAAACTCCTTTATCTCCGAACTCTTCTTCGGTAAAAGATCCCCTATCTGTGGAATCTTTTTCTCCAGTGAAATTCTTTTCTGCAAAGCTTTCAGAAGCATTTGTATTTTCTTTATTTCCGAAAGCCCTCTCCAGACGAAGCCTGTCCCTGTACTCCTCGGCTTCTGCCTCTCTTGCTGCACGTTCCTGCGCTTCATATTCCTGTTCTCTCCTACGCTTACGCAGTGCAGCCCTTTTCTTTGCCATAGAGGTTTCTACTGCAACGATCAAGGTCGCAATTACAAACAGAACCGCTGATATAAACTGGGAAATTCCAATTGGAGTACCCGGAATCATCAGTTTGTCTGTTCGAAGAAACTCAAACAGAAACCTTCCCAGCCCGTATCCGGCAAGATAACGCCAGAAAACTTCTCCATGAAAATATTTCTTTCGTTTCCATACCAGCATCAGCAAAAGCAATAACAGGCACCATGCGCTTTCATACAGAAATACAGGGTGTACCTGAATATAGGAAGTATCGCCAATTGTCTCGAGATTCTCTCTCATGGCTGTAGTCACCTGACCGGAACGGACAGCAGATAAAGGAAGCTGCATTGCAAATATATTATTTGTATACTCTCCGAAAGATTCCCTGTTAAAGAAATCTCCCCACCTTCCTATTATCTGTCCAATTAGAAGTCCCATACTGGCAGTATCTGCCATCTGCATAAAAGACTTCTTTTTCACAGCACAGTAAAGCATTGCTCCCAGAATCCCGCCAAACAGACCACCATAAAAAGTAAGTCCACCGTTTCTTATATTAAAAATCTGAACAATATTACCTTTATATAGATTCCAGGAAAAACATACATATAATAATCTGGCACCGATCACTCCGGTAATCAGGGATATGATCATCATTTCCAGGTAACTGTCTCTGTCTTCCCCACATCTTTTTGCTTCCAGAAGCACAAAGCCAAGCCCCAGAAGCATTCCAAGTGCGATCACAAGACCATAGAAAGTAATCTCAAAACCAAATATATTAATGGATTTCCCTACATATCCCAGATTTATTCCCAGATTTGGAAATTGAATCGACATTTTATAATCCCTCTGCCTCTTTCGGGTAAATCATGTCCGGTAAAATCAAACGTTAAATCTGAACAGGATCACATCTCCATCCTGTACTACATATTCCTTACCTTCCATCCTTACCAGACCTTTTTCACGTGCACCGGCATAAGAACCGCAGTCCAGAAGATCCTGATAATTTACAACCTCTGCCTTAATAAATCCACGTTCAAAATCTGAATGAATCTTACCTGCTGCCTGTGGTGCTTTGGTACCAATCTTAATTGTCCAGGCTCTTGTTTCATCCTCACCGGAGGTAAGGAAGCTCATAAGACCAAGAAGGTGATAGCTTGCTTTTACCAGTTTCTCAAGTCCTGACTCTTTTAGTCCAAGATCTTCCAGGAACATTTTGCGCTCATCCTCATCCAGTTCTGAAATCTCTTCTTCAATCTGTGCACAGATTACAAAGATCTCACTGTTCTGCTCTGCTGCATATTTTCTTACAGCCTGTACATGCTGGTTCTCTGCTCCGTCATTTGCAAGATCATCTTCTGCAACATTTGCTGCATAGATCACCGGTTTCTGGGTCAGCAGGTTGTAAGTACCCATCCAGGCTTCCTCATCCTCATTCTCCAGCTCCATGGTAATAGCCATCTTTCCATCTTCCAGCCATTTTTTAATTTTCTGAAGGAAGTCAAGTTCTTTGGCTGCTTCTTTATCCATACGGGCTGTTTTGGTCACTTTGGCAATTCTTCTCTCCAGGATTTCAAGATCAGAGAAAATAAGCTCCAGGTTAATGGTTTCAATATCACGAATGGGATCAATGCTTCCATCAACATGGATTACGTTGCTATCCTCAAAACAACGGACAACATGTACAATTGCGTCTACTTCACGGATATTGGCAAGGAACTGGTTTCCAAGGCCCTCTCCTTTAGAAGCACCCTTCACAAGTCCGGCAATATCAACAAATTCGATTACAGCAGGTGTAACCTTTTTAGAATGATAAAAATCTCCAAGTAATGCAAGTCTCTCATCCGGAACTGTAACAACACCCACGTTCGGGTCGATGGTACAGAATGGATAGTTCGCAGACTCTGCACCTGCTTTTGTCAAAGAGTTAAAAAGTGTACTTTTTCCTACGTTTGGTAAACCAACGATTCCTAATTTCATTTGTTCCCACATCTCCTTATTTTCTAGGTGAAGCTGATTTTTATGTCATTTTTTGTTTATTTCTTATTTCTTAAGTTGTATATGAAAAAGCTTTCTGTAAACAGACTCCACCCTATATTTCTAAATCATACCACACAGCATTTAAAAAGTAAATTCTTACTTCCTGTCCCTGGACATTATCATAAGAAGGCTTCCCTTCTCATAAGTTATCTGTGCAAAATCATCTTTTATCTCATTGCTTACAGTCAGCCCGCAATCAGCAATTGTAAGACAATACTTTTCCAGCGGATATTTAAAACCTGTTAACGTAAGTCCTTCTACTTTATCCCCTACAGGAAAAAAGGATACATATTTTCCAAATTGCCTGTCTTTTAAAAGCTGTGTCCCGCTTCTGACCAGACAGATATAATTTTGTTCATCTGCCATTGCAATTTCGACATTTTTTAACCTTCCAAGAGTAAGAAGCCCCAGATTTCCCAGAAAATGATCCAGTCTGCCTCCTGTAGCACCAAGAATCAAAATGCTTTTGGCACCTTTTTTTATTGCAAGATTTACTGCGGACTGAGTGTCTGTATCATCTTTCTCTGGCTGAAGTTTGATGATTTCTGTTTCAGAAAGGCTTTCCAGATATTTTTTGCCATTTCCTGACACGCTGTCAAAATCACCATCCACAATATCCGGGACAAGCCCTGTTTCCTTAAAAAAATCAAGGCCCCTGTCTGCTGCCATCAAAATCAGCTTTTTCTCTTTTCTTTCTTTTTTTAACCTTTTAATAAAATCGAGGGCAAAATCTTTCTGGATCATGCCCCCGCTTACAATTACTGTATCTGTCATACTGTATCTCACTCGATCCGGTCCCCGATTTCCTCGATTTCTTTCTGAATATGACGGACATTGGCAGCAATGTCACCGCCAAATACCCAGGAGCCTGCAACAAAAATATTTGCACCAGCTTTCATAACTGTTTCCAGGGTATCTTCATTAATTCCACCATCCACTTCAATATCCACATTCAGATTCTCTTTATCGATCAGTTCTCTTAGTTCCTGAATCTTTTCTGTACACTCGTCCATATATTTCTGTCCGCCAAAACCAGGCTGAACGGTCATCACC
This sequence comes from uncultured Blautia sp., assembly GCA_934364795.1. Taxonomy (GTDB): domain Bacteria; phylum Bacillota; class Clostridia; order Lachnospirales; family Lachnospiraceae; genus Blautia_A. The sequence continues at coordinate 41,810 of CAKRMK010000002.1, forward strand.
AAAACCATATCCACATCTTCAAGCATGTGGCTGATATCATTTACAGGCGTCGCCGGCTTAATAGAAACTCCCACCTTCACACCTGCATCCTTAATGCGTTCTATGGTTCTCTCCAGATCCTCACATGCCTCTGCATGTACAGTAATTGAATCTGCACCACAGTTTACAAAATCCTGAATGTATCTTTCCGGCTCTGTGACCATCAGATGAACATCAAAAAACATCTTGGATTCTTTACGGATAGACTTGATTACAGGCATTCCAAAAGAAATGCTTGGAACAAAGTCCCCATCCATAACGTCAATATGAAGCCATTTGACTCCTTCATTTTCAAGAATTTTGATCTGTTCGCCCAGGCGGTTAAAATCCGCTGATAAAATGGAAGGGCATAGCTGATACATAGTTCTAGTATCTCCTTTTCTCTTTTAATTCCTCATATAATGCCAGATAGTCTTCATAACGCAGCTCACTGATTTTCTTTTGAGCAAGCGCCTCTTTTACCCCACAGTCCGGTTCATGGATATGTCTGCAGCCCTGAAAACGGCACTGGGGTTCATATTTGATAAATTCCGGAAAATAATTCCGGAGCTCATCTTCCTCCATATCTGTAAGATACAAAGAAGAAAATCCAGGAGTATCTACCAGGAAAGTATCCTTCTCCACAGGAATCACCTGTGAATGCCTGGTAGTATGTTTTCCTCTTTTTAATTTCCGGCTGATCTCACCGGTCTCCATCTGTATCTCACCTTGCATACAGTTGGTAATAGAAGATTTTCCCACTCCGGAGGGGCCTGCAACTACCGTTGTTTTCCCACGGAGAATATTGCGTATCTCTTCTATTCCATCACCGTCCAATGTACTGGAAAGGATCACTTTATATCCACATCCGGTATAAGTTTCATATAACCGTTCCAGCTCTTCTTTTTCTCCCAGATCTTTCTTGTTAAAACAGATAACAGCAGGAATTCCCTGCTGCTCCATCATGATCAGAAATCTGTCCAGGAGAAGAAAATTAGGCTTTGGATTTTCCATTGCAAAAATCACAAATGCCTGATCTACATTTGCCACTGCCGGACGTATAAGAGAGTTCCGACGAGGAAGAACGGCAGTTACACTGCCTTCTTTCTCCTGCTCGTCCAGAACTGTAATCTCTACATTGTCCCCTACCAGAGGCTTAAAATTATCTTTTCTGAAAATTCCCTTGGCTTTACATTCATAGGTATTGCTGTCTTCTGCAAAAATGTAATAAAAACCTGCAATTCCTTTAATTATTTTTCCCTGCATGAATTACTCTGCCTTTTCAAAGGTAAGCGGATAATGTCCAAGTTCCTGATAACTTCCATCTGACTGCTGCTCAGACAGATATAAAGTTCCCTCTGCAACCCCTGGAGCACCTGTAATATCAAGCTGATATGGGAAAGTAAGCTGCTCTCCATCTACAATTGAAGTTGCAGTAGGATTTCCGTTTACTTCCTGTACCAGTTCCAGTCTTACAAGACCTCCATTATATCCGGTAGGTGTATTCAGCTTCTGAGTACATTTCCAGATCTCACCATTTGCAGCTGCAGTCGCAGTATCAGAGGATGTATCGGAGGAGGATGTATCAGCAGAGGATTCCTGTGTGCCAGTACTTACCGTAATTGTAATAGTATCCACATCCGGATTTCCATAAGTAGGATCATCGTCTGTATAACCAACAGGATCCTGGGAAATAACAATACCAGCTGCAACATCTGTGCTTGCCTGTTCTTCCACATTAATGTTCAGGAATTTGCCAAGCTTGGCAATAGCCTCATTTTTCTCCAGTCCGGTTACATCTGGAATCTGAACACTGTCTCCATAGTTAATTCCACGACTGATGGTAAGTGTAACAGTATCACCGGATTTTACTGTGCTTCCGGCAACTGGCTCTGTATCAAGTACACAGCCGATATCTACCATTGAAGACTGATCCTCATCCGGATAAATCTTTGAAATCTGTACATTAACGCCCTGGCTTTCCAGCGCTTCCTGTGCTGCAGCACCATTTTGGCCAAACAGATCCGGAACTGTGATTTCTTCTGAACCTTTGCTTATATAATAATTGATTGTTGAATTTTTGGCAATCTTGGTTCCCTTGACAGGATCCTGAGAAGAAATTTTACCTTTTTCCTGTGTAGAAGCTTCTTCTCCATTGTAATACAGACCGATATTGTAAGAAGCACACAGCTCCTTTGCTTCTGCTTCTGTCTTTCCAACAAGATCTGGTGTCTCTACCATTTCATCATCAGAAGAGCTTTGGGCTGGCTGCTGTACCTGACTGTCGTTCTTAGTACCTGCGTCTTCTTTATCACTGATCAGTCCGGCTGCCTTTCCAATTGCCAGAATTGCAACAATAAGGACTGCTGCACCAATGATAAGTGCAATAATACTTCCTGCAACACTGACGCCTCTTTTTTGTTTCTTCAGGCGTCTTTCTCTGTCCTCACGTTCTTTCTCACGCTCTTTTTCTTTACCACGCCGTGAACGGTCAGGCTCTTTATCTTCATCGTCATCATCCAAATCGTCATAATCCGTCTCATTCAGCTCTTTTTCCAGAGCTTCAATATCCGGTTTGACAGTCTGCTTTGGTGTGTGCTTAATTTCTCCAAGCTCTTCATCTGAAATCACAACGGTCTTCGCATCTGTATCTACAGAATTAAGCTTTACAAAATCTCCCTGAGGATCAATAAGAGAATGCTTCAGATCCGCTATCACATCCTCCATTTTGTTATATCTGCGATCCACACTCTTCTGCGTACATTTCATAATGATCTGTTCCAGACTGTATGGAAGATCCGGTGTGTAAACACTGGGCGGAACCATTTCCTCCTGCAGATGCTTGATAGCAATGGCAACTGTGGTATCTCCGTCAAAAGGAACTCTTCCTGTTACCATCTCATACAGGGTAATACCAAGAGAGTAAATATCGCTCTTCTCATCACTGTATCCCCCTCGTACCTGCTCCGGAGAACTGTAGTGTACAGATCCCATCACATTGGAACTGATTGTATTTGAGGAAGCAGCTCTGGCAATACCAAAATCTGTGACCTTAACCTTACCATCTGTAGAAATAATGATATTCTGCGGTTTCACATCACGGTGAACAATGCCGTGACTGTGTGCAGCTTCCAGTCCCATGGATACCTGAATGGCTATACTGGTAGCTTCTTTTACGGTAAGCTTGCCTTTTTTGGAAATATATTCCTTCAGAGTGATTCCCTCGATGAGTTCCATCACAATATAATAAACGCCCTCATCGTCCCCTACATCAAATACATTTACAATATTTGGATGTGTAAGACCAGCTGCTGCCTGGGCTTCACTTCTGAATTTCTTTACAAAAGTTGCATCTTCTCTGAATTCAGGCTTAAGAACCTTGACTGCCACAAAACGATTCAGTTTATGGTCCATTGCCTTATATACGTCCGCCATTCCGCCGGTACCGATTTTACTAACAATTTCATAGCGTTCTGCTATAATCATACCTGTCTTTAACATGTTTCCACCTCATTCGTGAATGGTTCTATCAATATGATTGCAATGTTATCCTTGCCGCCGTTATTGTTGGCTTCCTGCACCAAGGTATCACCCTTCCAGGTAATATCTTCATCAGAATTCAATATGATCTCTTCCATTTTTTTATCTTCTACCATGTTGCTCAAACCATCTGAACACATCAGAATCGTGCTTCCAGGTTCCAGCCGCATGTCAAAGAAATCCACATCTACTGTTTTCTCTGCACCCAGCGCTCTGGTGATGATGTTCTTATCCGGATGATTTCTGGCTTCCTCTGCAGTGAGTTCGCCCATCCGCACCATCTCCTGTACCAGGGAATGATCTCTGGTAACCTGTCTAAGCTGTTTGTCCACAACATACAGCCTGCTGTCTCCCACATTGGCAACATACGCATACTGTCCCACAATAGTCGCCACAACCATTGTGGTTCCCATTCCGCGAAGTTTCTCATCCTTCTGTGCCTGCTCTATAATTTCTGTGTTCGCAGTCTCAATGGCATGACGGATTACCTTTACAGGATTATAATCCGTATCCTCCCTGATTTCATCTACTAATATACCAACAGCATGAGAGGATGCGTAATCACCTGCATTATGCCCTCCCATTCCATCAGCTACAGCAAAAAGATTGGGGAGATTTCCAACCGGGTCCTGGGAAGCGAACACATAATCCTGGTTCATCTTCCGCTTCATTCCTATATTCGTAGCTGAATATACCCTCATGTCACTTCTCGCTTTCTGTCTTTTATGTTACTGCTGATCGTAACTTTTTTCCATATAGCTCTTACGTAATTGTCCACAGGCACCGTCTATATCGCTGCCCATTTCCCTTCTAATAGTAACATTAATTCCATATTTTTCAAGTTTTATTTTGAAATTCTCCACTGCCTGATGGGTGGAACGCCTGTAGGAACGCTCCTTTATAGGGTTTACCGGAATCAGGTTTACGTGACAGTTAATGTCATGGATCCGTCCACTAAGCTCCCTTGCGTCTTCCTCGCTGTCATTTACCCCTGCCACAAGACTGTACTCAAACGTAATTCTTCTGCCTGTTTCCTTAAAATAAGCCCGGCAGGCATCCAGAACTTCGTCCATGCTGTATTTCTGTGCAATCGGCATCAGTTCCCGTCTTTTTTCATCATTTGGCGCATGCAAAGACAAGGCCAGTGTTATCTGAAGCTTTTCTTTTGCAAGTTCATATATTTTTGGAACAATTCCGCAAGTAGATACAGTTATGTTTCTCTGACTGATATTCAGCCCTCCTTCCTCTGAAAGCAAATGAATAAACCTGACAATATTGTCATAATTATCCATAGGCTCTCCGGTTCCCATTACAACCACATTGGAAACACGTTCTCCTGTAATACTCTGGATACGATAAATCTGATCCAGCATTTCAGAAGGAAGAAGGTTTCTTGTCCAGCCGCCAATGGTTGAAGCACAGAAACGACACCCCATCTTGCAGCCTACCTGTGAAGAAATACATACAGAGTTCCCATGTTTATAACGCATAAGAACGCTCTCAATCACATTTCCATCAGCCAGACGAAACAGATACTTTCTGGTTCCGTCAATGGCAGAAATCTGCTCATCTACCATTTCAAGAGATGTAACCGGATAATCTTTTAACTTTTCTTTTAATTTACCTGGAATATTTCCCATCTCATCATAGGAAGTTACCAGATGCTCATGAAGCCAGCTGTAAATCTGCTTTGCACGGAAAGGCTTCTCACCAAGCTCTGCCATCAGACTTTTCAGCTCTTCTATATTCATCGACTTAATGTCTGTCATATTCTTATTTCCTATTTTCTTCTGAATTTTGCAATAAAAAATCCATCTGTTTTATGTACACCTGGAAGGAGTTGTAAATAACCAAGTGCTGTTGACTCTGAATGTAACTCTTCTGGAAGATAAGGATCGAGGCTTTCCAGCTTAAATGGATAATTGTTCAGAAACCACATCATGTTTTCCTCATTTTCTTCCTTCGCAATGGTGCAGGTACTGAAAATCAGTTCTCCTCTTGGTTTTACATAGTTGGCAGCCTTATCCAGGATCGTTCTCTGTAAGATCACAATTTCTTCCTGCTTCTGCGGAGTCACTCTGTATTTGATCTCCGGTTTCTTACCAATTACGCCATAACCGGAACAGGGAACATCAGCTATGACCACATCTGCCATAAGCTCTGATTCCTGATCAAATATTGTGGCGTCCTGCACCTTAGCCTGAACATTGATGGAATTGGTTCTCTGGATGTTTTCCTCTATAAGATTCACCTTATACTGGCTTACATCTCTTGCATCCACAGTTCCATAGCCTTCCATTTTATCACCCATATGAAGACTTTTGCCGCCAGGTGCTGCACATACATCTATTACGTAATCCCCTTTTTTAGGAGCTGCTACCTCTGCCACCAGCATAGAGCTTACATCCTGAACTACGATCTGCCCCTTAATAAAGGCATCCAGCGCAAGAATGTGATTATACCCTGAAATTCCATAAGCATAAGGAAGATATGGTGCCGGATGTACTTCTACTCCCTGACTTTCCAGACTTTTTACAATTTCTTCTTTTGAATTCAGATATGTCCGGCAACGAATAGTAAGGGGATGCTCGGTCAGAAAATCTGCCAGGATCTTTTCGGTAGTTTCCTCTCCATAAGCATCCAGCCATCTGGTTACCAGAGTTTCCGGCATGGAATATTTCACAGAAAGATATTTCAGAAGATCATCCTCTTTCTTCGGAAATTCCACCTGATTCATTTCTCTTGCGATTGTACGCAGTACACCATTTACAAAAGGCTTTAAATTATAAAACCCTTTTCTTTGTGCCAGCTTCACAGCTTCATTGCACACTGCACTGTCTGGTACACTGTCCATATATTTCAGCTGATATACTGCACTTCTTAGAATTTCCCGGATAGCGGGCTTCATTTTATCTACTGTTACTTTGGAAAATGAATTAATAATATAATCAATCTGAATCCGATATTCCAGTGTTCCTTCACAGACTCTGGTAATAAACGCTCTGTCTTGTTTGGGTAAAAACTGATATTTGGACAGTGCATTTCTTATTGCCACATGACTGTGTTCCCCATCTTCAATTTCAAGCAAAATTTCCAGGATCATTTCCCTGGAATTGATTCCGTTAGTCATCCCGTCTTCTACCTCCGGAAAGAATGATCAGTCTTAACAACTGTAAAATAGAAGATGCAAGTGCTGCCACATAGGTCAATGCTGCAGCAGTGAGCACTTTTCTCGCACCTTTATTTTCATCTGCATTTAAAATTCCTGTACTTTCCAGCATCTTTAATGCTCTGGATGAAGCATTAAATTCTACAGGAAGTGTTACCAGCTGAAACAGTACAGCAAGGGAAAATAATACGATTCCCGCTGTTGTAAGGGCTGGTATAGAAAGAATAAGTCCCAGAAGGAAAATAGGCCAGGAAAGCGAAGAGCCAATATTTGCAACTGGCACAATGGCTGAACGGATATTCAGCGGTGCATAGTTAATATTATGCTGAATGGCATGTCCGCACTCATGGGCTGCAACGCACACAGCTGCCACAGAAGTTCTTCCGTATACATCCTGGGACAAGGCAAGTTTCTTTGTTCTTGGATCATAATGATCCGTCAGGCTTCCGGCAATAGGAACAATGGTAACATCATAAATTCCGGCTGCGTTTAAGATCCGCTGCGCCGTCTGTGCTCCTGTCAGCCCCGAATGGCTGCGTACCTGCTGATAACGTGCAAATGTACTTTTCATTTTTGCAGACGCTGCCAATGCAAGCACCATTCCAATAATCAGCAATACATAAGTTGGATCAAAATAAAATCCATAAGGATAGCCATAACCATATCCGTACATACGATCACTCCTTTTTATCTGTGAATCTGCTTCCTGCCTCTATATGACATCCTCTTAAAAAGGCATCTGCATCCATTCGTTTCTTTCCCTCCAGCTGTACCTGGGAAAGTACCAGAATGCCTTCTTTACAAACTACATAGATTCCCTTTTTGTCTGTTTTCAGAACAGTTCCAGGTTCCAGTCCGGCTTTGTCTTTCTGTAATTCTTCCTCATCTGCTACAAAACTTTCCCAGACCTTCAGAGTTTTTCCATTCCAGAAAGTAAACGCACTTGGCCATGGATTCAGTCCCCGGACCAGTCTTTCCAGTTCTTGTGCAGACTTTCCAAAATCCATTTTTCCCATCTGTTTGGTTATCATGCCTGCATAAGGTGTAGGACTCTCTTCGGGCTGTTTCTCATAAACTGCTGTTCCATCAAAAATATGAGGAAGTGTGTCGATCAGAAGCTTTGCGCCTGCATCTGCAAGCTTGTCAAAAAGACTTCCTCCTGTTTCATCTGCTGCAAGGGGAACTGTTATCTTTGAAATCATATCTCCTGTATCAAGGCCTGTTCCCATTTTCATAATGGTAACACCAGATTCTTTCTCTCCATCAATAACTGCCTGCTGAATAGGTGCTGCACCGCGGTATTTCGGAAGCAGAGAGGCATGGATATTAATACAGCCAAATTTTGGAAGTTCCAGAATACTTTTGGGAATAATCTGGCCAAAGGCTGCCACAATGATAATATCCGGAGCTAATTCTTTCAGTGTTTCTACAAACTGGGGATCCCGCACTTTTTCCGGCTGGAAAACAGGAAATCCATGCTTTAATGCTTCTTCTTTTACAGGTGTGGGAAGCATTGTCTTTCCTCTTCCCTTTGGCTTATCCGGCTGGGTTACAACTCCTGCAACCTCATATCCGTTTTGGGCCAGAGCACGAAGAGGGTTCACCGCAAAATCCGGCGTTCCCATATAAACAATTTTCATCTGTTATTCTTCCTCCTCGTTGTCATAACTTACATGATGTAATTCACCTTCAACCAGACGGGTGTACATCTTTCCATCCAGATGATCGATCTCATGACAAAAAGCCCTTGCAAGAAGGCCTTCTCCTTCATATTCCTGCTCATTCATATCCATATCCAGTGCTTTTACCTTTACATAATTCGGGCGTGTAACCTGTCCGGACATTCCAGGAACACTTAAACAGCCTTCCTCTCCTGTCTGCTCTCCTGATGTCATAAGGATTTCCGGATTGATCAGAATAATCGGACCATCTCCTACATCGATCACTACGATTCTTTTTAATACACCAACCTGAGGGGCAGCAAGACCTACGCCACATGCATCGTACATGGTTTCCAGCATATCTCCTACCAGATCCTTAATACGTCTGTCAATTTTCTCTACAGGTCTGCAGACCTTCTCCAATACCGGATCTCCCTCTGTTCTGATTGTTCTAAGTGCCATTTTATAAAATCTCCTTTTCTCTTATCTCAATGAAAGACTCTTTTGCCTTCATAGTAATTGTCTGATATTTCACATATTATCACGAAAAATCAAACTGTATATTTACTTTTCTGAAGCCTGAATTTATTTCAATATATTCTTCCAGCCTGTCCTTTATCCGGACAAGCAGGTTATAATTTTCATGCTTCAGATAAATTACTCTTCTGTATACGTCTTTAACTTTTCCCACAGAAGCCGGGGCAGGACCAATCACATGTAATGTTGTTTCCAGATTCATTCCCTGCTGCAGTTTTTCTATAAAAAGTCCCAGATAATGCATTGCAGTTTCCAGCAGCTTCTCATCCTCTGCACTGCCCAGTACTGCCATCATATGAGCTGCCGGAGGATAGTCCATAAGCATCCGGTACCCCATCTCTTCCTGGTAAAATTCTTCATAGTCCTGTCTGGCTGCAGTTATTATGCTGTAATGATCCGGACTGTAAGTCTGGATAATGGCATGCCCCTCTTTTTTACCTCTTCCAGACCTTCCCACAGCCTGGGTCAGTAACTGGAAAGTACGTTCTCCGCTTCGATAATCATCTGCATTCAGTGACAGATCTGCAGCAATCACTCCAACCAGTGTAACATCTGGAAAATCGTGCCCTTTTACAATCATCTGCGTGCCAATCAGGATATCGGCCTCATGTTTTGAAAACGCATCCAGTATTTTTTCGTAACTGCCCTTATTCCTTGTGGTATCATAATCCATTCTAAGGACTTTTGCTTCTGGAAATTCTTTTTCTGTTATTTTCTGGATCTGCTGTGTTCCAGCCTTAAAGCCACCAATATAAGGGGATGAGCATACCGGGCATTTCTGCGGCTTTACTGTTTCATATCCGCAATAATGACAGATAAGCCTGCCGTTATTATGTTCGCTTAGTGAAACATCACAATGTGGACATTTTATCACATGTCCGCAGGAACGGCAGGATACAAAACCAGCATAGCCACGCCGGTTTAAAAATAGCATGGCCTGATTGCCTTTTTCCAGGCATTGTTTCAGGTCTTCTTTTAGTTCCACACTAAAAGCTGAACGATTGCCTTTTTTTAATTGTTCCCGCATATCTATAATTGATACCTCTGGCAGTGGACGTTCTTCAAATCTTGCATCCAGCTTTACCAGGGCATACTCACCCTTCCTGGCCCTGTAGTATGCCTCCATAGACGGAGTGGCAGAACCCAGAAGGACATTAGCTCCTTCCATCTGTGCACGCCTGATAGCAGTTTCTCTTGCATGATACCTTGGGCTGTTTTCACTTTTATATGAGGCTTCATGCTCCTCATCTATAACAATCAGCCCCAGATTTCCAAAGGGGGTAAACAAAGCAGAACGGGGACCAACCATCACCTGGATTTCTCCCAGTTTTGCACGTTTGAACTGATCATAACGTTCTCCCTTGGAAAGCCTGGAATTTATAACAGAAACTTTTTCTCCGAACCGTCCATAAAACCGTTTCACCGTCTGATATGTCAGGGAGATTTCCGGAATCAGGACAATTGCCTGTTTACCTTCTTCAAGAACCTTCTCTATCAGTTCCATATAAACCTGTGTTTTTCCGCTTCCGGTAACTCCGTGAAGAAGAACCGGGCGGGGAGCAGGGCTTTTCCATTCCTCCAGGATCAGCTGCACAGCCCGCTGCTGGGATTGGTTCAAAACATGTGGTGCCATTTCCGGAATTTTCTCTTCGTCAGCTATGGCACTGCGGTATATCTGGTCGGAATCCGTTTTTACAATTCCCTTTTCCACAAAATATTTAAGGACCGAGGCGTTGGTTCCCAGCTCCCTGGCAGCCCAGATTCCATCCAGACGCCCATCTTCAGCCTCCAGAAGTGTTTTTAAAAGACGGATACGTGCTTTAAAACGGGTATTCTCCAGTTCTTTTAGAAGGTTATCCCCCTCTTCTTTAGAAATTTGAAGAGTTATCCACCTTTTCTCCTGGGCTTTCACCTTTTTCTGAACAGGAAGAACTGTTTTTAGGGCCTGTATCATGGTAGAACCATAGAATTCCCGCATCCAGCCTGCCAAAGCAATCAGTCTGGATAACGTAGTTTCCTGATCATTTTCAATTCCTGCAATGGATTTCAGCTGCCAGGTATCTACCTTTGATTCGTGGGAAATTCCAACCACATATCCTTTTCTTACATGATTTCCCTTTCCAAAAGGAATGGAAACTACCATTCCCACCTGAATTTCTGGTTCCAGTTCTTCCGGTACCAGATACTGAAAACTTTTATCCAGTTTTTCATGAGAAATATCTATTATAATATCTGCATATGTCATGTTTACTTTCCGGCAAGAATATCCGCGATCAGGACACGTTCATCCATAGGATATTTTTTGCCTTTGATTTCCTGGTAATCCTCATGGCCTTTTCCAGCCAGTACTACAATGTCTCCTGGTTCGCCATGGTGGATCGCATAGGCAATTGCTTCTTTACGATCCGGAATCTCCACGTATTTGCCTTCTGTCTTTGCCATGCCGACCTTGATATCATCAATAATTGCCTGTGGTTCCTCATCTCTTGGATTATCAGAAGTAATAATGGTCAGATCAGCCAGGCGTCCGGATACCTCACCCATTTCGTAACGGCGAAGCTTGGAACGATTGCCGCCACATCCAAACAGGCATACCAGTCTGTGGGGATGGTACTCTCTCAAAGTGGTCAGAAGGCTTTCAAGCGCCATTGCATTATGTGCATAATCGATCATCAGAGTAAATTCATCAGATACCTTTACCATCTCAATACGGCCTTTTACTTTTGCCACCTTCAGAGCTTTCAGGATATTTTCCTGTGAAACTTTAAAATGACGGCAGATTGCAATTGCAGTAAGAGAATTGTAAATGCTGAATTTACCTGGAATGTCAATTTCTACAGGGAAATCCATAAGTCCTTTCAGATGGTAGGAAATACCAAGATATCCCTTACCTCCTACCAGCTTTGCATCTTCTGCACGAAGATCTGCTTCTGGAGAAAATCCATAAGTTTCCAGTGTACAGGTGTGACCCGCGATAATCCGGTCAAAATGCTCGTCATCACGATTCACAATTCCCACGCGACACTGTTTTAACAACATGGATTTGCAAGCCAGATAATGATCAAAATCCTTGTGTTCATTTGGACCGATATGATCTGGTTCAATATTCGTGAAAATACCAAAATCAAACACAAATCCCTGAGTACGATGAAGCATAAGTCCCTGTGAAGAAACTTCCATAACTACACAATCACAGCCCGCTTCTACCATTTCGTGAAAATACTCCTGTACCACATAAGATTCCGGTGTGGTATTGGATGCAGGGATTACTTTGTCTCCGATAATTGCCTCAATTGTGCCAATAAGTCCCACTTTATAGCCGGCATTTTCCAATATGGATTTCACCATATAAGTAGTGGTAGTCTTACCCTTGGTTCCAGTAATACCAATGGTCTTAAGCCTGGAAGCCGGATGTTCGAACCATGCAGCTGAAATAAATGCCATAGCATATCTGGTATCAATAACCTTGATAATGGTAACATCAGCTGGGGCAGTTACCTCTTCTTCCACTACCAGAACCTTCGCACCTTTGGCAACCACATCCGGAATAAATTTATGTCCGTCTACAACAGCTCCTCTGATGCAGATAAACAAAGAGCCCTCTGTAACCTTACGGGAATCATAAACAACGCCTGTTACTTCCTGCCCGGTATTTCCCTGTAAGCAGGTGTATTCTAATTTTTCTAATAAGGATGATAATTTCATTATACATACCTCCTAATTTTAGCGATACTCTTTTATAGAATAGCACACCCATTCTCCCATTTCAATCTTTCCTTTTTAATCTTTCCATCTGTCTTTCTTTCTGAAAAACATCTTCCAGGCAAGTACAGCACAAACAAGAAAAGAACAAACCGTAAGAAATTCAAACTCTTTTTTATACGCTCTGTCTTCTGTTTTGGGTGCAGCTTTTCTATTCCTGTCTTTATACATTTCGTTTCCAGATCTGCTTGTTTCCAGGGAGGTATTATTTCCGGCAGGATAAAGGGTATTTTCCTCCTGACCATTATTTTGATTATTTTCTCCGATCTCTGGCTTATTAACAGGAATGGAAGGAGTGGACGCAGTATTCTTCTGCTCTACCCGGATCACAGACTCCTTTTTTACAGGCTCTTCTTCACCGGTCTCATCCGTTTCCACAATTACCTGATTGATAAGATCCTGATTTTCCAGATTTTCTGGAAGGATAACTCTGGCTTTTAAGTTTACACAGCCTCCAGGAACAATCTGCGGTATTTTCGCCTGGGTTTTGGTTTCATTTAAAACAATTCCTTCCTGTTCCACAAAAACAGCATCAACTCCAGCCATTCCAAATCGTTCTGTAGTAATAACAGAATGAAGCGTGACCTCCCCGGTGTTATGAATACTGATCTGATATATCACCGTATCTCCGGGAAAAGCAGTTTTGCAATCTGCTGTTTTATTCACAGTAAAAGAAGCGTTCGCAGATTGAAGCTTTAAAGACAGATTTTCCTTTTTCTCCTGCAAAACCGTCTCTTTGTTTTTTACGGTTACAGCTACAATTATATCCTCATTTTGTTTTGAATCTGTGTCCACATAAAAACTTAATTTTTTTCTTTCTCCTTCCATAAGACCTGTCAGCACAGCCTTTGTATCCTGTATTTCCAGCTTAGGTTCTTTTTCCCATATGGCCTGCATCTTGTTGTTTACTTCTGTTTCCAGTGTAAGCTCATAAAGAGGGACCTGGCCTGTGTTACATAGCAAAAGCTCACAATGTACCCTTTCTCCTGGTTTTACATTTTCTTCACACTGTTTCAGCTCCATAGAAAATTTCACGTTTGCTGCCGGGATTTCCAGAACCGGATCTGTAGTATCCTGACAAACCGGAAAACTTTTTTCTTCCAGTGGAAAGCGATATTCCTCCCGCAGACGGATAGGAATATTCCATTCTTTCTCAACCTCTTCTGAATCAATTTTCCAGACAAAACGGGTAATTGTGGTTTCACGCCCATCTTTTGTAACAACAGGAATTTCTTCAGACAGACCTTCATCCGGAGCTTTAAATTCTACCTCCGGCTGGAAATATTCTGATAATAGAAGCTCTATTTTATGTGTATGTACATTTTGTTCTGTTTCTATATTTTCTTCCACATTATTCTCTGCTTCATTTTCATATGCCTGTTCCTTTATATTCACTTTTACACATAAATTTCCCTTAAAATTTTCTTTGTCTGTCCACCTTGCAGACCTAAAAATCTCCACAGGCTCTTCTCTCTCATAAGAAGAGCTTTTTGCTGCAACAGGCTGCACCGTACATCCTGTTAAAATTACAACAGCCAAAAGAAACAGGTTTCCAACCAGCACAATTTTTCTCCACATTCTGTTTTCAGCCATAGCTTTCCCCTTTCCTGAACTTTCTTTTTAAACTTTCCTTTTTAAGCTTTTTTTAAAGCTTTTCTTTTAAAGCTTTCCTTTTTGAATTTTTTTCATCTTTCGACTATATCTCAAAAGCACATGGGAATCACACCTTTCCATTCACACAGACAAACACATTCTTGGGAACAAAAAAAGACTTTTACCTAAAACTGGATATTGTGCGCCGAACCGGCACCTTGAAAATTTCTGCCAGAAGCAGAATTAATTAAGATAACTGTTACTTACGAATCGTAACGATGAAACAACTTTACCATAAACTGTTTTTTCTTACAAGTACTGAAGCATTTTTTTATTTTCATTTCATATTTTTTCGATTTCTTTAAGATTTGAAACACACTTTCCTCACAAATTACAGATATAATAGGTTTCGGATAGATGAAAAACCACTCTCTATCTCCCCCCTCAAAAAATATAGGAACGAAGCCATCTGCCCTGTGCGGATGGCTTTTCCTGTATCAAAAATCTATTGCAATTCCCTCTCCAACCTTTTATAATGAAAGATATTATGCATCATATTATTCTTGACAGAAACGAGGTATCTCCTATGAGTGAAAAAATCGTAGTAGTTGCATTAGGTCACAAAGCACTTGGCACCACTCTTCCAGACCAGAAAATCGCAACTAAAGCAGCTGCAAAAGCCATTGCAGATCTTGTTGAAGATGGCGCTAAGGTAGTAATTTCCCACAGTAACGGACCACAGATTGGAATGATCCATACTGCAATGAACGAATTTGGAAAGGCACATCCTGATTATACCTTTGCCCCTATGTCTGTTTGCTCTGCAATGAGCCAGGGTTACATCGGATATGACCTTCAGAATGCCATCCGTACAGAATTTATTAATCGTGGCATTTACAAACCAGTTGCCACTGTTCTGACTCAGACTGTTATTGATCCATACGATGATGCGTTTGCTGATCCGGAGAAGATCATTGGCCGAGTACTTACAGAAGAAGAGGCTGAGGCTGAAGAGGAGAAGGGAAACTTCGTCACCAGGCTTCCAGAAGGCGGTTATCGTCGTATTGTTGCAGCACCTAAGCCACAGAAGATCGTTGAGATTGAAACTGTACGTGCACTTTTAAATGCAGACCAGGTAGTTATCGCAGCAGGCGGCGGCGGAATCCCAGTACTTGAGCAGGGAATTAACCTTCACGGAGCCAGTGCCATTATTGAGAAAGATCTTGCAGCAGGACTTCTTGCGGAAGAGCTGAATGCAGACACACTTCTCATTCTCACCAGTGTAGAAAATGTAAGCCTGAACCTTGGCAAGGCTGATGAGCAGAAGCTTGGCGCCATCACCACCGCAGATGCGAAAAAATACATAGCTGAAGATCAGTTTGCTTCCGGTTCCATGCTTCCGAAGATCGAGGCAGGTATCTCTTTTGTTGAAAAAGGAGAAGGCCGTAATACCATTATCACAGATATGGCACATGCCAAAGATGGCTATGAAGGCAAGACCGGTACCATCATCCGGTAACCCATGATAATTATCAAAGGCAAAGTATCCAAAAACATTCATGCCTATATGATAAGCTTTTTCAAACCCGCTCTAAAATCCATCAATATAAAAGTAAGAAAAAGCATGCAGATTACAAATGTTTTCTGCACGCTTTTTCTCTTATTTTCATTTATTTTTTCTATTTATTTTTTTATTCATAATGCTGTGTAAGTAAAAGGACCGTATCATCAGAAGATGCTGCTATAATGCCGATCCAGTCACCCTCATTTAAAGTGATCTTACGCTCCATTCCATCGGAAACGGCCATGCTTCCTGTCTGTCCGTCTGTTCCCTGAATCAGAAATGTTATGCTTCCATTATCGCAAGATGCCACGTAATATCCCGGTTCAATTTCCGAACCAACTTCCCAGATATCACCTGATTTCATTTCATAAGCAACCGATGATGCCACATCAAAATCAGTTCCAAAACTGTTATTTACTTCCTCTATAATCGTGTTCAGCAGGGAATCCCTGATTTGTGGCGCCCACGTACAAATAAGTATAATCAAAAGAATGATCCGGCCAATGTGACTTTTCTTTTTCGTTTTTTTCCCGGAACTGGCTGCAGTATTTCTGCTTCTGGTTTTCACAGTACTTTTTCCACAGCCTGCCGCACCACTTCCCGTTTTTCCAGTGCCATTCCCGTTGCCTGCTGCACTGCTTCCGGTTTTCACTGTACCTCTCCCGTAACCAGCACCAGTGCTTCTGTTACCTGCTGTACTCTGCCCGTACTTTCCAGCTGTACTTCCGCTATTCACACGGTTCCCCGTCTTTTTATCCCCCAGAGGAATTTCCTCCTGCCGCATAATTGCCCTCGCTCTGCTGGTGGCATGACGATAATGGTCACTTCTGTTCTCATTCAGGTGATACAAAGTCTCATCATTTCTATAGGGCATTCCGCACAGCTTACATCTGCCATTTACAATAGGTCCGTCACAGACCTGGCACCTTTTTTTCTCCATAAAACTCCTCCCATATATTCAAGATCCGTCTGCTTCCGCCAAAATTCTCCCGAACAGGCAAAAATCACGTTTTTATCTATCTTTTATTGTAACTTTTTTATATATTTCTTGCAAGGTGTAAATTGCCAATTGGGAAAATACCTGCTATAATAAACCGAGATTAATCAACAAGGAGGATCCCCATGGAAAATTTAAAAATTCCTATGGGCTATCATGCAGACCTTAATCTTCATGATACTCAGGTAGCAATTAAAACAGTTAAAGACTTTTTCCAGCAGACACTGGCACAGAAACTGAATCTTCTGCGTGTCTCCGCACCTATATTTGTAGACCCAAGTTCCGGCCTCAATGATAACTTAAACGGCGTGGAGCGTCCGGTAAGCTTTGACATCAAAGGCATGGAAGGAAATGCCGAGATCGTTCATTCCCTTGCCAAATGGAAACGTTATGCACTAAAGAAATACGGCTTTGCAGAGGGCGAAGGTTTATACACAGATATGGTGGCTATCCGCCGTGATGAAGATGTGGACAATATCCATTCTATCTATGTCGACCAGTGGGACTGGGAAAAAATCATTTCCAAAGAAGACAGAAACGTGGAAACTCTCATCAATACTGTACGCGCCATCTACAGTGTTCTCCGCAAGACAGAGAAATACATGGCAGTCCAGTACGACTACATAGAAGAAATCCTTCCAAGAGAGATTGCTTTTGTTTCCACAGAGGAACTTGTAGACATGTATCCTGACCTTACTCCCAAGGAAAGAGAATACAAGATCGTAAAAGAAAAAGGTGCCGTTTTCCTTATGCAGGTAGGCAAGAAACTGACCAACGGAGAGCGTCACGACGGACGTGCCCCGGACTACGATGACTGGGAATTAAACGGTGATATCCTGGTATACTATCCGGTACTGGACATTGCCCTTGAGCTTTCCTCCATGGGTATCCGCGTAGATGAAACCGCACTTAACAAACAGCTTACAGAATCCGGCTGCGATGACAGAAGAGAACTTCCATTCCAGAAAGCCATCCTCAATGGGGAGCTTCCATACACCATCGGCGGTGGTATCGGACAGTCCCGAATCTGTATGTTCTTCTTACGCAAAGCTCACATTGGAGAAGTACATGTTTCCCTGTGGCCAAAGGAAATGCAGGAAGAAGCTGCTAAGGGCGGTATTCCGCTTCTGTAAATCCAGTACACTGGAAATAAAACCACCTGGAAATGGAATCATTTTGCCAGTTTAATATTCCGTGTACAAACACCGAAACGAGGGATTAAATTGAATATACTATTTTTCCTAACACCGAAAAATGATGTTGCCTACATTTTTGAAACCGAAACTTTAAGACAGACTCTTGAAAAAATGGAACACCGGAAATTTTCCTGTATTCCCATCCTGAATCCGGACGGCAAATATGTGGGAACCATTTCAGAAGGCGATCTTCTCTGGGGCATGAAAAATCTGAACATTACAGACCTGAAAAGTGCCGAAGAGATTCCGGTCATGGCAATCCAGCGAAGAGCCACCTACAAACCGGTTCATGTTGACTGTGACATGGAAGACCTTCTGGACCGTGCCATCAACCAGAACTTTGTACCTGTAATTGATGACCAGGATCATTTTATCGGAATAGTAACAAGAAAAGAAATCATCAAATACTGCTATAAAGAAATGAAGAAAAACGCTTAGCTTTTCGCTCATGACAGAAAAAGGGTGCCACAAAGCCATCGGACAGATGATCTTGTGACACCCTTAATTTTACAATAAATTCTGACAATTCCAATTTTTTACACGTTAAAGCATTTTTCAAACAGGCTCTAAATTACAGAACTTTAGATAAAAATTCCTTCAGACGTGGATTCTTCGGATTTTCAAAAAATTCCTTCGGAGCATTCTCCTCCTGGATCTTGCCATCATCAATAAACAACACTCTGGTGGCAACCTCCCTTGCAAATCCCATCTCATGGGTAACTACAACCATAGTCATACCACTTTTTGCAAGCTCCTTCATCAGCTCCAGAACCTCTCCTACCATTTCCGGATCCAAAGCAGAAGTCGGCTCATCAAAAAGCATAACATCCGGATTCATAGCAAGGGATCTTGCAATGGCAATACGCTGCTTCTGTCCACCAGAAAGCATATCCGGGTAAGAATTCGCCTTGTCAGGAAGTCCTACACGGGCAAGAAGCTCATCTGCACGCTTAGATGCCTCTTCTTTTGTCATAAGCTTTAAGGCAACCGGTGCCATCATAATATTCTGCTTTACTGTTTTATGTGGGAACAGATTAAACTGCTGAAAAACCATTCCGATTTTCTGGCGGTGACGGTTGATATCAACCTTAGGGTCTGTAATATCTGTACCCTCAAACAGAATCTTGCCCCCTGTAGGCTCTTCCAGCAGGTTCAGGGAACGAAGAAAGGTTGATTTACCGGAACCGGATGGTCCGATAATGGCAACTACTTCCCCCTGGCAGATATCTGTAGAAATTCCATCCAGTACCTGATTTGCTCCAAATGCTTTTTTCAGATCCTGTACCTGGATCAAAACTTTGCTTTTATCAACGCTCACTGGTTCTCAATCTCCTCTCCAGTTTATTCATAAAGAAGGTCAGTACCATGACCACAATCAGATAGATGGCTGCTGCTGCCAGAAGGGGCATAAACGCATTGTAGGTACGGCTCTGAATAAGCATAGCACCTTTTGTCAGATCCATCATTCCAATATAACCGATAATAGAAGTCTCCTTGATCAGCACAATAAACTCATTTACCAGAGCCGGAAGAACATTTTTAAATGCCTGTGGAATAATGATCAGACGCATGGTCTGGGTAAAATTAAGTCCAAGACTTCTTCCTGCCTCTGTCTGTCCCTGGTCAATAGACATGATTCCGGAACGGACAATTTCTGCTACATAGGCTCCGGAGTTAATACCAAAAGCCAGGCTTCCTACCAGAATTTCATTTACGCTTACAGAACCAAAAACAACAAAGTTCATGATCAACAGCTGGATCACAGTTGGTGTTCCACGTATTACAGTCAGATAAACTTTACAGATGGCATTGGCAATTTTGAAATTTCCGGATTTGTCATGAGAGGAACGGATAATCGCTACAAGAAATCCGATACAGATACCGATGAGCAATGCAAACACTGTAATGATCATGGTATTTTTCAATCCGTCCAAAAGCCATGTATATCTGTCATCTTTTATAAAATTGATATAAAAATCGTGTCCAAATTTTTCAAACATAATTCTTTCCTTTTATTTTCTAGTATCACATAATGAAAAGCTGTCAGAAAGCTCTCTGGCTGTTCTGTTAGAAACAGCCGGCAGAACCATTCTGGCAGCTTCCACTGTATTCTGATGATTACTCAGCTTTTACAATAATAACCTGGCTTGCATTTGCGTATGTATCAGTGAAATCAACACTTTCCAGACGATCCTCTGTAACAGTCATTCCAGCTGCACCAAAATCAGCTTTTCCAGACTGTACAGCTGCAAGGATGGCATCAAATTCCATGTCATCAATTTCCAGCTCATATCCAAGCTTATCGCAGATTGCCTGTGCAATGTCAGCATCGATACCTACGATCTCATCTCCTTCGCGGTACTCATATGGCTCGAACTCTGCGTTTGTAGCCATTACAAGAGTTCCATTGGAACGGTCAACATCTTCCGGTGATTCATAAGGTGTCTCACCAATGTTGTCACCGATATAGTTATTCATGATATCGTCAACAGTTCCATCCTCTTTAAGCTCATCAAGTGCTCCGTTGATCTTGTCAAGAAGATCATCATTGCCTTTCTTCAGGCAGATTGCATATTCTTCCTCAACAAACGGCTCGTCAAGAATCTTCAGTCCTTCTGCATTCTCAACAAATTTCTGTGCTGGCTGGGAGTCAATGATCACACAGTCGATCTGGCCTGCCATAAGTGCCTGGATTGCTTCGCTTCCTTTGCTGTAACGCTTAACAGTAGCGCCATCCTTCTCATATTCACTTGCTTCAATATCACCTGTTGTACCAAGCTGTACACCGATGGTAGCATTCTTCAGGTCATCTTTTGACTCTACAGTTGCTGCAGATACACCAGCTGTCATAGAAACAGCCATTACAGTACCAAGCGCTAAAGCTACTAATTTTTTCATATTCTTTTCCTCCTCATGTAATATACTGGAACCGGTTCAAAAAAGAAACCCGCTCATTCAGACTTTTTATGTAACAGGGGATTCCAACAGAATTTCCCGTTACATGAAAAAGACTCTGCCGGGGAATAATTATGCATATCTTACGCATATTCATTCACCTATCTTTTCCTCATTTTATCAGCTTTTTTAAAAAATGCAAGGCTTTCCATAACATTCCTTTATTATTTTCTTTTCTTCTTTTATATAATCTGGTAAAATTTTTCTAATATCTGGAAAATTCACTTTTTGATAACAAAGCTGTGATATGGTATTATTTACATGATTACACAAGATAACTGACATTTGATTGCAGCAATTCTGCCGCATACAGGAGGTATTATTATGAAATTTACAAAAATGCATGGTATTGGTAACGATTACGTATATGTAAACTGTTTTGAGGAAACTGTGAAAGACCCGGCGGCAGTGGCCAAGTTTGTAAGTGACCGCCATTTCGGAATCGGTTCTGACGGTCTGATTCTCATTAAGCCCTCTGATATAGCAGACTGCGAGATGGACATGTATAATCTGGATGGTTCCCAGGGAGCCATGTGCGGAAACGGTATCCGCTGCGTAGCCAAATATGCTTACGATTACGGTATTGTAAACAAAACCAGCATCAGCGTGGCAACCAAAAGCGGTGTCAAATATCTGGATCTTTCTATCCGTGATGGAAAAGTCAGCATGGTAAAAGTAAATATGGGCGCTCCTATTCTTCAGGCTCCCCTTATCCCGGTAGTTTCGGAATCCGAACAGGTGATAGACGCACCTATTGAAGTAGACGGCACTACTTATCATTTTACAGCAGTATCCATGGGAAATCCTCATGCAATCGTTTACATGGATGATGTAGATGGACTTGAAATCGAAAAGATCGGACCATCCTTTGAATCTCATGTAACCTTCCCTGACCGTGTAAATACAGAATTTGTGAAGGTAATCGACCGTCACACAGTTCAGATGAGAGTCTGGGAACGCGGCTCTGGAGAAACCCTTGCCTGCGGTACAGGTGCATGCGCCGTTGCTGTTGCTTCTATCCTGAACGGACTGGTTGACCGTGATGCTCCGGTGACAGTGAAGCTTCTTGGCGGTGATCTTAGCATTTTCTGGGATGAAAGCGACGATCAGGTTTATATGACCGGACCTGCAACAACTGTATTCGATGGAGAAATTGATCTGTCATTTCTTGGAGAATAATCTTTATAAATTATGCAAAAAAGAGGAGTATCTTGTGATTACAGGAGATACCCCTTTTTTGCTGTAATATTTCTAAAAAAAATACTTTCTGCAGAATATGTATCATCCTGCAAACGCCATAATTCTTTCCACAATAAACACCGCTCCACAGGCAAACAGCGCCACAGTAAGCAGACTTTTTTCTTTGTAGGCTGCAATCAGTGCCACAACAAATCCTGCAACTGCTGAAATCACACTTGCCGTTGCTGATAAAATTGCAGGGAACGTCATTGCTGCCAGACATGCATAAGGCACATAAAATAAAAATGATTTTATAAAAGGATTGGTGATTTCTTTTTTTGCCAGAGCAAGAGGCAGCATTCGGATCAGATAAGTGACTCCTGCCATAACCAGTATGTAAATGTAAACATCAGGCTTCATTTGCTCCCTCCTTCTCATTCTCTTCTGCCACCGGACAAAGCCATGCAGCAAGTCCTGCAACCAAAATGGTAGTAATAATAATCACAAATCCGGATGACACTTTTGATAATACCGGCACCCATGCAAACAATGCGCTGACTGCCATAGCCCCAAGAACAACCATAAGAACTGCCTTGTTCTTCTTGGAAGGAGGAATGATCACAGCCAGGAACATTCCGTAAATTGCCACACTAAGTGCACTCATAATAAAATCAGGCAAAAGACTTCCGGAAATGGCGCCCAGCAAAGTACCAATGGTCCATCCAGGAATGGCCACACTCATCACCCCGTAATTGTAAAAGGCACTGACCTTTCCCGGCTTACTTGCACTGACTCCAAATATCTCATCAGTCACACCAAATGCCACTCCATAGCGATGTCCCCATGGTTCATCCCGTCGCAGCTTCTGTGAAAGTGAAAAAGACATAAGACAATAGCGCAGATTGATGATCAGCTGGGTCAGAGCCATTTCCCACAGGGAACCTCCGGCTATAATAATATCCAGTCCTGCAAACTGTCCTGCTGATGTCAGGTTGGTAAGAGATATCAGGACTGCCTGCCAGATGGTAAGTCCGCCCTGAACTGCCATCATACCAAATGTAAAGGAGACTGCCAGATACCCCAGGCCAATAGGGATTCCATCTGTAATTCCCTGCGTAAAGCTCTCTTTTTTCATGAGAGATTTCCTCCGGTTTCTTCTGCCTGTAACAGGCTTTTTTCGCATAAATAGCCTGGGAAGCTTTCACTGCCTCCCAGGCTATTTCATTGTAACACTTCACATCAATAAATACAACCCTGACTGTAAACTCATTATATTTCTTTACTTTCTCTCCACAATCTTATAATAAAGTCTCGCAGTCAGTCCGTAAATAATTCCATAGATCACAGTAAACACCAGTATGGTCACAATGGTACAGCCTGCAAACAATCCAATATTTGTCATGCTGAACAATGCCAGCAGCCTTTTTACCATTGGAAACGCCATTGCAATGTGAATAGCAGCCATTCCAAGGGGTAGGAAAAATACCATAAGAATCTGTCTGTGAATAGAAGATTTTACTTCTTTATGAGTCATGCCCACCTTTTGCATAATTTCAAACCGTGCCTTATCTTCATATCCCTCGGAAATCTGTTTGTAATAAATGATCATAGCCGCTCCCATCAGGAACAGAAGTCCCAGGAAAATTCCAAGAAACAGGATTCCTCCAAACATACTGTAGAAACTGTCACGCAATTCATATCGGATAGAACTCATATGCAGGCTGTCCGTCTTAAGTGTTCCATTCTCTTTTTGCTGCTCATAAAATGACTGTGATAAATCCCGAAGTTTTCCTGCAGTGCTCTCCTTCTCCTGCTCAGTTCCGTTCAGATAGATATCGAATTCCAGTCCCATCAAAGAAGCTCTTCCTGCGTAAACCTGGCTTTGTTCCTCATAAATTTTCTGGAAATCTTCATCATTTACGATCAGCTTTAAAGAGCTAAAAGAAGTAAAATTATCTCCCACATACTCATAATCCTTCAGCCATTCTTTTACCTGATAAACATTGTGATGAATTTCCAGAGATGAGCCACCTGCTTTTCCATCACTGTAAGCAAGGACCTGGCCGGGTTCCAGCGAAATTTCAGTTCCCGAAACCTGTTCATATTCTTCCTTTGGAATGACAGTAAGCGATACCAGTTTTGCCTGCAGCTCGTTAAAGCTACTCCCATCTGACGCCAGGAAAATCAAACTGCCGTCTTTGTCCTCTACCAGTGTGGAAGAAAACGAAATTTCACAATTTATTTTGTCATAATCAGCCTGCCCCTCTATTGCATTCAGAAACTTATCTTTCGTATTTTTAAGCTCTTCAAAGGTTTTTGCCTCGTAAAGCACGCTGATATCAGAAGGACACCGTAAATTCAGAATATCTTCAATTCCGGAATTCAGGCATACCGTTGTGGAAAGCATGAGAAGAACGCCAGTACTTAAAATACAAATACTTGCCAGTCCCACTGCGTTTTGCTTCATACGGTAGATCATACCGGAAACAGCAGTAAAATTCTTAGTTTTGTAATAAAATTTCTTGTTCCAGCGAAGGATTTTCAGGAGCACTATGCTTCCTGCTGTAAAAAGAAGGTAGGTTCCTGCCATGACCAGAAGTACTGCAACGAAAAACAAAGCCAGAGCAGAAAGCGGTGATTCTGTAGTGATTGCAATATAATATCCCGCAAACAGGCAGACAAATCCTGCCAGTGCCATCAGCCATTTTGCCTTTGGCTCCTTCTCGCCTGCATTTTGTCCATGAAGAAGTTCAATTGGTTTCGCCTTATAAACCTTTCTCACATTTACCAGAAGAATCAGAACAAATATCACTCCATACACTTCCATGCATATTCTTATAGCAGGAATACTGATTTCAAACCCGAATGCAGCCGGTACTTTTATCAGTTTCAAAAGCAGCAGAAGTGCCAGTTTGCTTCCCAGGATTCCAACAAGTATTCCGCCGATAAGACTGATCAGGGAACTGATGATTGTTTCCAGAATCATAATAATACTGATATGTTTTTTCTCCAGTCCCAGAATATTATAAAGTCCCAGTTCTTTTTGCCTGCGCTTTATAAGAAAGCTGTTGCTGTATAATAAAAAAATAAAGGAAAAGATAATAATAACACCTACACCCATGCCGGTAAGCATTAATACATCTGCACTGTGACGGATAGATTCCATCCCGGTATTATTATTAATAAACAGCATCATATATAACATTGCCACATCAAACAGGCACGCAAGAATATAAGGTATATAAGTCTGGCGGTTTTTCTTTATATTTACCACCGCAAGTTTTGCCAGAAGTCCATTACGCATGATATTCACCGCCTGTCATAAGAATTGTCAGTGTGTCAGATATCATCTGGTACATTTCTTCTTTTGTTTTTCCGCCGCGGTAAATCTGGTGGAACACTTCACCATCTTTGATAAACAAAACTCTGGATGCACGGCTGGCAGCCTGTGCGCTGTGGGTAACCATAAGGATTGTCTGCCCCATTTCATTAATTTCGGCAAATACATCAAGAAGAGCATTTGCAGCTTTGGAATCCAAAGCTCCTGTAGGTTCATCCGCAAGAACCAGGCGGGGCTGGGTAATAAGTGCCCTGGCTACTGCACATCTTTGCTTTTGTCCACCTGATACTTCATAGGGATATTTTTCCAGGATTTCCGTAATGTGAAGTGCCTGTGCAATAGGACGGATTTTCTGTGCCATCTCCCGGTAATCCTCTCCTGCAAGGACTAACGGCAGGTAAATATTATCCCGCAGACTGAAAGTATCCAGAAGATTAAAATCCTGAAACACAAAGCCCAGGTTCTGTCTTCTGAAAGTGGAAATTTCTTTGTCAGAAAGATGTACCAGGCTTTTTCCGTCCAGAAGGACCTCGCCGGAAGTTGGCTTATCCAAAGTAGCAAGAATATTCAGAAGTGTGGTCTTACCGGAACCGCTTTCTCCCATAATGGCAATGAATTCTCCCTTTTCTACAGAGAAATTCACATTGGCTAAGGCCTGAACTTTATTTCCACCAAAACGGGTAGTATATATTTTTTTTACATTTGTAACTTCAAGCAATGACATTTTTATATCCTCTCTTTTCGTTGTACTTGTTTTCTACAATTGACAGTATAAAGAAAAAAAACTTCTGCTGCCATCGAATCAGGTTACAAAATGTAAGGTTAATCTTACAAATCTGTAAGGTCAGGAAAGACTCCTGTCCGGCAGGGTTTTTACATACATAAAAAAGCGTGTTTAAAAACAATTCCTGCAAAAATGAATTACAATCTGCAAAAATTTCTTTCAAACACGCTCCATTTATTATAACAATAATAACAAAGTACCCACTACAAGCAGTACAAGCCCGATTCCGGCTTTTTTAGAAAGCTTCTCATGAAATACCAGATAAGAAAATCCTATGGTCACAAGAAGACTTAATTTGTCAATGGGAACAACCACACTTGCAGGTCCGCTTTGCAGTGCCCTGTAATAGCACAGCCAGGAACCGCCGGTTGCAAATCCGGATAAAATAAGAAAAAGCCAGCTTTTTCCATCTATGGAACGGATAGTGTCCTGTTTTTTGCTTACAAATACAACTACCCATGCCATAATCAATACTACAATAGTACGAATTGCTGTTCCAAGATTGGATTCCACGCCCTGAATTCCAACTTTTCCAAGAATGGAAGTGAGGCTGGCAAAAACAGCACTGCCAAGTGCATACAAAAGCCATGCATGCTCCCCGGATTTTTTCCCTTTTTCCTCCTGCGCTCCTGTATTCTCTTTTTTCTGAATCATAAGAAGGGTTCCCACTGCGATCAGCACCATGGATATAACCTTAATTACATTTAGCTCTTCATGAAGAAAAATAAATGCAAGAAGCATGGTTAGAACTGTACTTGACTTATCCACCGGAGTTACTTTATTAATATCTCCGATCTGTAAGGCATGGAAATAGCACAGCCAGGACGCACCTGTTGCAAGTCCTGAAAGAATCAGGAACACCAGAGTTCTAAGAGTGATGTCCCCAATGGTATTCTGACTTCCTACCAGAAATACCATAATCCATGAAAAAATAAGTACCACAATCGTCCTTAGGGCGGTTGCAACATTGGAATCCGTATTCTTAATTCCACATTTCGCAAGGATTCCTGTCAGACCAGCGAAAAGTGCTGATCCGAACGCAAACATTAGCCACATGACTATTGCCTTCTTTCTTCTGCAGATAAAAGTGCATTTGTAATATTTTTACGCATTTTATGCATAAATTTCTTCTGCTGGTAAACCGGCGGCTCTTGTAAGATAATACACCGCATCTGCCGCTACGCACACTACATTTTCTTCATGCATAAATTCCGTAATTTCAGAATCAAATAACATATTCGCCTGTGCTTCAAATTCCTCGTCTTTATCCCAGAAAAGAACCGCTATATTTAAAAACGGAAATACAGGAAGCACATATCCCACATCTCCCTGGGGAAGAAGGGTTCCTCCTAAGGCTTCGCATGCTTTTTTCAGTTCTTTGGTTTTCCCTGAAAAAGTATCCTGCAGACGGGAAATAATCGTTTTCCTGTAAGCAGCTTCAAAAGGATAGACTCTTTTCACCTGCCGGAACGCCACCAGGTTGCCAGAAGCTACCGGAGCCGGGGATGCATAGTAAAATGTGTTATAAATATTCATAACCGTGTCAAATCCCGGTCTTTTCCCATTATCTGTAATTTCTCCGGTTTTCCGGTCTATTCGTATCCTTCTGGAAAAATAAATAATATACAATCCATCCGCATCTGCTTCCAGATTAAATTTCCTGATCAGAGCTTCCTGATCCATTTCCAGAAACTTCTGCCTCCAGTTTTCAATCACCCGTTCATAATTTGATACTTCTTTCATGAACCTGCTCCTTTGCCTGTGTTTTCTTCTGTTTTCGATAAATAAATTTTAACAGACTTTTGTTGGATATGCAAATAAGAAGTGGCAGTACGTTGTATACAGGAACTAATTTGGGTATGATACTTTCCAATATTTTTTCATAATATTTTCCATCGTAACTTCCCAGGTCTGATGAAATTTACTGTATGACAGACAAATTTCTGAAACATGATGAATTGGACTCTTGAACACACTATGAATATGCTGGGAATCCCGGCAGAATGCCTGGAAAAATACAGACAGCTTTTCAATAAACCCAAGGCATAATTCCTTCAAAAAATGGCAGTGTCACAGATTATAATTGGTCTGTAACACTGCCGCTTTTTAATTATTATTTAACTTTTCCATATCACCTGAAAGCTTCCATTTTCCAGAATTTTTGCCAGCTGCTCAACCTCATCAGAATGCCATTTTTCTGCAACCTGCACATTCCCGCAAAACTTTACACAGGTTCCACAAGAAGAACTTAAGTTCCGTGGCACTGGCATAACAGCTGCCGGATAGCCCTCCTTATCACATTTTTTCTTAAAGGACATGGCACCAAAATGAGAAAAAAATGTGGCAATATAGCTATCCATTATTTCTCCAGGGTCAGAATAAAATCTTCCCCGTCTTCTTTCCAGGATACCTGATACCCCTGGTGCATGGCAAAGCGTGATACATTTTCTCTTGCAGTTACGTTATCTACCATTACTGTGTATGCCTTTTCTCCTAAAGCCAGAGCATTCTTTGTACGAATCACAGGTTCCGGACAGGAAAGTCCTCTTGCATCAATCGTTTTCATATCTTTTCTCTCTCTTTCTTACTTCTGGGTTTCTATATTTTTCTACTCCTCTGCTTTACGCATAGAATTCACCGTAGCAATCACGAACAGCACAACAAATCCAATCACAACTGCAACCTTACCATTTGCTGTAGGACCTTCTCCTGAAGAAGCAAGTCCGAAATTGTGTGCAATTGCAGCACCGGCCATCAGACCAAACACTGTGATTGCAGAATCTGTATTTCCCTCTCCTGCAAGTACCAGCTGGCGAAGGGGGCATCCTCCAAGAAGAACACAGCCAAATCCAGCCAGCGCCATTCCAAGTGCATTCCAAAGCCCGTCTGTATGTGCAATTGGCTGTCCTGCAAAACCAGGATTAAAATATCCAAAAATCATATTTCCAATAAGAGCACTTACCAGAATTGCAATGAATCCCAGAAGAAGTTTCCACTCTCCAAATAAAACTACATCACGGATACCACCAACCATGCAAAGGCGTGTTCTCTGTGCCATTGCGCCAACAAGCAGACCAGCGATCAGAGAAATTGCAATTGCCGCATGTTTAGCTCCAGGACCTCCATCAGCCTCTGTAAAATGAATAAATGCAGGTGCTGCAATTAAAAGTACAAGAATCCCAATTTCCACAATCGGGAAAATGCCACCTTCAACAGGCTGCATTTTGTAAGAACGCTTCAATGTATAACCTTTTTTCAGGAAAAATACACCTGCAAGAATTCCAGCAACAAAACCGATCAGGCCAAAAATTGCATTAAAGTCTCCGCCTGCAAGGCGAAGGATCATACGGAACGGACAGCCAAGAAACATAAGGCAGCCAACCATAACAAACATTCCAATCACAAAACGGGTAACAGGTGCAGATCCCCCTCTTGGCTTGAACTCTTTGGTTGCAAGTGCCAGAATACAGGAACCAAGAACCAGTCCCACGATTTCCGGACGGATATACTGCACAGCTGCCGCAGAGTGAAATCCCAGTGCTCCGGTAGTATCACGCAGGAAGCAGGCAATACAAAATCCCATATTTGCAGGATTTCCAAAATAAACCAGTGCTACCGCAATGATTCCGATAATTAACCCCGCACCAATGATTATCGGCGTTTCTTTCTTTGATAAAGTTTCTTTCATTCTCTTTCCTCCTTACGCATGCACATGAAAAAACTGCAATCATATTGTGATTCATAATTTGTACAATTCATCCAGTTTTCCCATATATAAATGCTAAATCTTTCTTATATTTTAACAATTTCAAACCAAATTTTCCAATTGATTTAAAGGAATATTTTTTAGTATTTATAGATTATTTCAATAAATTATTGTATAATAAATGATATCAAAATTATCCAGGAAAGGAACGAAATACCTATGAACCGAATCTATCTTGATCAGGCCAGCACCTCTTTTCCAAAAGCTCCTGGCGTGGCGCAGGCAATGATGGATTACATGACCCAAAATGGTGCGAACGTAAACCGTGGCTGTTATTCCAGCGCTTATTCCGCTGAAGAAGTCATTTATGAAACCCGGCAGCTTCTGGCTGACCTTTTCCATTTTCCCAAATGTAAAAATGTAATTTTTACTCCCAATATAACGACCAGCCTGAATTTTATCCTGAAAGGATTTTTGAAACCCGGTGACCACATCCTGGTTTCCGCAATGGAGCACAATGCTGTCATGCGTCCCGTCATCCAGCTTACAAGACAGGGAATCACTTTTGACCGCATTCCCTGCCGCCAGGATGGCTCCATGATTGTAGAACAAATTGAGCCATTAATAAATCCAAATACCCGGGCAATTGTAACACTCCATGCTTCTAATGTTTGCGGAACCCAGATGCCCCTTACCCAGATTGGAGAAATCTGCCAGAAACACCATTTATTTTTTATTGTGGATTCTGCCCAGACAGCTGGTATTCTTCCCATTGATATGGAAAGCTCCCACATTGATGCACTGGCCTTTACCGGACACAAGGGACTTCGCGGACCACAGGGAACCGGCGGCTTCCTTGTTTCCCAGGAACTCTCCCAGCTGATGGAGCCTCTGATTTCCGGTGGAACCGGAAGTGTTTCCCACACAGAAGAGATTCCCGATTTTCTTCCGGACCGCTTTGAATCCGGCACCCCAAATCTTCCGGGAATTTACGGACTGCACCAGGCACTTTTATTTTTAAAGCAGCCTTCTGAAACATTCCAAAATATCCTCCAGACATCTGACGTAGAAAATACAATTTCATGGGAGCAGACAATGAACATACTCTATGAAAGAGAAATGACTCTCACCAGCTATTTTCTGGAACGCCTTCTGGAAGTAGATGATACCGGCAAACATATTCGTATTATTGGAAAAAAAGATCTGAAAAACCGAAATGCCGTTGTCTCCATTCAGACACCGGAAATTGACATGTCACAGGTTGCCTGGGAGCTGGACAGCAAATACAAAGTTCTCACAAGAGTAGGGCTTCACTGTGCACCAAGTGCACATAAAACTCTTGGCACTTACCCAGCCGGAACCATCCGTTTTTCTTTTGGACCGGAAAACACAAAAGAAGAACTGGATTTTGCTGTAAAAGGACTTGAAGAAATCTTAGAACGTGCTTGAAAAAAGCTTTCTATAAAATGTACGTTATAATTTTTAGATATGTAGATTTTGAATATTTAATTTATAAGTATTTTACCGAAAAAGAAAGGATCGGGACTTTCCCCCACGAACAGCCATGGAATTTAAACAACTGGAGGCCTTTGTTGCCGTAGTAGAAAATAAAAGCTTTTCCGAAGCTGCCCGGCAGCTTAATCTGACACAGCCAACCGTAAGTGCTCATATTCAATCTCTGGAACAGGAACTTAATTCAAGACTGCTGATCCGCACTACCAAAAAATTAACCGTAACCCAGCGCGGGCTCCAGCTCTATGACTGTGCCTCCAATATTCTGAATATGCGTAGCAACATCATAGAAGAATTTACCGGCAAAAATAAAAAAATTATTGATCTTGCTGTTTCCACCATTCCCTCTTCTTATTTATTGCCGGAAATTCTTGGTGCATTCACAAACCAGCTTTCAGACGTATACTTTCATTCCTGGCAGTCTGACAGCTTTGGTGCTGTCTCTAAGGTTCTGGATGGAAGCGTAGACCTTGGACTTGTGGGAAATACCTTTGATGAACCAGACTGCTGTTTTGTTCCCTTCCGGCAGGATAAACTGGTAATCGCCACCCCAGTAAACGAACATTACCTGAAATATCAGCAAAAAGCAGATCTTGGCACCCTGAATTTTTCAGACTTTCTTAACGAGCCATTTATCATGAGGGAAAACGGTTCCGGAACCAAAAAAGAAATCGACCGCTATCTGGAAAAAAATCATATTTCAGATACCTCTTTACATATTGTGGCAAGAATGAATGATCTGGAAGCCATCCGAAAGTCTGTGGCAGAAGGACTTGGCATTTCTATTTTATCAGCCTGCTCTGCTCAGGATCTTGCAGATACCCACCAGATTCTTATGTTTCCCATCAACCATACTGCTGCCACCCGGACATTTTATATTGTTTATAACAAAAACAGGATTTTGAAACCACATGTGAAACAATTTCTGAAATTCGTAAAACATTTTTATGATAATCCTGACAAACAATACATGTAAAAAGCTTCTGGATTCTGACGGACAGGGCTTTTTATATAACAGAAGATTCCAACATAACTTCCTGTTACATAAAAAAGCCCTGCATAAGAATTTTTTGTTTTTTTCTCTCATGCAAGACTTTTTTATTTACTTTTTTTATTTAGTTCTTTATTTGTTTCTTATTTTTCTGATGTCATTAAGCATCTGCTTATTTCTCTTCAGCAGCTTCCTCTGTATCTGTATCAGTTTCCGGAACTACATTGTGTACCGGTGTTACAGTTGCAATAACGGCTTCCATATCTGTTGTGATATGAATGTTTTTATTTTTAGCAATTTCAAGGTCTTTCACACGAAGAGTATCACCAATCTTCATACCGGCAACATCAACTTTAATTTTATCAACCAGATCAGCCGGAAGTGCTTTATATGCAACTTCTTTTAACTCATCCTGCAGAACACCGGAAATAACCTTCTCTTCATTTTCCAGAATGATCTCAGCAACGGAATGTACCATTTCATTGCTTACCAGTGCCTGGAAATCAACCTCTTCTACTGTATGTGCAAGTGGATTGTAATCAACTTCCTTAATCAGCGCATCGTAGGTTTTACCTTCCAGCTCCAGCATTACCTGGCTTCCTTTGTTATTGTTCTTCAGAAGAACTTCAATTTCTTTCTTAGTGAACTTAAGGGGAATGGAACCTTCGATTTCTCTGCCGAACAGGTTACCTGTTACGTATCCTTCTCTTCTTAATTTCTTTGCTTTGACGTCCATGCTTCTTTTTTCAGCTTTTAAAGTATTCATTTATCTTTTCCTCCAAATTCTGAATCGCTTAGCAGCCTTCAACAAAGAGGTTTTGTTAAGTACTTCTTTTTTCTTTTTACGTGCCTTATTATAGTCACCTGTCCCCATTATGATTAACCAAACTTATTTTTTTCCCAGGGCTTTTTTTGTAAAAATTGCTTCTTGATTTTCCTGCCGATGTGAGCTATAAATAAATTGATAGTCGTCACATTTCAGGTACATTCAGATATCAGAGATTGCTCTCTTTTCTATTTGCATTTTTTCTCATATAATTTCCCATATTGGTAAGGCTTACAAGTGTGGTTATAAGGAAAGCCCCTGGAATGAGAATGATCCACCAGGAATTTGTCATTAGTGCTTTTTCAGAAAGTGACAGCATACTTCCCCAGGATATAACTTCTACAGGAAGCCCGATTCCCATAAAACTTAAGGTAGATTCTGAAATAATGGCATTTCTCACATTCATAATCACCATAAACATAATAGACGATATAAAATTCGGAACAAGGTGACTCCAAAGTATATGAAAGAACCCGCCGCCCATACATCTTGATGCAATAACGTACTCACTGTTTCTGATCTGTCTTACCTCTGTGCGTACCACCTTGGCAATACTTGTCCAGCTGGTAAATCCAATCACTACTGACAAACTGAAAATATTCGCCTTTCCCATAATTGCCTGCAATAACACCACCAGCAGCAAAGATGGAATACTAAGAAAAATTTCCGTAAAACGCATAATCAGATTATCAAGCCATCTTGGGGCCATACCACTAAAAGCCCCGATAACCACTGCAATAACAACAGATATTGCAGTGGAAAAAATACCGATCATCAAAGAGATTCTGCCCCCAT
Source organism: uncultured Blautia sp. (assembly GCA_934364795.1). Lineage (GTDB taxonomy): Bacteria > Bacillota > Clostridia > Lachnospirales > Lachnospiraceae > Blautia_A. The sequence continues at coordinate 75,935 of CAKRMK010000002.1, forward strand.
ACCAGATCATGGAAAAAATATCTCTTCCCATTGTGTCTGTACCAAACAAAAATTCCTTTCCGGGCGCTTTATTATAATTAAGCAGATCCATATATGTTGGGTTTTTGGTCATTATCAGTTCCGCGAACAGACATCCTACAAAAATCAATAACAAAACAATTATTGAAAGTACAGGTTTTCCTTTTATTTTATGATTTTTTATAACAATTTTATCATTTTTATTTTCCCGCACACCAACTATTTCAAATGGGGCATCTGTCATAAATGGGTCACCTCCGCCATCTCTGTCACTTCATTTTCTTTCATTCGTGGATCAATATGTTCATTTATAATCTGGCTTAACATATTACAGAAAATTACCAGAATCCCTGACAGAATACATAAAATCATCAGCAGATTATAATCATGATATCTGGCACTTTCATAAGACAGTGCACCAATTCCCGGATAAGAAAATACACTTTCCACCACAAAGGTTCCTCCAAGGACATGAGGAACTGCAATTGCCATAATACTAAGATAAGCAGGCATCACATTTCGCAGGCAATGTTTAAAAAGAATGGAATTTTTTCCTGCTCCTTTTGACTTTGCAAGAAGCACATAATCCTCTCTTACTTCCTCCAGTATCTTGTTACGTATCATATAAGCGTAATACCAGAGGTGCTCAAAGGTTACAACGATAAGAGGCATAATAAGATGTACAATCCGATCTCCTATATCACCTGATTTTCCAACAGAATATGCCCCACTGCTTGGTAAAACCCGCAGTGTTACGGAAAAAACCAGAATCAGTACAATTGACAGCCAAAATTCCGGAATACAGCTGGATATAGTTCCCGCCTTACACAAAATCCGGTCTGGCCATCTGTCTTCGTGCCACGCACAGAAAACTCCTAATAAAAGTGCTCCCACAAAAATAAAAAGAAACCCAATTCCCCCAAGAAGCAGCGTATTTACAATTCTTCCGCTGATTACCTGTACAACATCCTGTTTATATTTAAAAGAGATACCAAAATTGCCATGAAATACATTTCCAAGCCACTTCACATACTGTACATAAACAGGTTTATTTAATCCCAGTTTTTCCATTGCCCATTCCCGCTGTACCGGACTCATTTTCTCCGCCCGTTCTCCATAATAAGATACCAGAGGATCTCCTGGCGCAAGCCGTGCCACATAAAATACCACAATGGATAAAACCAGAACACTGAATAAAAAAATAAAAAGTTTTTTCCCATAATAGACAACCGGATTATGCTTTATCACTGTCATTTCTGTCATTTTCTCCTTCCGGTACTTTTAATACAAAATGGTCAGGAAAAACTTCCTGTAGCTGGCCCTTTTCCAAATTTCTCTCTTTATAGATCTGTACTTTTCGCTTTCTCTCCTTTACAGGATCTGGTATTGGTATCGCTGATAAAAGACTTTTGGTATATTCATGCTGTGGATTGGAAAATACTTCTTCTGTATTTCCAAGTTCAACAATTTTCCCCCGATACATCACGCCAACTCTGTCGCACAGATATTCTACCATGGCAAGATCATGTGCAATGAATAAAAAAGTAAATCCATGTTCTTCCTGCAAATGTCTGAACAGATTGATGACCTGTGCCTGTATGGATACATCAAGAGAAGCCACCGGTTCATCTGCCACCAGAAATTCCGGCTCCATACCAAGTGCCCTTGCAATTGCCACTCTCTGCCTTTGTCCACCTGACAGCTCTGACGGATAGTGATCAAGATAATCTGCATCCATTCCCACATAATGCATCTGAAATTCAGCTTCTTTACCATAACTGCCTCTTGGCGGCACAATATGATTTATCCTCATAGGCTCCTCAATAATGGCAGACACTTTCATTCTCTGATTCAGACTTGAGGCAGAATCCTGAAAAATCATCTGCCTTTTGGTCTGCAGCATTTTTTTATTTTTCTGAAATTCTTTTTTATCATAAATATCAATCCCATGATATAAAATTTTCCCAGATCCAGGCTGATAAATATTCATAAGACATCTTGCCACTGTTGATTTTCCAGATCCGGATTCTCCTATAAGTCCCAGGACTTCTCCTTTGTAAATCTGGAAAGAAATATCGTCCACAGCACGGATAACCGCCTTTTTTGTCAAATGGAACTGATGAGTCAGATGCTTCACATCTACTAATACTTCTTTTTTCAAAGCAGTTTTCCTCCTACCGGTGGAATAATTTTGGGTGCCCGGCTGTCCAAAAGCCAGGTAGCTGCAAAATGGGTATCTGTAATCTGAAACATTGGCGGCATTTCTTCATAATCAATTCCAAGTGCATATTCATTCCTGCATGCATAGGCATCCCCTTTTGGAGGATTCACAAGAGAAGGCGGCATTCCCGGAATTGTATAAAGTTTTTCCTTTTTCTTTACAAAAAATGGCAAAGATCGCATAAGCCCCCATGTATAAGGATGTCTTGGGTCATAATAAACTTCTTCTGCTGTTCCGATTTCTACGATTTTACCGGCATACATTACAGCCACACGGTCTGCTGCCCTTGCAACAACCCCAAGATCATGAGATACCAGAATCGTAGCTGTCCCCATTTTTTCCTGGATTTCCCGCAGAAGATCCAGAATCTGGGCCTGAATGGTCACATCCAAAGCAGTGGTAGGCTCATCCGCAAATAATATTTCCGGATCCGATGCAAGGGCAATTGCCATAACACACCGCTGCCTCATTCCTCCGGAAAAATTATAAGGATAAGAATGATATCTTTCCCTGGCATGTTCAATTCCTACCAGCTCCATCAGTTGAATTACTTTTTGATATACCTGTTCTTTTGTTTTTCTTCTGTCATGGATTAAAATTGCCTCTGCAATCTGCTGTCCAATTTTCATAGTAGGATTCAAAGATGTCATAGGATCCTGAAAAATCATGGAAAAAAACTTCCCACGGATTTTTTGCATATCCCTTTCTTTATATCTGGTAATATCTGTTCCTTTTAACAGAATAGTTCCTTCTTTGATTCTGGCACTTTTGGGAAGCAGTTTCATAATACTTTTGCATAAAACACTTTTCCCACATCCGGATTCTCCTACAATTGCAAGAACTTCTCCTTTTTTCAGAGAAAAAGAAACATCTCTGACAGCCTGCACTTCCCCCTTTGGACTTTCAAAACTGACTGACAGATTCCTGACTTCCAGTATGTTTTCCATTTTGTACCTCTTGGATAAAGGGCTGCCGTTCATTTGATAAACAGCAACCCCAAACATCACTTTTCTTTTTAATTTTTAATTTTCTTCTGTAATGGTCCAGTCGGCCACGTTCCAGAAAATACCAACTCCATGATGCCCCATGACAGTATCAGGATCAATTCCCCGGATATCAGCATCTGCCACATAATTTGCATCAATATAACAGATAAAGGCGTATGCCGGATCCTTTGCCAGCTCAACCTGGAATTTATCATATGCTTCTGCACGTACTGCCGGATCATCTGACTGGCGTGCTTCTGTCAGATACTTATCCACCAGTTCATTGGAATATCCGGAATAGTTTGCACCTTTATCAGTACCAAATACCTTGTAAGTGTGATCATCTGCATCAAATGGACTTCCCCAGCCGATCAGATATGCCATCTGTCCGCCCCAGTCGACCTGTGCAGGAATTTCAACGGTAACATCCATACCGATCTGCTGAAGCTGCTGTGCTGCAATCTGTGCCATATCTACACGAACCTGATCTCCGGCACCCACACTGATTACAAATCCTACCTTTTCGCCATCACGATAATAGAATCCGTCATCTCCCATTTCGCATCCTGCATCTTCCAGAACTGCTTTTGCTTTTTGTGGATCATAATCATAATGTTCCACATCTTCATTGTTATAAATATTTCTCTGAAGGGGACCATAGGCAGTCATTCCCTGTCCCAGAAGAACAGCATTAATAATCGCTTCCCGGTCAATTCCATAACATACTGCGGGAATGAGATCTCTGTTTTTCTGCCAGTACTCATTCCAGAAATTAAACAAAATACCTCTGTAATCTGAAGTTTTCATATCATAACAGGTATAGGCCTGATCATTTGTAAATGTAGCAGCATCCTTTGGTGTCAGTAAAGCCAGATCCAGCTCTCCGGATTTCAGCTGCATTGCTTTTGCATTATCATCCGTCACAATCTTAAATACTATTGTATCAATATTTGGCTCCCCTTTAAAATAATCCTCATTCTTAACTAAAGTAATCGCCTGTCCCTCGTCCCAGCTTTCCAGTTTGTAAGGTCCGGTGCCTATAGGATTACGGAAAAAATCAGAGGTCTGCATATCTTCCCCTTCAAGAAGATGCTTCGGAAGAACTGCCATTGTCATATAGTCCAGAAATGCAACATTAGGAGCATCCAGCTTAAAAGCGACTGTATAATCATCAATTACTGTGATTTCCTCCACATCTTCATAGTTCGGTGCATTCTCCGAACCATTTTCCGGATTCATGATCGCTTCAATGGTAAATTTAACATCATCAGCTGTGAATGGTTCCCCATCGTGCCATTTTACATTTTTGGCAAGGTGAAAGGTATAAGTGCAGCTTGTCTCATCATAATCCCAGCTTTCTGCCAGTCCCGGAACCACCTGGTTGTCTCCGTCATGTGCTGTCAGTCCGTTATAAATCAGAATATTTATTTCTCCATGCTCATCCATGGCCGGATTGATTCTGGTATAATCTCCACTTCCGTATACCAATGTTTCATTTCCTTCTTCTGCAAATACAGAGCCTGCCGGAACAATCGCCAGTACCCCCGCCAGAATTATCCCCATTAGTCTTTTCTTTTTCATAGTTGTCTGCCTCTCCTTTATTTTTCTGGTGTGCAAAAGCAGTTCGCGCCAATAGCGTATGATATCATTCTCTTATGAAAAGAAAAGCAGTCATAAGTTTCCTACTTACAACTGTTTTCTATAAAAATTTACATGTAATTTTAGTGGAGGTCTTACATGTAACTATGTATAAGAATTCGCATTTCAGGCTTATGCCCTGCCTCGCTACTAAAATAATTGTAACAGATTTTCCTACTGTCACAAGCTCCCTGGGGGGATATTCTGCCATTCCTATTTTGCATGAAATATTCATTTTATGGAATACCTGTATTTTCTATGCTGTCAAAAAGAATATTGCTTTACAGAATTTAAAATACTGCATCTACCAGTTTTTTCGTATATTCCTCTTTCGGCTCGTTAATAATGTCATCCGGACGTCCGCTTTCCACAAGCTTTCCCTCATATAATACCAGCACTTTATCACAGAACATCTGAACCAGTGCCAGATTATGACAGATAAAAATAAAAGACAGTCCGCTTTGCTCCTTTAATTCTTCCAGAAGCCCCATAATCTGTTTTTGAATGGTCACGTCAAGAGCACTGGTGGCCTCATCGCAGATCAGCACCTTTGGTTCTACTGCCAGAGCCCTTGCAATGGCAGCACGCTGACACTGGCCGCCGCTTACTTCATGGGGATACCTTTTTGCAAACTCCGGTTCCAGGCCACATTGCAGCAACAGCTTTTTCACTTTTTCTTCTACATCCTTTTTCTTCATCCCACCATTGCGAAGACTTTCTCCGATTCCGTCTCCCAGTGTCCTCCTGGGATCAAAAGATCCCACAGGATTTTGAAAAACCATCTGGATATTTCCGTATACATCCTTAAGCTGTCTTTGCTTTAATCTGGTAATATCCTTTCCTTCAAACTTTAATGTGCCATCTGTTATATCTGTCAGACGGGTAATCATTTTTGCCAGCGTACTTTTACCAGAACCGGATTCCCCTACAATTCCCAGCGTTTCTCCGGTTTTTAATGTAAAACTCACATCATCCACTGCTTTAAATGGCTTTTTTCCCTGACTGATAAATACCTTTGTTAAATGTTCTGCCTCTAAAAGTACACTCATATTCTTACCTTTCTCTTAAGCTCAGGCACTGCTTCCAGCAATTTTTTTGTATAAGGATCCTGTGGATGATCTAATACCATTTTCGCTTCTCCATATTCCACTGTCTTTCCATTTTTTAGAACCAGTACGGAATCTGCCATTGCACGGACCACACTAATATCATGAGTTACAATCACAATTGAAGTTCCAAACAGTTCTCTGAGATTTAACATCTCATTTACCACCTGCCTCTGTACAGATACATCCAGGGCACTGGTAGGTTCATCTGCAAACAGAACTGGCGGATTCATCAGCATGGCTATGGCAATGCCCGCTCTTTGATTCATTCCACCGGATAATTCAAAGGGATAGCTGTCCCACACTCTCTGGCTGTCCTTGAAATTCAGTTTTTCAAACAGCTCCATTGCCCTATCTTTTGCCTGGGCTTTTGTTACTTTTTTGTGGGCACGCATACTCTCATAGATCTGATCACCAATTGTACGGATAGGGCAAAGAGAGGCACCAGCATCCTGAAAAATCATACCAATTTTTGCACCTCTGATCTTTCTTTTCTCTTTTTCCGGGATATCCAGAATATTCTGCTCTATAAAGCAGATATCACCTCTTGTAACCAGACCATCCTGGCCAAGAAGTCCCATTGCTGCTTTTATCAGAGTACTTTTCCCGCTTCCTGATTCCCCCACCAGGCCCAGGATCTCACCTGGTTCAATGGAAAAATTCACGTTATGAACCACTGCTTTCCCGCCAAATGATATCTCCACGCTATCATAGGTCAGTATTTTATTTTCCATTTATTGCTGACTCCTCCTACTTCTCTTTCTGGGAAAATATACCTAAAAACTATATTTGCCAGCCATTGCATCTTCGTTATCTGCAACAGCTGGCTTTTAATCAATCAATATCCAAATCTGCAGTTAATTCGTAGTAATCACACGGGTGAGCCACAAGACCAGTTACATTCGACTGCATGATCATGCTCATTCTTAAATGAGAACAAAATACATAAGCATTATCATCCAATATTGTCTGCTGCATCTGGATTCCAAGTTCAGAGCGTTTATCTACATCAAACTCTGTTTCCAGCTGGGCCGCAAGTTCTTCCAGCTTATCACTGTGATAATGCCCATTATTGGAAACAGAGGAATCCAGTGCACAGGAAGTAAAGAAATACTGTGGATCTCCTGTAGGCGCCGTTACCATAGCACTTGCATATACATCCCAAAGTGTAGGATCTTTACGGATGGTATTGCTATCAGATGTACAATTTACCTGAACATCCATTCCAATGTCCTTCAATGTTGCCTGCGCAGACTCTGCCAAAAGCGGGAGCTCCTGGCGACTTGGATAAGTAAGCCAGCGGATTACAAGCTTCTGTCCATCTTTTTCGCGAATTCCATCTCCATCTGTATCTATCCAGCCTGCCTCCTCCAAAATCTGTTTTGCAGCATCAGGATCATAACTTTCTGTTGTAAGATTCTCTCCTCCAAAAGAGAAAGTATCCGGAAATGCTCCCACAGCCGGATATCCATATCCATTAAGCAGAACCGATACAAAGCTGTCTTTATCAATTCCCATCGCAATTGCTTTACGAACGGCTGGATCAGAGGTTACTGGACTTTCAAAATTCATCCATGCATAAAATGCACGGCTTGTTGGAGTACTGGTAAAAGTAAAATCATCATTTTCAAATAACGGATAACTTGCATATGCCATACCGTAGGCAGCATTAATTTCTCCTGCCTGAAGTGCAAATGCCAGTGTATCACCATCTGAAATAGTACGAACGGTAATCTCATCTATATTGACATCGCCATTCCAGTAATTTTCATTTTTTTCAAGTGTAAGATGATCATCTGTTACCAGATCCGTTGCCACATATGGGCCGGTTCCGATTACAATTCCATTATCTGTGATTCCCGCCTGCATATCAATAATACAGCCATAAGGATCACTTAAATAATTGATCAGTGCCGGCTTTGGTTCCGTTGTTTTGATCGTAATTGTATTACCATCAGCCTCTATACTGTCAATGCAAAGATCTCCGGCAGCACGTTCATTATTTGCAATCAGTCCCTCAAGGGATTCTTTTACTGCCTCGCCATCACAGACACGTCCGTTAGAAAAAACGACTCCATCATTTAAGGTGATTTTCCAGGTCAGCTCATCCACATTTTCATATTCTTTTGCAACCCATGGTTCGATTTCCATAATATCGGAATAACGAAATAAAGTTTCTCCAACTCCATAACGGATACACGCCCATCCGGCATATGTATTCTGCGGATTAATATCTGCCTCTTCATTCTCTGCATTGAAAGTAGTGTCACCAAATACAAATGGTTTTTTGTCAGCAGCAAAAGCAGGCATTGCCGTTATTCCCATTGTCATGCCTGCCACTAATGCAATTGCCAGAAATTTCTTTGTTTTCATTTTTAATCCTCCCTGTATTCTCAGATTCTTATGTCTTCGTAAAAATGCTGTTCAGAATTTTTTCTGTACCAGCATCATGAATCTGCACTTCAAAATCATCAACCTTATAATCTGCTGCTTTTAGGATCAAGGTAATCGCGAACCGTGTCTCCCAGCAGGTTAAAAATAGCCACTGATACAAAAATTGCAATTCCCGGAGAAAGCACAACCCATGGATATGTCTGGATCATACTGCGGCCACTGCTCATCATACTTCCCCATTCAGCCATTGGAATCTGTGCTCCAAGTCCCAGAAAAGATAAACCAGCCAGTTCCATCATCATAGTACCAATATCCAGCATAGCTGTTACCAGAACCGGTCCCATCATATTGGGAAGAACATGTCTTATCATAACCTGAGCCCAGTTGTCACCTGCCAGTATTGCAGCGTGAATATACGGTTCATTTTTTAATGCTAATGTCTGGCTTCTTGCAATACGTGAATACTTTGGCCAACTGATCACAGCAAGGGCAATAATGGCATTTTGGATACCACCTCCCAAAATTGCAGCAATTGCCATCGCAAATACAAGCCCGGGAAAAGCAAGACAGACATCTGAAATACGCATCATAACAGAATCCATGATTCCTCCAAAATATCCACAGCATACCCCTACAACAGTTCCAAATATTGAAATTACTGCAACCAGAATGAAGGTAGAAAAAATACTGGCTCTGGCTCCACTGATCACTCTTGACAGCATATCTCTTCCATAAGTATCAGTCCCCATTGGATGTGCCAGGCTTGGAGCCTGAAGGGCACTTGACAGATCCTGGGTATATGGATCATAAGGGCAAAGTTTTTCAGAAAAGACTGCAAGTATCACAAGCCCTGCTGCCAGAATCATAAAAAAGATCAGTTTTTGTTTTATATAATTTTTCTTAATTTTCTGTACACGTACCGTTATGTTTTTTTTCAATTTTTCATACCTCCCAGACGGATTCTTGGATCCAGGAAACGATATGACAGGTCTGTAAGTAGATTTACCAGAACATAAATAATCGCCATCCACATAACATAAGCCTGAATAATGGGATAATCACGCATTGAAATCGCATCTACCGCCATTTTTCCCACACCATCCCACATAAAAATAGATTCCACAATTGCAGTTCCACCAAGCAGATTTCCAACAGAAAGCATCAACAGGGTGATAATGGTTACCAGAGAGGCCTTCATAATGCTCTTCCATAAAGTAACAGAAAGTTTTACCCCCCGTGCCTTTGCACCAGCCACATAATCCTTTCCAAGCTCATCCAGCACAGTAGCCCGGACCTGACGAAGATATTTCGCTGACATGGCAATTGCCAGGGTAATTGCAGGCATTGCAACGCTTTTCAAGCTGACTTCCTTTGCAATGACAGGAAAAATCCGCAACTTTATAGCAAGAAAATACATCAGCAACAGAGAAACAAAAAAATTGGGGAGGCTGTTTCCTATAAAACTGCATAAGCGGATAACATAATCCAGTATTGTATTCTGTTTCACCGCTGCCAGAATTCCCAGAGGAATAGATATTACGATTGTAAGCAGAATTGATGTTACCGTCAGAAGCAATGTTGCCGGAAGTTTTGACAAAAAGGTATCAAAAACCGGAAATCCAGACACATAACTGTTCCCCATATTTCCCTGAAGTAATTTGCCCAGCCATACAAAATATTGGGTCAGAAATGGTTTATCGAGTCCTAACTGTTCCCTTGCTGCATCCAGTGTTGCTTCTGAAACTACAGCTCCTGTGTTTTCCATTTTCTGTGTTACAACATCACTGCCTGCAATTCTCATCATTCCATATGACAGGAATGTAATTGCAAACAAAATGGGAATCAGCTGCAGCAGACGTTTAATTGCATATTTTTTCATTTGTTTTTCTCCATTATCTATATAGGAACGCACCCGTCAGTGCCATCAATATATTATTCAGACCGTTGTATAGTTTATCAAAAACAAAAACGGTTCACAACCCACCCAGGGGGTTATGAACCATTCTATATTTGCATGTATTTTCATTTTTTTGGAATATCAGTTTTGGAGAATATCCGTTTTCAGTTTTTCATTCAGAAAGCATAAAAATTCTTCAATAAGCTCATCTGTATCATCATTTTTTCTTCTGATATATCCAAAAAAGATTTTATTCTTTTTGAATTTCAGGGGAATTCCAAAATTAACTGCCTTCTTATCATCGGAAAGATAACTTCCACTGATATTGGAAAGTTCTGTTTCCCGCAACATTTTTTCCATAATATAGTCACTGTTTGTAATCACTGCTACATCCAGATTTTCCCAGCTAAATGTTCCCTTTTTTTCTTTGTCGCTTAATTCCAGGAATTCATCACGGTAGTTCTGAATAAACCGTAAGGATTTCATTTGTTCCATACTTACCAGTGGCTTCGCCACAGTATTGTTTTTTTCAGCACATTCCTGATACAGAGAATTCAATTTTCCAGGATAAAAAGTTGCCGTGCTCTCCTGCATTACCTGAAATACAAGGCGGTTTCTTGCCAATTCGTACTGAAATTCTTTCTTTTGCTGTTCCATCACATATACAAACCCGATATCTGACAAATAGTCCCGCACCCGTTCCATTACAGTCCGCACACCTGCTGTGTAAATTTCAAAATGATAGTCTTTGTCATAATTTTTTTTATAAAATTCTACGAACTGGTTGGTAAACCAGGAACTGGGATTCAGGGAAATACGAAGATATTTGGTCATATTCTGCTTTCCCATTTCTTCCAGCATTCTGGAATCACTTACCATTCTGCATGCATAACGGTAGGCTTCACGGCCTTTGGCTGTAAGTGAAATCCCCCGAGGCATACGATCAAACAACACAATTCCCATTTCATTTTCCAGTGCTTTGATAGCCTTACTCACACTTGGCTGAGTGGTATAGAGAAGTTTGGCCGCCTCACTTATAGAACCTGTTTCAGCACATACGATAAAATATTTTAATTGTTTTAAATCTAACATATCTGTCCTTTCTATGAGGCTTTAATGTGTACAGAAGATCCTGGGCGATGTGGCTGTCTGCTTTTGTTGCCTTCTCTGACTTCTGGCTTAGAAACCAGGTGTCATGCATAATTTCTCTTACCATAATTTTTCTCCTGTTTTATGATAACCATTTAGTTTCAATCTCTTTTTGTAATTCTACAAACATTTCGTAGAATTTTTCTTTTGCATCCCGCACAATTCCCAGGGCAATTTTCTGATTATAAGAATGTGTTACATTATTCCTCGCCTGCAATCCTTGAAGCCATAGTGTTTCGTCTTTGATCATTCCCGCTTTATAAGCTGTTTTTAAAATTATTTTTGGAGAACCTGTAGCACCTTCCTCAAACCCATGCATTTCCAAAATCTCTTTCATCATCTTCCATGATTGTTCAAAACAAATTTCATATAATCCCACCAGACCGGTTAAAACAACATTATCGTAAGGCTCTGTATAATTATAAATCTCTTTCATATTTTTCAATGAAGAACAAAAATTTTCATATTTTTTCATATAATATTTTCCCTTCTCTAAAAATTGATTCACGTAATTCATCCTGCATCTCACTGTCCAGATTTACAATATCAAATTCCAACAGGGTTTGGGTCTCTTCATCCACATCCAATGCAAAACGCTCAAAATCACCACCAGTCACAGCCAGATCAATATCACTTGTCCTTTTAAAATCTCCTCTTGCCCGTGAACCAAACAATATTACCTTATCTATGTTATATTGATGTGCCAAATCACAAATTTCCTTTATTACTTCTTTTTTTATTCCTGTTGTCTCCATACTTGTTCCTTTCCAAAAGTTCTCTCTTCCACTTTAACATATCTGGTCTGGAAGTCAACTGATTGTTATTATGCGCTTACATATGTGCTTAGCAGCCTGCAATTTCTTATTTGACAATCTTTCTCACCTATGTTATCATTCAAATCACATAAAACCCAGTGAATAACTAGGTGATACAAACAAATAACAGATTAAAATACCCCAATAACAGATTATGAGGAGGAAAATCATGAGAAAAAGCATTGTAACTTTAGGACTTACCGCAGTATTGACAGGAGTTTTGGCAGCATGCACCATGGTTTACGCTGATTCTGATGAGCTTTCCCAGATTCAGGAATCAGGTACACTTAAAGTTGGTGTGGAGGGCACCTATCCTCCATACACTTATCACGATGATGACGGAACCCTTACCGGCTTTGATGTAGACGTAGCCAAGGCAATCGCAGATAAACTTGGTGTAGAGGCAGATTTCACTGAATCCGACTGGGATTCTCTTCTTGCAGGAATCGACAGCGGACGTCTTGACACCGTTATCAATGCAGTAAGCATTACAGACGAACGCGAGGAAAAATATGACTTTGCAGGACCTTATTTTTACATTACACAGCAGATCGTAGTTGCCAAAGATAACGATGATATCGTAGACATGGCATCCCTTGATGGCAAAAAAATGGCGAATACAGCCACCACAGCATATCTGGATCTTCTTGAGGACGCAGGTGTATCCCTGGTTCAGATCAGCACCGCTGATGAAGCTGTTTCCCTGATTTCATCTGGCCGTGCAGACTTTACTACCTTCAACTCCGTTGTATTCAACGAATATCTCAAACAGCATCCGGATGCAAATTTAAAGGTTGCTTTCGTTATCCCGGATGTACAGGATGAATACGGCGTGCCTGTGAAAAAGGGCGAAACCGCATTGTATGACGCCATTCAGAATGCCATTGATGAGTTAAAAGAGGACGGCACTTTAAGCCAGCTTTCCATGGACTACTTTGACACAGATTTCACACAGCCGGAGGATGCTGCCACAGATTCCAGCAAAGCAGATTCCGATACGACAGATTCTGATGATTCAACGACTACAGATTCTGACGCAGAATAAACAGCTATATAGAACAAAAGCCACACAAAAAAGGAAACAATTATGACTGAACGATTAGCAGGGATCCTGGTATCTTCTTTTACCAGGATCCTTATTCCGGGAATTAAAGTTACCATTCCCCTTACCTTAATTTCTTTTGTATTTGGATGTATCATTGCCCTCTTTCTTGCAATTGTACAAACTGCAAATATAAAAGGACTGAAACAGTTTGCAAGATTTTACATATGGATTTTCAGAGGAACTCCTTTGATCGTGCAGCTGTTTATTATCTTCTTCGGACTTCCTTCCGTAGGAATTATTCTGGATGCATTTCCTTCTGCAGTCATTGCATTTGCCCTGAATCTGGGTGCATACAATGCAGAAGTTTTCCGTTCTGCCATCCAGGCAGTTCCGGCAGGACAGACAGAAGCAGCTTATATGATCGGGCTTAATTATCCCCAGACCATGTTCCGTATTGTAATGCCACAGGCTTTCCGTATTGCTTTTCCACCCCTTTTTAACTCCCTGATCGGGCTGACAAAGGATACTTCCCTTGCATCCAGCATTACAGTAGTAGAATTATTTACCACTGCACAGCAGATTGCAGCAAGGACCTATGAGCCCTTTGCATTATACTGTGAAGCGGCTGTAATTTATCTGATGATCTGTACGGTACTGACATGGATTCAGCACTATTTTGAAAAAAAACTGACCTGGAGCAAACCAGTTCCAGAGAAATAAAAAAGTTCCGGGAACTAAACCAGGAAAACGAAAGCATCCGAGGAATAAGGGAGTTTCTAAAATAAAAATACGTAACTTTCAAAAAAGAATGTGAGAAAAAAGTATGCTGGAAGTAAAAAATATCCATAAAAAATTTGGACCAAATGAAGTTTTAAAGGGTGTGGATTTTAAGGTTGAAAAGGGTTCTGTAATCGCAGTTCTTGGTAACAGTGGTTCCGGAAAAACCACACTTCTTAGATGTATCAGCTTCCTGGAACAGGCAGATGCAGGTGAAATTTCTTTCGATGATTTTCATAAAGATATCACAGCCGTAAGCAAAAAAGAAATCAAACAGCTGCGGATGAAAATGGGATTTGTCTTTCAGGGCTATAATCTTTTCCGCAACAAAACTGCCCTGCAAAATGTGCTGGAGGGGCTTACCGTTGCCCGCAAAATCCCAGCAGATGAAGCAAAGAAAACCGCTATGAAAGTCTTAGAAAAAGTGGGTATGGCAGACCGTGCCAATTTCTATCCTGACCAGCTTTCCGGAGGCCAGCAGCAGCGTGTTGCCATTGCAAGAGCCATCGCCTATAACCCAGAAGTAGTGCTTTTTGATGAGCCTACCTCTGCCCTTGATCCAAGACTTACAGGGGAAGTCCTTGAGGTTATGAGAAAGCTTGCTGATGAGGGAACTACCATGGTTGTGGTAACTCACGAAATGGATTTCGCAAGAAAAGCAGCCAACTGGGTGGTCTACATGGAGGATGGCGTTATTGTAGAAGAGGGTCCTTCCAAAGAATTTTTTGAACACCCCTCAAATGAAAAGACACGGAAATTTTTGCATATGACAAACAAAGAAGCTGATATTTAATAATAACTTCTTTACCAGAAAAAGTCCTGCTTTGCAGGACCTTTTTGTAATAAGCCATTACCCAAAAACACTGCCAGTTTAATGCTGTTAATGCATATTCCAGAGCATGTCTGAAAAAGGCTTAGACAGTTTTTCTCGCAGCAATAGCAAACATAGGAGTAGGATTATAAAAGGCATCCTTCTCTTTATATACTCTTTTACTTACTCCAAGATCAATTGAAATCTGCTCCATTTCTACTTTTCCAAGTTCTTCCACATCCCATGCAGGACGGATATAGGAACTGATTGGAAGCTGACGTTTGATATCTTCGCACTCCTGCATCAGGGAATTTCCAAGCTGATTATGTGCGTGATTCTCCGGCAGATCAGAAGTTTCAGCAAAGTTTGTTGCACCATAATTTGCATCAAAATTCAGAAGCAATCCGCCTGGTTTTAATACCCGGCTCCACTCTTTATAAGCCTGTGCTGCCTCTGGCAAAGTCCAGGTAAGATTACGTGAAATAACCACATCAAAGCTCTGATCAGGAAAGCTTAAATGCTCTGCATCCATTACCTGAAACTCACATTCTGTTCCTTCCTCTTTTGCCAGATTTCTGGCATTTTCAATCATATCCGGTGTTAAATCTGTACCAGTAACATTGTGTCCCTGCTTTGCAAGAAGAATGGTAAAAAATCCGGTTCCACAGCCTACATCTAAAATTTTAAGCAACTTGTTCTGGCTGGTTATTTTGTCGTTTATGACCTTAGAATCGTTTTTTAAGCAGAGATATTTCTGTATTTCGTCCAGCCATCTCATCGCAAGAGGACTGTGCAGTTCCGCTCTTCTTTGTTCCAGAAAGCTGTCACTTCTCTTTGTCCAGTAAGCCGCTATTTTTTCTTTCCTGTCATCCTCTTCATAGCTGATTCGTCCGTAAGCTACCATCGGGCCATCCTTTAACACCTGCAAAGATCCGGTCTGATAAAGGATCACTCCCTCTCCATAAGCTACACTTGTTTCCAGAATATTATCTTCATAATCCTTTACATAACCAAGGATTTCTCCCTCTGTAAATAAGTCTCCCGGCTTCTTCTGTGGATACCATAAACCATCACATGAGGCAGACTGATACTGTACCTGCGTTACATTTAAGGGATAGTATTTACGCATACTTCTGTGTCCGTCATAAATTCCAAGAAATCTTAAAATGCTTCGCACATCCCTTTTCATGGAGCGCACTTCTTCTGTATCCCATCCCCCCATCTGGCCCCTTTCCAGAAGCACAGATGGAATTCCACAGGCAGCAGCATAGTTATAACATCCACCGGAAGAAACTTCGGATTTTACCATATAAGGTACATCTACCTGTTCTGCCATCTGGCAGGATATTTTCACTACTTCTGCATCTGCTTTTCCTGCATAATATACATATGGAGTCAGCTTTTCATAGTCATCTCCACTGTGAAGATCAATATAATAATCAGCTATTTTATGCAGCTCTTCTACTACTGCATATGCCAGCTTTTCATATGTAGTACCATCCTTTTTTCCCGGAAAAACACGGTTCAGGTTTTGTCCGTTTTCTCTTGAAAGGGAGCCGTAACGATGCTCAAATTCCTCTCTTGCAACCACCTTTACAATTACAACTGTACCGGTCATTTTTTCAATTTTCAGATCTCTTCCAAGCTCTACTGCACTCTGGATTCCCACGTATTCTCCGGCATGGACACCAGCTGTGATAAGAGCTGTTTTTCCTGTTTCTGTACCTCTTATAATGGTAGCTGGAAGTGTAAATTCATCATTTCCAATAGTGATAAAACCATGAACTCTTTGCCCTGGTTTTGCTTTTAATCCACCAATATTTATAATATCGTTCATTGTTTTTCTCCGTAATTTCTTTAATAAATATAAAGCTTTTAAACTTAGATTCTGCCTAGAGCATGCCCCTAAAAGGCTTTCTGCAAGATGTGCGTCACAATTTGTGGGAGATTTTACCCAGATGAGGGCGTCGTAGCGGGCTACGACAACCGAATTTGGGTGAAATATACCGCAAAGTGGGGCGTGCAGATTGCGGGAATGTTTTTTCAAACACGCTCTAGAGCATGCCCCTAAAAGGCTTTCTGCAAGATGTGCGTCACAATTTGTGGGAAATTTTGTTCGGATGAACGCGCCGTAGCGGGCTACTGCAACTGAATTCGGGCAAAATATACCCCAAAGTATGGTATGCAGATTTTTATATTTACCTGGTTACCTTCACCATAAACATGGGCGTGGAACCATAATTCAGCTTTTCTTCCTCACTCCATACCTGCTGCCAGATCTCTTCATCAACCTGGATATTCGCTGCTCCCAGACTTTCCAGAACTTTCACATCCCATATAGGACGCTTTGCTTCAGAAAGTGGAACCTGCAGGGCAATTTTTTCCATACGGTCAATATCTGTACACAGATAATGATCATCCAGGCTTACTTTTTCCACATTTTTCCGGTCATTTTCGTAGGCTTCACGTTTCTTCTCATCGTAAAGATAGCCGTACCAGTTAGCATCAAAATTAAGAAGCTTTCCACCCTTTTTCAGCACCCTGAGCCACTCTTTGTAGGCCATATCCGGGTGTGGAAGATTCCAGGTAAGATTTCTTGAAATCACCACATCGAAGCTCTCACTTTCAAAAGATAATGCCTGGGCATCCATCCTTTTAAATTCTATATTTCTGCTTTTTTCCCCAATAAATTTTTCTGCATTTTCCGCAGCTTTTTCCAGCATTCCCGGTGTATAGTCAACTGCGGTCACATGATATCCAGCCTCTGCAAGGATCATTGGGAAAAAACCTGGACCTGTACCAATATCCAGAATCCGCAGTTCTTCTTTTTTCTTATCTGGAAAATTACTTTCCAGTGTTTTCAGCCAGGCACTTTTTTGTATGCCTTTCAGTTCTTTTTCATTTACTTCCGAATACCCCTCTGTCCGGGTACTCCAGTAGCTTTCTATTTCATTCAGTAATTGATCCACCTGTTTTTCCTCCGCTTTAGAGTGTGTCTGAAAAAATTTTCCTGGCACTCACTGTTAAAATTTTATCAAAAGCGTTTCTTTTCCGCAAGCCCCCAGGGGGGATGAACTCCTGTATAATTCGCATAAAAAACAGACAGGACTGTATTTCTACAATCCTGCCTTTGTTCCCCATCGCGGACATGCTCCAGACATTCCTCCAGTGTGGCTACATAGCTCTCTTCCAGATAGCCTTCTGCTGCCAGACGCTTCAGCATATCCTTCTCTGAAAGAAACTGGTGATAGTCTCCGGAATATGTTGCATTTCCACCTGGCTTTTGTGCAACTCCTGGGTAAGAAAAAGCTCTTCTAGCATGATTCAATACCTTCACTTTTATGTCGAATTCTCTGTTATCCCTGCAATTTATTTTTTAATAACAGCTATAGATGCTTTCCTTTATCTGGCTGTATTTTCAGCTGCAATTTCATCAATTTTCTCAAGCTCTTCTTGTGTAAATGGTGCACAGTGAATCGCTTTTATATTGTCAAGGATCTGCTGGGAACGAGATGCGCCAATGAGCACACTGGTCACTTCTTCCTGTGCAAGAAGCCAGCCTAAAGCCATTTCTGAAAGCTTTTCGCCGCGCTCCCCGGCCATCTCATTCAGCTCACGAATCTGCTGCAAGCGTTCTTTGGTAAGGGTACTTTCTTTTAAAAATCTACCATCAGTACGAATACGGCTGTCTTCTGGAATTCCATTGAGATAGCGGTCTGTAAGCTGTCCCTGTGCAAGGGGACTGAATGTTATAAGACCTTTTTTCAGAATTTTGGTAGTCTTTTTCAAACCATTTTTCTCTACGGTTCTGTCAAAAATAGAATATCGGTTCTGATTAATTACGAAAGGACAATGCATTTCCTGCAAAATTTCCGCTGCCTGTGACAGAGCTTTTCCGTCATAATTGGAAAGTCCCACATATAATGCTTTTCCACTTAGAACAGCACTGGCCAGGGCTCCCATCGTCTCCTCAAGAGGTGTATCTGGATCCATTCTGTGATGATAAAAAATATCCACATAATCCAGTCCCATGCGCTTCAGGCTCTGATCCAGGCTTGCCAGAAGGTATTTGCGGCTGCCCCAGTTACCATAAGGTCCATCCCACATTTCATATCCGGCCTTTGTTGTAATGATCAGCTCATCCCGGTATTTTCCCAGATCTTCCTTCATGATCCTGCCGAAATTGATCTCTGCACTTCCCGGCTGCGGGCCATAATTATTAGCCAGGTCAAACTGTGTAATTCCATTGTCAAAAGCTGTAAAACACAGCTCTTCCATATTCTCAAAGCTGGCTGTATCCCCGAAATTATGCCATAGTCCAAGAGAAACCTTTGGCAGCATCAGACCACTTTCACCGCAGCGGTTGTACTCCATTACTGTGTAACGATCTTTTGAAGCAGTATACATAATTTACCCCTCCTGAAATCCATTAATAATCCTATTATACTACTGTAAAATGAATTTGTCATAGAAATTTCCACTCTGGATTTTGTTCTGGATTTTCTGGATTTTGTCCTGATTTTGTGCCTTTAAAAATATTTACACATTACAATTCCTATAGTATAATGTGTAAACATTTATTAAAAGGAAAAGTTATTGTATCCAGCTTTATTTACAGCTTACAGAAAGGATTAAAATGTTAAAACAATTTTTCAAATATATCTCCCAAAGTATTGCCGGAATGATCGGAATTTCCGTATATATCCTGGCTGATACTTTTTTTATTTCTGTTCATTCCGGTGCAGATGGCCTGGCCGTACTGAATCTGATCTTACCAGTTTACGGACTGGTTTATGCCATCGGCGCAATGATTGGAATCGGTTCTGCAACCAGATACACCATCAATAAAGCCAGACAGGAAAACACAGATTTTTATTTTACCCAGTCTGTTTTCTGGTGTCTGATCTGCAGTATTCCATTTATACTCACAGGAGTTTTTGCACCTGAAAAGTTCCTTGAAATCCTTGGTGGTGACAGGCAGCTGATTTCTCTTGGCAGAGGCTATTTGCGTATTATGCTGATCACCACACCACTTTTTATGTCCAATTATACCTTCACTGCATTTGCCAGAAATGACCATGCCACTTCCCGTGCCATGGCAGGTGCAATTGCAGGAAGCATGTTTAATATTGTGTTTGATTATATCTTTATGTTTCCAATGGGACTGGGGCTTTCCGGTGCTGCACTGGCCACTGCTTTTTCTCCTGCTATTACCATGCTGATCTGCACGACACACTACCTTGGCAGCAAAAATCATGTTGGATTTAAGTGGAAAAGTCCTTCCCTGAAGCACCTGATTTCCTGCTGCCAGCTTGGTATTTCCGCATTTGTAGGAGAGCTTTCTTCTGCAATCATCACCATTATTTTTAACATGCTGCTTCTTGGAATAGCGGGAAATATTGGTGTTGCCGCGTATGGAGTAATTGCAAATCTTTCTCTTGTTGCCATGTCTATTTTTAATGGTCTGGCACAGGGCGCACAGCCGCTGATCAGCAAAAACTATGGAAAAGGCAACCTGAAAAATGTAAAAAACCTCCTGAAATGGAGTCTTATTTCCTGTCTGATTCTGGAAATTATTATTGTTTTTATTTCCTGGGGATTTACAGATAACTTAATCGGAATTTTTAACAGTGAGAATAATCTGGAGCTTCTAAAATATGCACACACCGGACTTCGTATTTATTTCCTTGGATTTCTTTTTGCAGGAATCAATATTATGCTGGTAGCTTATTTTTCTGCAACTGACAACGCACTTCCAGCCATCACAGGCTCCCTTATGCGTGGCATTTTTGCCATTGCTTTTTGTGCAGTGATTCTTTCAAAGATCCTTGGAATAAACGGTGTATGGGGTTCCTTTTTAGGATCAGAGGTTCTCACCTTTGCAGCTGTTATGATACTTTCCAGAATAAATAAGGAAACTACGTAAACTTTTTTATTCCACAAAAAATAATTGCCCAAATCTGGAATCTATGGTATTCTATAAGTATTATACTTGTACAGAGACACAAGCTAGAAAATTGAGGTGATCTATCGTGAAATCAAATGAATCCGCTGAGAACTATCTTGAGACAATTCTTGTCCTCAGCAAAAAGAAACCCGTTGTCCGTTCCGTTGATATTGCTGATGAACTTGGTTTTAAGAAATCAAGTGTCAGTGTTGCCATGAAGAATCTTCGTGAAAAGAACCATATCACTGTAACTCCTGAAGGATATATCTACCTGACTGAATCTGGTCAGAAGATCGCAGATATGATTTATGAACGTCATGAATTTTTGTCATCCTGGCTGATCAGCCTTGGTGTGGATCCGGCCACAGCTACTTCAGATGCCTGCCGTATTGAGCATGTTATCAGCCCGGAGAGCTTTACCGCTATCAAGGAACATCTTGCTCCAGATAAATAAACATATAAAAAGACCTGTCCCCTCTTTTTCATTTTAGCATCGGTTCTTAAACCATGTTTTCAAACAGGCTTTAGAAGCTTTGGGAGTCAGGTCTTTTCTCTTTAACTTTTCTTTAAATTTTTTATTTCACCAGATAATATCTCGCAGAAAATGGTCCCATTTTAAAGACTGCTTTTCCACCTTTTATCTCTTTTTCCTTTTTCGTATAGCGTTTTTTACCGCCATATTTCACCATGTCACTTGCAAGGAGAAGTTCATATCCGGCATAATCTTTTTCCAGTGTATATTCCTGTGTTTCATCCGAGAAATTAAATACCGCAAGAACCTTCTGTTCCCCGCTGATTCGTTCAAACAGATACATACATTTTTGTTCCTGGTGACAGTCTACCCAGCAAAAACCTCCCTGGGTGAAATCCCTCTGGAAAAATGCATTGTTCTTCAGATAACATTTGTTCAGGTCTGCCATGAATTTATGGAAAGCTTCATGAATAGGGAATTTCAGCAAACCCCAGTCCAGCTCATCCTTTTCGCACCACTCTTTTAACTGTGCCAGTTCATTTCCCATGAAATTCAGTTTGGCACCCGGGTGTGCATACATATACATATAAAAGGCTCTCGCCTGTGGGAATTTTCCGTCATAGCCACCGTTCATCTTCTGGGCGATGGTAGCCTTTCCATGGACTACTTCATCGTGGGATAATGGAAGAATATAACGCTCATTATAAAAATACATCATGGAAAAAGTCAGTTTATGATACTTTTCCCTTCTTTCATTTGCATCTGCCTGGAAATAAGATAAAGTATCATGCATCCAGCCAAGATCCCACTTATAATCAAAGCCAAGACCGCCTTCCCATACAGGCTTTGTCACGCCCTGATAAGGTGTGGAATCCTCTGCAAAAAGAAGACACTCCGGAATACGCTCTTTAAGCCCCTGATTCATGGTACGGATAAATTTCAATGCTGCCAGATTTTCCCCCCGCTGCTGATCTCCCTGCCAGTAGATCAGATTTCCAACTGCATCCATACGAAGTCCGTCAAAATGGAACTCTTTCATCCAATAATATGCGGATGACTGAAGGAAACTGCACACCTCGCCTCTGGAATGCATAAAATTACAGCTTCCCCATTCATTACGGCCAACAGCCATATTGGGATATTCATACAACGCAGTTCCATCATATTCAGCCAATGCATAATCATTCACTGCAAAATGCACTGGAACAAAGTCCAGGATTACACCAATACCTCCCTGATGACACTGATCTACAAATGATTTCAGTTCTTCCGGCTTCCCATATCTGGAAGTAGGGCTGAAATATCCGGTATCCTGATAGCCCCAGGATTCATCACATGGATACTCACAAAGAGGCATAATTTCCACATAATTATAGCCGTGTTCTTTTAAATATGTGATGAGAACAGGGGCAAGCTCTTCATAGGTATACCAGTCCTCCTGCCCTTCTCCTCTTTTTTTCCAGGAACCAAAATGCATTTCATAAATATTTACAGGCTTGTCATATCCTGCTTTACGGTTTTTCAGCCATTTTTCATCCTTAAATTTATAGCCGCCAAGTGCATAGGTTTTGGAAGCGGTTCCAGGACGCATTTCACTGTAAAAAGCATAAGGATCTGCGTGATCTACAAAAGAGCCATCCTGACGGTAAATTCTGTATTTATACATTAATTCAGAGCCAACACCTAACATGGTGCACTCCCAGAAGTTGCCATCATGTACGCGGTTCATGGGCGTCTCTGTCCAGCCATTGAATTCTCCGATTACAGATACCCTCTGCGCCGCCGGTGCAAAGGTACGAAAAGTAGTGCCACCTTCCCATACATGAGCCCCCAGATACTCATATGCTTCAAATTCTTTTCCCGTATAAAAATTGTAAAAATCCATATAACCCTCTCCCATATTTTATAAATTACACAAAAAAGTACGCAAAAAAGTTTTCCAACTACAGTTGTTTTTCCTTATATCAGCAAGTATAATTGGATGGGAATAAAAAATCCACCAACAAAAAACAACTTTAGTTGGTTATCCAACTTTTTTCTAAATATGTTGTTTTACTTTAACCCAAACAGATATGCCTACCGTCTGGAACTTCCAGAATTTCCATCACAAAAAGGACATCACATTATGGATATCAGAATTGAAAAAACGCGCCAGAGCATTATCAACGCATTTATTGAACTACGTTCCCACAAAGAGCTGGAACGGATCACCATCAAGGAATTATGCGAAAAAGCACAGATAAACAAATCTACCTTTTACGCCCATTATCAGGATATTTACAATCTTTCAGACACACTGGAAAAAGAAGTGGTTGTTTCCATTATGGAAAACATAAGCCATCCTGAAAAAGTCCTGGAAAACACTGCTGATTTTTCCAGGGAACTTTTTATGGGATTTCTGGCAAAGGACTCTCTGATCGGAATTCTTTTTTCCGGAAGCCGCAGCAAATGCCTGGTACAAAAAATTGAACAGGCATTAAAGGAACTGGTTTTCGGTGCTTATCCCCACTATCAGGATGATCCGGATATTAATATCATGCTCACCTACATTCTTTATGGATGCTACTATGCCTTTTATGAAAACCGGAAATATGGGGATGTACCGGTGCTTTCCACCATCACAGCCCTTACCGGTGAAACCGCTTCTGCAACACTTCATAAAAAACTGTAAAAAATTTCCAGATACACTCCAACAGTCTCACTTACAATATCATGGAGGAATACTATGCCATCATCCAAATTTATTACAATTACAGAGTATAATGCTGCTTCCAGTCAGGCAACTCCTCTGCAGATTTTAAAAACCTATTTTGGTTACAGTTCTTTCAGAGAGGGGCAGGAAGAACTCATAAACACCATTTTATCCGGCCGGGATGCCCTTGCAATCATGCCTACCGGTGCCGGGAAATCCCTTTGTTATCAGGTTCCTGCCTTACTTCTTCCTGGCATTACACTGGTAATTTCCCCGCTTATTTCCCTGATGCAGGATCAGGTAAAATCACTAAATGAAGCCGGAATCCATGCTGCATATATTAATTCTTCTCTTACAGAAGGACAGATCAATAAAGCCCTTTCCTTTGCCGCAAAAGGTGTCTATAAGATCATTTACGTGGCTCCGGAGCGGCTGGAAACAGCTTCTTTTCTTGCTTTTGCTCTACATACACCTATTTCTATGGTCACAGTAGATGAGGCGCATTGTATCTCCCAGTGGGGACAGGATTTTCGTCCAAGCTACCTGAAAATCATAAATTTTGTGGAACAATTGCCTGGCAATCCTGTTCTTAGTGCCTTCACTGCCACAGCCACCGAAGTTGTAAAAAACGACATTGCACGAATCCTGAAACTAAAAAATCCCAATATTATTATCACCGGTTTTGACCGTAAAAATCTCTACTATCAGGTAGAACATCTTACAGGAAAACAGAAGGATACTTTCATTCTAAATTACATAGAAAACCATCCAAATGAAAGCGGAATCATCTACTGTGCAACCAGAAAAAATGTAGACACCTTATATGAAAAACTGTTAAAGCAGGGCATTTCTGTCACACGTTATCATGCAGGAATGAACACAGATGTCAGAAAGAAAAGCCAGGATGATTTTATCTACGACAGAGTCCAGATTGTAATTGCCACCAATGCCTTTGGCATGGGAATTGACAAGTCTAACGTACGTTTTGTGATCCATTACAACATGCCCCAGAGTATGGAAAATTACTACCAGGAAGCAGGTCGTGCAGGACGGGATGGAGAACCGGCATCCTGCATTCTTCTGTTTTCTACGCAGGATGTTATGATCAGCAAAATGCTCCTTGGAAGCAAAGATTTTGAGGGAATGAATCTTGCAGAAATGGAGCAGGTACGCCATCAGGATGCACGGCGGCTTCAGCTTATGGAAGGCTATTGCATGACTACATCCTGCCTTCGGAATTATATTCTGGAATACTTTGGTGAAAGCACAGAGCATCCCTGTGACAATTGCGGAAACTGCCATCAGGAATTTACAGAAATGGATATGACCCAGGATGCCAAATGGGTGATCGGATGCATTAGCGAAATGCATGGAAGATACGGACAGGCACTTGTAATTGGTACTCTTCTTGGCTCCAAGAAAGCCAGACTTAGAGAAATAGGCGCCACCTCCTATAATTGTTATGGTATGCTGAAAAACCGCACAGAAAGCGATTTACGTCTCCTGATCAGCCAGATGGTACAAATGGATTATATAGTACAGACAGAGGGGGAATACAGTGTTCTGAAAGTAGGAAATATTGAAGAATTACAAAGAAAAAATGCACAGATTATGGTTAAGAAATTTAAAGAAAAAGAAAAAATTTCAGCTGCTAAAAACCGTAAAAATCCATATGCCAACACTTATTTACCTGCTCTTTTTGAGGCTCTACGCCAGCTCAGACTGCAGATTGCAAAAGAAGAATCTGTGCCTCCATACATCGTTTTTGCAGACAAAACCCTCATTGATATGTGCGAAAAGCTGCCACAAAATGAAGAAGAAATGCTGGATGTTTCCGGTGTTGGACAAAACAAATTAAAGAAATATGGACAACGTTTTTTACAGGAAATTGCTTCATTTCTTGCTGTGAATAAGCAGTAACTCCTATATAACAAATCAGTCCAAAAGGAACCCTGCTATACAGAATTTTCTAACTGCAGCGGGCCATCTTGGGTGACATCTGTCATTTCATCAAAAGACAATTCTGCCCAACAGTTTTTTATCAATCACTATTTTTTCTTTTACAAATAAGCAGCAAAAGGGGCATGCTGCAAAGTTGTTTTTTCAAACATCTTTTGCAACACGCCCCAAAACATCTTTCTCAAATAGCCCCAAGTATCTTCCGGGCATTGTCAACCCGTTCTTTTGTCGGCGGCTTTACTCCCTCAAGAGGATAGGGAATTCCAAGTTTTTCCCATTTAAAAGTGCCAAGTGTATGATAAGGAAGCACTTCCACACGCTCCACATTTTTCAGGGTATGGATAAAATCTGCAAGTTGATGCAGATATTCATCCTTATCACTGCCGCCCGGAACCAGTACATGGCGGATCCACACAGGTTTTCCCATATCTGAAAGCTCCCTTGCCATAGCAAGAATGTTCTGGTTGGTCTGACCGGTAAGCTTTATATGCTCCTGCTCATTGATCTGTTTGATATCAAGAAGCAAAAGATCTGTATATTTCATCAGCTCCAGCCATTTAGAATGCCAGGGTTCTTTCGTCGTATAAGGGTTTCCACTGGTATCCAAAGTGGTATGAACCCCTGCTTCTTTTGCCTTTTTAAATAACTCTGTGAGAAAATCCATCTGTAAAAGTGGCTCTCCGCCACTTACTGTAATGCCGCCTTTTTCTCCCCAGTAAGTCTTAAAACGAAGGGCTGTTTTTAACAGCTGATCTGTAGTGTATTCTTTTCCGTCTGTCATATTCCAGGTATCCGGATTGTGACAAAACTGGCAACGCATGGCACAGCCTGAAAGAAAAATTACATATCTTACTCCGGGTCCGTCTACAGAACCGAAGCTTTCCAGAGAATGAACATAGCCTTTTAACATGTCTGCTTCCTTTACTTATTTGTCACATGTCTATATTCTGCAAATTTTTTACATAGTTTCGTGACAGGTTCTTGCGATAACATCAAGCTGCTGCTCTCTTGTCAGGTCGATGAATTTAACTGCATAACCGGAAACACGGATTGTGAAGTTTGCATACTCTTCTTTTTCCGGATGCTCCATAGCATCGATCAATTTTTCTTTGCCAAATACGTTTACGTTCAGGTGATGTGCACCCTGATCGAAATAACCGTCAAGTACATGAACCAGGTTATCTGTACGCTCTTCATTTGTATGTCCAAGTGCGTCCGGATTAATGGTCTGTGTATTGGAAATTCCGTCCAGCGCATCCTCATAGTCAAGCTTTGCGACAGAATTCAGGGAAGCAAGAAGTCCGTTCTGCTCTGCTCCGTAAGATGGGTTTGCACCAGGTGCCAGAGGCTCGCCAGCCTTTCTTCCATCCGGAAGTGCTCCTGTAGCTTTACCATAAACAACGTTGGATGTAATAGTAAGAATGGAGGTGGTTGGCTTGGA
The DNA here is from genome assembly GCA_934364795.1 of uncultured Blautia sp. Taxonomy (GTDB): domain Bacteria; phylum Bacillota; class Clostridia; order Lachnospirales; family Lachnospiraceae; genus Blautia_A. The sequence goes on from CAKRMK010000002.1 coordinate 103,303, forward strand.
ATCACGGTAGGTATGAATGTGTTTCAGTTTATCCATAAATGTGGAAAGCAGGTTTCTTGCGATCTCATCTGCTCTGTCATCATCATTACCATAACGTGGGAAATCACCTTCAACCTGGAAGTCTGTGGTAATTCCATCCTCATCACGGATAGCTTTTACTTTTGCATATTTAATAGCGGACAGAGAGTCAACTACATGTGAAAATCCTGCGATACCAGTTGCAAAAGAACGGTCAACTTTCGTGTCGATCAGAGCCATCTCAGCTGCCTCATAGTAATATTTATCATGCATGTAGTGGATCATATTCAGAGTTCCTACATACAGATGAGCCAGCCAGTCCATCATCTGGTCATATTTCTGAATAACTTCATCGTAATCAAGATACTCCGAAGTAATCGGCTTGTACTCTGGTCCTACCTGTGTTTTTAACTTCTCATCAACACCACCGTTGATTGCATAAAGAAGGCATTTTGCAAGGTTTGCACGAGCTCCAAAGAACTGCATTTCCTTACCTGTTTCTGTTGCAGATACACAGCAGCAGATAGAATAGTCATCGCCCCAAACCGGACGCATAACATCATCATTCTCATACTGGATAGAACTTGTTGTTACAGAAATATTAGCAGCATATTTCTTGAAGTTCTCCGGCAGTTTGGAAGAATAAAGTACGGTAAGGTTTGGCTCCGGAGCCGGTCCCATATCCTCAAGAGTATGAAGGAAACGGTAGTCATTCTTTGTTACCATATGACGTCCGTCCACTCCAATACCTGCAACCTCAAGAGTTGCCCATACCGGGTCACCGGAGAACAGCTGGTTGTAGGACTCGATTCTTGCAAATTTAACCATACGGAATTTCATTACCATGTGGTCAACAAGCTCCTGTGCCTCTTTCTCTGTGATCACGCCGTTCTTTAAGTCTCTTTCAATATAGATATCAAGGAATGTGGAAATACGTCCAACACTCATTGCAGCACCATTCTGTGTCTTGATTGCTGCAAGATATCCAAAGTACAGCCACTGGAATGCCTCATGTGCATTTTTTGCCGGCTGTGAAATATCATAACCATAGATCTTCGCCATTTCTTTCATTCCCTTAAGGGCACGGATCTGATCTGCGATTTCCTCACGAAGCTGGAAATCATAACGTCTCATTCCCTGGCGGTCACTTGCTGCGAAGTCTTTCTCTTTTCCTTCGATCAGAGCATCGATACCGTACAGAGCCACACGTCTGTAGTCACCTACAATACGTCCACGGCCGTAAGTATCCGGAAGTCCGGTAAGAATATGGCTGTGACGGGCTTTTTTCATTTCTGGTGTGTAAATGTCAAATACACCCTGGTTATGTGTTTTGAACTCATATTTTGTAAACATGTCATGGATCTGCGGATCTACTTTATAGCCGTACATTTCGCATGCCTGCTCTGCCATTTTGATTCCGCCGTATGGCATAAATGCACGCTTCAGAGGCTTGTCTGTCTGAAGTCCTACAACCTTCTCAAGGTCTTTGAGATCTTCATCAATATATCCTGGTCCATATGCAGTAAGACCTGTAACAACTTTTGTTTCCATATCAAGCACACCGTTGTTGGCACGCTCTTTTTTCTGCAGTTCCTGCAGCTTGCCCCACAGTTTGTCTGTTGCCTCTGTTGGGTCTTCCAGGAAGGAATCGTCTCCGTCATAAGGGGTATAATTGTGACGGATAAAATCTCGAACATTGATCTGTTCTTTCCAACGATTACCACTGAAGCCTTCCCACTGTGCAAAATCTTTCATTCTTGTACCTCTTTCTTTTTATTTTGTATTTCTCCGCGTATATTGAAGAATTGTTATTGGTTTAACAATTGTAGTATACGGGATTGTTTTTTCGCCGTCAATCGGTTTGACGTATGCTTTTAATAAAATACAATCTGTCTGGAAACAAATGGAAATTGCAGGACATAAGTCCTGTATTTTGTAGGTTTTCAAATTTTATGCCGTACGTTTTTTCAGTGGTATTCATTTTATATTTGATAATTTTTCTCATCTCTTTCTGATAATTTTTTTCATTTTACTTAAAGTGCCAAAAACAGCTCTGTTTATTGAATTATTATTATTTGAGACAAATGTCCTTTTTATACACAATATGCCAGAAACATATTCCGGCAAAAATTCCTGTCAGAATATATTTCAGGCATATCCTTTATTGCTTTTTTAACAACTGCAATTATGGCACCAATTACACTTATAACACCGTAAATTTTCCGGGATTCCGGATCTTCTTTCTCCTGTGTCAGGTAATAAATTCCTGCACAGACAATCAAAAGTCCTACGATAAGTCCAATTATTTTAACAGTCATTATTTTTTCTTCCATTTCAATAAAAATGCTGAATTTGTTATTACAAGTACGGAACCTGCGTTATGCACCAGTGCACCTACAATAGGATTCAGGATTCCGGTAATTGCCAACACAATGGCAATGAAATTTAACGTCATGGAAAAGGTCATATTCAACTTGATTGTGGTCATCATACGCTTGGAAAGGGCTATAAGGTGAGGCAGTTCTTTGACTTCATCATCCACAAGAGCAATATCTGCAGCATCCACTGCAATATCACTTCCAACGCCACCCATGGCAATTCCTACTTCTGCACGTTTCAGTGCCGGGGCATCATTGATTCCGTCTCCAATCATACAGACCATTTTATTTTCCTGCTGGTATCCATCAATATATTTCAGCTTATCTTCCGGCAGACAGTTTGCACGTACTTCCCAGATATGAAGCTGGGATGCAATTGTTTTGGCAGCATTTTCATGGTCGCCTGTCAGAAGAACCGACTGGACTCCCAGACTGGAAAGGGAATCAATCATTCCTGCGCTTTCTTCCCGTAAGGTATCAGAAAGAGCTATAAATCCGGCATATTCATTATTAATTGCCACATAAGTAACGGTACAGCCAAGGTTTATATACTTATCGGCTAAATCAACGTCTTTCATTCCAGTGTCAGATGTAATTTCCGCACCATATTCCTGGAGAAGTTCCGTATTTCCTGCCAGAATTTTCTTTTCATCTACTACTGCACACACACCACGACCGGGAATCATCCGGAAATCTTCCACACCTGAAAGTGTGGCTCCTTCTTTTTTGCAACAGCTTACAATTGCCTTTCCAAGGGGATGTTCGGAAAGCTGTTCCGCAGATGCTGTCAGTCTGTAAATGTCATTATTGTTATAATTTTTGTTATTACTGATGGCTGCAACTACTTTTAGTGTGCCGTATGTTAAAGTTCCTGTTTTATCAAAGGCGAGCACTTTTACCTTTGAAAGACGTTCCAGGGCATCACCCTCTCGCACAAGAAAACCGTGTTTGGTAGCATTTCCAATTGCTGCCATGATAGCAGTAGGAGTGGCAAGCACAAGAGCACAGGGACAAAATACAACCAGAATAGTTACGGCGCGGATGATCTCACCGGAAATCAGCCAGGTAAGTGCAGCCGCACTTAAAGCGATTACTACGATCCAGGTAGCCCAGCTGTCTGCGATTCCTACAATCTTTGCTTTACCTGCATCCGCGGACTGAACCAGTTTTATCATTCTCTGAATAGAACTGTCCGCCCCTACTTTGGAAGCTTCCATCTCAAAAGCACCAAACTGGTTTACCGTACCACTGGAGACTTCATCTCCAACTGTTTTATCAACAGGAAGGGATTCTCCTGTCATAACAGCCTGATTCACGGATGTCTGTCCTGAAATGATAACGCCGTCTACCGGCACCCCTTCTCCAGGAAGCACTCTAAGGATATCTCCTACCTGCACTTTTTCTGCTGGAATTACAGTTTCTTTTCCATCTTTTATCACCCTTGCTGTCTGTGGGGTAAGATGGACCAGCTTTTCAATTCCAGCTCTTGCCCGGGCTACTGTCAACTCTTCCAGAAGTCCGCCAAGCTGCATGATAAATGCCACTTCTCCTGCTGCAAAGTCCTCTCCAATGCAGACAGATGCAATCAGCGCCAGAGACACCAGCACATCCGCCTTAATATCAAATTCCGTTACCAGTCCAATAACAGCTTCCAAAATGATCGGAATGCCGCATAAAATAATGGCCACCCATGCCATGTCAAAGGAAAATGGCGAAATTCCCGCTAAACTGCAGATAATGGCAATCCCAGCTATTACAAGAAAGGTAATATCTTTTTTGGTTCCGCCTAATTCCAGTAACTCTTCCAACTTTCCAATTAGATTTTTCATCGTATCCCTCTTTTCTATACCATATGGGGTATGGGTTTATTATACTTATAGGGGTATATGTTGTCAATTATGGAAATTGAGAATATTTTTCATTTTCTTATATTTTTAAATCTTGCTGGAATTTTTTTTCAAACTCCTGTCGCACAAGAAAGAATCCAGCTTGCAGGATTCTCCGCCTACGGCGGGTCGCCTCGAGCGACATTTACCTTTCCGCCGTAGTGCGATCCTGCCCGGTAGGGCTTTTTTATGCAATAGGGGATTCCAACGTAATTTCCTATTGCAAAAAAAATCACGGCTCCCCACCGTGATTTTTTTGCATTTCTCTGCTGTATTGACTTTTTATGATTTTGTTGCTATTTTACCAGCTGCTTTTTCAGAATTGCTGTAAGCCATGGCATAAAACAGTTCCTGGGAATTCAGTTTTGTCTCATTTAACTCTCTGTCTACATAGTTTCCGCTGGAAGTCAGACGTTTTCCCTTTTCATCATCATTCATCATGGTTTCAAACATCCAGTCAAGGTGTGCTTTTAATTTCTCATCCAGTACCGGAGCTGCTACTTCCACTCGCCGAATGGTATTTCTTGTCATAAAGTCGGCAGATGCAATATAAGCTTTTTCCTGTTCCTTTGTTCCAAAACGGTAAATTCTGGAATGCTCCAGGAAACGGCCTACAATGCTGACAACCTTAATATTTTCTGTATAGCCTTTCACCTCTGGAATCAGACAGCAGATTCCTCTGACGATCATTTCTATTTTTACACCAGCCTGGGAAGCTTCCACCAGTTTATTGATGATTACCTTGTCTGTCAGAGAATTAATCTTTATTCCAATATATCCTTCTTCTCCCTTTTTCACATGATTTATTTCTTCATCAATCATATCACAAACTTTATTTTGCAGACATTTTGGTGCTACCAGAAGATAATCTGTCTTTTCCACAGTTTCGCCTTTTAAAAGTGCTGCAAATACCTTTGCACCTTCTTTTCCAATCTCCTGGTTTGCAGTAATCAGAGATAAATCTGTGTAAAGTGCAGAAGTTTTTTCATTATAGTTTCCGGTTCCGATCTGAGTGATATAGGAAACACCCTCCTGCGTTTTTCTGGAAATCAGGCATAATTTTGAATGTACTTTAAATCCATTCAGGCCATAAATCACCCGGCATCCTGCATCCTCCAGGATTCTGGAGTACTCAATATTACTTTCTTCATCAAAACGGGCACGAAGCTCTACCAGAACCACTACTTCTTTTCCATTTTCTGCTGCTTCCACCAGAGCATCCACAATCTGGCTCTTATCTGCCAAACGGTAAAGTGTCATTTTAATGGATACCACACTGTCATCCCGGGCAGCTTCATTCAGCAAATTAATAAATGGTTTTATACTTTCAAAAGGATAGGATAACAGTACATCCTTTTTCATGATCTGCGGAATAAGTGGTTCTTTTGCATCCAGGTTAGGCGTCATTCTTGGAGTACGGCGCTGATAAAAAAGTGGTCTTTCTTCTGTATTTTCAGCTGTACTTTGCTCTGTATTTCTTAAATATCCCTGAATTGCAAATACAAAAGACAGATCCAGAGGCACTCTTGACAGGAATACATGATCTTTTTTCACATTGATTTCTTTGCATAAGGAACTGATCAGCTTTTTATTCAGTTCTCTGGAAAGTTCCAGTCTTACCGGACTCATACGTTTTCTCTGTTTGATCAGATTTTCCATTGCCTCTCTGTAATCCAGATCCTCATCATAAATAGTTTCTGTATCAATATCTGCATTTCTTGTAACACGAAGAAGAGATTTTTCTTTCACTACATAATTTTTAAACATTTTAGGAAGAAAATGAAGAATCAGCTCTTCTGAAAGCATAAATGTGCCTTTTCTGGTCGGAATATCAATCAGACGTCTGAACACGTTGTTACTGCAGGGAATAATGGCAACTCTTGTTTTTCCACCTTTAGTTTCAAGCAGTGCCACTGCATAAATGTCTTTATTTTTCAAAAACGGGAAAGGTTGCTGTTTGCTCACAATATTTGCAGACAGATATGGAGCAATCTCATTGTCAAAATAAGTTTCCAGAAGCTTTCCTTCTTCTGCTGATAATTTATTAAAATTAATCAGACGAATTCCTTTTGGTTCCAGTTCTCCCATAAGCTGTTCATAGATCACCGCTTTTTTCTGATCCAGTTCCCTGGTTTCCTTCAGGATTGCATTTACCTGTTCCTCACTGGTCATGTTGGTCTTATTTTCACGAACCACTTCCTCTGATTCCATCTGATCCATAAGCGTACCTACACGAACTCTGTAAAATTCATCCAGATTTGACTGGTAAATAGATGCAAATGTCAGTCTTTCTGCAAGAGGTACTGCCGGATTTCCAGCCTCGTTCAGTACTCTTTCGTTAAATTTCAGCCAGGAGAGTTCTCGGTTCATCATATAGGGAAAAGGTGCTGTTTTGTTTTTCACTTTTTTCATTTGAATAATTCCTTTCTCAAAACATTTCCATTTGGATTGCAGAAATAGATTTTTTCATTCAAACCAAACATTTCCACAATGGTTCTAATATTAAAATTCCTGTATGAAATTGAGAAGCTGCCTGTGTTAAGTTTGTGTAAAATACAAAAACGGATTGCTCTTCACAAGCAATCCTGTTTTTGACATAGTATATAGATAAATATTTCAGAAGTTGAAAATAAGTCAGCTCATATTGGAAAAGCGCTCTACTGCTTTTGTAAAGCTTTCAATCGTTTTATCTGCATCTCCATGCTCAATTCCATCGCGGACACAATGTTTGATATGTCCCTCCAGAACTACTTTGCCGCAGCCATGAAGTGCTGACTTTGCAGCGTTGATCTGTGAAAGAACATCCTCACATGGAACGTCTTCATCAATCATCCTGTCAATTGCCTGCACCTGTCCTATAATTTTTTTCAGCCTGCGATGCAGGTTTGCTGAATCCATACACTGTTTCATCAGATTACACATCCTTTCCGATCAGCACTTTTTTTGCATCAAATGCAAAACCATAATGCAAAATATGGCTTTCCAGCAATCCTCGGCTGATCAACTCTGTATCGTATTTTTTTCCGTTGTAATTACTGTATTCTCAAATTTATGCATTTACTTTAACATTTATATTGTTAATTTACAAGCAATCTGGTGATTTTTCAATATCCTGGCAAGCTATTGTGATGAGATAAATCAGATGGCAGATATGCCTTGAACTATGTTACAAAGGCGGAACCCCCATCTGGAGATTCCGCCCATATAAATTCTTTCTTTTTTTCTGACAGGCATTTACACTCTTACTGCCAGTGATGCTCCGCCTCTTCAATTTCCTCAATAAACATGAGAAGAAAACTGATCAGCAGTAAAATACTGGAAACCCAGATAGCTCTGTATCCGTAAGCAAGGGAAAGCCTTCCGCCAATTCCTGCGCCAATGGCAAACAAAAGAATAATGGAAAAATAACACAATGCCTGTCCCAGAAGTTTGTGATTATGGTTTCGCATGTAAGCTGATAATGCTGCGGTACCACTTCTTAAGTTTCCGATACACATGGTGCTGGCATATGCGTATCCCTCAACTTTTCGGAACGTCTGCACCTGTAAGGCACAGGAAAAAGATACCAGAGTCGTTGCCAGGACATTCATATTCCCCGGCACAAAGCCTACCAGAAACAGCAGGATAATCTCTACCAGAAGGATTCCCTGACGCCAGTGAAGACGTTTCGCATAGCGGAATTTGTCCTGAATACGTTCCGCTACCAGCACTCCAAGGAAAAATGCAGTCAGAGGAATCAGATAGTGTAATCCTGCACTCCACTCCCGGTTCATAAACCGCTCACTCATCAGTACCACATTTCCGGTCTGGGCATTGGAAAAAACGCCGTCGCGAGTAAAGTAGGTATAGGCATCCTGAAATCCTCCTGACACAGCAAGAAATGCACTGTTTATAAAAGTTTCCGAGGTCTGTACCCTCTTGTGATGGTCCATCAAAAGTTCCTTCTTTCTATAAATCTTATATAGCAGTGACAAAACACGTATATTTCCCATTAATATACTTCAAAATTGCGAATCTGTAAAGTCCGCTATTGCATTTTATAAAATGCGATCCAACAGCACTGCTGGCCTTTTTAGTCCTCTTTATGCTCTTCCAGATATTCTTTCCGGCCCTCTTCATAAAGGTTGTTTCCTTCGCTGTCAATGATGACAACTAGCGGCATATCTTCCACATAAAGCTTGCGAAGTGCTTCTGCCCCAAGATCCTCATATGCGATCAGCTCTGCTTTTTTGATGCATTTTGCAAGAAGAGCACCTGCACCGCCAATAGCTCCAAAGTAAACGCCATCGTATTTTTTCATGGCTTCTACCACTTCTGGAAGACGGGCTCCTTTTCCAATCATACCACGGGCACCTACGGACATCATGGTTGGTGCATAGGCATCCATACGGCCGCTGGTTGTAGGGCCTGCGGAACCGATTACCTGACCTGGTTTTGCAGGAGTTGGTCCTACATAATAAATAGTTGCATCTGTTGGATCAAATGGAATTTTTTCGCCCTTTGCAAGAGCTTCGCACATACGCTTATGGCCTGCATCACGGGATGTATAAATAGTTCCGGTAAGCAGGACCTGATCTCCTGCATGAAGTGTTTTTGCCAGTTCTTTTGTCAGAGGCAGTGTAATTTTTCTTCTTTCCATGATCAGATCACCTCCGTTTTGTGACGGGTAACATGACAGTTGATATTGACTGCACATGGCATTCCTGCAATATGAGTAGGCATTGTTTCAATATTCAGACCAATGGCTGTGGTTCTTCCACCAAAGCCCTGAGGTCCGATTCCAAGCTTATTTACTTTTTCAAGCATTTCATCCTCAAGGTCTGCATAGAACGGATCCGGGTTATGGGAATCCAGCGGACGCATCAGTGCTTTCTTTGCAAGAAGCGCACATTTATCAAAAGTTCCACCGATTCCAACACCAACTACCATAGGCGGGCATGGGTTCGGGCCAGCTGTCTCAACTACCTCCAAGATGAAATCTTTGATTCCCTGAAGACCTGCTGATGGCTTGAACATACGGATCATACTCATATTCTCACTTCCGAAGCCTTTGGGACCAACTGTAATCTTAATGTTCTCACCTGGTACAATTTCTGTGTAAAGCATAGCCGGTGTATTATCCCCTGTGTTTCCACGGCGAACCGGATCTTTTACAACAGATTTGCGAAGATAGCCGTTTGTATAGCCACGGCGGACACCTTCATCTACTGCTTCTCTTAAATCGCCGCCTGTAATATGTACATCCTGTCCGATTTCCAGGAAAACACATGCCATTCCTGTATCCTGACAGATCGGTACACATTCATTGTCTGCAATGTCAAAGTTTTCAATAATATTGTCAAGGATGCCCTGTGCGATTGCACCATCCTCACATGCACGACAGCTCTTAATGGCATCCTTTACGTCTTTTGGAAGATGCTCATTCGCTTCGATGCAAAGCTTTTCGACTACGTCTGTAATCTGGCTTGCCTGAATTTCACGCATACGACTCACTCTCCTGTTCTTTTATAGGGAAAGCCCAGGCAGATTGCATCTGTCAATCTGCAGGGCTTACCTGTTTTTAGAGAATTTTTATCATTTCTCTATTTTAACATACTTATCGCTGTTCATGACGGGCATATTTAGGCAGCAGCAATGGAGATACCTTATCTGTGTGCACATCTGCTTCTTTTAACTCTTCTGCATATGCATAAATATGATTTAGGTTCATTTCCCCAAGTTCTACATTTTTGCATTTTGCAGCTGCTTTTTTACCTGCATTTCTTCCGAATACGATTACATCCAGAAGAGAGTTACCCATCAGTCTGTTTCTTCCGTGGATTCCGCCAGCTGCTTCTCCTGCAACTAAAAGGTTTGGAATCTCTTTTGTAAATCCGTCTCCGTCAATCTCCAGACCACCATTCTGATAATGAAGTGTAGGATAAATAACAATCGGAACCTTTCTCATGTCAATTCCATAGTTCATATACATACGGAACATAGCCGGAATTCTCTTTTCGATAGTTCCCTCGCCTCCAAGGATTTCAATCATTGGAGTATCCAGCCATACACCCATACGTCCGCCAGGAACCTCTACACCGCGTCCCTCTTCGCATTCACGGATAACACCGGAAGCATTTACGTCACGGGTTTCCAGCGGATGAATGTAAGCTTCTCCGTTTGCATTTACAAGCTGAGCGCCAACGGAACGAACTTTCTCTGTTACCAGGGCACCAAGGATCTGTGAAGGATAAATTGCTCCTGTTGGATGATACTGGATAGAATCCTGGTAAAGAAGGGAAGCACCTGCTCTGTATCCCAGTACAAGTCCGTCTGCAGTTGCGCCATAGTGGTTGGAAGTAGGGAATCCCTGATAATGCATTCTTCCTGCACCACCGGTTGCAATTACAACTGTCTTTGCTCTTGCAACAGAATAATCTCCTGTTTCCATGTTAAGAAGGACGGCACCTGCAACCTGTCCTTTTTCATCTTTAAGAAGTTCAACAGCAGAAGTAAATTCCACTACCGGAATGCCAAGGTTCAGGACCTCGTCTCTGATGGTACGCATGATTTCAGATCCGGAATAATCTTTTGCAGCATGCATTCTCTTTCTGGAAGTACCGCCGCCATGAGTTGTAACCATGGTTCCGTCTTCTGCTTTATCAAACTCAACGCCAAGGTCGTTCAGCCATTTGATTGCATCCGGAGCTTCCATTACAAGTCTTTTTACCAGTTCCGGCTTTGCAGCAAAATGTCCGCCGCCGAAGCAGTCCAGATAATGCTGTACAGGAGAATCATTTTCTTTATCAGCAGCCTGGATTCCACCTTCTGCCATCATGGTGTTGGCATCACCAATACGAAGTTTTGTAACGATCATAACATTTGCACCGGCATTGTGTGCTTCGATGGCACAGGAAGAACCTGCACCGCCGCCACCGATTACCAGTACATCTACATCATAATCAATTTTTGTAAAGTCAATTTTTTCATTAAGCAGACGGCTTGTTGAATGCAGCATTTCTGTCAGTTCCAGAGGAGCTTTCTGTCCTTTGTTTGGTCCTACTTTAATTTCTGCGAATGCGTCTGGGTTATAATCCGGATGGAATTTCTTAAGAAGAGCGTCTTTCTCATCAGCTGTCAGACGTCTTGGCTCTGTTGCCATACGCTGTGCTCTTGTAGCCTCTACCTTTTTGATGGATTCCATCATATTTTCTGGATATGGTGCATACATGTTTTTACGCCCTCCTTATTTCTCAATATCTCTGTTGTTGTAAAGTTCTTCCATGTCTGTGATTGGTTTCTGCATGATCTGCTCGATCAGGTCATCAAATTTGCCTTCGTGAATCTCTTCTACACGTTTTTCAAGATGTTCACTCTTAGGTGCAATATATTTACCTGTGAGACGTCTTGCCAGAAGACCTACCATTGGATGAGAAATACCAGCCGGGCATCTTACAGAACAGCATCCGCAGCTTACGCAGTCAAAGGATTCCTCTGCACATTTCTCAAGTTCGCCTCTCTGTGCATATGCGATATACTGCATAACATTTAATCCCTGGGTACATGCTTTTGTGCAGGCATTACATCCGATACAGCTGTAGATTTCCGGATAGAGTTCCATCATTACCTGCTGGTTCGGCTGAAGATCTTCAATGTTATAAAGCCTCTTGTCTGTTGGGAAGAACGGGATGCTTGCTACATACATGCCTTCCTGTACCTGAGTCTGACAGGCAAGGCAGGTTTTCAGCTCGTTGTCACCTTTGATTCTGTAGATGGTGGCACAGGCGCCGCAGAATCCGTGACGGCAGCCGCAGCCTCTTTTCAGGGTGTAGCCTGCGTATTCCATTGCCGTCATAATAGTCAGGTCAGCAGGTACGGTGTATTTTTTACCGAAGAAATATACGTTTACCATATTTTCCATGTTGGGAGTTCCTTTCTTCTGATTGTCAATTACTAACTCTATTTTTCCATTTGCTTAATATTCGTCAGGTAACTGGTCGATTTCGTCCATTCTGAAAACCGGGCCATCTTTACATACGTACTTGGAACCAATGTTGCAGCGTCCACATTTGCCGATACCGCACTTCATACGAAGCTCCAGAGTTGTATAAACCTGTGTTCTTGTAAATCCAAGTTCTTCAAGGCCCTGGAGAACGAATTTGATCATGATTGGCGGACCGCAGACAAGGGCTACTTTGTTGGTATCGAAGCCGATTTCCTTTAAGTAGGTGGGTACGAAACCTACATGGCCGTCCCAGCCTTCCTGCTCACGGTCAATAGTCAGGTAGACGTTTACGTCTTTGGCGTTCATCCAAACTTCCTGGATTTCTTTTAATTTCACCAGATCATCAGCGGAACGGGAACCATAGAGAATGTCTACTGTACCGTAATCGTCACGATTGTCCAGAACGTAATTGATAACAGAACGAAGTGGCGCAAGACCAATACCTCCGGCAATAAACAGAAGATTTTTGCCTTTTAACTTATCTTCAACCGGGAAATGATTTCCATATGGTCCACGGACTGTGATCTCATCTCCAACCTGAAGGCTGTGAAGATAAGAAGTCAGTTCACCGCATTTTTTAATACTGAATTCCTGATATTCTTTGTTGGTAGGAGAAGAAGTAATGGAAAACATACCTTCGCTTACCCCTGGTGCACAAACCATTGCACACTGTCCTGGCATATGCTCAAAAAGCTTTCCGCCGTCCGGAGCAGTTACACAGAAAGTTTTTACATCCGGTGTCTCCTCATGGATATCTGTGATCACACCAACCTGCGGGATCAGCGTATCCAGTGTATAATTTTTATGACAGGTACACTCGCTCATTACTTTTCACCTCCATGCTTTTCAAAAGCCTTGATCACCTTTACAATGTTCAGGGATGACGGGCATTTTTCCACGCAGCGGCCACATCCCACACAGGAATACATGCCGTTATTGTTAGCCGGGAAATAAACAAGCTTGTGCATAAATCTCTGACGAAATCTCTGCATCTGGCTGGTACGGTTATTTCCATGAGCCATCATTGTGAAATCAGAATACATACAGGAATCCCAGCAGCGGTAGCGTTTGATGCCGTGTCCTGTATCATAATCCTTGATATCATAGCACTGGCAGGTCGGACACACAAAAGTACAGGTTCCGCATGCCAGACAAGGTTTATAAAGGGTTTCCCATACAGGGGAGTTAAATTTCTCATCTGTAGCGTTTCCATCCCAGCCTTCCAGGGAAAGATGGGTGTATGGAAGTTTTTCCACAATGTTATGGATTGCTTCTTTTTCAGCAGAAACTTTCTCTTCGTCAGAAGCGTCTGCCTCTGTAAGAAGATCTTTTACAGAATCCGTAAGTGCCTGGCCTTTTTCGCTTACTGCTTTCCAGTAAAGAGTTCCCTCTACCATCCAGACAGCAACATCTGCTGCCGGATCTGCCGCATCTGTTCCAAATACTTTACAGAAACAGGATTCCTCTGGTTCATGGCAGGCCATGGCAACAATCGTTCCATGCTCTCTTCTTGCTGCATAAAAGGTATCTACAGGATCTGCAAGGAAAACCTTATCCAGAACCTCAACACCTTTTACATCACAGGCTTTCATGCCAAATACAACAAATGGACGGCTTCTTAATTCTTCCGGTTCTACTGTCAGCTTCTTTCCGTCACGGACACAGGTATAAAGTGTCTCGCTCTGTGGGAAAAAAGCATCCTTACCGGATTTTACGGTTTTTAATGTATCAAGATCTGCCTCTTCTTCCTGGCTCCACAGACCGAAATTTGTCTGTCCGGCTTTTTTGATCGGAAGGATCAGATCCTGGCTTTCTGCGATTTTCCGGAATAATGCTTCCAGATTTTCTTTTTCAATCTTATACATACATTATCCCCTTTCTGCCACTATGCCAGGCTCCACATCATCAAATGTAAAGCTTGTAAGCGGTCCTTTAGACTCTGCATCTGCTCCAGCCTGGTATTCACCATAGAATGTATCAATATCCTTGATAAATTTACGGTTGAACAGATGAAGCGGAATACCCTGGGGACAAACACGGCTGCACTCGCCGCAGTCTGTACATCTTCCTGCAACATGGAAAGCACGGATAATGTGGAACATTTTTTCCTCAAAAGAATCCACATTTGCTTTCTGTGCACTGTCGAACTTGGTGCTGTCAAATACACATTTACGGCAGCTGCATGCAGGGCAGGCATTACGGCATGCATTGCAGCGGATACATTTGCTAAGCTCTTTCTGAAAAAATGCAAAGCGTTCTTCCGGGCTCATTTTTTCAATTTTCTCAACTTCTGCAAAACGGTCTGCATCTTTTGTATCTTTGGATTCACCGATGATCTCGTCATAGATCATGTGCTCTTTTCCCTTACATACATGGCAGCGTTCCAGCATGGCATCTTTGTAAGCTGCAGTCTTATCACCGTAGATTGTGGAAATGTTAAGTGTTTCACAATCATCTGTAAGCTCTGCACCGGAAATACTCTGGATTCCTTTGATTCCCATTTTACGAAGCTTTTCCACGTCCAGCTTTCCTTTACATCCAACACCAATAATATAGGCTTTTTCGCGATCTACACGGTGTTCCTTGATCAGCTGGTTAAAACTATAAGTATCACAAGGCTTCAGACAGACAAGTGTCTTACCTTCTAATTTGGAAGCCTCGATCATCATCTTGCTTAAATTCGCACCGCAGAAACCGTTATAAACAAATTCATCCAGGCTTTCTGCTGTTTCAAAATATGCTGCTTCCGGATTGTAAGGCAGGTCTCCGGCTTTCCAGCCAAGAACACGTACTACGGTTCCATCTGCCAGCAATTCTTTTGCACGGTTGATCAGTTCCTGCATCTTAAATCCTCCAATCTCACGTTTTTACCCAGAGAATGGATCTTTTCCACAAATTCATTCATAGTCTGGGAGAATTTTACACCTTCTGCGGCAGATACCCACTCTACACGAGTACGTCCGTTTTCCACACCGATATAATCTAACATGGAAAAAAGAAGTGTCATACGTCTCCTTGCATAATAGTTTCCGGTTGTATAGTGGCAGTCTCCCGGATGGCAGCCGCACATGATCACACCGTCAGCGCCCTTTTCAAAAGCACGCAGGATAAACATTGGATTCACACGGCAGGAGCATGGTACACGGATGATCTTTACATCTGCCGGATAGGAAAGACGGCTGCTTCCTGCAAGATCTGCACCGGCGTAACTGCACCAGTTACAGCAAAAAGCCACGATCTTTGGTCTGAATTCTTCTTTTGCTTCTATCGACATATTGCATCTACCTCCGCTAAAATCTGTCTGTTGGAGAATCCCTGAAGATCCATTGCTCCGGACGGACAGGTTACTGTACAAGCACCACAGCCCTGGCAAAGAGCATTATTTACAACCGCTACCCTTCTTGTCTCACGGATTCCATGGTCGTTGACCTGTTTTTCCTCATAAGAAATTGCACCATATGGGCACACATTTGCACACTGGGAGCATCCGTTGCAAAGAAGTTCATCGGAATGAGCTGTACATGGGTTGGTGGTCAGCTTGTCTTTTGCAAGAAGGCCGATTGCCTTTACTGCTGCCGCACCTGCCTGTGCTACAGTCTCCGGAATGTCTTTTGGACCCTGGCACACACCGGAAAGGAAAATACCAGCTGTAGGTGACTCTACCGGACGGAGCTTTGCATGTGCCTCTGTAAGGAAATTATTCGTGTCAATACTAGCAGTAAGCATAGTTGCAATTTTTCTTACATCTTTATTTGGCTCAATGGCAGCTGCAAGGACAACCATATCTGCTTCCATAAGGATCTGTTTGTTTTCCAGAAGGTCAGAAGCCTGAACCATAAGTGTTCCGTCTGGCTGCGGAATTACTTTTCCTACCTGGCCTTTTACATAATTTACACCGTAATCTTCAACTGCTCTTCTGTAGAACTCATCAAAGTTTTTACCTGGAGTACGGACATCAATGTAGAATACCGTTACGTTTGTATCCGGATATTTATCGCGGATGAGCATTGCATGTTTTGCAGTATACATACAGCAGATTTTGGAGCAATAGCTCTTTCCTCTTTCGTCAGAGCAACGGCTTCCCACGCACTGGACGAATACAATATTCTTCGGAGCTTTTCCATCAGAAAGTCTCTCAAGATGGCCTTTTGTAGGGCCGGCTGCATTCATGATACGCTCAAGTTCAAGGGAGGTAATAACGTCCTTGCTCTGGCTGTAAGCGTACTCATCATATTTATCAAGAGGGATCACATCGAAACCGGTTGCAACAACGATGGCACCGTATTTCTGTGTAACAATCTCATCTTTTTGCTCATAATCAATAGCACCGGCTGCACAAACCTTGGAGCAGGCACCACATTTTCCGGTTTTGAATTTGATACAGTTTTCACGGTCGATTACCGGAACATTTGGGATAGCCTGTGCGAACGGAATGTAGATGGCACTTCTGTTGTTAAGGCCCCTGTTAAATTCATTTGGATTTTTCTTTGACGGACATTTGGATGAACACACTCCACATCCTGTACATTTGTCCATATCCACACTTCTTGCTTTTTTACGGATGTCAACAGTGAAATCTCCAACAAAGCCGCTTACTTTCTCAACTTCACTGTATGTATAAATGTTGATCTTCTCATGTGCTGCTGCCTCTACCATCTTTGGTGTGAGGATACATGCAGAACAGTCAAGTGTAGGGAAGGTTTTGTCAAGCTGGGACATTCTTCCGCCGATACTTGGAAGCTTTTCCACAATATCAACTTCATAACCTGCCTCTGCAATATCAAGCGCAGACTGGATTCCGGCAATACCTCCGCCGATTACAAGGGCGCGTTTTGTTACAAGGCTTTCTCCTGGCTGAAGAGGAGCATCTAAGTTTACTTTTGCGATTGCTGCTCTTGCAAGGATCACTGCCTTTAAGGTCGCTTCTTCCATATCTTTATGGATCCAGGAGCAATGCTCACGGATGTTTGCGATTTCTACCATATATGGATTTAAGCCCGCTTTCTGGGCTGCTTTACGGAAAGTAGCCTCATGCATACGGGGGGAACAGGAACAGACTACAATTCCTGTCAGATTTTTCTCATGGATGGCATTAATGATTTTGGCCTGTCCTGCTTCAGAACACATATACTGGTAATCTTCTGCATGGACAACTCCTGGCTCTTTTGCTGCCATTTCCACTACTTTTTTTACATCGACTGTGGCTGCAATGTTTGTACCACAATGACATACAAATACACCTATTCTCTGCACTTTTTTCTCACCTCCTGTATCTTCTGAATGCACTTACCAGAAGCTGCTGGGGAGTTTCCTCGTCAATCAGCTGTGGGATTTCGTCTGCTGTCAGATAGTTCTGTCCACGTTCACGGACAACGATCTGTCTGGCTGCATCGATCAGTTTTCCTGGTTTTACATCTCTTGGGCAGCGCTCTACGCAGGCAAAACAGGAAAGACATTTCCATAAGGATTTTGACTGTGCAAGTGCTTCTATGTTGCCGTTCTGTACATAAGTTACAAACTGGTGAGGTTTGATATCCATCTCATTAAATGCAGGACAGGTTGCAGAGCATTTGCCACATTTCATACATTTCAGGGGATTGACTCCTGAAATCTCTTTGATTCGTGCTGCTGCATTTTCTGTATTTCCATATGTATAAGCCATTACTTCGCCACCTCCTCTTTTACTCCGAGAGCTTCTGCAAGAAGTTCTGTAAAATAGTAAACAGGAATGGTACCGTTTCCGTTCTTTTTCAGGTTATACATGCAAAGTGGACAGGCGGTAATAAGCATATCTGCTTCAAAACCGTTTGCACTGCCCATGATCTTTTTACACATATTCTGTGCCATTTCTTTTTCCTTCAGGGAAATGTAACCGCCACAACATTCATTGCGGTATGGGTAAATCACAGGCTCTGCTCCCAGGGCACGGATAAAATCTTCCATAATGGTTGGATTTTCCGGATTATCAAATGCCATGATTTTTCCCGGTCTTAAAAGCAGGCATCCGTAGTAGGCACCGATTTTTTTGCCTGTTAAAGGATTGACTACTTTCTTTTTGATCTCGTCAAATCCAACTTTGTCACGGAGCACTTCCAGATAATGAAGGACATTTGTCTCTCCCTCATATGGAGTGTCCAGTTTCAGATAATTGTTGGCTCTTGTGCGAATGTCTTCCACATTTTTCATGTCGTCATTTACACGTTTGAGCACATGATGACAGGCTGAACAGACAGTAATCAGATCCTGACCTTTTTCTTTTGCATCGTTTAGCGCACGGACAGAAGAAAGCTTGGTGGCAATTTCATCGCTGCCAAGGGGATATACACCTCCACAGCACTGCCAGTCCTTAATTTCTTCCATTTCGAAACCCAGCGCTTTTGCAGAAACTCTGGCATATGCATCCAGATCTTTTGCCTTATTCTTCAGGGTACATCCTGGATAATAACTGTACTTCATGCTTCTGTTGTTCCTTTCTGGTAACTGTAAAACAAAAATGTTACCCATTCTTAAATAATTTTTCAGGCGGAAATGATTTTTTTAATACGCATCAGAAGCCACAGCTTACTGCTTTTCGCAATAGAAACTATGGCGTCCCTGCTAAATCTTTCCCTTTTTACAGTTCAATCTGTGCAATAACTTCTTTCAGTGCATTTGCACTCTTTTTCAGAAGTTCTACTTCTTCTTTGTTCATACGCATCTGAACTTTTCCCTGTGTACCATTTGGACCTACAAGGGTAAGGGTACTAAGGCATACATCTTCAATTCCGTACTCTCCGTGAAGCATGGAGGATACAGTGGCCAGGGAATCAGAAGCAGCCAGGATCAGACCTACCAGCTGGCAAACAGTTGCAGATACTGCATAGAAGGTTGCACCTTTTTTGGCAATAACCTTTCCACCTGATTTCTGAACATATTCAAGCATGGCTTCTTTGTCCAGAGGCTTTATGTCTTTTCCGTGTGCTTTCATTTCTTCGTAGTACTCATCTGTGCTAAGACCTGAAATATAAGCACCTGTCCACGGAATGAAAGAAGTGTCGCCGTGCTCTCCAAATACATAGGCGTGAATGTTTCCCTGGGCTACCCCAAAGTGTTCGGAAAGTCCATAGCGAAGTCTTGCAGTATCAAGAATGGTTCCGGAACCCATGATCTGATTTTCCGGCAGTCCGGAAATCTTGGTAAATACGTAAGTCATAATGTCAACCGGGTTGCTTACAATAATGTACTTGGCATCTGGAGCTTCTTTTACAATCTGAGGGGTAATGCTTTTCAGAATGTTTACGTTTGTCTGGGTAAGCTCAATTCTGGTCTGGCCAGGTTTACGGGCAATTCCGGAGGTAATGATTACAATATCGGAATCCTTTGCATCAGCGTAATCTCCTGCAACCAGGGAAACCGGACTTCTGAAGCAGGTTCCCTGCTCAATGTCCATTACCTCTCCTTCTACCTTTTCTTTGTTAATGTCGATCAGAACAATTTCAGAAGCGATTTCATCATGTGCCAGTGTGTAAGCGATTGTGGAGCCTACACTTCCCGCTCCGATAATGGTGATTTTGCTGCTCATAATAAACTCCTTTCATGGGGTTTGTGGAATTGTGCCAGTTTTCCCTCATATTATGTTATTTTTCGTGGGATTCATTGGTTTTTCCCCTGTGTTGTCCTTTGTTTCTTGTTTATTTTTTAACAATCAAAGTTAGAAAAAAAGCGGGTCAAACTTTATTTTCTGCCTTTTGACATGACCTGACCTGGAATTGCAGACTGATTCCGCTCTGTTTTCCCAGGTCAAGCCATGTCATTTCCTGTTTTCTTGCAAACAATTCTCAACAAAAGAACTTTCCCTCTTCGTCTCCGCATAAAATATTTGTTTTTCTCCGCTTTATCTAAAATAACACAATGACAATCTTTTAACAACTATTTTTTGAATTTTTTTATCATTTTTTATTTTTCTACATATTGTACAAATTTGCATATAAGTTTTTGGGTATTTTTAACTCTCAAATAATTATGTATGACACCAACTAATATACAGCAAAATATGCTTTATAAGACGTCAATCCTTCCACCACAATGCAATCCTGCCCGGCAGAGCAATTCATGGATATCAGGTCAGAGGAAAAATACTTTTTCCCCCTGACATCTTATTGTAATATCAACATGCATACAGTTTCACAATATTCTTCAGATTCTCTACCGCATAATCCATGCCCTCTACTGTAATGTGCTCACATGGACCGTGGAATGCATAACCGCCTGTTCCAAGATTTGGGCAGGGAAGTCCCATAAAGGACAGTCTTGCGCCATCTGTACCTCCTCGGATGGCAACTGTTACCGGATTCAGTCCAGATTCCTGCACGGCTTTCTTTGCATTATCGATCAGGTGCATACATGGTTCAATTTTTTCTTTCATGTTGCGGTACTGCTCTTTGATGGTAAGAGTTACAGTACCCTGGCCGTACTTTTCGTTGAGAAGCTTCGCAATGTGTTTCATCATTTCCTGGCGGCATGCAAACATGGCGCTGTCATGATCACGGATGATATAATCCAGACTTGCTTCTGACACATCACCGCTCATCTCACAGAGATGGAAAAATCCCTCATATTCTTCTGTATTTGCAGGTGTATCCCCAGATGGAAGCATGCTGTTAAACTCCATGGCAACCAAAGCTGCATTAATCATGGTATTTTTGCTGCTGCCCGGATGTACGGAAAATCCTTTAATCTTTACTTTCGCACCGGCAGCATTAAAGTTTTCATACTCAATTTCATTTTCTGCGCCGCCGTCAACTGTATAGGCAAAATCAGCCCCAAATCCTTTCACATCAAAAAAGTCAGCTCCCCGTCCCACTTCCTCATCCGGAGTAAAACCAATACAGATTTTTCCATGAGGAATGTTCTCCTGAATGATCTGCTCTGCCATTGTCATGATTTCAGCCACACCAGCTTTATCATCCGCACCAAGAAGAGTAGTTCCATCTGTGGTAATGAGAGTTCTTCCTTTTAATGCTGACAGATGGGGAAAATCTTTCAAAGTAAGAGTATATTCGCTGTTTCCCAGCTTCACATCCCGGCCATCATAATCAGGGATAATCTGGGGATTTACATTTTCTCCAGAAAAATCAGGAGCAGTATCCATATGCGCGATAAAGCCGATTGCAGGCTTTTCTTCCAGACCTTTTGTTGCAGGAATCATACCGTATACATAACACTTATCATCAATACGGACGTCCTGCACTCCGATTTTTTTCAGTTCTTCTGCCAGCTTATTGCCAAGATCAAACTGCCGTCTGGTGGAAGGCACAGCCTCCTGTTCGTCCTCACTTGTTGTATAAATTTTCACATAGTCAAGCAAACGTTCATATGCACGCATTTTTCTTCTCCTTTTAAGACGGATATTCCGTTCTTTTTTGATTTTTTATGGTGTTACAATTACAATTCTTCCAGTTTCTCAAGTTCGCCGCCAAATGAAGTATCCATACACTCTTCAAATGCAGCCTCTTTTTTCATTTTATCCAGTGCCACTGCTGCTTTCTTTACAGTCTGCACCGTTCCTGCGCCTGCTATACATCCGCCAGGACATGCCATTCCCTCTAGCAGATAACCGTTGTATTTTCCGGCTTTGGCTGCCATCATCATTTTTTTACATTCCTGAAGTCCATTAGCACTGACTACCTTTACTTCCCGGTCAGGATCCATACGTTTCACTGCTTTTACTACAGCAGCTGCAACACCGCCGCTGGCTGCAAAACCACGGCCGTCACTGCTTGCTGAAGAAAGTGGCTCTTCTTCAGGAATGTCTGCAAAATCAACACCTTTTGCTTCAAACATACCCTGAACTTCTTCAAATGTAAGTACAAAATCCACATAACTGCGAACTGATTTGCGGCTTGCCTCCAGCTTCTTGGCAGCACAGGGACCAACAAAAACGATCTTGCAGTCTGGTTCTTCCTGTTTCAGAAGTCTTGCAGTCAGTACCATAGGGGTCAGTGCCATGGAAATACAGTTTGCAAACTGCGGAAACATTTTTTTCGCCATTACAGACCATGCAGGACAGCAGGATGTTCCCATAAAGGGGATTTTCTCCGGTACTTCCTCCATAAAATCTTTAGCTTCTTCAATGGTGCAAAGATCCGCTCCGACTGCAACTTCTTTAATATCCGTGAAACCAAGAGCCTTAAAAGCACCTCGAAGCTGGGTATTTTTCAGTGCAGGCTCAAACTGCCCAGCTACAGCCGGTGCCACAATGGCGTATACCGATGTCTCACTTTTTAGTGCCATGATGGTCTGATAGATCTGCCCTTTATCTACAATAGCGCTAAACGGACAGCTTACCAGACACATTCCACAGGAAACACATTTGTCATAGTCGATTTCAGCTCTGCCATATTCATCAGAATGGATGGCTCCCATTCCACATGCTTTTGCACAGGGGCGCTCCTGTTTGATAATAGCATTATAAGGGCATGATTCCAGACATTTCCCGCATTTGATACATTTTTCCTGATCAATCACAGACCTTCCATTTTCTATATGGATTGCCTGCTTGGGACAGACTTCCTGGCATGGGTGCTCCAGACAGCCCTGGCATCCTTCTGTTACCAGCACTCTTTTCTCCGGACAGGAATTGCAGGCAAACTTAATAATATTAATAAGCGGCGGCTCATAATATTTTTCTTCAATAAGACTTGCCTCTACACCTTTGGAAATAGGTGCATGCTCGGAGATATTACGAAGAGGCAGTCCCATTGCTACTCGCAGTCTTTCTCCTACGATTGCTCTTTCCAGGAAAATACTGTCACGATAAGTCGCAATTTCTCCCGGAAGGATCTTATAGGGAAGCTCGTCCATTTCCTTCTCAATATCACCCTCATAGGCAAGGCGGGCAATTTCAGTAAAAATCTGGTGTCTAATTTTTGTTTTTGATGAGTATAGTCCTCTCATTCTCATTTCTCCTTCATCTGTAAAATTTTACACCAGCCAGATTTTACCGCATTCAATCTAACTGCATATAGTTCCTATATGCCTCCGCTTCATACAGATGATATGTTTCGTCTTATATCATACAAAACTTTTTCATTTTGTTCAAATGTTTTTATAATTTCTTCCAGCCAGAACCTGTTTGAAAAAGGCCTGAACCCCTGTTTCACAGGAATCCCGGCCTCTTAATTTTTTATTTATTCTCATCCGCCAATCTGGCAATCCAGATCACAGACTGCATGTACTGCTTTTTTCAGAAGCTCCATATGCTCCGGTTCGGGAGGAAGGATCTCGGTTAGCTTATACTCCCTTCCAAGCCAGTCATACTTATCCTGTCCAAGACGATGGTAAGGAAGTAGATGAATCTTCTTTACTCCTGGCAGGGTAGATGCAAAAGAAGCAATGGACTGAATTTCCTCCACACTGTCATTAAAGGTAGGAATAACAGGTACACGGATCACCAGCCTGGTCTGACCCAAAAGTGCCACCTTACGTGCATTCTCAAGTGCAAGCCCGTTAGGCTTTCCCGTAAATTTCGCATGTTTTTCCTGATTGGTATGCTTGATATCCATAAGATAAGTATCCAGATATGGCAAAACCATCTCAATATTTTTCCATGGAACGCATGCCATGCTCTCAATGGCAGTATTAATTCCCCGCTCCTTGGCAGCTCGCAAAAGATCCCGGGCAAACTGTGGCTGACACAGACATTCCCCTCCTGAAAGGGTCAGTCCGCCGCCGGAACGGTAATAATAAGGACGGTCTTTCTCAACCACTTCTATCATTTCACCAACCGTCACATCACGGCCCATGGTTTTCACACCATCCGGTGTTTTCATGGTCTGGATCTTATATTCCTGGGACTCCGGATTACAGCACCACTGGCACCTGAGAACACAGCCTTTCAGGAATACAATGGTGCGGATTCCCGGGCCATCATGGATGGAATAACGCTGGATGTCAAAAATACGTCCTGTAGTATTTAAATATTCCATATATCTCTCCGTTGTACGTTTTAGAAGCCCTGCTCTGTTCTGCGGATAATATCATCCTGAAGAGATCTGGACAAAGTGGTAAACAGTGCACTGTAACCAGCCACACGTACAACCAGATGTTTGTAATTCTCCGGATGTGCCTGTGCATCAAGAAGAGTTTCCCTGCTTACAACATTAAACTGCATATGCATGCCCTTCTGATCAAAGTAGGAACGAATCAGTGCAACAAATTTCTCCAGTCCTTCTCTGCCTGAAAGTGCAGACGGATGGAATTTCTGGTTAAACAGGGTACCGTTGGATACAATGAAATGATCCAGTTTGGCAACAGAGCTTGCTGCGGCTGTCGGTCCGTTTACATCCTTGCCGGCTGACGGGGAAACACCATCAGCAACAGGGGTATGTGCATATCTGCCATCTGGGGTAGCACCTGTCTGTCCGCCAAGAGGTACGTTTGCAGATACCGGATAAAGACCTGCCTGATACTGTCCACCTCTTGGATTCTTAAAGTTCTGAAGAGGTCTTGTATAGGTGTAAGCCACATCTCTTGCAAAATAATCCACTTCCGGAATATCATTTCCAAATTTCGGAACTTCTGCAATCATATTGTGGATTTCTTCATATCTTGCCATCTTCTCCGGAGACATCTGTGCATTCATAACAGATTTCAGAACGGCTGCGGCTGTATCGCTGTCAACCTTGGCTCCGCTTTCTGTCATTTCTCTTAAAATACCGGTTGTGATTTCCTTCACAGACTGTTCGTCAAGGCCTTTGCCATAGTTCCATGCAAGAGCTTCCTTCAGTTCTTCCATGGTGAACTTCTTCTCCTGATATACAAGCTGACGGATAGCATACAAAGAATCTGCCATATTGGCAATACCGAATCCCTGGGGACCGGTAAAGTTATAAACAGCTCCACCTTCCTGTACGGATTTGCCTCTGCTGATACAGTCATCAATCATACTGGAAAGGAATGGCAGCGGACAACGCTTCGCATGTGCTACATCAATTGCATTGTCTGCATTTACAAGAAGGGAAATGCAGTATTCCATCTGCTTCTTGTATGCATCATAAAATTCCTCAAAGGTATCCATCTTGGTTACGTCTCCGGTAGGAATTCCCACCATCTCGCCCTGATCCATACCATTTGCAAAAACAAGCTCAAGCGGACGGCACATATTAAAGAATGCTGCATCATGCCATCCCTCTGTCTTACCTGCTTTCTGCGGTTCTACGCAACCAATAATGTTATATTCACGGGCATCAGCAAGGGAAAGTCCTCTGTTCTGTAGTGCCGGGATGATAACTTCGTCATTGTAATATGCAGGAAGTCCGATACCGGTTCTGGTAAGCTCTGCCGCCTTGATCAGAAAATCATGAGGTGAGCCATTCCATACGCGGATGGAAAGGGACGGTGCCGGAAGATGAACATGCATAGATGCTTCAATGCACATAAAGGAAAGGTCATTGGTCACATCTTCGCCATCTTTATTCTGTCCGCCTACGATCAGGTTCTGGAACAGGCTGTAGCCTGCAAAACCTTCTGCAGAAGCGGCATCACGGCATTTATTCAGGTCGTTTAATTTCACCCAGATACAGTCGATCAGCTCCTGTGCTGCTGTTCTGGTGATGGCTCCGCTTTCGATATCTTTCTTATAGTATGGGTACATGTACTGGTCAAAACGTCCTGGTGAAATGGAATGTCCGCTGGACTCCATCTGAAGGAGCTGCTGTACAAACCAGAAGGACTGACATGCTTCCCAGAAATTGGCAGCTCCCTTTGCAGGAACCTTGCTGCAGTTGGATGCGATTACAAGAAGCTCTGCTTTACGCTGTGGATCTGTACATTTCTCCGCCATCTCAAGAGCAAGTTTCGCATATCTGTTGGCATAATCAATAACAGCCTGACAGCTTAAAATAACTGCCTCCAGGAAACGGGAACGCTCTGCGTAGTCTCCGTCACCTACCTGGCATTTATCCAGCTCCTGCTGTGCTTTCGCCATAATGCCTTCGTAACCGATTTCAAGAACTTCCCAGTATTTTACGGTAACATGTCCTACACCGTTATAGAAATAGTTTCCTGGTGTGAAAATATTGTGGTCAATTGCACGGATTGCTTCCGGCGCCATATAGGCAGTAGCAAGTTCGCTGGTGGTCTTACCCTTCCAGTATTTGTGAACTTCTCTAAGGTCTGCCTTGGCCTCCTCTGAAATATAGAACGGATCTGCAATTCTGGTTGCTACAGTATCCAGCTCATCTTCCAGCCACTGGAATGAAAATTCCGGGAAGGTCTGACATCCTCTTGGAGCAATGGAGTTACTGCCCACGATCAGTTCTTCATCCCGGATAATGATGGGGATATTATGTAAAATGTGGGCAAAAGCTTTCGCTCTTCTGGTAATGATCGGCTGGTCTTCCGTCTCTTTATAAGACTCTGTGATCAGCTTCGCTCTGTAAGATTCAATTTCCGGCATCTTGGCATAGAGATGGTCTACCAGCCTGGTAATTCTGGAGGATTTCGGAATCTCACTTGTATTGTATTTTTCCATGGTTCTCCTTTCTCATGGAAGTAATTCTGCCATTCCATGACATAAAATTCTACGTTCATTATACGTCATCTGTGATATGGTGTCAACAAAATTCAACGCTATTATTGTTGTTTCTGTTGGTCTTTTCTTTGTGTTTTTGTGGTTTTTTGTTGTTTTTATATTTTTTAACATATGAGACATCGTAAGCGATTTACACAATAAATCAACAGATTACGAATGTTCAAGAATTTCGGGAATGATTTTTCAAACACACTCTAATATCATATATGATACTATATAAAAAACTGCCATACCAGTAAAAACCGGTACAGCAGCTTCAATTTTTTCTCCTAATGCTATGTCATTTTCTTAGAGCGTGTTTGAAAAAGGCTTTCTGCAAGATGTGCGTCACAATTTGTGGGAGATTTTGCCCGGATGAGGGCGCCGTAGCGGGCTACGGCAACTGAATTCGGGTAAAATATACCGCAAAGTGGGGCGCACAGATTGTGGGAATGATTTTGGGGGCACGCTCTAGTGGCAGTGTCCGCCGCAGCCTCCACAATTACCATTGCAGCCTTTTCCGCTTTTTTTATCCTTAACAATGCTTCTGATTGCCAGTCCTGCAATTCCTACTATAATCGCACCAACAACTACTGTTCCCATAATCCTTACTCCTTTCCTGTTAGATCATGCATAAATTTATCTGACAAATTTTCGGTATCGTTCTTCTCGTCTTTAGAACGTATTTGGAAAAATAACTTTTCTAACGCTCTTTATTGTTAGTATATTCTAACGTTTATTAGATGTCAATACCTTTTTAGACTTATACAGTCTTATACAGCCTTATGTATTTACATGTTACTGTTCACTGATAACGTTCTGCGAGGTGTTTTTGTGAACATAGTTCACAGAAAACCCGAGAATTTCTGTGCATCGCGAAGCATGTTGCTGTGAACAAAGTGAACAGTAATTTTACATTTATACATCCAGTTTCATCTGTCCATCCTTAATATATCCTGCATTTCGCATTCCACGGTAAATTACATAAGACAACAGACCTGGAAGAAGGAAATGGAACACTGCAATTTTTATGAGCACCAGTGCCGGATCTTCTGTTGCAGTCATTGTCTGATAAGTCATGATCTGACCTACAAGTCCGGATGTTCCCATTCCGGAACCAGTTGCATTATTTGTCATATGAAA
Source organism: uncultured Blautia sp. (assembly GCA_934364795.1). GTDB lineage: Bacteria > Bacillota > Clostridia > Lachnospirales > Lachnospiraceae > Blautia_A. Next base: position 131,263 of record CAKRMK010000002.1, read on the forward strand.
TGGTCCGATGATCGCAATAGGTCCCAAAATAGCAGATGCCAGTGTAGGCGGCAGCCAGATCAGAGGGCGTCTCATAATATTGGGAATCTGAAGCATGGAGGTTCCCACTCCCTGTGCAAAAAGCCCTCCGACTCCATTATCTTTGAAGCTTGTTACTGCAAAACCGATCATCTGACAGCAGCAGCCAACAGTAGCGGCACCGGCTGCTACACCATTTAATCCCAGAATAATTCCAAGAGCGGCGGAACTGATAGGAAGAGTGAGTACCATTCCCATTACAACAGAAACGATAATTCCCATAAGGATCGGCTGCTGCTCTGTTCCCCAGTTCACCAGATCACCAAGCCAGGTCATAAATCTGGAAACGCCAGGTCCTACCAGTACACCTACAGCACCACCGGATAAAATAGTCACCGCCGGAGTGATCAGAAGATCCAGTTTTGTTTTTCCTGCAACCAGCCGTCCCACTGTGATCCCCACATAAGCGGCAACAAAAGCTCCAAGCGGCTCTCCAGGGCCGGACAAAACCAGTGCCCCTGTATCTGACAACAGGGTTCCGGCAATAAGACTGGATGCATAAGCACCGATCATTCCAGCTGCTGCAGCAGATAAAAGTACATAGGTAGATTCACGGAACTTATATGCCACACCGATTCCGATTCCCGCACCTGTTAATCTCTGTGCGATCACTGCAAAAGTGCTAAGATATGAGCCATATGTACCGCCCAGCAGATCACCAATCTGTTTCAGAATCGTTCCAATAATCAGCGTGGAAAATAATCCCAGCGCCATACCGCTTAATCCGTCAATAAAAATATTATTTAAAATCTTCTTAACCGTTTTCATACTCTCTCCTATTCTCTAAGTAAAAATATTCCGGCAATCCGTACAGCCCACTTTGCAGCATATTTCACCCAAATTCATCCTATATACAGCCTGCCGGGATCCTTTTATCCTGATAAAATTTTCCATAAATTATAATGCCCATCTTGCTGAAATTCTTTTTTCCAGTAAGCTTTAATACAGCTCCAGTCTTTTTCGTCCAAGCTCCAGAAACACCTTCGTTCCCTGTCCTGGCGTTGACTGAAGCTTAATCCTGTGATCCAGTTTTTTCATAATTTTCCCGCAAAGATAAAGTCCGATCCCTGTGGAGCGTCCTTCCTCCCTTCCGTTATATCCTGTAAATCCCTTTTCAAAAACTCTTGGCAGATCTTCTTCTCTGATTCCGATTCCAGTATCTTCGATCACAAGAGTGTGGGAATTTTCCCCACTCATATAAATGGATATTTTTCCATTTTTCGTGTATTTCAGTGCATTTGATAAAATTTGTCCTATTACAAATCCAAGCCACTTTTCGTCTGTAAGCACCTTTTCCTGTACGCCATGATAATCCAGAGAAATCTTTTTTCCTATAAAGGTCCGGGCAAATTTATGTATCTGCTCCCGCACAAGCTCATCCAGCTCCACCTCTTTCAGACAGATGTCAGAGGACATATCCTCTGTTCTAAGGTATCCAAGAACCATTTCCACATACTGTTCAATTTCAAAAAGCCGGTTCTGCACTGCCTGTATATCGGTTTCTTCTTCCTGTAGAAGCAGCCTTGCCGCCGCAATTGGTGTCTTGATCTGGTGAACCCACATAGTATAATAATCCGTCAGCTCTGTATGAAAAGCATTTACCTGATTCTCTGCCTTTATTCTTTCTCCATTTAATATCTGGCAGATTTCCTGATAACGCAGCTCATTTCCATTTTCCGGTGCATTCAGATGTTCCAGGACAAATCCACCGTTTTCTTTTATATATTCAAGATTTTCCCTTTTTTTCCTGTATCTGCTGTAACCTGCTCCCCAATATATTATTCCTGTCAGTACTGTAAAAAGTGTCACATATCCTACCGGTTCCACAGGTACATCATAGAGAAAAAAAACAAACACTGCCATTAGCAATAACAGGATTGCTATTACTATATTTTCCCACACAGTTTTCAGATATTCTCTCATACCATATAGCCCATGCCTTTTTTGGTAATGATAAAATCACGGATTCCCAAACCCTCCAATTTTTTGCGGATTCTGGTCATGTTTACTGTGAGGGTATTATCATCTACAAAACTATCACTTTCCCAAAGCTTTGTCATAATTGCTTCTCTGGAAACAACATGTCCCTGATGTTCGAATAATATCTGCAATATCTTCAATTCATTTTTCGTCAGATCTGCAGTCTGTCCATCTGCTGAAACGGTTCCATTTCCCGGATTCAGTACCACTCCGTTGTGTTCCAGCAGACTGGTATTCTGTCCGAAAGCATATGTCCGGCGGATCACAGCCTGAACCTTGGCAGCCAGCACATCAAGGTCAAAGGGTTTTGCAATAAAATCATCTGCACCGCGGCTCATGGCCATAACCATATTCATATTGTCTGCTGCCGATGACAGAAACAAAACCGGTACCTGGGAAACTTTCCGTATTTCCTCACACCAGTGAAACCCATTATAAAAGGGCAGTTTCAGATCCAGAAGAACCAGCTGTGGATCCTTCTGGACAAATTCCTGAAGCACATGGGAAAAGTCTTCCACCTGAAAAACTTCATATCCCCAGGATTCCAGATGACGCTTTACAATCTGCACAATGGTTTCGTCATCTTCTACCACTAAAATTTTGTACATTTATGTTCCTTTCTTAAGAGAACATACTCCAAGAGCGTGCCCCCAATCATTCCCGCAGTCTGCACACCTCACTTTGTGGCGCACCTCTTACAGAAAGCCTTTTTCAAACAGGCTCTACCCCAGATAAGCCTTCAAAAGCTTCAGTGTATTCTTAGCCCCGTCTTTATGAGAACGCTCATATCCATGGGAAGCATAAACACCAGGTCCAATAAGCCCATGTTTCATATCATAGCCGGCTTTCAGTGCTGCATCCACATCAGAACCATAGTGAGGATATACATCTACTGCAAAATCAATGTCATTTTCCTGCGCTGCCTTAATAAGCCCGGAAACCACCTGATAATCATAAGGTCCCATGCTGTCCTTTGCACAAATGGAAACCATTGTCTCATCACATTCAAGACCTTTTCCCACACATCCCATATCTACAGAAATCATTTCTGTAACGCCTTCGGGAATGGCAGCACATCCGCCATGTCCTACTTCCTCATAGGAGGTGATCAGCACATAAATTGTACGTTCTGTCTGAATTTTCTTTTCTTTTAGGTATTTCGCATAACCAAGAAGAATTGCTGTGCTGAATTTATCATCCAGGAAACGGCTCTTAATATATCCGCTTTCTGTCACAACGGTTCTTGGATCAAAGCAGACGAAATCACCTGTCATGATTCCCAGATTTTTCACATCTTCTTTTGATTTTACTGGCTCATCCAGAATTGCTTCCATTGTATCATAGGTACGTTTGGTGTCGCTGTACTCTCCATTTACATGAACAGAGGCATTCTCCAGCTGGAAAGTGGCATCGTATACTTTTCCTGATTTTGTATAAACCTTGCAGTTCTCTGCTTCTGCGTTATTTGGATTCATGCCGCCAATGTTGGTAAGCTTCAGGCGTCCATTATCCATGATCTGGCACACCATTCCTCCAAGTGTATCCATATGTGCAGCCAGAACCACTGCATTGTTGTCATCCTTTCCACCAAGTTTTACAAGGACGGCACCTTTCTGGGTAATCTGCGGCTCATAGCCCAGAGCTTCGAATTCCTTTTTCACAAAATCTGCTGCCATATGTGTGAAACCGCTTGGGCTTGGCACTGCAAGCAGATCCTGTGCTGTTTTCATAATATAATCTGTGTACTTTCCCATGACTTTATCTCCTGTAATTTATATTTTCTGTAATTTATGCTTCCTGCATTTCAAACAGAATTTTCACTTTTTTTACATAATTTTCCCGTGAATTTCCTGTGGCACTCTTGCTTTTACCAAGATTCCACCTTCTGTATACTCTTCTGAAAGAAGCTGCCCATATTCCCGGATCAGCTGAATTTTTCCGGCCTCCTGATAAGTAAATAACTTTTCCACATAAATCTGTTCTTCTGACAGAATTTTCCCCAGAAGTGCCTTTAATTCCTCAAGACCTGCGCCCGTTTTTGCAGATACCTTCAAAGTGTAATCAGCCATGCTGTCACGAAGACGGATTGCAGTTCCCAGATCAACCTTGTTAAACAATGTAATGGTCTTTTTCCCCTGAACCTCCAGCTCTTGCAAGGTATCATAAACCACTTCCATCTGCTGCTGAGCCTGTGGATTAGAGCAGTCTACCACATGAATAATATAATCTGCGTATTTCGCCTCTTCCAGCGTACTCTTAAAGGCCTCCACCAGATTATGGGGAAGTTTGCGGATAAAACCAACGGTATCCGTAAGTAAGATCTGCTGTCCGTCATCCAGAGTCAGTGCCCTTGTAGTAGGATCCAAAGTAGCAAAAAGCTTATCCTCAGAAAGCACCCCTGCTCCTGTCAGCGTATTTAAAAGTGTGGACTTTCCTGCATTTGTATAGCCTACAATTGCAGCGGTTTTCATTTTGCCCCGTGTCCGTCCTGTGCGGAGAAGCTCTCTGTGTTTCTCTACCTGTGACAGCTCTTCTTTCAAAGCTGTGATTCTTTTACGGATCAGACGACGGTCACTTTCCAGCTTTTTCTCTCCAGGTCCTCTTGTTCCAATACCGCCTCCAAGTCTTGACAAAGATACGCCAAGTCCAACCAGTCTGGATGCCCGGTAACGAAGCTGCGCCAGCTCTACCTGAATCTTACCCTCGCTTGTAGTTGCATGCTTTGCAAAAATATCAAGGATCAAAAGGGTTCGATCCATCACCTTACATTCCAGCTCATGCTCCAGATTATTCATCTGTGCCGGAGACAGCTCATCATCGCAGATAATTCCGGTGGCATCTGTGGCAAGCATAAGGGAACGGACTTCGTCAATTTTTCCCTTTCCAATGTAGGTTCCCGGATGAACTGTTTCACGGTTCTGGATAATTTTTCCCACAGTTATAGCTCCTGCTGTATCTGCAAGTTCCTCCAGCTCATCCAGAGACTCTTTTACATTGTCATTCTCATCCAGCTGGACTCCCACAAGAATTACCCGTTCCTGTATTTCTTCAATATATTCCATAAATCCTCCTTTCGGATTTTACCCAAAAGAATCCTGCAAAGCAGGATTCTTTACCTGCCGCGGACCTCTCCAAGCTTCATATACCATTCCACCGCAGTGCACTTTGCCTGATAGGGCTTTCTCCGAGTATAACACAAAACTTACAAAAGCAGTAACAAAAAACCGGTAATCTGTGTATTTTCCTCACACATAAAATCCTCCAGCCTTTTTCAAACAGGTCCCAGGATTTCGTTATGTCTGAATATGTTTTCACAAATTACCGATTTTAACCTCTTTTACTATTTTCTCTTATGTTACTGTTATTTTTTATTATCGTTCTTTAAAGCCATAAAGCCGGTTTATTACTGAATGGTTCCGGTTCTTGTTTTAAGGAAATCAAGTTCTTTGGCTGCATCCTCATCTTCCGGATACATTCCTACATAAGACTGGGCTTTCTCCTGTGCTGTAGTGAAGTCCAGCTTCCGCTCATAAACTACGATTTCGTTAAAAAGAAGACTTTGCATTTCATCATCAGACGCAGCTGCAATGCCATTGTTTATATTTTCCAGGGCTGAATCATAATTTTCTTCCGCCATATCACATAACGCAAGTCCGTTATATCCCGGTGCTGCTGTCTGCTGCTGATTTTTACCAGATTCATCCAGTTTTTCATTTATATATTGCTGGTACATGGCTCTTGCATTGGAATAGTCATTCTGGGCGCTGTAAACCATGCCAAGAAGAAGGAGTGCCTCTGTGCTTCCCTGCTTCACTGCATCGGTCAGCTCATTTTTCGCACTTGCATAATCTTCCATATAGTAGTAGATCCGTCCACGGTCACAAAGATCATCTGCGCCTTTCGCTTCTGTGGAAAGCACTGCTTCCAGGTATCTGGTTCCGTCAGCTTCCATATCCTTATCCAGATAAGTCTCATAAATCTGAATGGCACGGTCGTAGCTGGAATCTTCTCCATATGCCTGCTCAAAATTAGAAGCAGCTTCATCATAGCCATCCATTGCAAGAGCAACCCTTCCTGTAAGGAAATAAGAATCTGCATCCATATCATAATTCTGTGCCAATACCTGACAATCTGCCATGGCATCTTCCAGATAGCCAGCTTTCAATCTTGCTGTGGCACGGTACAGATAAAGGTCACGCAGCATGGATTTACTTACATTCTCTGCTCCTATAGCTCCTGAAAAAGCTTCAATAGCTGCATCATAATTTCCAAGACGCAGCTGGCAGATTCCGATTCCACGATAAGATACTGCCGGATTTATCCCATTATTCACCGAAGTGGTAAACTCATCCAGAGCATAATCATAGCTCTCCTGCTTAAGATCTCTTACCGCCTCATCAAATATCTGCTGTTGTTCATTATTGCAGCCTGCAAGAGCCAAAATTCCCATACAGGCTGCCAGAATCCCTGCTGTCTTTCTAATTCTCATTCTCAACCAACAATCAGTCCTTCGGCTTCCATTACATCTACAACACTGTCTACATATTTATGGCAAAGCTCATCTGTTTCAGCCTCCACCATTACACGGATCAGCGGCTCTGTACCGCTTTCACGTACCAGAATACGTCCGGCATCTCCAAGTGCCTTTGCAGCTGCATCAACAGCCTCTACTACCTTTGGATTCTCTCTTGCTGTTTTCTTGTCAGCAACACGCACATTGCGAAGTACCTGAGGATATACTTTCATTTCCTTTGCAAGATCGCAGAGAGTGGACTTTTTATCTACACATGCTTCCATAATCATAAGAGAAGTCAGAATACCATCCCCAGTTGCTGCATAGCGGCTGAAAATAATATGTCCGGACTGCTCACCACCAATGCTGTAATTGTTTGCCATCATGTTCTCTGCAACATATTTGTCACCAACTGCAGTCTGCTCATAGCGCATTCCCTCACGCTCCAGAGCCTTGTAAAGTCCCATATTGGACATAACTGTGGTAACAACAGTGTTGCCATTTAATTTGCCCTGTTCTTTCAGATACTTGCCGCATACATACATGATCTTATCACCATCAATAATATTTCCCCGGTGATCTACTGCGATACAGCGGTCTGCATCTCCATCATAGGCAAAACCAATATCAAGGCCATTGTCTACTACATATTTCTGCAGCACCTCAATATGAGTGGAACCGCAGTTTGTGTTAATATTGGTTCCATCTGGCTGGTTATTAATTACATAAGTCTTTGCCTGAAGTGCCTCAAATACACTTTTTGCAATTGCAGAAGAACTTCCATTTGCACAGTCAAGACCAACTTTTACATTCTTGAAATCACGGCTTGGAATGGAGATCAGATATCCGATATAGCGGTTACGTCCGGAAGCAAAGTCAATTGTACGTCCGATATCTTCCTTGCGGGCAAGAGGGAGCTCCTCGATCTTGCCATCGATATAAGCCTCAATACGCTCCTCAATCTCTGACTCGATCTTCTGTCCGTTACCGTTCAGAAGCTTGATTCCATTGTCATAAAATGGATTATGGCTAGCAGAAATCATGATTCCGCAGTCAAAATCCTCTGTACGTACTGCAAAGGATACGCTTGGAGTTGTAGTAACATGAAGAAGATATACGTCTGCACCAGAAGCAGTAAGACCGGCAACAAGGGCATATTCAAACATGTAGCTGCTTCGTCTGGTATCCTTACCGATTACGATTTTTGCCTTATGGTCTCTTCCGTAATACCATCCAACATAACGTCCTACTTTAAATGCATTATCAACAGTAAGCTGAACATTTGCCTCTCCACGAAATCCGTCTGTTCCAAAATATTTTCCCATAACTAATCATCCTCCTGACACATGGTTATTATCTGTAAAATTAAAATTACTTATAAAGTTCATTTGGGTAAACCCCTGCGTCTATAAGTTCTTTAAATGCCTTTATTACAACTTCCTTGTCCTCCTGGTAAGTTACGCCAAACCAGGTATCCTTTGTCTCCAGCACATCTACCTGTGCAGTTCCCTTCTGGATAAGCTCATCGATCATTACCGGAAGAAGATATTCTGCCTTAAGGTCTCCTGGCTTCACATTCTCAAGGAATTCTACAAATCCGTCATATAAAGTATCCATAAATGCCGGAGTCAGTCCCCACATATTCATGGAAACCAGCTCGTTAAGATCAAGTTTCTCCACCGGCTGTCCGTCCTCACGGCTCTCGGCACCGTCTGCAGTCTTGAAAATATTGTGAGTCTCTGTTACGCCTGTGAGCTTGCCGTCTGTAATGTGGCAAAGTCCTCTGGTAACACTTCCGTTATCACTTAAGGTATTTCCAAGTCTGAATCCAGCCATACAAATATGAAGAACCTCATCTGCTGGCTGCTCCTGTACCAGATAATCATGTACCTTTACATAGGCTTCCTTGCCATAGTAGTCATCTGCATTGATAACTGCAAACGGCTCTGTAAGGAACTCACGGGCACAGATTACAGCATGTCCGGTTCCCCATGGTTTGGTTCTGTCTGCCGGCTTTACGAAACCTTCCGGAAGCTTATCCATCTCCTGGAAAGCATATGCAACTTCTGCAATCTTAGATACTCTTGCTCCAATGGTGTTCTTAAATTCTTCTTCAAGATCCTTACGGATAATAAACACAATCTTGTTAAATCCAGCCTCCAGCGCATCACGAATGGAATAATCCATAATGATCTCTCCATTAGGCCCTACCGGTGCAAGCTGTTTGATTCCGTTTCCAAAGCGGCTTCCTACTCCGGCAGCCATGATTACAAGAGTTGTCTTTTTCATAGGTAATACCCTCCCATTTTCTCTGATTTTGTGTTACTGTTCACGACCTTCACAGCAACGGTTTTGTTATTATAGTATACTATACCATCAGCATTGTATTTTCAATTATTTCTTTACTTTATTACTCTTTTTTGTAATTAATTTGTTATTGCTCCTGCAGATTGCTAAGCTTTGCAGCCTGGTCAGCAGCAATCAGGCTGTCAATGATCTCATCCAGATCCCCATTTAAAATATTATCCAGTCTGTGCAGGGTAAGCTTGATTCGGTGATCTGTTACACGTCCCTGTGGGAAATTATATGTCCTGATCTTTTCAGAACGGTCACCTGTACCGATCTGGCTTCTTCTTGCTTCTGCCTCTGCATCATGCTGCTTTGCAAGCTCCATCTCATACAGACGGGAACGCAGAACCTTTAATGCCTTGTCTTTATTTTTAAGCTGTGATTTCTCATCCTGACAGGAAATTACAATTCCGGTAGGAATATGGGTAAGACGTACTGCAGAGTCTGTAGTATTGACACACTGTCCACCATTACCGGACGCACGGAACACATCAAACTTACAGTCATTCATGTCCAGATGGAAATCAATCTCCTCGGCTTCCGGCATGATTGCTACTGTACAGGTAGAAGTATGGATTCTGCCGCCTGACTCAGTCTCCGGAACTCGCTGTACACGGTGCACACCGCTTTCATATTTCAGTCTGGAATAGGCTCCTGCACCATTGATCATAAAGGTAACTTCCTTAAATCCGCCAATTCCGTTCTCGTTCAGACTCATCATTTCTGTTTTCCAGCGTCTGGACTCTGCATATTTCACATACATTCTGTAAATCTCGGAAGCAAAAAGCGCAGCCTCGTCTCCACCTGCACCGGCACGGATCTCAACGATAACGTTTTTGTTATCATTAGGGTCTTTTGGAAGAAGAAGGATCTTCAGTTCATGCTCCAGCTCTTCCACTCTCTTCTTTGCATCGGAAAGCTCTTCTTTGAGCATTTCACGCATTTCCTCATCCTTTTCCTCTTCCAGCATAGAAAGACTGTCCTGGATAGTTTCTTTATTTTTCTTATATTCCTTATAGGTATCCACAATTGGCTGCAGGTCGCTCTGTTCCTTCATAAGCTTCTGAAAACGATCCGGGTTTGCAGTTACATCCGGCTCACCCAGCTCATTCAGAACTTCTTCAAAACGAATGAGCAAATCATCCAACTTGTCAAACATGGTTTTCCTCCTGTTATTTCTAATCTATCTGTTATTCTGTTCTCTGTCCCATCACCACACGGTCCAGCCCTGCCAGATCTTTTATTACCTGTACATTTATGAAACCGTTTTTTTTAAGTAAAAAGCTTACATCCTTTCCCTGATCGCAGCCGATTTCGAACAGCATCCAGCCATTTTTTTTCAGGAAATTCTTTCCCCTGGACACGATCTCTCTGTAAAAATACAGACCGTCTTCATGTCCATCCAGTGCAAGATAGGGATCATGCCCTTTCACTTCTTCCATAAGTGATGCAATCTCTGCACTTCTGATATACGGGGGATTCGAAATAAGGATATCATATGCCAGCCTGTCTTTGCCAGTAGTTTCTGTAAAAAAAGATGCCGAAAATAAATCGCTTTCCACGAATTTCACTCTTTTTTCCACTTCCAGGCTGGCGGCATTTCTTTTTGCCACTTCAAGCGCTGGCACAGAAATGTCCACTGCCGTTCCTAGTGCCTCCTGTTTCATTGCCAGAAGACTTAGCAAAATACATCCTGAACCGGTACACATATCCAGAATCACCGGCTCTTTTATTTCCTTCAAAATATCAAGTGCACATTCCACCAGTGTTTCCGTATCCTGCCTGGGCACCAGAACATTTTCATTTACATAAAATTCAAATCCCATAAAAAAAGCCTGATGGGTAAGATGCTGCAGTGGAATATGCTCTGCCCTTTGCCGGATCAGCTCCTTGTATGCTTCTGTCTTTTTCTCTTCCACTTCATCGGTCTGATGTGCAAAGTAATAGGCGCGGCTTACACCTGTCACATATTCTAAAAGAAGCCAGGCATCCAGCCTGGCCTCCTGGATCTCATTTTGTTCCAGAACTTTAGTTCCTTCTTTTAATAAGTATTCCAAAGTCATCATTTGGCAGCACCTGCCTGGGAAAGGTTTCCTTCTCCGTCATTTTCCTGACTCTGGTTCCCGCCTGCATTTTCCTCATTTTCATAAGGAATATCAAGGTTAAATTCTTCTTTTAAATAAGCTCTCCAGTCAAAAACAGCTTCCACTGCTTTAATTGCAACTTCTGCCATATCTGCTGTAGGCTCTTTGGTAGTAAATTTCTGCATTGCCATGCCTGGCTTACTCATCATCAGAGCAAATTTGCTATCTGTTCTTCCTGCCCACTGGATAATCTCAAATGAAATTCCAGATACGATAGGCACCATCAGAAGACGTCCAAACAGACGCAGCCAGTAAGAAGGCACAAGCACAAAGATAAAGTGCAGGAAAATGCTCACCAGCATAACCAGGAACAAAAAGCTTGTTCCACAGCGTCTGTGGAATCTGGAGCTTTCTAATACGTTTTCTACTGTAAGAGGTTTTCCATTTTCCACGCAATTGATGCATTTATGCTCTGCGCCGTGATACATGAAAGTTCTCTGAATATCCTTCATTCTGGAGATCAGAATCATATATCCCATAAACAGTCCCAGCTTCACAAATGCTTCCACAATGGTAACAATCACTTCAGAAGCACCCACCTTACGACAAAGACTTGCAAGCACATATGGAAGCAGCATAAAAGCAGCAACAGATACAACAATGGAAATGGCCACTGTCACATACAATAAAGCTTTAAATGCTTTATCTTCTTTTTTCTTCTTGGCTTCCAGCTCTTCTGCTGAAAGGGAGGCATTCTTCTTAGCCTCTTCCTCATCCTCTTCGTCTCCAGCAATTTCAGCGGAGTACATCAGGCATTTGGTTCCTGTTACCAGGGAATCCACAAAACTTACCATTCCGCGGATGATGGGTTTGCGCCAGATTTTTGCATTACCGAAGATACATTTGTAATCTTCTACTTTCAGTTCGATTTCCTGATCGGGACGGCGGACTGCAATGGAATATTTGTCTTTGTGGCGCATCATGATTCCTTCCATTACCGCCTGTCCACCTATATTAGATGGTTTCATTCTTATTCTGCCCCTTGTACAAAGAAAGGTTGAGATTTCCCAACCTCAACCTTCTCATTCAATACTATTCAAATTATTTATTCAGGCCGTATTTCTCATTGAACTTATTGATACGTCCGCGAGCCTGAGTAGCTTTCTGCTGTCCTGTATAGAACGGATGACATTTGGAGCAGATTTCTACGTGGATGTCCTGCTTGGTAGAACCTGTTACAAAAGTATTACCGCAGTTGCAGGTTACAGTTGCCTGATAGTAATTCGGATGGATTCCTTCTCTCATGATTTTCACCTCTCTATATTTATTCTCTTTTATTTGCGTTGAATCTGACGAATTCACACTTTACACAGCCTACTGATTATAGCATGGCCTTATAAGAAATGCAAGTTATTTATAAAAATTTCTGTTTTTTTATCATTTGCACAAATTCTGCGTTATTTCTGGTACGTGCAAACATGTTCAGAATCTGCTCTACGGCGTCTTCTGACTTCATTCCATTCAGTGCCTTACGCATGATATAGACAGCTTCCTGCTCTTCCTTACTAAGAAGAAGATCCTCTCGTCTGGTACCGGATTTCTGAATATCAATAGCAGGGAATACACGTTTTTCCTGAAGCTTACGGTCAAGGACAAGCTCCATGTTACCGGTTCCCTTAAATTCCTCGTAGATAACATCATCCATCTTGCTTCCGGTATCTACCAGTGCAGTAGCAAGAATGGTAAGGCTGCCTCCCTCGCGCATGTTACGTGCAGCGCCAAAGAAACGCTTGGGCATATGAAGTGCTCCCGGATCAAGACCTCCTGAAAGAGTTCTTCCGCTTGGAGGAACTACCAGGTTGTAAGCTCTGGCAAGTCTGGTAATGGAATCCAGAAGGATCACAACATCCTGCTTATGTTCTACAAGACGCCTTGCACGTTCTACAACCATCTCTGATACACGCTTATGATGCTCCGGCAGCTCATCAAATGTGGAATAAATAACTTCCACATTTGGTCCCTGAATTGCCTCTTTAATATCCGTAACCTCCTCTGGACGCTCGTCAATAAGAAGAATGATCAGATGCATATCTTTATTATTCTTTAAAATAGACTTGGCAACATCCTTAAGAAGAGTGGTCTTACCTGCTTTCGGCGGGGAAACGATCATTCCACGCTGTCCCTTTCCAATAGGGCTGATCAGGTCTACAATACGCATGGCTGTAGTGCCGCCCGGACGCTCCATAATCAGTCTCTCATCAGGAAAAATAGGGGTCATATTTTCAAAGTTGTATCTCTTCTGTCCCTCACTTGGATGGAAACCATTGATAGAGGTCACATACAAAAGAGCGCTGAATTTCTCTCCCTGGGTCTTAATACGGATATTTCCCTGAATAATATCACCGGTTTTCAGATTAAAGCGTCTGATCTGGGATGGGGAGACGTAAATATCATTCTCACCAGGAAGGTAATTCTCGCTTCTGATAAAGCCAAATCCATCTGGCATAACTTCAAGGATTCCATTGGCTCTCTCTCCACTGTCAAGCTGTACAGTCTCTGCTGGTACATTATAAGTATTGGTTACGTGATCTGTATGTTCTTCGCTGTTCTCGCGAATATTTTCAGTCTCTTCTGCCTTGGTTTCTGCTGGCGGAATCACTTCAACAGGCTTCACCACAGGATCTCTCCGCACAGAATTCTCCTGTCCGGCATCATTGTTCTGCCGTCTTATTCCGGCAGTTCTTCCTGTATTTCCAGATCTGAATTCCGGATTGCGTCTGTAGATGGTTCTCGCTTTCACCGGAATTTCTTTTCCCTCTGTGGAAGTATTCTCTTTCTTCTCTGGGGAAGGGATTTCCCTTGGTTCCGGTGATGCAGAGACTTTGGCATCTTCCAGGATATCTGCATTCACAACACTGTTTTCATTTTCCTTCTGATCTTCCAGAAGCATACGCTCAATTAATTCCGGCTTTCTCATAGTGGAAATGCCTTTCAATCCTCTTGCTTTCGCCAGATCTTTCAACGTAGCAAGGGATAAAGATTGGTATTTTTCTCTCATTAATCATTTACCTCTTTGATTAAAATAAAATAAGCACACTAAAATTACATAGCAAAATCGCATTTCATATTCTAATTTTAATATCTAACGGGATACATTTGTCTGATAGGACAGAAAACATTATACATACTAACATTAAATGAACTTTCTACATTCTAACACATATCATGTCTTCTGTCCATATTAATTCCAATTATGCTTTGCATGATTTCGCATTTAAAACGTGTTTGAAAAAGGCTTTGTAGCGCACTCGCAGAATATTATCTGTTTTTTGTATTATACACATCGGATGTTTTTTATTGCAAGAATTTTTTGTCGACACAAAACGGAAAACTCCGACACCGGATAAAATGCAAAACACCCGGAGTATTGCCTCCGGGTGCCGTTTATTTGAAATAAAACCAGGATGATTATTTCCAGAATGGTCCGTAAATCTTCTGAATCTTTGCAATCTGTGCATCTGTGATCATATTCAGTGCATTCTGAACTGCCTCATATGTCTGTGGTCTGCTGCTCTTCAGTGCGCTGTTGTTTAAGATAAAGTCTTTTACAGATTCTGCGAAATACTCAGAAGCATTCTGTGTTACATAGGCCTTGTTGTAAGAAGTAACGCTTTCTTTCTCTGCTGCATACACGCTCTGGAATGCTGCTGTCTTATCTGCGTTTCCAGCAATGAATGCAAGGAAATGTCCAAGCTCATGGTAAACAGAATCATCAATTTCTCTCATTGTAATAGATCTTGAACGGGCTTCGAAATAACCGGAATAACTTACAGACGGATCTACATTGATCTTAAAGCCAAGCTGCTGGAATGCTTTAATTACACGGCTGTCCATTTTTCCTGCAACAGATGTAATGTTCGCTTCGTATTTGCCTGTCTTTGTGGATGAGGATGCTGTAGATGCAGTAGTTGCTGTACTTACAGCTTTCTCATTATTAACAGTTACCTGCTGGGTAGTTGTTGTCTGAACAGTTGTAGTTACCTTGGAAACAACCTTCTTTGTTTTGGATTTCTTTGTATATTTCTCTGTAGTATTGGTAACAACTGTTTTCTTGGTTGCTACTTTTGCATTAGATGTAGCTTTGTTGGTATTGGTAACTTTTGTTTTGGTTTTCAGCTTCTTGGTATAGGTTTTCCTGGAAGCCTTTTTTAATTTAACTGTTTTCGTTGTGGTCTTGCTGCTCTTAGTTGTTTTAACTGTAGTTTTCGGCTGGGATGCAAGTGGTGTTTCATCTTCTGTAATGGTAGCCTCCATTACCGGATCAGTATAGCTTGGAAATTCCGGTACATCACCGGATCCTGAAAACAATGATACTCCACCAATTACTGCTGCAAGCGCTATCGCTGCACAGCTGGAGACGAACTTCTTATTCGTCAGCCATTCTTTTACTTTCTTTCCTTTCATAATTGAACACACCTTTCTTGAAGCAGTGAGCGATATGACTTGCCGCCTTCCAGATACCGGCAGTCCTTGTCTCTTTGTAATAAAAAAACCGTTTATCGAAAAAATAAACGGTCGCCACAAATAGAAGCCCCTGGTCTCCTGTCATAATCACATCACATAATCAATCACAATGCGGCAACCGGCTGTCATAATCCTGATTCTCTTAACGGACCTTAGACCCTTGGCTTTGCGTCCCTGTCTTTCGGCAGGTTTGCCTTTATTTACCACTATTGTAATGGTTTTCCAGATACTTGTCAATGCAAAACATCCTTAAATATTGCACAAAATAAAAAAATTCTACATCTTTCCTTTTCGTTATAATCTGCTATACTTAATCTTATGAGATCAAATGACAAAAGGTTCAAAAATCTTTTGTTCTATTAATAAAGGAGTGGCACTATGTTAAAACAAACTTCTGCCCTTCTTCTTTGCTTCCTTTTTTTGTGCGTAACTTTCCTGTTTTTTACAGGATGTGGCAGCAAAAATACAGATAATTCACAGGAACCGCCTGTTTTTTCCACTCCCCAGGTGCTTATCCCAGAAGCTCCTGGAACTGACACGATCGGACAGTCTCCTCTGACATTGGATATCTCTAATATCAGTCAGGGATATCTTACTGCCTGCAGTGATGATAACGGAACTACCAAGAATATTCAGCTTTCTGCCGATGACGGAATTATATATTCTTATTTTGTGCAATCCGGAGAAAATGCCGTAATCCCATTTTCCAGCGGAAGCGGTACCTACCAAATCACATGCTACGAGCAGGTAGATGGCAGCCAGTACGCTGCACTTTTTGCACAGGCACTGGAGGTTTCACTGGATAATGAATTTCTTCCATTTTTGTATCCAAATCAGTATGTAAACTTTTCCCCTGATTCCCAGGCAAGTAAACTGGCACTTTCCATGCTGCCAGAGGATGCCACAGATCAGGAAGGAATTGATGCTGTTTATAACTACGTGATACAGAACATTTCCTATGATGAGGACAAGGCAGCATCTGTAGAAACAGGCTATCTGCCAGATGTAGATGAAACTTTATCCATCAAAAAGGGAATCTGCTTTGATTATGCAGCTTTGATGACTGCCATGCTGCGAAGCCGGGATATTCCCTGTAAACTGCAGATTGGATATGCAGGAGATATCAAGCATGCCTGGATAGATGTTTATATCCGTGGAAAAGGATGGGTAGATCATGCGATCACCTATGACGGAGAACAGTGGAAGCGTATGGATCCCACTTTTGCCGCCAACAGCGAAGACGAAGAGCTTATCAATACCTATATTGGTGACAGCGAAAATTACACCTTACAGTTTACCCGGTAATATTTTATGATATGGGAACCATAAGCTAAAAAAAGCTATTTATGCTTACATAACAGGTTTTTGGGTACTTCAGAAAGGATTCATAATTATGATAACCAAATTGACAAATCAGGAGCTTTTTCTGTTCTGCGAACAGTTTTCCATTATATTACGCTCTGGAATGTCCGCTATAGAAGGGCTTACTATATTAAACGATGATGACCAAACTGGGAGAGGACATGAAATCCTTACCTTTCTTTCCAAAGATATGGAAGAATCCGGCTCTCTTGCACATGCTATGGATACGTCGGGAGCGTTCCCTGCCTCTGCCACTGCCTATGTGCGTACAGGAGAAGAAACCGGCTGTCTGGACGAAGTTATGGCAGGGCTTGCTGCCTTTTACCAGCAGGAGATCCAGATTACAGAACAGATTCAAAGTGCAGTCACCTACCCTCTTGTTATGCTTGGAATGATGACTGCCGTTATTGTGATTCTTCTTGTAAAGGTTCTGCCTGTATTTCGCCAGGTATTCCGCCAGCTTGGCCTGGAAATGACCGGATTTTCCGGAGTTCTTCTGGGAATGGGTTCTGCACTTGGCAGATACTCCGCAGTATTTTTGATCCTGCTTGCCATTATCATTGGCGCTGTACTGTTTTTCTGTTTTCATCCAAAGAGAAAAATACTGGTACGAAATGCCATTTATCATTTTCCCGGAATGAAAGAAATTCCTTTATTTCTTGATTACAGCCGTCTTTGCCAGTGTATTTCCATGGGACTTCGAAGCGGTCTTCCACCAGAGCTTTGCATGGAACTTTCCAAAGCTGTAATTTCCCGGCCGGAGCTTTGTGAAAAACTGGACAAAGCCTACCAGCTCCTTTCCCAGGGCCAGGGATTTGTGGAATCCATCACCGAAGCACAGCTTTTTGTAGCTATGGAACTGCGTATGATCTCCCTTGGAGTTCAGGCAGGTTCATCAGACGAAGTAATTGGGAAATTAGCCGAACGATATGAGGAAAAATCTCTTAGCAAAATCGCACATATTGTATCTGTCCTGGAACCAACCATTGTGATCGTGCTTTCTTTACTGGTAGGTATGGTTTTACTTTCTGTCATGATGCCTCTTCTCGGACTTCTTTCAGAAATGATCGCCTGATTGTTTTTCCCAAAAATCAGTCAGGCAGTTCCATCAAAGGAGGGAATTTTCCTTATGAATATATTTGAAACCAGGAGAATGCGTTTTCACCGTTTTTTACGCTATATTCTTCCGGCAGCTTTTGCAGCAGTCCTGTGTATTCTTTTCTATGCAGGTATTGTATATACGCAGACAGACTCTCTGGAAAAAGAACAGATTACCCTGACGCAGGCTCTCGAAGGCGGTGCCATACGCACCTATGCCCTTACCGGCCAGTATCCCCAGAGCCTTGATGAAATTTTAACAGATTATCACATCACTTACGACACAGAAAAATTTGTGGTAGAATACATTCCAAATGGCTCCAATCTTCTGCCCACCTTTAGTGTCCTTCCTGTAAAGGCACGGAAAGGAGCTGCCCGATGAATCCTGTATTTTCCCGAAAGCACAGCATGGACTCCCTGGCAACATTGCTTTTGTTTGCCCTGTATGTACTGTTTTTGCTGTTTTTACTGCTGTTTGGCGCAGCAGGTTACCAGGCATCTGTGAAAAACCTGGACACCAATAATAATCTGTACACTGCAGCCTCTTATATTACAACCAAGTTCCGCCAGCATGATCAGGATAGCAGCATCTTTATTGCAGATTTGCAGGGAACGAACGCTCTTTGCTTTCAGGAAACCATTAATAAAAAAAATTACTCCACTTACATTTATTTTTATGACAACCATTTAAAAGAGCTTTTCACAGCAGCTGATTCCCAGGCAGATATTTCTATGGGAACCTCTCTGGCAGAGCTTAATGACTTCACAGTCAGTATGGAATACAACGGTTTTTATAAAATTACACTTACCGATTCCAGGGGACAGACCTCCAGTTTTTTCCTTCATGCTGGTGTTCCAGGCGAATCATAAGAAATCTTTAAACGGAATTTCTGAAAGGATTTTACTATGCAAAAAATTACCACTCATTCAAAATCCGGACTTTTTCTCATGGAAATGATATTTGTCCTGCTTTTTCTTGGTCTGACCTGTGGTGTATGCGTCAGACTCTTTGCTGCGTCTTATTCTGACAGAACCAGGGCAAGAGAATATAATCATATTCAGGAGCTCACCACTTCCGTGGGAGAGATTCTTGAGGGAACCTCTGGCACTGCCGACGGCTTTTTACAGCTTATGCCAGACGGAACCATTATGGACGATACCATTGAATATGGTTTTGATAAAAACTGGAAGACTACAGAGCTTTCAGATGCAGTTTACATAATGTCAGTAAAGTTTTTGCAACAGGAAATGGTAAAATCTGCACAGCTTACCTTTTCAAAAGTTTCCTCTGCAAAGATTTCCTCTAAGGAATCAACTGATGATGCCAAAGAGCTTTACTCCCTGACCATCCGTTATCCTATTTTCTCTGAAAAGGAGAATGCATCATGAACAAATACAGCACGAAAAGACAGACCATAAGAGAACCTGGCAGTCTTTTTTCTGCCACCGGAATTCCTTCTTTATTTCTTATTTTTGCAGTACTTATGCTGGTGATTTTGTCTCTCCTTGGATATGGAACTTCCAGACAGGATCTAAGCGCCAGTACCCTTTCCCTGGAGCAAACCACCAGCTACTACCAAAGCTGCAACAGTGCCACTGATTTTTATACCGATGCTGTTTCTTCTTTAAAAGAAATCTGGCAGCAGGCACCTGATACAGAAGAATATTTTCAACTGGCAGGTGCTTATTTTGAAAAAATCCCGGAAGCCACATGGGATGACGCCAGCCATCAGGTTCAGTATGTACAGGAATTTTCCAAAACCCAGAGTCTTCTTGTGAAACTTCTTGTTTCTGATCCATCAACAAATGCAGATTCATTTTTAAGTATCCTCACCTGGAACACCATTGTTACCTCTGACTGGAACCCGGATACCAGCCAGTCTGTTTATAAAGGAGAATAAATTTATGGAAGAAAAAGTAAGAGCCTTTCTGGAGCTTGCCACCAGAAAAAATGCTTCAGATATTTTTATCATTGCAGGACGTCCTCTTTCCGTAAAAATAGACGGCAAACTTTGTATCCTTGAGGGGTTTGACGAACGTCTCATGCCGCCGGAAACAGACCAGATCATCCGCATACTTTATAAGCTTGCACATGACCGTGATATCAATCCCCTGCTGGAAAGCGGGGATGATGATTTTTCCATGGCAATTCCCGGACTTTCCCGTTTCCGTGTGAATACTTACCGTCAGAGGGGTTCTCTGGCTGCCGTTATCCGAATCATTGCTTTCGAGCTGCCAGATCCCCAGGATCTTCACATTCCTCCGGCTGTTATGGACGCGGCACAGCTTACCAAGGGACTTGTACTTATCACAGGACCTGCCGGAAGCGGCAAATCTACCACCATGGCCTGTATCATAGACCACATCAACCACAGCCGGGAGGGACACATCATTACTTTGGAAGACCCTCTGGAATACCTGCATCGTCACGATAAATGTATTGTCAGCCAGCGTGAGATCTGTACGGATACTGCCAATTATCTGGTTTCCCTGCGTGCCACTTTGCGCCAGAGCCCAGATGTAATCCTTCTTGGGGAAATGCGTGATCACGAAACCATTCAGACTGCCATGACTGCTGCCGAAACCGGACACCTTATTTTATCCAGCCTCCATACTACAGGGGCTGCAAATACCATCAGCCGTATTATGGATGTATTTGAGCCAAACCAACAACATCAGATTGCCATTCAGCTTTCCATGGTGCTTCAGACTGTTATCTCCCAGCAGCTGGTACCGGATGTAGACGGACACAATATTCCGGTTTTTGAAATCATGCACCTTACACCGGCCATCCGCAATATGATCCGTGATAACAAAATTTATCAGATTGACGGTGTAATCGCATCCTCTGCCCAGGCAGACATGCGTTCCATGGATACCAGCCTTCTGGAGCTTTATAAAAATAGGCGCATTACAAGGGAAACAGCCTTGAAATACGCCTCTAATCCGGAAATGTTAAAAAGGAAGCTCCTGTAAAGAGCTTCCTTTTTAGTTCATTCTTTCTCTTAATATTATTGATTCTATTTCCGCGTTATGACCTTTGATGCCTTATAACTGCTTTTCACAATTCCATCAGGTTCTTTGACATATGCCCTCACGCAATAAGTATATTTTCTTCCCTTTGTTACCTTTGTATCTGTCCAGGTATTGGTACTGCCCGCTTTAATGGTCTTTATCAGCTTATAGCTGCTGTTTCCAACCTTTCGGTAAATATAATATCCATTGCAGTTTTTCTGGGCTTTCCACTTCAGCACCAGACCTTTTGTACCATTTTTTAAAGAAGAGATTGTCTGTCTTACAGGGGCGGATCTGTACTGCCCGCTGGACTTGTAGCTGCTTAATACCGTTTTTTTGTTTACTGTACGGTACGCTCTTACTGTGTATTCATAAACAGTCAGTGCACTGATCTTCTTGTCTTTATAGGAAGTGGTGGAAGAATCCTTTACAGAGGCAATGTTTTTCCAGCCTCCGGATTTCGTTTTGCGGTAAATTTTATATCCGGATGCACCGCTTATTTTCGTCCAGGTTATTGTATTATACAGTCCTGCATTAACACTCACCGACACCTTTGGCACAGATAAAGCAGTTTTGCACACAGACTCAGCTGTATAGGAGGAATATTTTTTCGTTCCATTTACTGTACTGTAAGCACGGATTTTATATGTATAAGAAATTCCGGGAGAAACCGTTTTATCCTGATAACCGTTATTTTCCCAGGATACTGTTCCGATTCTCTCATATTTGCCGCCGGATGTGGAGCGGTAAACCTGATAACCGATAACGCCTGAAGCCTTTTTCCAGCTTAAATTAATCTGATTGTATTTCTTTGCTGTTGCAGTTAAATCAGATGGTTTGGGCACCTTCACTTCTGAACTAAGGGTGCGGGTATGAGCCTTGATTCTGACGCAGGCACTTGGTGTGGTCTTTGCAAAATCGCTCCAGCCATTTCCAGGATGATAACAGAAGCTTTGATTGGCCTTCAAGCCAGCCTGGAATGTCACCCAGTCATAGGAAGCATCTGTTTCACACAGATAATCAACCACAGAAGAACCGCTGTTTGTAATTACAACAGAATACAGTGTTCCACTTATCAGATTTACCTCTGGAACCTGTACCGTAGAAATTCCCGCATGTTCCTGATAAAACTGAACTGGTGTTTCGTATGCAGGAGTACCACTTGTAGGATCACTGCTGTCGGTCAGATTGGTATAAATCTGGATTCCATAAGAACCGCCATCTGTATATGTAGAAAGAACAACTTCTCCCAGTGCTTCTCCCTTTCCATTTCCTGCTTTTGCCTGAAATATATTGGCAACAGAGGTTACTCCGTTACTTCCTGCCGGATATAATTTCAGCTTGCTTAAAGCACAGGAACCGTCATAAAAGTAGTTGTTGATGTACTTCGAACTTGTAGTTGCTTCTGCTGCTACAAGGTTATAGTTGCTGTTGTTTTCGTAGGAAATGTAAAAATATCCGTCATCTCCCCAGTCCTCTCCCCAGCTGTTTCTGGCAATCCAGGCACCATCTGATGTAACCTTACTAGCACTGTTAAAGTTTTCTTTGGAATAGTTATCATCCCATCCTATGAGCGTAACTGCGTGGTTGACCCCGGAATTTCCCGGATAACTATATGCATACATATGAGGATTATAATAAGCATCGTACATTCCAAAGGACATAGAAACAGAGCCGTACTCGGAAATCAGGTTTTTCACTTTGTTTACAGAATATGCGGAAAATGCTGCATTTTCCAGATAAGCTGTGGTTTTGTATGCCATCTTTGAGGATGGTGTATCTTCATAATCAGTCGTGTGATCTGCATTTGTCCTATACGGAACCTGGGATTCCAGTGCCATTCCGCTCCAGCTGCTTAAGAAAATTGCCGCCAGAGTCTGATTTCCTCCATCACGATAATCACGGAAAAGATTATTGCTGTCATTTGCAGTATTTCCAAGAGGATCATTCACTCTGTTTGCAAAGAAATATGCCAGATGTTCTTCTGATAAATCAAATAAGCCTGCTCCATTTCTCAAAAAGGAAATTTCCAGATTGGCTGCCAGTGTATATGCCCAGCACATGTTGGATGGTTTCTGGTTTCTTACCGGAAGCCCAAGACTGCTTCTTGGATCATATTTTGCAGGATAAGAAGAAGCTCTTGTGGCTCCGGCACTGCCTGTATCTTCATTTCCATTTCCTGACGGAGGATCCATATAGCTTCCCTGCTGCAGTTCCCTGATAGGAGCCAGCTGCTGTTCTATTTCCTCTTCTGTCAGTGTTTCGCCATCCTCAAGAGACGCTGCATCAGAATCTTCTGTAAATACGCCGTCAGAATATGCATCAGCAGAAGCTCCTGTGTACAGATCTATACTGACAAAACTTGCCGGATCGTCTGGCACTTCCTGTCCTTCGAAGCCAGATTGTAACGAAGCCTCATCATCAGTTTTAGCACCTGTTTCATCGTAACCTTCTCCGTCTGTCGTAGCAGCTGGCGAAGATACCGCTTCGTTGCCTGCCTCAAATCCAGCCGCATCAGAAGAAGCAGCATTTGCAGATGTTCCCTGTGCTGCTTCATCCGTATCCTGCATACCTGCATCCGCGTCCTGTGCTGCTGCATCTGTTCCCTGTGCTGCTTCGTTTTCTTCTGTCTCCCAGCTTGTGTCTTCCTGAAAAAAATCCTCGGCCAGAACCGGAGTTCCCGAAACTGCCAGCGTTCCTGCCAGCAGCAAACTTATAATATTTCTCCTGATTAGTTTATTATATTTCATCTTTACTCCTGTACTTCATTTCGAAAAAAGCAGCTCTCTTACTGCAATCCGGTGTTTTCCAGATATTTTTTCAGAAATTCAATCAGTTTTTCCATTTCTTCCTGTGTACCAACTGTAATTCGTAAATGATTGTCAATTCGTGGTTTCGGGAAATATCTCACATAAATATGTTCCTGACGAAGTGCTGCAAACAATTCCTTCGCAGGACAGGTTTTATGAGAAGCAAAAATAAAGTTTGTTTTGGAATCCGGGAAAGTAAAGCCTAACTTAGTCAGTTCCTTCTTGGTCCACTCCCTTGTGTCAGTGATCTTTTTACAGGTTTCCTGGAAATATTCTTTATCGGAAATGGCAGCCACACCGGTTGCAAGAGTGGTACGGTCCATAGTATAAGAATTAAAAGAATATTTCACATCATTCAGATATTTGATCAGCTGTGGATTACCACACGCAAATCCAATTCGCATACCAGCCATGGAGCGGGATTTGGAAAAAGTCTGCACAACCAGCAGATTGTCATATTTCTCAATCAGTCCAAGAGCTGACCTGGCCCCAAAATCCACATAAGCCTCATCCACGATTACGATTACATCTGGATTGTGCTGCAAAATTTCTTCAATATCAGAAAGAGGAAGTTCTACACCAGTAGGTGCGTTTGGGTTTGGAAAAATAATTCCACCATTTTCACCAAAATAGTCCTCTTTGCGGATACAAAAATCCTCATCAAGTGCTTTACATTCATATGGAATTCGAAAAAGATCTGCCCACACATCATAAAAAGAATAGGTAATATCAGGAAACAGAACTGGTTTTCCAGAATTAAAAAAAGTAAGAAAACTCATAGCCAGAACATCGTCTGAACCAACTCCCACAAATACCTGCTCATCCTTCAGACCATAGTTTTTAGCAATAGCATGTACCAGATCACCAGCTGTAGGATCCGGATAAAGACGTAAGGTATCTGTTTTTATTTCCTGAAGAGCCTTCGTCACGCCAGGAGCCGGAGGATACGGATTCTCATTTGTATTTAACTTAATCATATCCGGTTCATTTGGCTGCTCTCCCGGAGTGTAAGGTACTACTTTGCGAATATTTGCTTCCCATGCCGTCATTTTTCGTCAACCTCGCTTCTTTGTATTGTTTTTATTATAATATCTTTGGTAAGGAGTTTTGTTTATTTTACTTTCTTCCTTTTGTTTTGTCAAATTAACGTAACAAGAAAAAATCCTGCCAGGTAGGGCTTTTTATGTAACAGGAGATTCAGACGGAATTTCCTGTTACATAAAAAAGCTCTCCGATCCCCTCACTTCATCAGTAATTAGGGTTCCGAAGAGCTATTTCACATATATATATCAGACTTCAAAGCCTGTCAAAAAATCATCCGGCCAGATGCAGTACTCCAATCAGGAATACCCAGCCAAGTCCATAATAAGTTACAACAGCCACAAGGTCATTGACAGTTGTAATAAGTGGACCAGATGCAACGGCAGGGTCAACTCCCACTTTCTTAAAGAACAGCGGAATACAGGTTCCCACTGCACTGGAAATCAGCATTGCCAGCAAAAGTGCCACGCCAATACATCCTGACACTGCGTATGCAAATAACAGCGTTTTTCCCTTGAAAAGATAAATGTACAATCCAATCAGTACAAAGGAAAGTACTCCCAGAAGAGCACCATTGCAAAGACCGATCCGCATTTCCTTAAATACAAGTTCCAGTTTCTGTTTGCCAGTCAGTGATTCGTCCATCAGCACACGGATGGTAACAGCCAGTGACTGTGTACCAACGTTACCAGCCATGTCCAATATAAGGGACTGGAACGCCATAATGATAGGAAGCTGTGTTACCACATTCTCAAAGACTCCAACAACAGAAGATACCACCATTCCAAGTCCAAGAAGAACGATCAGCCATGGCATACGTTTCTTCATACTCTCTTTCAGCGGTTCCTTCAGATCTTCCTCTGCAGTAAGACCTGCCAGCATGGCGTAATCTTCACCCATTTCATCATCCACCAGATCGATGATATTGGAAGAGGTAATAACACCAAGAAGACGGTTGTCATTGTCCAGCACCGGTATGGAATCCTCTGAATATGCTTTCAGTTCCTCAATACAGTCATCAATATCTTCCTCCGCATACACATATGGATAGGAGGTTGCAACCAGATCATCAAGAGCCTTGTCCTGACGGGCAATGATCAGATCCTTCAGATCAATGGCACCATAAAATTTCTGTGACTCTGTAACTACAAAAATAGTAGAAATGTTATCGTTCTTTGCAGCCTGTTCTACAAGACTGTTCATCGCCTGCTTCACAGTTAAATTCTCACGGATGATAATACAGTTCGTAGTCATACGGCTACCAATCTCATCCTCATCAAAGGAGGCGATCATTTCAATATCATGACGAACATCATCGTCCATTAACTCCACCAGAATTTTCTTCTTGGCTTTGTCAATTTTCTGGAGAACTTCCACAAGGGCATCTGTCTCCATTCGAGAAAGAATGGCTGCACCTTTTTTTACATCCATTTCCTTCACATATTCAGCTGCATTGTCTGAATCTGTATATTCAAAAATATCAGACAGCATATTCAGATCCAGGATACGATATAACTTGTAGCGCTCCTGGACAGTAAGCCTTGGCATTGCATCTGCAAGGTCGTTGGCATGAAAATCCTCCAGCTTATTGCTCATAGCTGCCGGAGAAGTATTACTTCTGATTACATCCAGAATATTCTGGGTATAATCCTGCACTCTTTTCTCCATCCTGCTTTCTCCATTCTGACAATAAGACAGCTTCTGATTAGTCAAATTCTGCCTTATGTATTTTTTTCGCAAAGTCCTATTATTGGGACTTATAGCAATTGCATAAAAATGCACAAGAGTATATTCGAAAAGACTTTCCACAAAATGCATGTCACAGTTTGCAAAAATACCTTTCAAACAGACTCCAGGGAATATTGGATCCCCGCACAGGGCATATGAAGTAATCCAGATTCATCAACTTTACTGTTCCCATCTTCTGAAATATTATCAGCAACAGATAACAGCCAGTTTCCCACCCGGATAAAAATTAAAAATGTGGATTTCATAGGATTGAAAAAAGAAATGATATCAATTAAAGAAGAACAGAATGTGCGTGATGCTCATCTGCCATTTCGTTTTTCAAACCTATGCAACTACTTCGCCCATGAGAATCACAACTATCCATTCTGTTCACCTGCCTTTGTTCTAAGATTTTTGGAAAAATATTTTCTTTCCAAAGGTCATTCTAACTGCTTTTTATAAAAAAATCAATTCCTAATTTACTATTTATTTTATTTTTCACCTTCTTTTTTCATTTCTTTTACAATGTCCAATTTACTGTTCTATAAAACGTACACAAGAGGTGCTTTTACTTAGAACATATTTGAATAATACTTTCCCATAAAATCTTTTTTCAAAATGTAAATACTTTTTTCATGTATATGTGCTATACTTTTTTCAGCTAAAGTTTTTACAAAGGGGATTGATAACAAAAGATAATGCGGTCTGGCTTTATGAGCTGCTTAACTCTGTTTTCAAGAACAAGACAGCTTCTGAAACAGCTGACTATGTCATCCGCCATTTTGACAAAATCAAAAAGGGCTTTCTGCAAAGTGGAACGTACAGATTATAGTACTGCTTGTAGGAACGATTTTGGGGCACATTCCTGGGACAGGCTCTTGTGTCACATAAAAATGGAGAAGTATCTGCTTATATTGCCAGTGATACTTCTCCGTTTTATTTTCAGTTAAGTTTCTTGTTTTATTTTCATAACAATATCATCATTTTTTATATTTTAAAATTCTTTATCTCTTTATTTTTATAACAATTGTCTCAATGGTCGAATCACGACGCGCAGTACTCCATAAAATACTTTTTTCTGCCAGGTCAGTGTTTTTTCTTTATACAAAGGTCCTTCTGTTTCCTGTCCGTCAGAACGTACCTGTTTACTTTTTTCCATATAAACATTTTCAGTTTTCCGGATCTGGCTGTTTAATTCTTTGCTGTCAATCACAAGCATCAGCTCGGTATCCAGATAGGTGCTTCGCATATCCAGATTATAGGAACCAACTACAGAAATTCTGTCATCTACAAGTACCGCCTTTGTATGCACTGCATAATCATTCATCACCTCATATACATCTGCACCTGTTTTTAAAATCTTCCTTTTCTGGTTCAGATAATCGGTACAGCCCCAGGGATTTGAACCTTTTTCAACAGCATTCAGCAAAATCTCCAGCTGTGCATGATTTGCAGTTTCCTCTAGCACATCATACATATAGCTATTACAGATCACATATGGAGTCTGAATCGTTACCTTATGTGCATTCTCAGACAGATAGCGGATTGCCTGAAGAACCTGCGGCGTTTTTCTTCCCGCGCTGGTTCCGTTATCTACCAATGTAATCTTGTTCACCGGAATGGTATCTTCTTCCCAGGTATTATATGTTTCCAGATCCCTATATTTTTTCTGTAAAGAAGCATAACGTTCTTCCAGTTTTATACTCTCTTCATCCTTTTTACGATTTTCTTTTGCGCCTGCCCCGGTTTTGGTTTCTGCTGATGTTTTTTCTGTTATTGTATTTTCTGTTATCGCATTTTCTGCCATTGTATTTTCTTTCATTGTATTTTGCGTTTTTATACTTTTCCTTTTCAGACGCACACAGCTTTCATTCCAGATTTTCTCAAAATACTGTTCAAGCTCCTCAAGAGACTCTCCATCACCATTTGAGGTATCATAAACCAGAATATCTCTGTCCACATTGATTCCCGTGGTTTTGTCTCCAAGGAAAATATCATTGCTGTTGCGGCCACCAAGCAGATACATTTTTCCATCAACGATCAGGTATTTGTCGTGCATCCTGTAATTCAGCTTAAAAAGTCCGGCTGGTGTTACAGGATTATAAATTCCCACTTCCACATTTTCATTCGAGGCAAAAGTCTGAAATGCACTGCTTTTTTCCAGGAAAAGCTGCTGATAAATCCCATCAATCAGAAGTTTGATTTTCACCCCTCTTGTAGCTGCACCATTTAATGCTGCAATCAGATCAGTTCCGCTGTCATCTGCACGAAGGTCAAAAGTGGACAGCACAATGTTTTCCTTCGCTGTACCGATCATCCGCAACCGCCATAAAAGAGCTTCTTCGTTGTCATCAATACACCGGATTCGTTCTGATCCAAAAGTCTCTCTTGTAAATTCTGTCTGTTTTAAACTTTCTTCATAATTTTCATCTGGTTTTCTGCAAAAAAGAGGTGCCAGCACATTTACCAGCACTACCAGAAGCAGAAACAAAAGAAAGGCCCTCCAGACTTTTTTCAGAAATTTTTTTATTTTCATTTTGTTCTCCTCATAATATCTACAGGCTCTAAGCGGAATAATTTTTGGTCTTCAACTACAGAAAGAATTTCATAGGCCAGATCATCATTCAGTTTCGCTTTATTATATTCTGCACAATTCTTTTTCAGTAAATCTGAAAATGAATCCTCCATGTTTTTTTCTCCGTTTTCCAAAAGTATCTTTCGTGTTGTATATCATAACATGGTTTTATTTTGCAGACAAGCAAAGCTGTAGAGCGTGTTAAAAAAGAGCGTGTCGTTGCTGTGAATGGAGTAAACAGTAATCGTTTCTATAACAATTCAACACAAAAATCAATGTATTTTTCTTACAAATTTCTTGACAAATATCCCCCCTGCCCTTTATAATTACCAACGGTAATTATCTTTGATAATCATTTAATTAAAAGGAGGCTCTCTCATGGATATAGAACTTCTCAAACGTATGATGGACGCCTGTTATCAGGCGAAACGGATCCGGGAAATGCTTCCCGCTCTTCCTGCCGGCGTTACTTCTTCTTATATTCATTATCTGGATATTATTGAGACACTATCCCGTCAGGGAATTCAGGTAAAAGTATCTGACATCAGTGATGCACTGGCACTTCCCAGACCAGGCGTAACACGTACTGTAAAAGAAATGGAAGCCAGAGGCTATCTGAAAAAACTGGCCTCACCTGAGGATGGCCGTATCACTTATCTTACTGTTACCCCCAGCGGAAAGGCTTTGTCAGAGAAATACAACAGACAGGTTTTTAACGCCTTGTCAGACTGTATGGAAGAGATTTCAGAAGAAGATGTAAAATGCACGATCCATACCATCGAACAATTTTATCAGATCATGTGTGAAAGGAGAATTAACCTTGACTAGTAAACAAAGCACTGAAAAAAATGATTTTACCCAGGGCAGTATTCTGAAGAAGCTTGCTCTGTTTATGCTGCCAATCTTAGGAGCTCTGGTACTGCAGGCAGCTTATGGTGCGGTGGATCTGCTGGTAGTTGGAAGGTTTGGCTCCACCAGTGGGCTTTCTGCTGTTTCCACCGGAAGCCAGGTTTTGAACCTGGTCACTTTTGTTGTTACACAGTTTGCAATGGGAATTACCGTTCTTATTGCACGCTACCTTGGCGAGAAAAAGCCTGAACAGATCGGTTCTGTCATCGGCGGTGCAGTTGTTGTTTTTGCAGTAATCTCTGCTGCCCTGTTTATCGTTATGGTAGTTTTTGCAAGACCTATTTCCATACTGATGCAGGCTCCCACGGAAGCACTTGATCTGACAACAAGCTATGTCCGCATTTGCGGAAGCGGTATTTTCTTCATTGTTGCATATAACCTGATGGCCGCTATTTTCCGTGGTTTAGGTGATAGTAAATCTCCCCTGTTGTTTGTTTTGGTTGCATGCATCGTCAATATTTTCGGTGATCTGTTCCTGGTTGCAGGCTTACATCTGGATGCAGCCGGAGCCGCACTTGCAACTGTTTTTGCACAGGCAGTGAGTGTTGTATGTGCTGTAATTCTTCTGATTAAAAAGAAGCTTCCATTTTCCATCACCAGGTCAGATTTTGGCTTTAATTCCCAGTGTAAAAAATTCCTCGGAATCGGACTTCCACTGGCTCTTCAGGAATTTTTAACCCAGGTTTCTTTCCTGGCTCTTTGTGCCTTTGTCAACAGACTGGGACTTGAGGCTTCCTCCGGATATGGAGTTGCCTGCAAAATTGTAAACTTTGCCATGTTGATTCCAAGTGCCCTGATGCAGTCTATGGCATCTTTTGTTTCCCAGAATGTAGGTGCCGGCAATCAGAAACGTGCTAAGAAATCCATGTTTACGGGAATCGGTGTGGGACTTGTATTTGGCTGCCTGGTATTTACACTTATTATGCTCAAAGGTGATGTCCTTGCCGGATTCTTCTCCACTGATGCAGCCGTTATCCAGAAGGGCTTTGACTATCTGAAAGGCTTTGCGCCGGAAACCATTGCAACCGCTGTTTTATTCAGCATGGTTGGATATTTCAACGGCAATAATCAGACGCTTTGGGTAATGTGTCAGGGGCTTATTCAGACTCTTTTAGTCCGGCTTCCAATGTCTTATTATATGAGTATCCAGCCAAATGCCAGCCTGACCAAGATTGGTCTTGCTGCGCCAACTTCCACTGCTGTGGGAATTGTTTTGAATGTACTGTTTTATATTTATCTGAATAAAAAAAGTAAGATGAACGCTTAAATCAGCATGTTATCCAGCTGTTTATGATTTTTTGTTTTTGCACTTGCTGCTGTTGCTGTGTTTTCTTTGTTTATGTAAAATAAGCTAACGAGCTTTGGGGAGATGTTTCCGTTTTTGCCAGAAGCGTCTCCCCTTTTATTTTTATCCCCTCCCGAAAAACATTTTGTGCTATGCCATAACAACTGAATTCAGATCAAATATACCGCAAAACAAAGCGTACAGATTACGGAAATAAGTTTTCGGGCACGATCTTGGCAAAATATTCTCGAAAAGATTATCACCAATTCCCTGATTGTCGTAATATTCCGTAATCCAGTCTGATTTTTCCACTTCTGTATTTGTACCATTTTTTCAGCAACAAGAGCATCTGACATTCTCACCTGCACTACCTGTGAAGTCTTGTTTTCAGACTGTATTCCAGCTACTTTAACTATCTTCTGAAATTCCTCTTTCTGTTTATCTGACAATATTTTTTGCATTTTCAAAACGATATCCTGCAATTCTTTTTTCGATAATTTTTTTATATCTTCTTCTGTCATTTAAACAAATCTCCTTTCTACTAAAGTTTTTATTCCATTAATCTCACACATTCTTCTAAGCGCATTCACTTCATCTTGCCATTCATTATCTGTATTGGCAAAATCTGTTTCCTGTGCACCCTTTTCATGATTATCAAAATCAAATACCAGAAATCGACACGTGCCATCTGGCAATAGCGGATACATGTCTACATAATAATGAACATTGCCAAATGTCACTCTTTGTTGTGTTCCAACAAACATAAACCCTTTTCCCAATTCTAATAAAAATTTTTCTATTTGTCTGACAAGTGCTTCCTCTAAATCAGATTCCAACATTGGCTTATCTTCTGGTACTCCTAAAAATTCAAATACATAAGGATCTTTTACAATATTCTGTGGTCTTACAATTTCATTACCTTTTAACGCCAATTCCAATACTTTCTGCTTATTTGTC
This sequence comes from uncultured Blautia sp., assembly GCA_934364795.1. Classification (GTDB taxonomy): domain Bacteria; phylum Bacillota; class Clostridia; order Lachnospirales; family Lachnospiraceae; genus Blautia_A. Next base: position 163,571 of record CAKRMK010000002.1, read on the forward strand.
TCACCATCTGATAACA
>CAKRMK010000003.1 GCA_934364795.1 uncultured Blautia sp.
AAGTGTTTGATGTACTCAAGACAACCAACTAGCTTAGTTATCTCTCGTCATTACTGTTTTTAAAGTTCATTCTCTTAGAATGGAAGTCCGATTCTTGTGAATCGAACCGCAATTCACACCAGATTCGACTTCGTCTCATCAAGTGTTCATTGTGTATAAAGAAATTTTCGAGAATCGTATGTGTTTCACTGTTTAGTTATCAAGGTTGTTCGCTGTCAGCTCTTTGCGACAGCTTGTTTACTTTATCATATCTTTCAAATCTTGTCAAGAACTTTTTTCAAAAGTTTTTTGAGATTTTTAAGATCTTTCTAAAGTTTTTGTCATTCATTCAAGCGACTTAAGTACTTTATCATACTTTCAAATGCTTGTCAACAACTTTTTTATTTTCTTTTTTCAAATCTTCCTGATTGAGAAAAAGAAAATCTCACTTCGTTTGAAGCGAGATTTAGTATATCATCGACGTTTTATTTCGTCAACCCTTTTTTTTCAATTTTTTACATTTTTTTCAAATTCCCCCTTTTTTTGTATTGTCATGAATAAAACACGTTCATAAATACTTTCACGAATATGTCTTCATTATATAAAAAATTCAGGAAAGTATCCTTTTGTACCAACGCCATTCCTGTTTTTCCTATCTGGGTATTGCACAGTAATGTAAGAATCAGCAGAGCGATCCAGATAAAAATCACGCATTTTCCCAGCCCCACAACTGCACCAGCCAGTTTGTTTACGCCATGAATAACAGGAAGATTGGACAATATATTCAAAATATATCCAAGCAGTTTTATCACCACAACTGATAGCACATATGATAGCAAAAAAGAAATTCCATTTACTGCCATGGTTGCCAACGAGTCTGAAATATATTCTGTAAATGTATTTACCGCCAGATAACGGTATGTTTCTGCCGTATTATTTTCCTTAAGCTTATTTTTCAGCAAATCAGGAATGTTAAGATTTTCAACAATCTGGCTTTGTTCTGTCCGGTCTACACTTTTGCGATTCCCAGTCTGGCTTTCCACAAATTCCTGTGAACTTTGCTGCACAGTTGTATACAAAGGTGTATATTCTCTTAAAAAGCTATTTACATATGGATTGATCACCCAAACCAACAGAAATGAAAGTATCATAAAGAAAGCAGAAACTACTTCTTTTACAAATCCTTTCCGAAAGCCCAGGACACACGCAGCAATGAGCAGTCCTGCGGCACAAAGTCCCAGCCAGGTCCAGCTTATCTCCATTTTCATCTCCTCACTGATTTCTCTTTAACTGAGTTTTATCACATTTACACCGGTATCAAGGACCAGCAAGTACTTATTCCAGCCAAATTTGAAGAAATCTTTAACTGTTCCATCTATATTTCCAAAATATTTCTCTGTACCATTTTTATTCAGCACACATATCTGAGAACTGTTATACATTACAATATAGCCATCACTCATTCGGATTGTAGAATACGGAATATTAAAATCCTTACTGAATTTCAGTTTACCGCTTGTAGAATAAACCTGCATCGTATACAGCTTATCCTTACTGTCATTCTTAAATACCAGACCTATGGTATCTTCATCATAAAAAGTGCTGACAATTTCTTTTTCTACTTTGATGGTCTGTGTCTCTTTTGGTATCTGACGTCCTGAATATAAAGTAAATCCATCATCGCGAAGAGCCAGTGCACTACTTCCCAGATATTGGATCTGTGGAACTACAACGCCCTCATAAGTATAGCCACTTACAATACGGTCGTCTTCATTTTGCCCCACTTCTCCAAAATTATAAAATGCCACATAGCTGGTAGTTTCACTGCCATCCACATATTGATATGCAACCATCATCACAACGCCATTATCTGCCACAGCAACATCCATGGGATACCCGGGATCCTGGATATTGGTCTGATTCTCTGCAATCAGGCTTCCATCAAGATTATAAAAATTGATCCAGGTATGATCCCCGCCATCTAATATTGCTGCTGCCATACCGCTCTTGGAAACCTTCGCTTTTACAATACTGTAGGAAGTGGTAACGGAACCGGTAATTCCATTCTTATCAAGAAATACCATAGCGGTTCCATCTTTATCTGCAATTACAGCACTGTCACCACACACATCTGCAACCGGATTATGCATTTGGTAAGTTTCAGACCACACAGTCTCCAGATTTTTGTTTACAAGAGAAACCTCGTCTGAACTGTACCGCAAAATCTTCCCGCTAAGATTTGTATATTGCGTCGCAACGGTATCCTCCTGCTCGCTTGTTCGCAGGATTTTATAATCATGATACGTCCTGCTTTGCCAGAAAAAAGTGCCAAGCAAAATAATTATTACAGCAGCCAGAGCCAAAGCAACAGGCCTAAGCACCGCCTTTCGCTTCCGGATGGCTGCTTTGATTTTCTTCCTTGAAGCAGCATTACTGTGACCACCAGCCTGAACCTTTTCAAGATGATGTTTTTCTGCCATAAGACGTTTCCGTCTTAGCTTTTTTCTTAAATTTTTAAATGTATTTGCCATATTTTAACCTTACCTTGTATAAAATTCCTTTTATCCCTAACATCATCATTACATCATTTTGATTATAACACAACCGTTCCTGTTTGAAAAAGGCTTTCTTCAAGATATTATGGCAATATAATTGTTTCTCCCGGATAAATAACCTGATTTTCTGTAAGATTGTTTAAACGGCAGATTTCCGAAATCTCATCCATATTTCCATAGTGGGAAATACTGATCTGGTATAAAGTATCTCCTGGTTTTATTACATATGTCTCATAAACGTCATCTGAAGATACACTTTCACTTTTTTTCTCCTTTCTGGCATCTGCCTCTTGTGGAAATCCATCTATAGAATCAGTTTCCTGCACTGCTGTTTCTTCCTCTGTCTGCTCTGTTCCCTTCTGCTGTGCTTCTGTTGTTTCATTTTCTTCTTGCTCCGTTGTTTCCTGTACTGCTGAATTTTCTGTATTGTTTTGTGTGTTTGTATCTATTTCTTGTATACTTTCAATTCTTTCATTATTATCATTTTTGTTGCTTTCATCCTCATTTTTTTCCGACTTATCGTATTCTACATCTTCTTTGGAAAACACACCCGCTGTATTTTGTATTTTGCTTTCTCCATTTTCTGTACTTTCATCTACCTGTGTGTTTTCAACTGTTTGTACACTTTCATCTATTTGTGTCCCTCCATCTGTTTGTGTACTTCCATCTGTTTGTGCACTTCCAATTGTTTTTGTACTTTTGTCTGAAATCACAGTCGCAGAAGATTCTATACTTCTGTCCTGTATTTTTTTATAATTCCGGTAAAAACCATTTCCAACTGCCAGCAGCGCAAGGATGAGACAGGCCGTTGCTGCATACGAAAAAACAGAGGTATGCTCCATTTCTTTCTGGGGCTCTTCCTCTGTTTTTCCCGTTTTCCCTGTTTTTTCCACTTTTTTATTCCGGATAATTTTCCTGAAAGAAATAACTGCCTCGTCCTCAACTTTTTCAGTTTCCTCCCTGGTCAATTCCTGCTTCTTTTCAATCATATATTCCTGCATCTGCGGATTTTTTTCGTAATAGATATAATATCCACGCTGCTTTGCCATGGCACCATTTTCATATAAAAAAAAGGCATCCTCACGCTCTGTAGGTTCCATAAGCATCAGTACTTTTTCGCCTCCGAAATGCCTCAAATGGACTTGTGTAAGTAATTCTCCCGCTTCCAGATACATCTGCGGTCTTGAAAAAAACCATCCTGTAACTTCCTGGTCCGGAAAATATTTTATCTGGTTCTCCTGTATCTTTTCCCATATTTTTTCAGAAAATTCAATATGCTCGGCTGTAACCTCCATATCTTCAGCAATCAGTGCTCCCCTTATGAAAATATAAGTAATGCCGCTGTCCCATTTGGTTTCTCCTGTAAATACAGCAACACCGCATACTTCCTTGCTATGGCTTTTTTGATCAGCAAGTCTCCCCAGAAAAGTATATACATAATCCTCGATATAAATCCGGACATTTCCACCTGCCAGTCCGATCTGACGTATATTTCGCGGTACATGAAATATATTTTCTCCCGCATTTGCCTCCTGTTTTTCTTCTTTGTAAACAACTTCTATCATGCTTACATCACCCCTTCGGGTATCAGAATAACACAGGTAAATTGCGGATTTTAGCGTAATATAAGAGCTGTTTTACAGAATTTAACGACAGTTTTTGCATAGTGCATATTCTTAACAGATATGGGATAAGATGGATTATAAGCACAACAAAGCCTTTGAAAATAGGAGATATCTATGCCATTTTATATTAATACAAGAAATGAAAATTCTCATAAAGAAATTGCCCGTCTGTTAGAAAAATGTATCCGGCGGAATAAAAAGGACTGGTCTGAAATCGTATTTTTGTGTATCGGAAGTGACCGGGTAACAGGCGACTGTCTTGGCCCTTATGTAGGATATCGCTTAAGTCAGTATCAGCTTCCCGGAATTTCTGTTTATGGTACTCTGAATCAGCCTGTTCACGCAGTTAATCTGGAGCATATGACCGAGTTTATCACTTTGCATCATCCTGCGGCTCTGGTTATTGCTGTAGACGCTTCCCTGGGCGAAAAAGAGCATCTGGGATACGTCACCATCGGAAATGGTTCCCTTTATCCAGGAGCCGCTGTTCAAAAAGAGCTGCCGCCTGTTGGAGATATTTATATTACAGGAATTGTAAATATTTCCGGGATTCTGGAATATCTCACCTTACAGACCACCCGACTTTCTACTGTAATCTCTCTGGCAGATACAATCACGCAGGGGATTCTGGGCAGTTTTTCCATGTAAACAGGCTCAGGCTACGGCAACTGAATCCAGACGGAATATACCGCAAAGTGAGGCGTGCAGATTGAAGGAATGATTTTGGAGACACGCTCTAATGCAGAGTTCTCCCATGCAGCGGATCGCTTCATGCGACATCTGCATAAAAATAAAGCGAACAGAACTTTTTCCTTTCTGTCCGCTTTATTTTAAATTTGCATCATTTTATTGCTGCAAAACCAGGATTCAAAAAACTAAATCAGATAAATGCTTTAATCTGTTTGTAAATACCAGCTGCGTCAAGACCATATTTCTCAAGAAGAGCTACAGCCGGTCCAGATTCGCCGTAAACATCGTTAATACCAATACGTTTAACCGGTACAGGAGCCTTTTCAGCCAGGCATTCGCATACAGCACCGCCAAGGCCACCGATAATAGAATGTTCCTCAACAGTTACAACTTTGCCAGTCTCTTTTGCTGCTGCAACTACCAGTTCTTCGTCAAGAGGCTTGATAGTATGGATATTGATTACTTTTGCTTCGATTCCCTCTTCTGCAAGCTTTGCAGCTGCCTCAAGAGACGGAGCTACACAAAGTCCGTTGGCAATAATGGTAAGATCTTTTCCCTCACGGAGAACAATACCTTTACCAAGCTCAAATTTATAATCCGGGTTGTCATTGATAACCGGGACAGCAAGACGGCCAAATCTCATGTATACAGGGCCTACATGCTCATAAGCTGCTTCAACCATAGCCTTTGCTTCGATATCATCAGACGGGCATGCAACAACCATTCCCGGGATTGTACGCATAAGTGCAAAATCTTCGCAGCACTGATGTGTAGCGCCATCTTCACCAACGGAAATTCCGCCGTGAGTAGCACCAATCTTAACATTCAGCTTAGGATATCCAACAGAGTTGCGAACCTGCTCAAAAGCACGGCCTGCTGCAAACATTGCAAATGTACTTGCAAAAGGAACTTTACCTGTAGTTGCAAGTCCAGCTGCGATTCCCATCATATTGCACTCTGCAATACCGCAGTCAATGTGACGCTCTGGAAAAGCCTTTTTGAAAATTCCGGTCTGGGTAGCTGCAGCAAGGTCAGCATCCAGAACGATCAGATCCTCATGTTTCTTTCCAAGTTCTACAAGAGCATTGCCATAGCTGGCTCTTGTTGCAATCTTCTTTACTTCTGACATAATGCTTCACCTACCTTCTCCAAATCTGCCATAGCCTGTGCGTATTCTTCGTCATTAGGAGCTTTTCCATGCCATCCTACCTGATTCTCCATGAAAGATACTCCTTTACCTTTTACAGTTTTCATAACGATTGCTGTAGGCATTCCTTTGGTAGCTTTTGCTTCGTCAAAAGCAGCACGAAGCTGTGCCATATCATTTCCATCTGCAACATTGATTACATGGAAATTAAAGGCTTCAAACTTCTTGTCGATCGGATACGGAGAGCATACATCTTCTACTTTACCATCGATCTGCAGACCATTGTTATCAACAATTACTACAAGATTATCCAGCTTTCTTGCGCCTGCAAACATGGCAGCTTCCCAAACCTGTCCTTCCTGGATCTCACCATCTCCAAGAAGTGTATATACACGGTAGCTGTCATTACTTAATTTTGCAGAAAGAGCCATTCCTACTGCTGCGGAAATTCCCTGTCCAAGAGAACCGCTTGACATATCAACACCTGGGATATGCTTCATATCCGGATGTCCCTGAAGGTAAGAACCAAGGTGACGAAGTGTTACCAGGTCTTCTTTCGGGAAATAGCCCCTCTGGGCAAGTACGGAATACAGTCCCGGTGCTGTGTGGCCTTTGGAAAGGACAAAACGGTCGCGGTCTGCTTTCTTCGGATCCTTAGGATCTACATTCATTTCCTCAAAATAAAGATATGTGAATACATCTGCTGCTGACAAAGATCCACCCGGATGTCCGGCTTTAGCAGCATGCAGTGCAGTTACGATGCCCTTGCGGACTTCGTTTGCAATTTTCTGAAGCTCTAAATTCTCCATTATAAACTCTCCTTATTGTTTTCCATGATACACAGATTGCGACAAACAATTCTATCTATCAATTATTCACCAAATACAGCTTTATAGTCATTCTGGAATTTTACGATTCCGGCATCTGTCAGAGGATGATGGATCATCTGCTCAAGTACTTTAAATGGTACAGTTGCAATGTCAGCACCTGCAAGAGCACACTGTGTTACATGCATTGGGTGACGTACACTTGCTGCAATGATCTCTGTATCAATACCTGCAACAGCAAACATATCAGCGATCTGGCGGATTAATTCTACACCGTCTGTGGAAATATCGTCAAGTCTTCCAAGGAACGGGGATACATATGTAGCACCGGCTCTTGCTGCCAGAAGTGCCTGGTTTGCACTGAAGATAAGAGTTACGTTTGTCTTGATTCCTTCTTTGGAAAGAACCTTGACAGCCTTCAGACCTTCACCGGTCATAGGAATTTTAACTACCATATTCGGATGGATTTTGGCAATCTCACGTCCCTCACGGATCATTCCCTCTGCGTCTGTTGTGGTAGCTTTTACTTCGCCGCTGATAGGTCCGTCAACGATTTCTGTGATCTCTTTGATTACTTCGTTAAAATCTCTTCCCTCTTTTGCGATCAGAGATGGGTTTGTGGTTACACCACAGATAATTCCCATATCATTTGCTGCTTTAATGTCCTCAACCTTTGCTGTGTCAATAAAAAATTTCATGATCTTTTCCTCCTGAATTTGCTTGTATTTTTGATTTTTTGGTTACGCTCATTCGCATGATTTCATTATATCAAACTTCATTTACAGGTCAAGACGTCTGAATTTTATTAATAAATTTTCAATTAATAATTTTTATTTTTATTAATAAAAATCAATTTTGTCAACATTATATCAATCAATTTTTCATAATATTAAATAAGGTTTTTCAGATATTTCCAACTATATTTTCCAGTGTTTTATTATTAATATTTTTTATCAAATCATTTATTTAATATGATGATATCAGGGGCAAAAGGTCAAAAAGCCGTTCATGCTTGCATGATAAGGCTTTTGACCTTGGGACCCGCCGAACATGAGGAAGTAGCGATTTACGCAGTAAATCAGCGGATTCCGAATGTTCGAGAATTGTGGGAGCTGCTTTGCAGCGGAGCAATTCGTGGATATCAAGTTAGGGGCAAAATTCCTTTTGACCCTAACATCATATGATATCAGAGACAAAAACCCCAAAACGTTTATACCGCTTATTCCGGCTTGTCCAGCCTTGCGTAGCTTGTAGTTTTCCGCACGATGATCTTGGGCGTGTACTCAATATTATATACACTTGTGGGGCGTATTCCCTCACCGAAGCGGATTCCGGTATCAATTTTGCGAATTATGATATCACAGGCATCTCTGCCCTTTAAATCTACAAAATGATCAATGGTCGTAAGTGACACTCTCCTGATTCCAGAATAAAAAATATTGTCACAGCCAATCACAGAGACATCCTTGGGTACCCGGATTCTGGCATCCTGCAAAGCATCTACCGCTCCAATTGCCATCATATCGTTCTGACCTGCAATGGCAGTAAACCTTTTCTTGTCATCCAAAAGAGATCTGGTCAGAGCGTATCCCATGGAATATTCAGAATCTGTACGGGGATTGCGACGGTCAACAGATTCATCGGCCGCCTTGATGATCACATGTCCGGAAAGCCCGGCTTTTTCAAATTCCTGCACAAAACCGTCCACTCTCTTGGAACGCTGCCACTGGCGTCTGGTCAGCGGCGGAGTAATAAATGCCACATCCCTGTGTCCCAGCTCCAGAAGATGCTTGGCCATAAGGCGTCCCACCTCAGTATTGTCCTGATTGATGGCATCTACTGTGCTGATTTTTTCCTTATTGCTGATAATAACCAACGGGATATCCCGGGCCATCTCTTCTACCTGACTGATGTAATCTGGATGAGGATTGCAGGCATAAATGATTCCCTGAGGTGCCATTGCCCGGATCATCCGCAGATATTTTTCTTCCAGCCTTGCATCACGCTGGGTATTACAGATAAATACTCCATAGCCCCGTTCATTTGCCACTGCTTCAATTCCCTGAAGCAGCAGCACATAATAGGGGCTTGTGATAGTAGGGCAAAATACAACGATAAGCTTTTCTTTTTTGCTCTCTTTTCTGTTTCTGCTGCCAGGAAGCCGGTACCCTAATTCCCGGGCGGCGTTTTCTACTTTCTCTATGGTTTCCCTGGAAAACGATACGTTATATTTATGATTCAGCACCATGGAAACCGTTGCCTGGGAAACCCCTGCTTTTTTGGCAACGTCAGACGATGTCACCTTTATTCTTGCCACAAAAATCGCCCTCCTGCACCTATAATTCTACACGGCCCTCCAGTGCGCGAAGTAACGTCACCTCGTCAATGTATTCCAAATCGCCTCCTACAGGCACACCACTGGCAATTCTGCTTACTTTAATTCCGGTAGGCTTAATCAGTTTACTGATATACATGGCTGTGGTTTCGCCCTCCAGACTGGAGTTAGTGGCAATGATCACTTCTTTTACATCACCCTGAAGGCGCTGGATCAGCTCCTTCAGCTTGATATCATCCGGTCCGATTCCAAGCATTGGAGAAATCGCACCGTGAAGAACATGGTAAACGCCTTCAAACTTGCCGGTTTTTTCATAGGCAGCAAGATCTCTGGTGTTCTCAACTACCATAATGGTGCTGTGATCACGCCTGGGATTGCTGCAGATGGGGCACATCTCTTTATCCGTAAGCGTGTAACAGCACTTACAGTACTGCACATTAGTCCTGGCATCTGTAATGGCATTTGTCAGCTGCTGCACCTGATCTTTGGGCATATTCATAATATGAAAGGCCAGACGCTGGGCTGATTTCGCCCCGATGCCCGGTAAATGGGACAGTTGTTCGATCAGTTTATTGATATGACTGCTGTAGTATTCCATCAGAATGGAAGACCTCCACCCAGTCCACCAAGTCCGCCTGTAAGTTTGGACATTACTGCCTGATTTTCCTGCTCTACCTTGCGAAGTGCTTCGTTAGTTGCTGCAACAATAAGATCCTCAAGCATTTCAATATCATCCGGATCTACTACTTCTTCTGCAAGCTTCACTTTGGTTACTTCTCTTTTACCGGAAATAGTAACTTCTACTGCACCGCCACCTGCTGCTGCAGTAAATTCCTTTTCTTCAAGAGCCTTCTGGTTTTCTTCCATCTGACGCTGCATTTTCTGCGCCTGTTTCATAAGATTATTCATGTTTCCCGGCATTCCCATGCCTGGAAAACCTCCTCGCTTTGCCATAACAAAGACCTCCTTATTATTCTTCAGGGTTATCAGGATCCTCTTCCACAACAACATCCATATGAATGTTCTCGCGGATTGCCTGATCCACAGTTACCTGTGCTAAATTAGTGTGGTTATGCTCTTTGGCAACCACCATTTTCAGCTCTACAGATTTACCTGTAGAAGCTGCGATAATACTTTTCAGCTCATTTTCTGCTTCTGGATTATCCACATAGGTTTTTCCCAGGAAATCCTGAAATTCAACATAAAGAACAGGATCTCCCGTCTCTCCATTGTACTTCGGAATTGCCTTTTGAAGCATTTGTTTAAAAATGCCACTGGTCTGACCTACAATTACCCTCCAGCTGGCAACAATCTTCTGCAGATCCTCCGGGGCTGCTTTCACCGGTTTGGCAGGTGCCTGGGTTTCTTCTGTTCCTGTCTGTCCTGTACGGACATTTCTGGCATCTGCTGATGAAACAAACACCTGCTGCACAGGTCTTTCATCCATACGCTGTTCCAGAACACGCAGACGGTCAAGAACAGAATCAAGATTGGTCTCCATGGCCGGACGGCACAGCTTGATCAAAGCAATTTCTACAAGTACACGCTTCTGTGTAGAATAGCGGATCTGGCTGGACAGATCTGAAAAAATACGGATGTAGCGCATTAAAGTTTCTACATCCACCATTTCACTTTCTTCCTGTAAAAGCTTCAGATTCTCTGATGATACATCGATTGCTTCCTCTGGATTCTCTGAAGTTTTTACCAGAAGCAGATTACGCATGTACCAGGTAAAATCACCTACAAACTGTCCCAGCTCCCTGCCTCCTATAATCAGCTCCTCCAAAGTACGGATAGCTGCTGTAACATTGCCCTGAAGCACCTGACGCAAAAGCTTGCTGAATACTTCCGTATCTACAGCTCCCAGAACTTCCAGCACTTTATCATAGGTCAGAGTCTGTCCCAGATAAAAAGCAATACACTGATCCAGAAGACTCAATGCGTCTCGCATGGAACCGTCTCCGGCTTTTGCCACATAACGGACAGCCTTCTCCTCGGCATCTACCTTCTCAATTTTCAGCAGTTCATCCAGCCTTGCCGCAATGGTATCAATGGAAATACGGTGGAAATCATATCTCTGGCACCTGGACAAAATGGTAATAGGGATCTTGTGCGCCTCTGTAGTTGCAAGAATGAAGATAACATAAGACGGAGGTTCCTCCAGTGTTTTCAGAAGAGCATTAAACGCTCCTGTAGAAAGCATGTGAACCTCGTCAATAATGTATACCTTATAGTTTCCTTCAGTAGGGCGGTACGCCACCTCCTCACGGATCTCACGGATGTTGTCAACGCCATTATTGGACGCTGCATCGATTTCAATCACGTTCATGGAGGTACCGGCCTGTATCGCCCTGCACATCTCACATTCGCCACAGGGGCTTCCATTCACCGGATGCTGGCAGTTTACTGCTTTTGCCAGTATTTTTGCAACGGTCGTCTTACCGGTTCCTCTGGTGCCGCAAAACAGATAAGCGTGGCCAATACGGTTCGCTTTGATCTGATTGGTCAGGGTTGTCACAATGTGATCCTGCCCCTTGACATCATCAAAATTATCCGGTCTGAACTTCCGGTATAGAGCAGTATAGCTCATTTATGGAAAACTCCTTTCTAAGATGGAGACAGAATCAGTCGCCGAAGCTGATACCGATCTGTTTGGCTGCCTTGACAGTCTGATCTTTCGGAGAAACCATTTTCAGCTTGCCGGCACACTCTTCAAGAGGAACTCTCTTGATCTTGCCATTCACAACGCCGATCATGATGCCATATTCTCCGTCGAGGATTGCTTCTGCAGCACCTGCTCCAATTCTTGTGGAAAGCACACGGTCGTATGCACATGGTGCGCCTCCACGCTGGGTGTGTCCCGGAACTGTGATTCTGACTTCAGAACCAAGCTCCTGAGTAATTTTATCAGCAATTTCGTAAGATACGGACGGGTACTTCTTCGCACGGTCTTCCAGTTTTTTCTTATAATCTTTCTTGGAAAGCAATGCATCTTCCTTGGAAATAGCACCTTCTGCTACTGCAAGAATGGTAAAGCGCTTGCCTGCTTTGGAACGCTTCTGGATAGCAGCCACTACTTTCTTGATATCGTATGGAATCTCCGGAATCAGGATAATATCTGCTCCACCTGCGATTCCTGCATGTAAGGTAAGGCTTCCTACCTTATGTCCCATAACTTCTACGATAAATACACGGCCATGGGAAGCTGCAGTGGTATGAATGCAGTCGATTGCATTAGTAGCAATATTGACAGCGCTCTGGAATCCAAAAGTCATATCAGTTCCCCAGATATCGTTGTCAATGGTCTTCGGCAGATGGATGATATTCAGACCTTCTTCTCTTAAAAGATTGGCAGTTTTCTGAGTACCATTACCGCCAAGGATAACCAGGCAGTCCAGACAGAGCTTGTAGTAAGTCTGCTTCATGGCTTCAACTTTATCTAATCCCTTCTCATCCGGTACACGCATAAGCTTGAACGGCTGTCTGGATGTACCCAGGATCGTTCCTCCCTGTGTCAGGATTCCGGAAAAATCCTTAGATGTCAGCATGCGGTATTTGCCATAGATAAGTCCCTTATATCCATCGTCAAAACCGTAAACCTCCAGATCATCGATGCTGTTGGTAAGCCCTTTTACAACTCCTCGCATGGTGGCATTCAGGGCCTGGCAGTCACCGCCGCTTGTTAATAAGCCGATTCTTTTAATCATAGTACCCTCCATTTCTGTGTTCTGGCAAATGAAATCCATCAAAATCAGATATGGATTCCATGTGGTCCTCTTGAACCGTATTGCACACACCTTTTAATGCTTGAATTTAATTATATAATATTTCACAGTTTCACACAACAAGGAATTTGAAAACCCTGCCCGCACTGGCTCCTGTTTGAAAACACAGTAACATATTTTTGTTCATATTTGTAAATATTATCTGGAAACAGCATCTTGACAAAATCCAGTAATTCCTTTATAATTAAATTCCGCGCAGCCGGGGAGATAGCGGTGCCCTGTACCTGCAATCCGCTACAGCAGGGGTGATGCCAATCTGAGGCTTGTATCTTGTGGAGCTGCCCTTTATAAGTGGCGTTGACGTTTGGGTCTTACGCAACAGGACTCTATGAACCGTGTCAGGACAGGAATGTAGCAGCACTAAGTAGAATCTCCTGTGTGCCGTGAGGGTGCCTGGGCTGAGTTAACTGTAGAGGTAACGTCTGTGAGACCATTCCGAGGTGCGGCGCGCGTAATAAGAAATTTATGGAACGTCTGATAAGGACGTTCTTTTTTTGTTTTCATACAAGAAAGAATCCTGCCCTGTAGGACTTTTTATATACCAGAAGATTCCAATAGAATTTCCTGGTACGTAAAAAAGCACATACTATCAAAGAGCTTCTTCTCTCATATAGTATGCGCTTCATTTTTATTTTCTAAAACCAATTCCTGTTCTCGCTTCACTTCTCTGTAAAATAAATTATTTACACAGTTCAGCAACCACCTGATTAATTACTTTGCCATCAGCTTTCCCTTTCAGCTCTGGCATAATCGTTTTCATAATCTGGCCTTTGTTGCCGGAAGCAATCAGCTCTGCATGCTTCTCCTGCAGATATGCCTTGATCTCGGAAGCATCCATCAGCTTCGGTGCATATTTGGCGATTACATCATATCTTGCCTGGTACTCATCCTTCAGATCCTGTCTGGATTCCGGGCAGGTATCAATCTGCTCTTTTACAGATTTCAGCTCTTTTAAAATTACGCGGTCAACCAGCTCACTGCTGATATCATCGCGGCATCCTTCATCAATTGCAACCTTCTTCACTGCGGAAATCAGAGAAGAAACTGCATCCTTAGTTACTTTATCCTTTGCCTTCATGGCAGCAACCATGTCTTTTCTTAATGCTTCAAGTTCCATTGTTTTTTCCTCCTGTCTTATTGCCGGAATTCCAATTTTCCGGTATTTTCACTTTGTTTTTTATCATACCACTATTTTTCTGAATTTCCAACCTGTTCCGCCAGAGATTTTTTCAGCATTTTTTTCTTTTCCCGCAGTTCTTTGAAAAAGTCCGATAACATGGACGAGCATTCTTCCTGTAAAACGCCACGGATTACTTCCACTTTGTGATTAAATCCATCCATTTCCAGAAGATTCAGCACAGAACCGGCGCATCCCGCTTTTGGATTCATACTTCCAATCACAACACGGTCAATTCTGGATTGCATAAGTGCTCCGGCACACATCTGGCAGGGCTCCAGTGTGACATACATGGTACAGCCCTCCAGCCGCCAGTCTCCCAGTTTTTTGCTGGCTTTTTTGATTGCATTTAATTCAGCATGGGAAAGGGTATTTTTGTCTGTATTTCTCCGGTTATAACCTCTTGCTATGATCTGTCCGTCACAGACGATCACGCAGCCAATTGGTACTTCCTCCAGGGCTCTGGCTTTTTTCGCCTGTCGAATGGCTTCTTTCATGTAACGTTCCTGTTCTGTAAGCATAAAATTTCTCCCGTTATACTGCAAGGTAATCCTTGATTTACACCTGCTTTTTGCAATTTTCACCGTAGTATAGATTCCGCATTTTTCTCCAGTAATACACCACTCCCACAAGGTCTGCCAGTGCCCATCCAATTGGCACAGACACCCAGATTCCGGTTACGCCCACCGCTGGAATTGCAGATAAAGTGTATGCCAGCACCACTCTTGTTCCAAGAGAAAGAATAGTAAGAACCACCGACATTCCCGGCATTTTCACTGCACGGTAATATCCGTACAGAAGGAAAAGAAGTCCAATTCCAAAATAAAAAGCTCCTTCAATTCTCAGATAGCCTACTCCGATAGAAATGATCTCTGTTTCAGATGCTTTCACAAAAATCCCCATAAGAGGAGCCGCAAATACACATACAGCTGCGCTGATTATCAGGCAGAAAGCAAAGGCTGCAAGAACTGCGCTTTTAATTCCCTGGGAAATTCTCTTTTGTTTTCCGGCGCCATAATTTTGTGCTATAAAAGTAGAAAAAGCATTTCCAAAATCCTGTACCGGCATATAGGCAAAGGAATCTATTTTTACTGCTGCTGCAAATGCAGCCATAACTGCTGTTCCAAAGCTGTTTACCCTTCCCTGGACCATAAGGATCCCGAAATTCATAATAGACTGCTGTAAACAGGTAAGAAAAGAAAGCTGTGCGATTTCTCCCAGAACCTTTTTGTCAAAATAAAGCTCTTCCCTGGAAATACGAAATTCAGGGAAAAACACCAACGTATAAATTGTAATTCCAATTCCGGATACAAACTGTGCAAGCACGGTAGCTCCTGCCGCACCAGCCACTCCCCAACCAAAGCCCAGAACAAAGAGCAGATCCAGTCCAATATTCAAGACTGTAGATATGGCAAGAAAAATAAGGGGAACCACAGAATTTCCTACAGCACGTAAAAGTGCTGCAAAATAGTTATATAAAAATGTGGCACTGATTCCTGCAAATATGATCAGCAGGTATGTCCGCATATACGGAACCACTTCTGCCGGAACCTGAAGGACTTTCAAAATCAGTGGCAGGCAGATGTATACCAAAACATTGATCACTACAGTCATTGCAGCAATCAGACCAAAAGAATGTAAAATTCCTTCTTTTAATTTTTTTTGATCTTTTTGCCCAAAGCGTATGGAAAATACTGCGCCGCTTCCCATACACATTCCAATCAATATGGAAGTCAGAAAGGTCATAAGCGTATAAGAAGATCCCACCGCTGCAAGGGCATTTGCTCCCAAATACCGTCCCACAATCAGAGTATCGGCAATGTTATAGCATTGCTGCAAAAGATTTCCCGCCATCAAAGGAAGCGCAAATAACAGCAGATTTCCTGTAATGCTGCCTTTGGTTAGGTCACGTTGTTTCATTTTCATTTCCTCATCTGTAATATATTTTGTCGCTGCAGATGTCTTCATCTGCCTTGCACTGCGAAAACAGTTTTATTATAGGCAGTTCCTGTGAAGATGTCAATTTCGGTGATATTTTTACATTCCTGTTCCCGTACACAAAGGCGGATCAATAGCACGGTACCAGTAGCCGCCTCTGCCTTTTGACACTTTAATCTGTGGACTTTCTTTAAAGCAGGAAAAGCCAAACATCCCAGCCATAAACTGTTCCTGCTGGTCATAACAGCCGGGAACTCCCAGTATATATCTGCCATTTCCCCGCCGGCACAAAAGCAGGTGTCCAAAATGATAGTAACCGTATTGCAGGAAACGGTTATTTCGCAAAGAGCATTGTCTCCTTGGAAAATATACCAGATCCTGTGGATGGATTTTCCAGCATTGCATGTCACAGTCGTCAAATGGGCAAAATTCCTGGCCAAATGGGAGGGTGATTTTCTCAGTATTTTTAGTTTTGGTATTTTGGGAAGCAACAGATTGAATATGGATATTTTCGTCTTTTAAGTTTATATCAGCCTGTTTATTTATGGATTCTTTATTCTCTGATTCTTCTTTTTCTAATGCTTCATCCACTTTCCAGTCAGTCTCCATTCTTTCTCGATCTGTTTCTTCTGACTCTACCACTTCTCGTTCTGTTTCTTCAGCCTCTCCCCTTTCGTTCTCTGTTTCTTTAGCATCAGCCCTTTCTCGCTCTATTTCTTTAGCCTCTCCCCTTTCGCTCTCTGTTTCTTTAGCATCAGTTCTTTCACGTTCTGATTCTTTAGCATTTTCCTCTTCTCGCTCTATTTCTTTAATCTCTCCCTTTTCTCCTTCTGTCTCTTCAGACCTTTCCCTTTCACGCTTTATCTCTTCCCCCTCGGTTTCTTCAAATTGTTTTTTCTCTGCTGCCGGTACTGTTTTCATTTCCTTAAAATTCTCTGGTCTGATTGCCTGATCATCCCATTCCGTTCCCAGAAAGGCTCCTGATTCCGTTAATAAAATCATACCTCCCATTTTTTCAAGAGGAATTCCTGATTCACCTACGCTAAGTGCATTTGTCTCTATCAGACACTCAATTCCATCTTTTATCGTTTTGCAACTTCCCATTAAAATTCCATTTAGCAGCCCCTCTTTTCTCCAAAATCCATAAACTTTACACTGTTCTTCTGCTGCCATTCCTTTTATCTGAAGATGGATTTCCGCTGTACAGATACCATTTTTCACTTCCACTTTCATAAAACCACAATTATTCGCTTTTCTGCCCTTCTGGTATTCATACACATATGCTATAAAACGTCGATATCCAGCCAAATGACATCCTCCCGTCCTATGAAATTTCCTATCATTCATTAATGTATATGAAATCCGAAACTTTTCATTCATAAATTTCCTGATTTTAATTTTTCAAATTTTCAAATTTTTTTGAATTTTTATGTTGACAACAGGCGATAATCTATGTATAATACTCCTTGCAGTCGACGAAGTGTGGCTCAGTTTGGTAGAGCGCTGCGTTCGGGACGCAGAGGTCGTGGGTTCGAATCCCGTCACTTCGACTACTTGGCAGGGGCGCCGAAAGTCTTGAGAAATCAAGGGTTTCGGTGTTTTTTTATGTTTTTCTCAAACAAAAAACCGATAGCCACATTTGCGAACTATCGGTTTCTATTAGTTTTTATTGGTTTCTATAGTTTTATATAATTATCCCAATATTGTACCTGTTGCAACAGAAGCAATTGCCACCTTTGCAGTAGTTTCTGTTAAAATAATACCTGAAATTCAGTTTCAGCTCTGATACCGCTCTGCCAGCGTATAGGTATCATCAAATCCTCCTGATCCAAGAAGAATCAGGCAGTTTTCAAATGCTGTCACCTTGCTTCCGCTTAAATCTCCAAGGGAAATAATATAGGAATTATTGTCTTCCCTGTAAAGATAACCTGTGCTGGTGCTTACACTGCCATCTGCAAATGTAATGGTGGATGCAACTGTGCCTACTTCTTCTCCTGCACTGGTCTGATTAAAAGCAGGATCAGAATACAGACTTACCGAAAGTTCAACTGAAATTCCATTATTCTGCATGGTATATCTGCCTGCAAAATAAATAGTGGATTCATCTGCAGCCCCGGCTCTTTGATAAATTGCCTCTGACAGCTTATCGATGTTAGAGATTTCATAGGTATTTAAAATGCTTTCATTAAACTGTGCCGGTTCTATGGTTCCCTGATACCAGGAGCATTTATCGAAATATTCCTGATACATTTTCATTGCAAATTTCCGGCCATGACGGGCATAAATTTCATTAATGGCAAGCTGCAGATCGTCCTTACTAAGAGCTGCAACTTCTGCATCAGTCACATATCTGTGGTCACTGCCATCCAGCACATACTCAGAAGATGTGGTTGACTTCAAAAGTTTGCTGATATTACCAGTCTCAATATCACTCAAAACATTTTCATCAAACTTGCTGGCTTCCACGGTTCCCTGATACCAGGATTTCTCATTGAAATACTGCTGTACCTGCGGTATTACAAACTTCCGGCCATGACGGGCATAAATCTCATTGATCGCCATCTGCCGTTCACTGTCACCAAGCCCGGCGATCTCATTATAAGTCAAATCCCTGGCTGAAGAATCCTTGAGAATATAATAATCTGCTGCTCTGCTAAGTCCGTCTACCAGCTCATCTCCATCTACAATAGCTGCCTGGATCATATATGGCTGTACAAAAGGAATTGCACCATTTCCAATCAGCATACATGCGGCTATGCCTGTGGCTGCCATTGTCTTAAACAACCTTTTTCTCATAGAAATCCCCCTTTTCAATAACATATTCGTTTTACGTAGCTACAATCACACGCTTATCTGCTGTTTCTATATTTGCACTCCAGCTTTATCAGCATTTTGCAGCTTAACGATTCCTGTGTTCACATTCATTAAAGCAGTGACATTTCGCATTTTACATGCTATCCGGTAACTCTTTTTGTGCTTTTATTATACCATATAGGATTTCTTTTTTGTAATTTTCAGTTCAGTTTTTTATCTGTTTTCTGCCATCTGCTTGGCTGTTCCTGGCAAATGCGGTTCCACTGGCAGTCACCACAGATTTCTTCTCTTTTACCTGATTCTATAATTTTTTCCTGTACCTGTTGTGTAAATTCTGTAAAAGCAAGCTTTTGCTCCTCTTTTAATCCACACTGGTCAAGCACAGCCTGGTCATACCGCTTTACTTTATCAGCAGCCTCACAGACTCCTTTACAATTATTCGGACAGGCAGAACATATTTCGTCTGTTTTTATAACAATATTGACATCTGTGCCTTTTTGAAACAAATCCAGCATTTCCTGCATATGGGCTGTGAATCCATTACTGTATCCGTTTCCTACAAAAAACGCCAGGCACATCCCGTGGTGAGGGCGAATGGGATATGTCTGACGTTCTTTTTTACTGTACTGGTACAAATTTACGTACCCTTCTGGACAAAACAAATGCCAGAGCGATTTTTACAAGATCCGGAATGATAAATGGAATTACGCACCAGCCCAGCACGGTTCCAAGTCCAACAGCTCCGGATGTTTTTGTATATACAACCATGAACCAGATGGTTCCCATTGCGTAGCATACAACCAAGCCAACTACCATAGAAAGAATCTGAATCACCGGTTTCTTTCCCCAGAGGGATTCCATTGCCCACATAACAAGGGCAGAAAATAAAAATCCAATAATGTAACCGCCTGTATTGTTAAGCAGAATTCCAAGCCCCCCTGAAAATCCGGCAAATACAGGAACACCAATAGCACCAAGAAGAATGTAAACCAGGACAGCCAGGCTTCCTCTTTTTCCTCCAAGCACGCCAACTGCCATAAAGACGCCAAAGGTCTGTAATGTAAATGGTACTGTCAACGGAATGGAAATCCAGGAACAAATTGCAATCAATACGGCAAATATTGCAATGTATGCCATATCATATGTTTTCGTTTTTGTTGCGGTTACGGTACTCATAATCTCCTCCTCGGGTATATCCACTTTTAATCAGGGATACCGCCTGTTGTTGGCGAATCCGTTTATTTTGTGGATGTTATTTTGTCAGGTACAATCTACCATATGGAAAGCCAATTGTCAACCTTTCTTTTGTAGTTGGTTTACATTATTAATTGACATTATTGATCTACATTCTTAATTTACACTCTTTTTAAATTACATTTTTGAGAGCGCCCGCACAGCGTTTTCTGCCAAATATGCCTCACAGTTTATAGAAATAATTTTATATTTTAAACTTTCCAAACCTGTGTAATCATGCTAAACTTAAGAAAAGAAACAGACTAAAAAAGAAATCAGACGGAGGTTTTTTCTCATGGATGTGCACAGTATCAGTACCAAATGCACCCGCACAGAATTCGTGGGGACTGCAGTTCTGGATACCATCGGACTTGTAATTTCCGGAGTAGACGATACTCTTTTAAAAGAAATGAATATAGGAACCCGTTATCATACTTTGGGACTTTTCAGTTCCCGTACCGGTGCAGCCGGACAGATTACCGCTGTGGATGATGCGGTAAAGGCTACAGGCACAGAGGTTCTTTCCATTGAATTTCCCAGAGATACCAAGGGCTGGGGTGGCCACGGAAACTATATCGTGATTGGCGGAAATGATGTTTCTGATGTGCGCCACGCGATTTCCCTGGCTCTGGAGCTTACCAACAAATATGCAGGCGAGCTTTATATCAGTGAATCTGGTCATCTGGAATTCGCCTTTTCAGCTAATGCAGGAGGTGCTCTTTCCATGGCGTTTCATGCAGTTCCAGGGGAAGCCTTCGGTTTTATGGCAGGCTCTCCTGCTGCCATTGGTCTTGTAATGGCTGATACTGCAATGAAAGCCTCCGCAGTTCATATCACCCGCTATATGACTCCCAACATCGGCACCAGTCACTCCAATGAAGTGATCCTTGCCATTTCCGGAGATGCCAGTGCAGTGAAAGAAGCAGTATTGCAGGCCCGCCAGATCGGACTGGAGCTTCTTATCGGAATGGGAAGCTATCCGGAAATTCCGGGAGAACCTTATCTTTAAATCTATGAGCAGAAATGCAATTTTCCTACAGTGATTTTATGAATCAAAGATGTACGTCACAATTTGTGGGAGACTAATTCAGCTGGTAAACTTCTGCGGTCTGTAATCCAAACGCCAAAGCCTCTGCATGGCTGCTAAAATAAATATCCACATGGCCGTAAGGAGTTCCAAGGTCTTCTACTGTATAAACATTCCCATTGATCAAAAGCTGGGTTCCAAATGGCACGCCAGCCATTGCTACTGTTCTTCCTGCAGTTGGAACTGTACCACTTGCAGTAAGGTTGCCCGCTGTTCCGCAGCACTGGGCACAGTTACAATAAGCCGTCAGCGTAAAGTTTCCAAGATAAGTTCCCTGACCGGAAGAGCTGCCCTGCACACTGCTGCTGTCAGAAGTATCCTGGCTTACTTCTTCGCTGTAAGAATCACTGGCTGAATCTGTATATGAATCTTCTGTGTATTCATCATAGGATCCTGCATCATAAGACCCTGTATCATAATTCTCATCTGTTTCCTGTTCTGCCTCATATGATCCGTCATTTTCGCTGTATCCATCTGTGGAATCAGATGTACTGTCATAATCATCTGAAGTATCAGAAGATGCACTTTGCTGTGCCTGCGCGGCTTCTGCTGCAGCCTGCTCCTGTGCTGCCACCTGAAGCAGACTATAAATACTGCTGTCTGCGCTGCTGATCTGTGTATTTAATGCACTGATTTCTTCCTGGCTGGAACTGATCTGATAAATATATGACTGGATATTTTCATTTGTGCTGGCTGTAAGTGCCTGTACCTCCTGCTGCCTAGAAGACTTCTCAGTAAGAAGATCACCAATAGCAGCAGCCTCTTCCTGGGCCTGCTCCTCCTGGGTTTTAATTTCAGCCTGCAAATCTTTATATTTCTGAAGCATGTCCCTGTCATACTGGGAAATCTGGGAAATATTCTCTGCTCGGTTCAGAAACTGTGCAAGATCCTGGGAAGATAAAAGCAGTTCCAGCATAGATGCACTGCCATTCTCATACATATAAACAATGCGCTTCTTCATATCTTCATACTGCTTGTCTGATTTCTGCTTCGCTTCTTCCAGCTGTTCTTTCAGGGAATTCAGTTCTTCTTCCTTCTGTGCTGCCTGAATACTAAGTTCTGATATACTGTTGGTCAGGTCATTATACTGTGTGTTCAGCTCTTCCAGATAACTCTCAAGCTCCTGTTTCTTACTCTCCAGGGATGCCATATTTGCCTGCTGGGCCTCCAGCTGTGACTGTGCTGCCGCCTTCTGTGCTTTAGCATCTGCAATCTGCTCCTCTGTAGTAGATGCAAACACCGCACTCTGGGCTGATATACTGATGACTCCAGCTAATAACACTGCAAAAACTTTCTTCAATTTCATCTATGTAAACACCTCATTATTTTTTTCGTAGGTCAAGTATATCATATTTTGTAATTTTTTCAACACTTTTATTTAATCTTTGTAACATATTTGTAATATCTTTTTGGTGCTTATAGATTTTTAAGAAATTTTCGAACCTTCTTTCAAGAAATGTACATTATGATCTGTAATATGGTAGGACTTTTTATGTAACAGGGAATTTAGGCGGAATTTCCTGTTACATAAAAAATCCCCGCATTTCCGGATTTCCTCCATGAAATGCGGGGTGTAAAAACTCCCTTTTATACAGCAGCCTCCTCAGCTGCAGCTTCCTGATATTTCTCGAGAATGATCGTCTGGATCTTATCACGGGTGGTAGAATTAATAGGATGTGCGATATCCCGGTATTCTCCATCGGTTGCTTTACGGCTTGGCATTGCAATGAAAAGTCCCTTTTCGCCCTCGATCACTTTGATATCATGTACTACAAATTCTTCATCAATGGTGATGGAGACTACGGCTTTCATCTTTCCCTCCTTTGCAACCTTTCTCACCCGTACGTCTGTAATGTTCATTTTTGCTGCCCCTTTCCTCTTAACCGCCTTCTGCGCTTAAGTCTTTTTATATGATTTGTATCTTATTACAAACTATATCTCTCATTTTTCTCTACGACGATCTTCACTTCTCCTTCGCCGCTGTAATAAGAATTGGCCCGGATCGTATCACGG
Source organism: uncultured Blautia sp. (assembly GCA_934364795.1). GTDB lineage: Bacteria > Bacillota > Clostridia > Lachnospirales > Lachnospiraceae > Blautia_A. The sequence continues at coordinate 23,206 of CAKRMK010000003.1, forward strand.
CTCTCCACGATGCAATTCTCGATATGTGTATTATCCCCCAGATATACATCATTCAAAATCACAGAATTCTTAATTACACAGTTATTTCCCACAAATACATCTTTAAACAAAACGGAATTCTCAACAACACCATTGATGATACATCCGCTTGAGATCAGACTGTTCTTCACCTGTGCTCCCGGATTGTATTTTGCCGGTGGCAGGTCATCGATCTTTGTCTTGATTCCTGGCTCCTGTTTGAAGAAGTAATTACGGATCTCCGGTTTCAGGAAATCCATGTTGGTCTTATAATAAGATTCTACTGTAGAAATATTGCTCCAGTAACTGTCGATCTTATATCCGTAAATTCTCTTCAGATTCTTATAACGGATCAGGATATCTTTTACAAAATCATTACGGCCTTCCTGTGCAGCTTTCTCAATCAGCTCGATGAGCTGTCTTCTTCTGATCACATAAATACCTGTGGAAATAGTATTATATGGGGAAACCATTGGTTTCTCCTCAAACTCTTCAATTCTGCAGTCCTCATTCATTCGAATAACGCCGAAACGTTCTACCTCTGACGGGTCCGGGCAGGTGGTGCATACAACGGTAATATCAGCACGTTTCGCAATATGATATTCCAGAACTTTGTTGTAGTCCATCTTATAAACGCAGTCACCGGAAGCAATGACAACATATGGTTCATGGCTGTTTTTCAGAAAGCTTAAGTTCTGATAAATCGCATCTGCGGTTCCCTGATACCAGAAACCGTTCTCTTTGGTGATAGTAGGAGTAAATATGAAAAGACCGCCCTGCTTTCTTCCAAAATCCCACCATTTGGACGAACTTAAATGCTCATTCAGGGAGCGTGCATTGTACTGGGTAAGCACTGCTACCTTCTGGATATGGGAGTTTGCCATATTACTTAAGGCAAAATCTATACTTCTGTAACTTCCGGCAATAGGCATTGCTGCAATTGCCCTTTTGTCTGATAATTCTCTCATGCGGTTATTGTTGCCGCCAGCTAAAATAATACCGATTGCTCTCATGCCTTGTCACCGTCCTTTGCTGCAATTACCTGTCCGCTTTCCAGAATACCATCCGGATAATCTGCCCCAGTGGTAACACCGGAAATCGCCGTGTTCTTTCCAATCTTAACATTGTCCGGAATCACAGAGCCCTCTCCTATAGTCGCAATGCCAAATGCATATACAGCAGGCTTCTTTACATTCGGAGCCTCTTCTCCACAGCCAAGGACAACACCATTACCGATGGTTACGTCCTCTGCCACGATTGCTTTTTCCATTTCTACATTCTCACCGACTGTGGTATTCCGCATGATAATGGAATCCTTTATCACACTTCCCTTGCCGATGACAACATTCGGTCCGATTACAGAATTATGTATTTCACCATAAATTTCAGAGCCCTCACCGATCAGGCAGCGATCCAGCACCGCATCTTCGGAAATGTACTGCGGCTGGATAATATCGCCTTTTGTATAAATCTTCCAAAATTCCTCATAAAGATTAAATTCCGGAATGATATCGATAAGCTCCATATTTGCTTCCCAGTAAGAACCAAGAGTTCCTACATCTTTCCAGTAGCCATTATACTCATAGGCAAAAAGACGCTGTCCTTTTTCCTTGCAGTAAGGAAGAATATGTTTACCAAAATCACAGCTCTGCTGATCTTTCAGTGCATAAAGAGCCTCTTTAAGAACCGGCCAGCTGAAAATATAGATACCCATAGAAGCAAGATTGCTGCTTGGATGCTCTGGTTTCTCCTCAAATTCAGTTACGCGGAATGTCTCGTCCGTTACCATAATACCAAAACGGCTTGCTTCCTCAATCGGCACTGGCATACATGCGATAGTTACATCTGCCTTGTTTGCCTTGTGGAAGTCGAGCATAACCTCGTAATCCATCTTATATATATGATCTCCTGAAAGGATAAGCACATAGTCAGGATTGTACTGCTCCATATACGCCATATTCTGGAAAATGGCATTGGCTGTTCCTGTGTACCACTCGCTGTTTGTGCTCTTCTCATAAGGTGGAAGTACGGTTACGCCGCCTTCATTTCTGTCCAGGTCCCACGGAACACCGATACCGATATGGGTATTCAGTCTCAGAGGCTGATACTGTGTCAGAACTCCAACTGTATCAATTCCTGAATTAATACAGTTACTTAATGGAAAATCAATGATACGGTATTTTCCTCCAAAAGCTACTGCTGGTTTGGCCACTTTTTCTGTCAGTACCCCAAGTCTGCTGCCTTGGCCGCCGGCTAAGAGCATGGCAATCATTTCTTTTTTAATCATGCTATCACCTCTTGTTGTAGTTATGATTTCTCATTATAGCATACTTCACAGGGTTAGTGAACATATTTTACAATTTTTTTGGTTACATTTTACTTTTTTTATCGCTATTGTACATGCTTTTTCGACATTTTTTAATCAATTGTTATTTTTTATCTATTTTGCACATTTCCGGGATGAATCTTATTACTTTTTATCTGAGTTCAGATGAACATGTCTGCTTATGCACACGTTACTATATCTGAAAGTCTGTTTTCCCAAAATCTGCCAGGGTAAAGAAATACTTTTCATTTTTCCCTGTTCGGGTTATAATAAGTAAAAATACAATATTTTAGATATTAAAAAACATCACACTTATTTTATAAGGAGATTCATTATGTATCAGATAGACTTTCATAAACCACTTCATATTCATTTTATCGGCATTGGTGGAATCAGCATGAGCGGACTTGCTGAAATCCTTCTTGGAGAGGATTTCATTGTATCCGGCTCCGATTCCAAAGAAAGCCCACTTACCGATTCCCTTACCCGTAAGGGAGCCCATATTTTTTATGGACAGCGTGCATCCAATATTACCGATGAGGTAGAGCTGGTTGTATACACAGCAGCCATCCATCCCGATAACCCGGAATATGCGTGTGCTGTAGAAAAGGGAATTCCAATGCTGACCCGAGCACAGCTTCTTGGACAGATCATGCGAAACTACGATACTCCTATTGCAGTTTCCGGGACCCATGGCAAGACCACTACCACTTCCATGATCTCTCAGATTCTTCTTGAGGCAGATGCAGATCCTACAATCAGCGTAGGCGGAATTCTCCCATCTATTGGCGGAAATATCCGTGTGGGACAGTCCGAAACTTTTGTCACAGAAGCCTGTGAATATACCAACAGCTTTTTAAGCTTTTTCCCGAAGATCAGCATTATTTTGAATATTGACGCTGATCACCTTGACTTTTTCAAGGATATTGATGATATCCGTCATTCCTTCCGCAAATTTGCACAGCTTCTTCCAGCCGACGGCGCTTTGATCATCAATGCAGATACCCCGCATTATGAGGATATCATTAAAGATCTTCCCTGCAAAGTCATTACATACGGCCTTGACAGTGACGCTCAGTATACGGCTACAGACATAACCTATGACAAATATGGTCATGCTTCTTTCACAGTTATGAAAGATGGCAGAAAATCCGGCAGCTTTTACCTGAAAGTTCCGGGAAGCCACAATGTTTCCAATGCCCTGGCTGCCATTGCACTGGCACAGCTTCTTCAGATTCCAGATGAAATCACTGTAAAAGGTCTTGGAAGTTTTACCGGTACAGACCGCAGGTTCCAGTATAAGGGTGAGGTTGCAGGAATTACCATCGTAGATGATTACGCCCACCACCCTACAGAGATTCAGGCTACTTTAAATGCAGCCCACAATTATCCACATAAAAAGCTGTGGTGCGTATTCCAGCCACATACATATACCCGTACCAAGGCACTCCTTCCTGAATTTGCACAGGCACTTACTCTTGCAGATCACGTAATCCTGGCAGACATTTATGCAGCAAGAGAAACGGATAATCTGGGAATTTCCTCTGAAAACCTTCAGGCAAAGATCCAGGAGCTTGGAACCTCCTGTGAGTATTTCCCAACCTTTGACGAAATTGAGAATTATCTGCTGAATAATTGCCAGCCGGGAGATCTTTTGATCACAATGGGCGCAGGAGATGTTGTAAAAATTGGCGAACAGCTTCTTGGCAAATAATTTCTTCCTTATACCTATTCATTTCGTTTACAAAATTTAAAATTTTTATCCACATACAAAGGAGCTTGTATTTACAGGCTCCTTTTAAGTTATCCACATTATCCACAGGCTTATGCACATTTTCGGATTCCTGTTGATGTGGATTTTTATGTGCATAATATGATTAACATAATATAGTGACAGGATTCGACAAAACTCTTTATAATTCTAAGTTTTTCGCCTAGTCACTGGTTTCCATAAACATTATGTGTAACTTTCTTTCCACATTATCCACATTATCCACACTATAATCCACACACATTGTGAAAAAAATGTCTGCTATTCTCTTTTAAAAAAGGTTGTGCTATAATGCAAGCAACAGAGCGGATGCCAGTTGATTGGATCCGCTTGATTTGCCTGAATGCAAGGAGTATACCACATGATCACATTGCGAAGCTTGGGACTTCACGAAGTCACTACTTTATCTAATTTTTTTATAGACCGCTATATGCCAAAAGCAAATGGCGAATTTGTAAAAGTTTATATTTATCTTCTCCGTATGCTGGAGAATACCAAGACACCTTTCGGGCTTGCACAGATGGCAGATTCCCTTTTCTGTACAGAAGGTGATATTCTCCGCGCGCTAAAATACTGGGAAAACGAGGGACTTTTATCTGTTTTTTATAAAGAGGAACAGCTTGCAGGCATTACCCTGCTTGCCCCCTGGATGAACCAGGGGCCGTCTTCTGATGCTTCTGATATTAGGAACGGCAGAAGCATAAGTTCTGCTCAATCACAGTTCGGCACTGCTACAGGTACTATATCAGACACTACATCAGGTGCTATATCAGACACCACGTTAGACGCCATGACAGATATCGCAGCCGCACAGCCTTCTGCACAATATGTTGCTACCGGCAATTATGTATCTGCTGCCAATATCCCGGACAGTAGCCCAGATACCATTGCCTCTGGGCTGCCTGATACAGCAGCCACTAGGGATTCCAATGCAACTAATCCTTCACCAGAGCGTAAATCTCTCACTTTGGACCGCATCAAGGAACTGAAGCAGAACGAAGACATTGTCCAGCTTCTTTACATTGCCGAGCAATACCTTGGAAAGACACTTACCCCTACCGAAACGCGGAAAATCCTGTTTTTCTATGATGAGCTGCATATGTCTGTAGACCTGATTGATTACCTGATTGAATACTGTGTCGGCCGTGACCATCGCAGCATCCGCTACATAGAAACAGTTGCCATGGCATGGAAAGAAGAAGGCATTACCACAGTGGAGATGGCAAAAGACTCTACAGCCCGCTACAGCCGGGACTATTTTACTGTCCTGAAGGCAATGGGGATTACCAATCGCAGTCCTATTGATACGGAAGTTGCCATGATCAATACCTGGACGAAAGAATACGGTTTCACTATGGATCTTATCCAGGAAGCCTGCAGCCGCACAGTCATTCAGACAGGACAGCCCAGCTTCCAGTACGCTGATAAGATTCTCCAGAGCTGGAAGAAGAAATCCATCCGCACCCTGGAGGATGTACGCCTGCAGGATGCACAGCATCAGAAACGCAAATTGGAAAAGGCTGCCAGCAAGCCTGTACAGCCCCAGACAACCAACCGTTTTAATAATTTCCACCAGCGAGATTATGATTTTGCAGAATATGAGAAGAAGCTGCTGAACCATTAGAATATGTTTGGAAATGACTTTCTGCAAGATATGGCGCACAATTAGCGGGAGATTTATTTTTTACCTGGAGGGTGACTTTTTATGCCTTTACAAAATTACCAATACGATACCATCATGAGAGAATACAACAGGCGTCAGGCGCAGAACCGACGCATTCAGGAGGAGCATCAGGCAGAGGCTTACAATAATATCCCCCGCCTCCGGGAAATTGACCAGGAAGTCGCTACCTTGAGTGCAAGGAAAGCCCGCGCCCTGATCAACCGCCAGGAAAGCGGACTTGAGGACCTTAAGAACGACATTGCCCTTTTGTCCCAGGAACGCACAGCTCTTTTACTTTCCGCAGGCTACCCGGCTGATTATCTTGAGACACCATATACCTGTCCCATCTGTCAGGATACCGGTTACGTTGGCAGCCAGAAATGTACCTGTTTTAAGAAAGCTGAAATAGAACTTCTGTATACACAGTCAAATTTGAAAGAAATTCTTGAAAAAGAGAACTTTGACCACTTTTCATTTGACTTTTATTCTGATACAATAACAAATGATTCAACGGGACTGACAGAACGGGAGACTGCACGCCGCGCCTATAATCTGGCTTTGGAATTTGTCAATAATTTTGATACTTCCTTTGACAATCTGTTTTTTTACGGCGATACCGGTGTAGGCAAGACTTTTCTGTCTCATTGCATTGCACATGAGCTGCTTGACAGTGCACACTGTGTTTTGTATTTTTCTGCATTTGATCTTTTTGATCTCCTGGCAGGATCTGCATTCTCCAAGAAGAATGATGCTCCCGATGATGAATTTATTTTTGACTGTGATCTGCTGATCATTGACGACCTTGGAACAGAGCTTACCAACAGCTTTGTATCTTCACAGCTTTTCCTGTGTATCAATGAGCGGATCATGCGGAAAAAATCAACTATTATTTCCACAAACCTGAAACTGGAAGATTTCTCAGCAACTTACTCTGAGAGAACCTTTTCCCGCATTGCCAGCAATTACCGAATGACCAAGCTTGTGGGAAAGGACATCCGCATTCAGAAAATTTTTTTAGGAGGAAAGTAAAGAATGGCACAAGAAGAATTGACTACACTTCCCGTCGGAAGGCTGGGATTAGTTCCTTTGGAAAGCTGCAAGAGCTTAGGAGAAAAAGTTAACGACTGGCTCGTTCAGTGGCGCAAGGAGCGTGAGCATTCAGAAACAGATTCTTTCGCCTTTGAAGGATACAAAAGAGATTCCTATGTTATAAAAGTTCAGAACCCACGTTTTGGTTCCGGTGAAGGTAAATGCGTGATTACTGAATCTGTACGTGGCGATGATATTTATGTACTTGTAGATGTCTGCAACTACAATATCTCCTACCAGATTGGTAAATACACGAACCTGATGTCTCCAGATGATCACTACCAGGATCTGAAGCGTGTAATTGCAGCCATTGGAGGAAAAGCACGCCGTGTAAACGTGATCATGCCTTACCTTTATGAGGGACGCCAGAGTAAACGTATCGGAAGAGAGTCTCTTGACTGTGCTACTTCCCTTCATGAATTAATTAATATGGGCGTTGAGAACATCATCACTTTTGATGCTCATGACCCACAGATTCAGAACGCTACACCACTTCACGGATTTGAGACAGTTCAGCCTTCTTACCAGTTTATCAAGGCTCTTCTCAACCATGAAAAGGGACTTCACATTGATAACGAGCATTTCATGATCATCAGCCCTGATGAGGGAAGCATGAGCCGTGCAATCTATCTGGCCAATATTCTTGGTGTGGATATGGGTATGTACTACAAGCGTCTGGACTACTCCAAGAACATAAACGGCAGACATCCTATTGCTGCTTATGAGTTCCTTGGACCTAATGTTGCAGGCAAGGATATGATCCTGATTGACGATATGATTTCTTCCGGTGATACAATCCTGAAGATTGCTTCTCTTCTGAAAGAGAGAGGAGCCGGCAGAATTTATCTGTGTTCTACCTTCGGTCTGTTCACAAACAGTCTTCAGAAATTTGACGAAGCACATGCAGCAGGCGTATTTGATAAGTTACTTACAACTAACCTTGTATACCAGCCAGAAGAGCTTCTCGCAAAACCATATTATATTTCCTGTGATATGAGTAAATATATTGCACTTATCATTGATACCCTGAATCATGATATGTCTGTAAGCCATCTTCTTAATCCTGTTGACCGAATCAAACGCTGCGTGGACAGATATATGGCACAGTATGAGAAATAAGTTCAGTTATAATTAAGCTCTGACAAACTAGAGCGTGTTTGAAAAAACACGCTCTAGTTTAAATAAAAATATCTTACAGTAAAATTTCACTGTATTTCATTTTTTCTTTATCCATAAGATCTTTTTCGGTCCGGGTGCTGGCACTGATAAAAACCTGCCTTGGCTGCTGGCAAAGCCATTTCAGCTCTTTTGTAAGCACTTTTTCACTGTGATTTCCCGGGAGCTCTGCCATTATAACCGGAAAGCAGGTATTTTTGCCCAACACTTCCCCTGCTGCCATATGAAGAGCAAAATAAATCAGAGCCATGATATCTTTTTCTAACAGTTCCAGCCTTACATCACGCTCTTCCATACCTTCTACAGTTCCCACCAGTACATGGTTCTCACCATCCAGTATAATATCTTTGTAATTTCCCCCGGTAATATTTTGCAGAATTCTGGATGCCCTTATCCTTATTTTTCTGCCGGTCTGTCTTTGAATATCTCTGGATATGCTTTCAATAGTATCCATAGCAAGATTCAGACCCTGAATTTCTATATCTTCAGAAGTAGGAAGGGACGCCTCATTTTCATATTCCTGATATTCCTTTTGAAGATTAAGAAATTCTGTTTTCAGTTCTCTGTAAGACTCTTCCAGATTCTCCCGGCTTGTTTTCATCTTATCCTGCTGGGATAATATCCGGGCTTTTTGCTTTCTCGTCCGCATAAATTCTGTCCGCAGCCGCCTTCTCGCCGACAATGTGTAAATTCCGGCAGCTACAGCCCCTACAATACAAACATCCATCCCCATGCGGGACATTTCATCTGTAACCTGAAATCTTCCAATTACCCCTATCAGGCCTATTACAACCGCAAAAACCGTAGCAATGACCATTCCCAGATTTTTACTTTGTATTTTCCGAATCTGTTCATCCAGAATTTCTGTGGAATTTGCTTTTTGGTCTGATGCATTTTTCTCATTTTCCAAAGCTCTGTCAGATTTTTGTCTGTCTTTTATTTCTTCCAGCTCTGACTCCAGTTTTTCCATTCTGGCAGCAAGCTTTTCCTGCTCTTTTTGAGATTCACGACCTGACCGCTCTTTTTGTGTCTGATAGCCCTTTCGCCACATTTTCAGCATTTGTCCGGCTCTTCCCAGATCTACAGAAATGTCCGCAGTACCTAGAATTCCAACCATATAATTCTGTATTTCCCTTGATAATTCAGCTTCTGTATTTCCCCTTGGTGCCGAGATCAACACTGTATTATCATATATCGCTTTGCTCATTCCGCCAAGAATATATTCCAGTGATCCTGCTTTTCCATTCAAGGTTTTCTGGCTTTCCTCACACAAAAGCTCATAGCTTCTATTATCTGCTTTATATTCACGGGTCAGACGATAATTCTTGCCCTGGTTTTCAAACCAGATTATTCCAGAAGCATTTTCCTGCTCACAGTTTTCATAAAACATCCATTCCAGAAAACTGTAAATCTTATTTCTGGTAACCTGATCTTCGCCGTAAAGCAAATTGATTCCGTTAAAAAATTCTAATGTCTTATTCTGGATTTCACTAAATTGATTAATTGTTATTCGTTTTAAAAGCATAAATGTATATCCCCTAAAATCAGACAAATTAACTTGGTCGGGCAAAGCTGTCACTTAAGCTTCGCTGTACTGGTTTCCAGCAATGCCTGGAGTCCGTAAAACAGCGCTTTCTCTTCTGCTATAGTACGCTCTTTTCCCATAAAGGAATCAATATAGTCACCAATTATAGTCCCGGCATAATTTCTACGCAAAGCATCCAGATCATATGCAGGCCTGGTTTCATCCAATACCTGTATAATATTTCCAAAATTCTTTAATTTCTCGGGGATTAAAAGGACCTCAGGAGTTCTTATTCCCTGCAAAATCACACGATATATATTAAGTCCACCCCTTCTAAAAACTTCTTCTTTTAAATTTTCTTCCAGGGAAAGCTGTGTGCTGGATTTATCTACAGTAAGAAGAATCTGTCCATAAGATCGGACCGCAAAAGGTACAAAACGAATCCGTACCCTCCCGCGTTCTATAACTCCCTCTATATAACCATGTTCGCCAAAATCATTGCTTCTTACAGGCTCAAGTGCGCCGGAATAAGCAGCCTTATCTCTTATAAGAATCCTGGGAGCATCTGCGTGTCCCAAAGCTATATAATCAAACCCGGACGCAGCCAGTGCACTGATATTTACAGAACAGTGAGCTCCATCTCCTCCATGTGCCAGAAGAACATGTACACTGTCATCCTCTCCCTCAGTCTCTACAGGATGTACATTATCGTACAATGCCGCCGAAATTTCTGAATGTTCATAGCTTAATCCATATACATAAACGTTCTGTTTTTTATCTTTTATGCAGGTAAATTTTTCTTCAGGAAAAAAAATAACATTCTCTGCCCATGAAAACTCCCTGTAAAAGGAATCTTCTTTCAGGTAATCACAGCAGCCAGCCATTAAATATATTCTGGTTTCAGGTATTGTAGAAAACAGCTCGTTTACTTCTTTTAGTTCCTGTAAAAGAGGCTGACGGTAAAATAAATCTCCGGCTATAAATAACAAATCCACCGGATTTTCGCGGATACCCGCAATAACCCGGCGGAATGTTTCCCAGATTTCATTCTCCCGCTTCTCACTCCATGGGTAACCTCTGTCAGGAACAGCCCCCAGATGTACATCTGCAAGATGAATAAATCTCATTCTTTTACCTCATTTTATAAATCGCAGTTGTTTACTGTTCTCGGGAATGGGATTACGTCACGGATATTGCCCATTCCAGTCAGATACATTACACAACGCTCGAATCCAAGGCCAAAGCCAGAATGACGTGTAGAACCATATTTACGAAGATCAAGATAGAAATCATAATCCTCTTCTTTAAGTCCCAGCTCATCCATACGGGCTTTCAGCTTGCCATAATCGTCCTCTCTCTGGCTTCCACCGATAATCTCACCAATTCCGGGAACGAGGCAGTCCATAGCAGCTACTGTTTTTCCATCCTCATTCATTTTCATATAAAATGCTTTGATTTCCTTCGGATAGTCTGTTACAAAAATAGGTTTCTTAAAGATCTGCTCTGTAAGATAACGTTCATGCTCTGTCTGCAGATCACAGCCCCAGGATACTTTATAATCAAATTTATCATTGTTCTTCTCCAGGAGCTCAATTGCCTCTGTATAAGTGACACGGCCAAATTCAGAATTTGCCACATGATTCAGACGATCCAGAAGTCCCTTATCAACAAAAGAGTTGAAGAAGTTCATTTCTTCCGGTGCATTCTCAAGAACATAGCGAATTACATATTTCAGCATAGCTTCTGCCAGATTCATATTATCTTCAAGATCTGCAAACGCACACTCCGGCTCAATCATCCAGAACTCCGCTGCATGTCGTGTAGTATTGGAATTCTCTGCACGGAAAGTCGGACCAAATGTGTATACATTTCTAAATGCCTGTGCAAATGTCTCACAGTTCAGCTGACCACTTACTGTCAGGTTTGTCTCCTTTCCAAAGAAATCCTGTGAATAGTCAATATTTCCTTTATCGTCTGTTGGTACATTGTTCAGATCCATGGTAGTAACCTGGAACATCTCACCAGCACCCTCACAGTCACTTCCTGTAATCAATGGGGTATGAACATATACAAATCCTCTCTCCTGGAAGAATTTATGAATTGCATATGCACATAAAGAGCGAACACGGAATACAGCCTGGAAAGTATTTGTCCTGGAACGAAGATGGGTGATCGTTCTTAAATATTCAAGACTGTGACGTTTTTTCTGAAGGGGGTAATCCGGTGCAGAAGCTCCTTCAACAGAAATCTCTGTTGCCTGGATTTCGAATGGCTGTTTCGCCTGTGGAGTTGCAACAAGTGTTCCTTTTACAATAATAGCAGCTCCTACATTCAGCTTGGAAATCTCCGCAAAATTATCCATTGTATCATGATAAACGACCTGAAGGGTCTCAAAATAAGTACCATCATGAAGAACGACAAAACCAAATGTCTTGGAATCACGGACGCTTCTTACCCAACCACCTACTGTGATTTCCTGATCCAGGTATTTCTCCCGCTCTCTGTAAATCTCTTTTACTGTTGTAAGTTTCATAATTTACTCCTCTTTCTCCTCATTTTTCCAAACACTCATTTCCCTATAGTATAGACTATTCCACTTATTCCTGCAAGATGTGCTTCACAATTTGTAGTAGATTTATCAATGCTCTCCCAGATAATCCAGACAATATTTAAAAATACGTTTATAGGTCTTGGTCGTGTAGTGCAATCCATCATCTTTTCCCATATCTACACCACTTCCGCCATTGTCCATGCCAAAACCATTTGCCATGAGATAGGAATAAGCATCTATATATGTGTATGTTCCGGAAAGGCCACTGCTGACTGTAGAATTAAAATAACGAACAGCTTCTTCTCTTCTTGCAGCTTTTCCATAAAGATTTCGTGTTGCATAGTTTACTGGGTTGACCGACATAAAGAACAGTTTACAGTTCTTTCCATTTACCATTTCTGCAATTTTCTTCATATAGGTAACATACTCTGAATATCTCTTCAGATCATTCACTCCAAGATTAAAAATAATTGCAGTAGGTTTATATACAGAATAATGTTCATTTATCTTAGTCATCAACGTATTTACCGCACTTTCCTGAAGCCAGTCCAGTCCTTCTCCACCCTTACAGATAAAATCAATATCCTGTGTAACATTTGAACCCAGGCCAAACTGTTTTTCCAAAGTCAGCTGCATGCGGACAGTTCTGGAATCACCAACAAATATAATGTGATTATATCCTTTGCTGGTACCTCCGTTTCCCCATCTCCATTTGTTGGAAGCCAGAAGCTCCTCCGCTGTCAGATCTTCTTCATTTACCCGTTTAAATACTACCGCATATAATTTTACATTCCCTGTTATAAGCATTTTTTCACCAGCCTCATATCTGGGTGAAGTCTGCTTACGGGGTTCTGTGTCCCATCCCATAAAAGTATATCCGGAAGCATTCACAATGGAGGGAAGCTTATAGTATTCCCCAGTGGCAATCCGTTCTGTCTTATAAATGGTTCCATCATTTTTACAAAGTGTTACTGTAACAACCTGACTATATACTGCATAAAATCTGGTATTCTTTGTAATCCTGACTTCCTGACCCTCTTTTCTGACATTGGAAGTAGAATTTTTATTTGTGGTCCATCCCACAACCTCGTAACCCTTTTTCACAGGGACCTGCGGTAATGTAATATAAGTTCCACGGGTTATGATCTTCTTCAGCTTCTTAAATGCAGAATTGGCTTTTCCCTCATTATTGAAAAAATTAACATTAGAAAAACCAACATTTCTTCTTACTGCATATAGATTCAGATTTTTTCTGAGGCAAATCACTTTTCCAGGGGCATAGTTCGCTTTGGAAGCATTTTTTCTGGTAGACCAGCCACGGTTCTGATATCCTGCCACTTCCGGAACCTCAGGAAGTTTAATTTTACTTCCGATTTTTCCGCGTATCAATAGTTTTCCATATCCTTTACTTCCATCCGTATCACGGAATCTGACCACAACAGTGGTCTGTTTGGTTACAGTCTGTTTGGTTACAGTCTGTTTGGTGGCAGCCTGTACTGTACAGGGTCCTGCTAATATCAGCTTTTTCCCAGTTCCAAGTGAAATCCCAGACAGGAACAATAAAGTCATTATCAGAATCCATATGGTATTTATTTTCTTTCTACTGCTGTTATTTTTCATAAATGCTCCTCTGCTCTATGTGTGTTCCCCTTATTATTACAGAGTCTGAATAAAACGCATAAATGCAGCCCGTCCCTCTTCTGTACATTTGTAGACGCCAGCGTCCTCAAGTACATGTACAAACACATTTCCAACTTCTTTATGCAGTACTTCTTCAATATTTTCTCTGTCCAGATGATCGTATTTTGGAAGGAATTCGCTAACCCATGCAGCATGCTTCTCAATTTTCTCATTTGAAGCAATATCCTTACCCTCCAGAATATACTCGGCCAGAAGCTCCAGTTCTTCTTTTAATCTGGCTGGAAGAACTGCTAATCCCATAACTTCTATCAAACCGATATTTTCTTTCTTAATATGATGATACTGTGCGTGAGGATGATATACTCCCAGAGGATTTTCCTCTGTAGTAATATTGTTTCGCAGTGTAAGATCAAGCTCAAACGTATCACCTTTTTTACGTGCAATTGGGGTAATTGTATTATGAGGTTCCCCATCGGTTTCTGCAAAAATAAATGCAGATTCATCGGTATAACCTCTCCATACTTCCAGCACATGTGTAGCCAGTTCAATCAGTCTCTTCTCATCTTTATGGCGGATACGAAGAACGGAAAGCGGCCATTTTACAATTCCGGCTTCTACATCTTCATACCCTGGAATCGTCACATGCTTTTCTATTTCTGCCTTTGCCATTGCAAATGTGTAATGACCACCCTGGAAATGATCATGGCTTAAAATAGAACCGCCAACAATCGGAAGATCCGCATTGGAGCCCAGGAAATAATGTGGAAACAGCTTTACAAAATCAAAAAGTTTAATAAAGGTGTTTCTCTCAATTTTCATAGGAGTGTGCTGGCAATTAAATACAATACAGTGCTCATTATAGTATACATATGGGGAATACTGCAGTCCCCACGGACAGTCATTGATCGTAATTGGAATAATCCTGTGATTCTCTCTGGCAGGATGATTTGCCCTTCCTGCATATCCTTCATTCTCTGGGCAAAGCAGACATTTCGGATAGCTGCTGGACTTTACAAGTTTTGCAGCCGCAATTGCCTTAGGATCTTTTTCTGGTTTGGAAAGATTAATCGTAATGTCAATATCACCATATGGAGAATCCACAGTCCATTTCTGATCTTTCTTCACACGATAACGACGAATATAATCACTATCCTGACTTAATTTATAAAAATAGTCAGTAGCTTCTTCCGGAGATTTCTCATATTTTTCCCAGAAAGTCTTCTGCACCTGTGCCGGACGCGGCATCAGACAGTTCATCAGTCTTGTGTCAAAAAGGTCTCTGTAAACCACACTGTCCTGAATCAGTCCACGCTCTACGGCCTCATCAAGAAGTTCTTTTAAAACTTCCTCCAGATCAATATTAGCATACTCTTTCTCTGGTTCTGTATACTCATCTTCCTTAAAAACATCCAGCAAAAGATTAGTAGTATAATTTTTCTCACAGGCAGGTGTCAGTCCTGTCTCAATTCCATACTGCACAAGTTTTTTAATACTCTCACTTAACATATTCGCCGTTCCTTTCTGTTGACAGTGTATTTCTGGTTACTGTTCACTGGTAATATTCCGCGAAATGTTTTTTGTGGGCAAAGCTCACAGAAAACCCGAGAATCTCGGCGCGAAATCATGCAAAGCATGATTTCTGTGCATCGCAAAGCGTGTTGCTGTAAACGGAGTGAACAGTAACTATTCCTGCACTGTTTTATACGTAGCACTTACTATTTTACCTTAATAACTGATATTTTCAATATAGCTGATAAAAATATTTCCTGCCTTTTCAAACAATTCTGTACTGTCATTCATACCATAAGGATAAGATTCGTCTTTTTGTGGATCATACAGATAAGTATTATATTCATCATAACCAATAATCACAACATAAGTATCACTTCCAGTTTTCGCAATTACAGGTCTTTGTGCACTGATTTCATACAGCACACTGTCAAGAGTACATCCTGAAAGATCCATCACTTTTCCCTCTGTGCCAAGTGACTCCTGAAGAGTGGACGTATCTGTAAACTTCTGCTTCACTGCTTCTGGTATGTCATCCAGATTAAGAATCAGTTTTGTTTTCTTATTTCCCCTCTCCCATACATACTGCTGTGCACTGTTTAATACAACTCCAGTCTGTTCATCTGCCCTTTGTATTGCAAGAGCCGGATCTGTGTACGTACTGTCAAGCCCGCCTTTTGCATAGACATAATATAGATTTTCATCCAGAGTCTGTTTATCCAGTTCAACAGAGCTGTCATTAATATTCTTAATCTTCGCATATACAACAAGTGGATCCTGTATTTCCGGAGCCTCGCTTAAAGCAAGCCGCATCTGTGTACCGGTTCTGGAATTACTTACCAACTCAACAGATACCGTATTTGCCGAAGCTTTTACATTATTCAGAATATTATCTTTGTTCACAGCTTTATAACCTTTTTTTGTCTTTTTTGACAATTCAAATTCCATCATTGTACTGCCAATGGTAACATCGGTTATATAAAGACCGTCCTGATGATATTCCTTTTTCAAAGTACCATCAAATCCTTCAATTCGAACAGTATGGATTCCTGTTGTTTCATGCCCGTTTTCGTCTGTAACGCGATCTCCATCCACTACAATTCCATAAACCAGATCTTCGTTCATAAAGCCTGACAATTCAAGAGTTTGTCCATCAGAAGGTGCCAACAGCCTTGTTTCCAGTGTCTCAAAATCGATTTCTTTGATATCACCGGCACTTTCACCTTCCTGAATCACCCATGCCGCATGTGCATTTGTATCCGAAACAGCAAACTCATCACTTAAAATTCCCGCTTCCAGTACCTCACTGGTACCTGCCTGGATATCTATTTTATATAGTTTCTGTGCAAATAAAAGGAATAGTAAATTATCTGTGCTCACATAAGACAGGTTGCCTAGATCCTTCTCCAGAAATTCACTGGACTTGCTTGACGGAATGAATACTTTTTCTTCCACTACATTCTGATCATTACTGTAATGATATACACATACTCCACAGTAACCTTCCCGTGTTCCCCTGTTCATATATCCATAAAGAACAAAGTCCACATCTCCGTTGTCTTCTACACGTATAATTTTAATATCATGTTTATATCGCGAATCTCTGTAATCGCCGTCATTTTCCTTACGGAAACTGAATATTCTTGAAAACTTCCCATCATCAGGTGAATAAGACCAAAGGTCACCTTCCTGAACAAATGCCACAATTCCGGCATTTTCATTAGTCATATATTCCACATTTTTATCCCGAACACCAAGAAGCAGTCCCTGATCTGAAATATGTATGGAGCTTTCCTGGAATATCTGTGTTGCACTGCGTTTGAAATCCAGAAGCATAATTCTTGTTTCTGTATAACGCATTCTGTAAAACTCTGTTACATCGTAAATCTCCTGATTTCCATCTGTATCCTGTGCAGCAATCTGATATTCCAGTGACACACTTGCTGTAGTTTCATTAATATCTTTAATCACAGGAATACCACTTCTGTAAATCTTAGGACTTAGGGAACCCCAGCTGATTTCCGCAAACGTTGAATTGATATCTACATCTGTAAAATTTGTAGTAGTTGAGGAACTGTCAGATTCCAGATAACTGGTCAGATCCTCTGCCGATGCTTTATCCATACATTTTTCATAAAAACTGGAAGCAAATTTAACATATTGGTCAGCATTCACATTAGATCTTGATACCACTCTGGTGTAATAATAGGCATTCCCTTTATCTGTATCCAGTGTAATCTGCAAAGAATACTCCTGATTCATCAGTAAATCGCTGGTAATCTCTATGGTAGTTTCCAGATATCGATCTCTTTTTTCAAGACTTTTTACCTTTCTGTTTTCCAGAACCTTACTGCCATCAGATGTGCGTATTTCATAAGAAAGACTTTTCACCTTTGTATCGTAAGGATTTACAGCCAGAACCAGCTTCTTTGATGTGTCAAGGGGCGTCACACTATCCCGGATGAAATCAGCCTGCATGATCTGGCTATATCCATACATCCGGTTTGCATAACTTCCATCAAATTCTACCATCACTTCCGGCAGCACAGAATCATTCATATCAGAACGATCATCCGTCGTCTCACTGTTCAGCAACAAGGCACTCCCTGCTACTCCAAGCACAAAAACAATCAGGAGAATACCCAGTCTGCATAAAATTTTTTTCATTCTATCTCCTCTTAATTTTCTGTATTGACGGTTCCCTCCAAATATAGAAGTCTGTCTAATGCAGGACTGACATGCAGTTTTGCCATAAGTTCTTCTGTATTTTTCAAACTTTTTTTATTTCCGGTTTTTACTGCTCTGATAAGAAGATTCTTTGGTGTATGTTCCATATCAATAAATTCCAGGATCTGGGTTTCATATCCCATACTCTCCAGCAGATTTGCACGGATTCCATCTGTAATCAGCGCAGACATCCTCTCTTTCAGAATTCCATATTTCAGAACAGGCTCCAATGTATCATTTTTAATCTGGCGATTCAGCTCATGCTGACAACATGGAACTGAAAGAATCACCTTTGCTCCCCAGTCCACAGCTTTTGCAAGCGCATAATCAGTTGCTGTATCGCAGGCATGAAGTGTTACCACCATATCTACAGAAGAAACACCTTCATAGTCAGCAATATCTCCCTGATAAAAGTGCAGCTTTTCATAACCATATTTCTTTGCCAGGCCATTGCACTTCTGAATTACATCTGTTTTCAGATCCAGACCAATGATATTCACATCGTATTTTTTCAATTCTTTCAAATAATAATACATCGCAAATGTAAGATAAGACTTGCCACAGCCAAAATCCAATATTGTAACTTCATTCTGCTGATCCAGCTTTGGAAGAATATCCTGAATAAATTCCAGGAAACGGTTAATCTGACGGAATTTATCATATTTAGCAGTAATAATTTTTCCTTCTTTATTCATAACTCCCAGATCAATCAGAAATGGAACTGGCACATTTTCCTGAAGAATATATTTCTTAACACGGTTATGTGCAAGTATCTGGCGTTTTTCCGTATTTTCAGAAGACTTGTCCATATTACAGGAATAATCTCCATTTTGAGCAGTTTTGGGATGACGTTTTGTCTTTATTGTTATTTTTCCTTTTTTACTTACCAGAACAGTTCCATCCAGCGCCACCCCACTTGCCTGAAGCTGCGAAAAATCCTGTATCAGCATATTCTTCAAATAGCCTATCAGTTCTTCCCTTTGATAATTCCTGTGAAGCACCTTTGTACCTACAGTTTCAGACGCCTGATACATTACTTTGCCCTTAATTTCTACCGGACGTATTTTCACCTTTGACGGTCCATCGCTTCTGCTGCCACTTAAGACCGCCTGATTCAACTGTTCATTTATCTGTTCTTCTAAATATTCTTCTATTGTTTTCATCATTTTAATTATAATAACTGTATTAAATCCACTGTAATTTTTCTTTTTCTGTTAATATATTTCTATCTAGTACCATCCTCTGCAGCGCTTTCTTCTGCATCGTCTCCTGGAAATTTCATGAAAAAGAAGAACATCCACAAGATCTCCAAGAAGGCTGTCTGACATTGCCTCTACACCATTGTGTGACTTAACAGATTCTTTAATCTTCGCTCCCAGATGATGCAGCATATACTGGTCCGGATATTCGTCATAGAGCCTGCTGCCTTCATAATCCAGTAAATCGCACTCTTCTTCAACTTTTTCCTGAATCAGCTTCGCTGTCTGGGGATAATATGATTTCATAAGCGAAAATTCTTTTTCCTGTTCCTTTTCCCCTCTGAACAGCAAAGGGTTCGCATAGCTTGCGTAAAATGGATAAAAATCTTTATATATCATACAAATACTCTGATCCCTTTTCCATTTCACTTTCAGTATATGCAAAGACTACGCCTTATGCCAATAGTCAGGATTTTTGTTGCTTCTCAGATTTCTTCTAACATCTTTAATGTAAGATTTACACTGTGTACAATTGCTGCTTTTTCAAATTCACTATAATCCATCTGTGCACTTCCATCTGCTTTATCAGAAATTGCACGGATAACCAGGAACGGAACATCATTCAGATATGCTGCCTGTCCAATTGCTGCGCCCTCCATTTCGGTAGCGTATGCTGAAAATTCTGAAACGATTCCGTCTTTCACGTCCTGGTCACAGACAAACTGATCACCAGAAGCAATTCGTCCCTCAAACACCTGTATATCCGGATTTACTTCACTGCAGACCTTCACAGCTAATTTTCGCAATCTTTCATCAGCGTTAAAGAAAAATACCGGCATCTGCGGAATTTGTCCTTTGCGATATCCAAATCCTGTAGCATCCATGTCATGCTGAACAACATCTGTTGAGACAACAATATCTCCTATATTAATGTCTTTATTCAGGCTTCCTGCAATTCCAGTATTGATAATTGCTTCCACAGAAAACATATCTGCCAGAATCTGTGCACAAATACCTGCATTCACTTTTCCAATTCCGGAACGTACTACAACTGCCTTTTTCCCTGCAAGAGTACCTTCATAAAAGTCCATGGATGCTTTTTTTATAATTCTGACATCTTCCATTTTTTCTTTTAAAATAGCAACTTCTTCTTCCATTGCCCCAATAATACCAATGTTTTTCATTTTATATTCTCCTGTTTTCTATTTTTATTTTCTCAGAAATTTTAATAAAATAATCTCATTTGGTATTATACCAAAACTTCTTCTCATATCCAACTTAAATTTAGTATTGCAATTTATATATAAAATTTTTACATATATTTTGGCATCCGCTGATTTTAGCATGGAAACTTATAATATGTTCTGCTATAATAAAAACACGCTTAAATGCTTTACAATTTTTTAGATAATCGGAGGAAAAAACAATGGAATACAAAACAAAAGGTGTTTGCTCTATGGCAATTCAATATGAACTTGATGATGAACAGAAGGTTCACAATGTGAAATTTATTGGCGGATGCTCAGGCAACACGCAGGGCGTAGCCAAACTTGTAGAAGGAATGCCTGCAAAAGAAGTAATTACCCGCCTGGAAGGCATTCAGTGTGGCAAAAGACCAACTTCATGTCCAGACCAACTTGCAACAGCATTAAAGGAAGCTCTTTCATGATTTATATTCCTGGGAACCCAATGGATTCCCAGGATTTTTATTTTAATATATTACATATCAGTCCTGTCCCATTTATCACACAGTGACTGTATTTCCCTGGAGAATTTTTCCAGATCTTTATTAGGACAGCCTTCATTTTTGCGGATAACTGAAAGCAGACGATGTCCAAGTGCCAGCAGTTTCTCATATGCCCTTGCTGCCTTAGAGGCTTTTTGTACAGAAGCAGGCTTCTGGATTTTAATCCCTTCTGCTTCATATACCAGTTCGCCTGACGCAAGATCAAATACGGTTCCGCTAAACGGTGCATAGGCGTCATATCCCATTTCTTCCCGAAGACGGGAAGAGAACAATTCTGTAACACTGTCCTCTCCATGGGTAACAAAAACTTTCTTGGGCTTTTCATCAAATGCTTTTATCCAATCTATCAAACCATTTACATCTGCATGGCCACTGATTCCTGGCATTCTGCATATTTTGGCTGCGACATGCACAGGTTCTCCAAACAGCTTAATTTCCTGGGCTCCTTCAATCAATGCCCTGCCTGCGGTTCCCACGGCCTGATATCCTACAAACAAAATTGTGCTGTCTTCTCTCCAGAGATTATGTTTTAAGTGATGTTTGATTCTGCCCGCGTCACACATTCCACTGGCAGAAATAATTACTTTACAGTCTTCATCAAAATTAATTGCTCTGGAGTCTTCACTTGTAACTGATATTTTCAAGCCAGGGAAACTAATGGGATTAATTCCTTTCTGAATGAGTTCCAGTGCCTCTTCATCAAAACAATCATACTTATGAAGCCCAAATATATTTGTAGCTTCATTAGCCAAAGGACTGTCCACAAATACTTTAAAGTTATCATGACCATGAACAAGCCCCTCTGCTTTAATCTGACGGATAAAATACAGCATTTCCTGGGTTCTGCCTACTGCAAAGGATGGAATCACTACATTCCCACCTCTGTCAAAGGTTTCTTGAATTATGTCGGCAAGAAGTTTTACATAGTCGGGACGTTCTCCGTGACTTCTGTCTCCATAGGTAGACTCCATTACTACATAGTCAGCTTTTTTGAGATAAGTAGGATCTTTAATAAGGGGCTGATCTTTATTTCCGATATCGCCTGAAAAAACAATTGTTTTTTCTATTTCATCCTCTTTAATCTGAATTTCTATGCTACTGGAGCCAAGAAGATGCCCTGCATCAATAAACCTGACCCTAATGCCCTCTCCCAGAATGATTCCTGTCTCATAGGGACAGCCGACGAAATTATGGAGCACTCCTAAAGCATCTTCCATAGTATATGCCGGAACGAACTCCGGTTTTCCTTGTCTTTTTGCTTTACGGTTACGCCATTCTGCCTCAAACATCTGGATATGAGCGCTGTCACGAAGCATGATATCGCAAAGATTACAGGTTGCTTCTGTGGCATATATCGGACCTTTAAATCCCTTTGCATAAAGTGCAGGAATATTTCCGGAATGATCCATATGAGCATGAGTCAGAAGCACAAAGTCCAGTTCCCCCGGTGCAACCGGAATTTCCTGGTTTTCGTAATAATTTGGTCCCTGTTCCATTCCACAGTCAACAAGGAATTTTTTTCCTGCTGCTTCCAGATAATAACAGCTTCCGGTAACTTCATGTGTTGCTCCAATAAAAGTGATCTTCATTCAGATTCCCCCTTTTACGCAGAACTTTTCAGTTATTTATAAATAATATGTTCTATTGTGGCAGTAAAGCTTGTTTTATCAGCCTGACTTGCCATGCTTCCTGCAAGAATACTTATTGCACAAAGTAAAATAAAGCCAGCAGCTTTTCCCATACTGCTCCAGGATTTTTTCTTCGGAAGATCAACTGAAGAAAAAATCTGTGATATTTCTTCCATAGATATTTTGTGCCCGTTATCTGCATTTTCCCCTGATTCATTTACAGCACTTGTCTCTTCCATTTCTTCTGATGCATCTTCCATTGCATTTTTGTAGCCTCCCGGAAAACGGACAATTTCAGCAGTCTGACTTTCTGCGTCCTCTTCCTGATACAGGCCCTCCGCTTTCAAACGCTTCACAAACCTTTCATAGGACTTATCCAGCTCCTCTTCAGACATATGACGCTCGCCCGCATCATCTCCCAATAAACTTTTTTCAATCATTTCTGCCTCTCGCATCATCTCCTCTTCCAAGAGCCTATCCAATTCTTCATCTTTTAAATCTTTACCCATTTTTTTCTCCCAAATTTTTTTCTTTTCTTGACAATTCTTTCCCAGGGGTTCATATTTATAAATAAAACGTTACTGCAAAAGCAGTATCCAGTATAATAATTATTCTTTTAGGAGGCCCTAATGAAACATATTATCCTTACTGGCGGCGGCACTGCCGGACATGTCACCCCAAATATTGCCCTTATTCCTGCATTAAAGGAAAAAGGTTATGAAATTTCCTATATCGGCTCCTACAATGGCATTGAAAAAAAGCTTATCGAGGAGCTTGATATTCCCTATTACGGAATCGCTTCCGGTAAATTAAGACGCTATTTTGACTGGAAAAATTTCTCTGATCCATTCCGTGTTTTGAAAGGGTACTTCCAGGCTAAAAAACTTATTAAAAAGCTTAAGCCGGACGTAGTCTTTTCAAAAGGTGGTTTTGTCACTGTTCCGGTGGTAATTGCAGCAGGGAAACGCCATGTTCCGGCTATTATCCACGAATCCGATATGACCCCTGGCCTGGCCAATAAATTATGTCTTTCTTCTGCGGCTAAAATTTGCTGTAATTTTCCAGAAACCGTAAACTCTCTTCCTAAAGATAAGGCAGTACTTACCGGCACTCCAATCCGTCAGGAGCTGCTTCACGGTGACAGCGAACGTGCCCGTGCTTACTGTGGATTCACATCCGAAAAACCGGTTTTACTGGTAATCGGTGGAAGTCTTGGCGCAGCTTCTGTAAATGAAAATGTACGAAAAATACTTCCTGAGTTATTAAAAGAATTTCAGGTGATTCATATCTGTGGTAAGGGAAAAATGGATGAAAGCATCCAGGAGACAGGTTATGTGCAATATGAATATGTGCAGGAGCAGCTTCCTGACATGTTTGCTCTGGCAGATGTTGTTATTTCACGTGCAGGAGCAAATGCAATCTGTGAACTTGCCGCGCTTTCAAAACCTAACCTCCTGATTCCATTGTCCGCAAAAGCCAGCCGTGGTGATCAGATTCTAAATGCCCGTTCCTTCGAACGCCAGGGATTCAGTATGGTCCTGGAAGAGGAAGAGATTACAGAAGCCACTCTCATGGAAGCAATCCGTAAACTCTATCACGAGCGTAACAAATACATCGCAGCGATGTCTGCCGGTAAAAATCTGAATTCCATTGAGCATATCGTTAATCTTATTGAAGAATGTACCCGGTCCTGATTTTTCCAATCAGCATACCTCTGTTTTTCTGACAGAGGTATGCTTTTTTCAGTTAAAACCTTTCCTTTTCCAATCGTACAAGTTCTTCCAAAAGCCAGTTTCTGGCTCTTAAAACTCTATTATTTACATTGTTTCTTGTATACCCAAATTCGCGTGCTACTTCATCTGTAGGAATGCCTTGCATTTGCACTTTCATAAAGATCATATAATTAACAGGATTTTTTCTACGCAGATTTTCAAACGCCAGAGAAATATACTGTGCCTTTTCCATTCCAAGGATTGCAGCTTCAGCACTTTCAACACTTTTATACTGCAGCTCAGCAATATCGTTGTCAAACATCACCTCACGTTTAACATAAGATTTTCTAAGGTAATCTCTACCCTTATTCATTGTTTCCATGACAACAAGTGTATGAAGTTTTCTTTCACTTGAAATATCAAGTTTGTCCTTGATTCTGTAAAAATATACAAATACCTCCTGCGTAACATCTTCTGCAACAAAACGACTCTGTACGATTCCGCTTGCGATTTTAACTGAGATTTCATAGTAATGCTTATAAAATGCAGTAAATTGTTCACTATTCATCTCTCGTACCCATCCAATCAGCTATTAAATTTTTCCAGAATCTCTTTCTTTGTCTCTTCTGTCAGTGTACCCGGCCTCCATGTAATTCCCACCTGGTCCCCTTTATACCGTGGAATCAGATGCATGTGAAAATGAAACACTGTCTGACCTGCCGGTTCACCATTATTCTGAACAATATTAAATCCGTCACAGTCCAGTGCATCTGTCAGTCTGGTAGCCATTTTCTTTGCAAGAATCATTGCCTTTGCAGCCATTTCATCAGAAATTTCATAAATATTAGCCGCATGTGCCTTAGGTAAAATCAAAGCATGCCCTTTACTTGCAGGTCCCAGATCCAGAATTACTCTGAAATCTTCATCCTCATATAAAGTTGCTGATGGAATCTCACCATTGGCGATTTTACAAAAAATACAATTTTCCATAGTCTTATCCTCCCAAAAAGATATATAAATAATACGTTTATTATGATCCAAAATCACACTTTTTTCAAAAATTTTTTTAATTTTTTCGTCGAATAAACTCGATTTTTTATGTACGATTTTTGTTGTCTTGTATGTTTTTCAATGTTACACTGCACTTGAGGTGATAATATGCAAAACAATCATACAAAAAAACAGAATATACCAACCGCACCTATACTGCAGGACCCTCTGCAGTGCGGCTATAACTCAAATAACGATTTATTAATACAAAAACAAGCAGAATTTCATTTTGCGCTGTCCAGATTTTCTCATGAAATACGGAACCCTATAGCATTAATAAACAGTGAACTGCAAATGATTGCAGATGCTCATCCTGAAGTTACATCCTATACATACTGGGAAGACCTGATGGATAATCTGGAATATACCAAAGATCTGCTTTGCAGCCTGTCAGAATATAACAATGCCGGATGTCTTTCTCTTCAGTGTACAAAAATGTACAATTACTTAAACTCTGTACTCTCCAGTATTACTTCCACCTGTCAATATCTGGGAATCTCGCTGGAAGCACAAATTACAGAAGATCTTCCCGATCTATCTATCGACCGGGTAAAAATGAGGCAGGCTCTTTTAAATCTTTTTCGTAATGCAATGGAAGCAGTTTCACAACCTGGTGGCAAAATAAAATTTGCAGCTTACACTAAACAAAACAGAATTTATCTTTCTATTCAGGATAATGGTTGTGGCATTTCAGCTGCACAACTGCCAGATATTTTCCGCCCTTTTGTTACTTTTAAGGAAAACGGGACGGGACTTGGACTGGCTGTCACCAAACAGATCATCGAAAGTCATAACGGAAAAATCCAGGTACAAAGTGTTCCTGGCTGCGGAACAACTTTCCTGATTTCACTGGATTCTCATGATTTCAAGCCTGATTTAAAGCATCAAACAGTTATATAATTTCTTCTGGGATGATGGATGATACAAGAGTACTGCCAGAAGGAAACCCATAATCATGCCGCCGACATGAGCTGCATTATCCACACCTGTGCTCGTAAAACCAAAATACAAAGAAAACGCTGCCATAATCAGTATCTGCCTTGTGGAAATATCCTGAATCTGTCCATGACTCCATATAACCACATAAATCATAGCTCCCATTACTGCAAACACAGCACCGGAAGCACCGGCAGATACCGCATATTCATTTTTCTTTACATCGGCCAGAAGAGATATTACATTTCCACCCAGTCCACCAAGCAAATATATGAGAATAAACTTTATTTTTCCCACAACAGGTTCCAGCCTCTGCCCCAGCACAAACAAAACCAGCATATTATTTGCCAGATGAGAAATTCCAAAATGAAGAAACATACAGGTAAACAATCTGTATATCTCTCCATTCTCTAAAATAAGGGGTGGATACGCCGCACCACATTCTATCATGTGTACAGTATTTTCTGACCCTCCGGTAAAATCAACTACTAAAAATATAAGTATATTCAGAAGTATAAAAAGGGCCGTCACAGGTTCCTTTTTTATTTCTTCCACGCAATCACCTCGATAACACATCCAATCTATCAGATGCTTTCAGATAATAAAGTAAGTATAGCACCATTTCTCTGATATCTCAACGTGCATTTTGCTCTTTTAGGCACTTATCAAACAATGACATTATTTATCTTTTATATTATTTTAAAAATATGTACCTGGCCTGTGCAAAGTCTACCTCATCCTGATCCTGAAGACAATATTCTTCATCGCATTTTAACATTCTGCCATTTACAGAAGTTCCGTTTCTTGAATTCAGATCTGTAAGGTAATATTCTTCATCCCTCTTTCGTATTTTCGCATGTACACGACTTACAGTAGGAAGATCTATTACTGCGTCTGCTGCATTTTGCATTTTTCCAATTACCGTCAGTTCTTCCTGAAGATATATTGTTGCCAGTTCACCAGGTTCCTTACTCACAAGAGTTGCCGGGCCACTGATATTTTGAGCTGATAAAACCACAGTTTCCCCGAAATTCTTTTGTAATATTGACATTTTATTTTCATGAGATGTTTTATTTGCTTTCTTTACTTTAAAATCAGGTGATGACTCAGTATCAGAATTGTACTCTTCTGATATGCTGTAGGCGGGATCTGTTCTTTTCTCTTCCGAATACAGCCCTTCACTATTTTCGGCTTTTTCCTTTTTCTCCATAATTTTATGATCTCTTGCTTTTGTGTTTTTCTGGCATTTTCCATTTCTTTTTTTCAGAAAAGAATACATACCTGCACCTGCCATGCCAATTGCCATAAGTACTAATACCACGCTTAGCATACTTACTGTAGACACCTTTGGTAAATATCCTAATGTACTTGCAGTGACTATGGCCACTGCAGACAAAGCTGCCATAAAGCATGCCAGCCAGACGCCTTTTTCAGAGCCAAGCCTTTTTTCTTTGTGGTAGTCATCCTGTTTCTTATATTTTTCATCCATCCACAATTCATGCTCCTGAAGCTTTTCAGGACTTTTATCTGACATAAATTCTTTTTCTGAATCAGCAGCTTTTTTATTTCCATTATTCCTCTCTTTAGCATTTTCTCTACTATTTCTTTCTTTATTATTTTTTTCTTTATCTTTTTCGTTATTATATTTTTCTTTATTTACAGATATTTCAGCATCCCGGAACGCATCTTGAGCCAAAAACTCAATATTATCAGTTGTTTCCCGCTCCAGGTATAGTTCTTTTTTTATATGTTCCAAATGAAAGCTGTCCTCAAGTGCCTGTCGGTATACCCCATAGCCCAGCATTACTACTTTTGAATCTTCATGATCCAGCTTTGGAAGAATATATTCTGTCAGTTCCTGAAATTTCTGGCGCACATCCTCATCATAGCCGGGCAGATAGCAGAAAAATAATTGTCTTTTTTCCAAATCCACATACATATATTCCGGTTTTATTACCAGCCTTCCAGGATTCAGGAGATATTCTGACATTTCTTCCATCACCTGCACAAACCCACTTAAAATCATCTGCAGGTCTGAATATCGAATCTTCTTTTCTTCATACAAAGATGCTACTGATTGTTTGGATGTAATATCAAAACAGACCATAAACTGTCCATCAACACCTTGCACTCTGCATTTTAAAATTGATGGGATGGTATTTCCAACCAGCATCCGCATTTGATAAGAGGAAGTATCCGGTTCCTCATTTTCATATAAAACCAGGTAATTTCCATTAATGTCTCTTTTATATTCTGCTTTCATTGCGGCCCTATTCCTCCTGTTTTTTTATGGTTTCAGAAATTCCTTTTACTTTCCGTATCCAGGACACGGGATTTACTCCTTTACGTTTTGCCTGAACCTGCAGATGTCCGTTTGTTCCTCCATAAAGGGAAAACATATCAAGATCATAAGTTATCTGTATATTTTTTCCTGTACTTGCCTGTATTTTTAAATTATCACCGCCAAAAAATCCAATATTTCCAAGTTCTCTTCCTTTTTTCAATGCCTTTTCATATCCATCTGAATCCGGACAGACAATCTCCATACTTCCATCAAGTGCAGCTTCATAAGCCGCCGCTGTCAGCCATGTTCGATTATGTACCCAGAAAAACAGATACATGACACTTAACAGTACAAATAAAATTAAAGGCATTAAAAACGCAGTCTCAATCGTCATGCTCCCCTTTACTATTTTTGATTTTTTCTTTAGCACGAATTTCAAAGTATTTTGTAATATTTTTCTCAATATATTAGCCCTCCTATGTAGCCCAGCAAAAGGAAAGGTACAAATGGCATCTGGGTCTTACGCCCTGTTCCAGGCAAAATCAGAAGAATAATCCCCCAAAGACAGCTGCATAAAAGTCCTGCAAAAAAAGTGCCACAAAGTTCATCAAATGGCAAAACAGCACCAAGTGCAATCATAATCAGCCCATCTCCAATTCCTACTGCACCTCCTGAAATCAAACTTAACAATATAATTCCAGCACCAATTCCAATAGCTGCAAGATATGACAGATCTGTTTTCCCTAAATACACCGCTTTTCCGGTTCCTGCAAGTATAAGAATGATTACAGTCCAAAGAGAGATTTCTCTTTTTCTGATATCCTGCCAGCTGTTAAATCCTAAAAAAGCAACAATCCCAAATGATTCCAGCATTTTTATATCAGTCATTCCCTGCCTCCATTTTCATCCACATCTGCTGCAAGGCCTTAGTTTTTCTGCTTCTGATTCCTTTATCAGCCTTACGGTTCTTTTTAATCCGCTGCAATTTTCATCATTATGATATCGATTTCCAGAATTTGTGATATACACAATTTTGCCTGGTTCTTCATTCCGGCTACAACTTTCACACGCATGATACTTTTCTCCATATTCATTTCTTTTAGAGGATACACTGCTGCCGGTTACCTGTGTAACCGATAAATTCAGATGGCTGCAACTTAAGTTTTTATGATAAACTGATCCTGATACAGTTACATAAACCATGGCCTCTGTTTTTTCATTTTCATCCCCACTTTTTATTTCTCTTTCCTTTCCAGTCCATGCATGAACCTTTACTGTATTATGCATCCAGATGGCTGGCAGAGGAATCAATCCACTCACAGGCTTGTATTCGTAGATATCCGGAAGTGTAATTTCTTCTGTTCCTTCTCCTCCCGGATTATATGCATACATTCCCGCCTCTTTTGTCTTATCACACAAAAGACTCAGGTGTTCTGTCTGCAGCTTATAAATATCCATAAAAGAAATTAACGTAATCAGACCAAAGAAAAATACAGGCAATGCCAGTGCTGTTTCTACTGTAAGACTTGCTTTTTTTAGTGTACGTAATATTTTCTGGAAAAAGGCATATAAAAACACTTTTCCGGAAGAGTGCTGTCCAAAAAACGGGGCTTTTTGGGACAGCCGATTCCCCAGAGAACTATTCCTTCTAGTTTTTTCTTCCAAAATCGTATATCTTAATATATCTCTTTTACTTTTCCATTCTGTTTTATCCGGCATGATCATTCCCCTTTCCGGAAAAGCATTTTTCTGTGCCTTTCTCTGACAATTTACAGATAGTGATATTCCCTGACAACGGTATAAGTATTTCTCTGGTTTGCTTCCACATCTACTGATACCTCCAATGCGGTAATACAATGATCCATTTTAAAGTTCTGCCAGTTTTCTCGTTCCCTTATTGAACATTCAATCATATCCATTCCCCTCATTACTTTTTCATTTTTAGATGCCGCAAGCAAAAAAACCTGCAGATAATCTTCATACGATAATCCTTTTTCGTCATTTTTTCTGTCTGAATCCAGTTTGTCTGTCAAAGCCGGCAAATTTTGCAGGGACAGCTGCCAGTTTGATGCATCCTTAACTAATGGAACTTTTCCTCCTGCAAATAACTCACGCACATCCAATATACTTTCAGCAAATGACCAGCACAAAATCAAAGCACTTTCTATTACTGCAGCAGCTGGTGGAATTAAAAAGCTTGCTGCAATTGCTGTTGCCAATGTCTGAATCTGCGACATCTTTTCACTGTCTGCAAGCAGACTGGCCACATTAATTCCTTCCCGTACAAGTAAAAGTCTGCGGGCAACAATCTTTAAATTTGCCACATCACTTTCTTTTCCTCCCAGTATGTATTCAATTTCATAACTTAATCCCCCATTTCCAGGTAACATAAAATTTCCCAGCTTTTCAGAAAGATATTGTTGAAAAAAAATCTGTGACATAAGAGAATTATCTGAAGCCACTCCTTCATCCATATACAGTCCATTTTCAAGGACTCTTCCTGACACAAGCTCCTTTTTCTTTACCTCTTTATCGGACACCGCTTTATTTGCAGGAAGAACCAGATCCAGAATTCCCTTCCATCGGATTTTGCGTATTACAGGAATAGGATTTTTCACTTTTACCGAAGTTTTTTTATCTTCTGTCACAGATGGAAGTTTCTTTCCATCTGAAAAGCCACTGTCTCCCTGTTTGTTCTGCTCCTCTTGTTTTTTCTTTTCTTCCAGGGCCTTCTGGCTTTTTTGGGCAGCTGAATTCATCTCTGAATCATAATTTTCAATGGTCTTTTTATCTTCGATTTCATTTCCTCTTTTTTCAGCCTCTGCGGTCTTATTTTGTAAACCTTTAACCTGATCCAGCAGAAGTTGTGCTCCATGGCTTCCAAGAGTTTCATTCATATAACGAACTGCCTGCTGGTAAAAAACTTCTCCATCTGCATCTGTAAGCAATTGATATCCGGATATTCCTCCCTGCTGCACAAGAAGCTTCTGACCATTCTGTTTTAAAACCGGTTTCATATAGGATTCCAGTTCATCATACACAGATGCCAGGTCCAATTCCTTTCCCCCGAAAGCTCCATCAACAGCAAATAAGTCATAATCCTTCAAAAGGGACTTATCATATTGTCCAAACAAAGAATACAGTCCAATATCCATCCCATTTAATATCTGTGTTCTGGCGGATGCCATTCTTACTGACTCGAGTCCTGAGCTCAGCAGGGACAAAATCAGTCCCAGGATCAATGCTAAAAATACAGTAATACTTCCTCTTTTTACCATGGAGCACCTCTCTTTTACTTCTTTTGATTATTTGGGATTTACTTAAATAGATTGTTAAATAGATTTACTTTGTTTCGTAATTTTCGACAGAATTGTCTTTACAAGACTGGTGAGCTGTTCTTTAAAAATCATAACCAGCCCGATAAGGACCACCAGAATAAGAATAATTTCAACAACTCCTACAGCATCCTCTTCCTGCAAAAACTCTTTTCCCAGTTTACAGAGATCTCTCATACCTTTCACCTCCTCTAGCCCGTAAAATTTATCCATAAAAGGACAGACAGGCTGGCAGCATAACAATTGCCATAACAACCATCAGCATCATTACCATTGGAACCAGCAATTTTGTAGTTGCTGCTTCCCCCAGTACCTTTGCTTTGCGTTTCCTGTCATCCCAGGCTTCCACAGCTTCTTTTTCCAGCATTTCTTCCATCTGACGACTGCCTTTTTGAAGATTCTGAATCAGAAGCGTTGCAAATGTTTTATATTTTACATGACCACAACGTTCTCCAAATCGCCTGTATGCTTCAGTTTCAGAAACACCACTTTCCATTTCATGACATACTGTCACAATTTCTTCGTAGGCAATTCTTTTTTCCTCTTTTCTCTTATAATCTACAGCCATTTTCTGAAATGCATTTCGCACCGTCATTCCAGCCTGCACAAGCAGCGTAAACTTCATAATAATGCCAGGATAATCCATCATCAGTTCTTCATATCTCTTTATCCGTTCCTTTTGTTCTTCCCGCATACTTATAACAATAATTGCAAAAGCTGCTATAATCATCAGTGCAGACATAAAGGTTCCGGTATTATCATAAGGTGTCATCCATTCCAGATGTTTTCCGTTCCAGTCTGCTGGCAGATAATAGACATCAGGATTATCTTTCTGACTGTTATATTTTTCGATATACTCCAGTAATTTCTGTTGCATTTTGGTTTTTTCATCTAACACAGCTTCTTCCTTGGAAGATTCTTTCTCAGATACCTTTTCCGGTACCTGAACATATATATTTCCCTCTTTTTCGCCTTCCACGGATACCTCGAATTTCTCTTCATACGAATCCTCTTCCTTTCTTATCTCAAATCCATCTGAATAAATCTGGCCACCGCCCCTGGTGCAGGTCAGTAAAAGACCAATTATATTTCCTGCCAATGCTATAAGGAAAAACAGTTTTCTTCCTTTTGGTGTTCCTATTTTTTCTACATGAAGCCACCCGGAAGCACCACCTGCAGCAAAAACCAATAATATAACAAAAATAACAATATGCAGCCACATTCACTACACCTCTATTTCTACAATTCTTTTTCCCATCCAGTATGCAGTACCGTATACAGCCAAGCAGACCGTCATAATACACACTCCAAACGGATTTCCGTATAGCATATCCAAAAATCCCGGCGAAGCCAGCTGAAGATACAAAATAATTCCAACAGGCATAAGACTCATAATCATTTGTTCTGATTTTTTCGCCGCCAAGGTTGCCTCAATTTCTTTTTTCACATCTATTTTATCTCCAAGCATACGTGCAACTTTCTGAATTACATTTCCAAGATCTCCTCCGCTTCTTTTGGCAGTATATAAGACTGAAGCAAAGTTCTCTATATCTTCCACTTTGCATCTTTTTCCCAGGTCCAGAAACAATTCTTCTACAGGCACGCTGATTTTCTGCTGTGCTTCAATATAAGAAAACTCCTCTACGATATCTTCCTTTTTCCCATATAGCTGCTGCAGATCACGTGTACATGCAGATACCGCATTTTCTACAGAATATCCAGCCTGTACAGCTACACTCATAGAATTCAGAGCATCTCTGAACTGATAGTTTAATTTTCTTTTCCTTTCACGGATCAGCTGTTTCTTTTTCCATTTCAGATAAAACCACGAAACCGGAAATATACACAGCAAAAGCCACACTGATTTATAAAAAAGATAGTCCAGCATAACGCAAAGCAGTATACATTGCATTATATATTTGACAAATTCTTTCGTGGTATATTGATACTTTTCATAATCTTTATTTTTACCGCTCATATACTTACCCCCGCACGTTCCAGTTTCTCTCTATGACAAAGAGCAGCCATTTGCACCAGCCCTTTTCCCTCCTGCCACTGATATAATGTCTGTGTCTGAATTTCGCCTTCCCGATACCCGCAAACTTCTGAAATCTCCAGCAGTTTTCTGGACTTATCACGCATTCTGCCAAGATGTATCAATATATCCACTCCTGATGCAATCTGTCGGCGTACTGCAGGTAAGGGTAAATCCAGTTCTGCCATCAGTGACATTACTTCCAGCCTTGCCAGCATATCTCGGGTGCTGTTGGCATGTGCTGTTCCAAGACTTCCTTCATGCCCCGTATTCAGTGCCTGAAGCATGTCCATAGCCTCCCCGCCTCTTACTTCTCCTACTATAATTCTGTCCGGACGCATTCGAAGTGCCGATCGTATCAGATCACGGATACTTATTTCCGGCGCTCCATTTGCATTCGCTGCCCGTGCCTCCAGGCGGACAAGATTGGAAATCCCCTGAATTTTTAGTTCCGCATTATCTTCAATAGTAATGATTCTTTCATCCTTTGGAATATATTCAGATAATGCTCCCAGAAAAGTAGTCTTTCCACAACCTGTACCCCCACCAATCACAATGGAATATCTGGCTTTTACCAATGCCTCCAAAAATACGGCACACTGCTGTGTTACACTTCCAAGTTCAACTAATTTTTCCATTGTAATTGGTTTATCTGGAAATCGCCGTATGGTAAGAATAGGACCGTTTAAGGCAACGGGATGAACTACTGCATTGACTCTTGCACCATTTTCCAGTCGCGCATCCACAATTGGCATAGATTCGTTTACCACGCGGTTGCACCGTCCTACAATCTGCTGTATTACATCTTCCAGCTTCTCTTTATCTGTAAATGATTTATGCCATTTAATCAGCTTTCCTTTTCTTTCAATAAATATAGAATCCGGACCATTAACCATAATTTCCGTTACTGTTTCGTCCTCAAGCAATTCCTGAAGAACATCCAATTTTCGTACGGAATAAAAAAGTTCCTGGCGTAATTGTACTTTTTCCTTCAGACTTACTCCGGAATCCCGCAGACTGTTAATAATCAGCTCATCAATATTTTCCAGTATTTCTGCATCTGTCAGTTCTCTGTAAACATCCAGCTTCTCCATTAGCATCTGTCTAAGCTTACGAAATATTTCCTGGCTCATTCCTGTTCCTCTCTTATTATTTTTCTCACATAATCTCCCAGTTCGCTCCACAAAAGTCCTTCAATGTAATTTTCCGGTGCAGTATTTCCACCATGAAAAGGAGGCCGGACTTTTACTGTCCTGGTGAGGATCTGGGGATAGTCCCATATTCTCACCAGATTTTCAAATTGGGCAATTTTTGACACCGATACAGAATCTGACAATACCGGCATGTAAATACGTTTACACATATCAAGCATCTGAAAAGTCTCATCAATTGCACCTCCCATATCAAGAATTACAATTTCATAATTACTGTGGAGTGTAATTTCCTGTATCAGCTTCGCCCAGTCTTCCCACGAAGTCCCTCTTATGTCTTCCGGAGTCTTTACCGGTGGTATGTAATCCAGATTATTTATAGTCTGTATCATGCTGTTCATTTTATAAATAAGGTTTCCATTGTCCTGACGTACATAGTAAAGAAGATCACTTAAGTTCTGTTCAAAACCTCTCCCCATCATTTCTTCAAATCCAGAGTATTCTTCCAGATTCAAATACAAAACAGCCCGATCACGTGCAAGAATCTGCCCCAGTGTCAGTGCAAAAGAGGTCTTAAGGCATCTGCCTAAAGGAGAATAAATTCCATATATTTCTGTAGTCTTTTTTGATACAGGAAATACGGCGGGAGCAACATTTTTTTCAGCCCCATAGCATGCCATTACCTCTCTTACAACATCTGATGATGCCTGATATTTATATACACTTGGATAACGATCCAGCTCCGGTGGGTGCACGCCTTCCGAAAGTATAACAATTTTACCAATATCCATTTCCTGCACCTGACGGCACATTGCTTTTTGTGAAATTAGCAGCAACTCAATATGGATATTTTTCCCATAGGCAATCAGACTGTCTACTGTTGTAAATGCCTGAATCTCAAAAGGGATATTTTTCTTCTGGTTCAGATAGTCCATAAAATTCAAAGCATAATCCACTTCAAGATCACAGACCGCAAAAATATTTTTCTTCAATACACACCTCCTGCATACAACAACGCGCTTAAAAATATGGGAACTGTAAAATGAAAATTTTCCAGTGGCATACCACTTTTGTAATAAGGTTTTCGTTCTCCTGTTTCCAGAAATTTAGTAATATATCGAAATAAATACAGAAAACGTTGGCAGATAATACCATTTGAAATCAGAATAGAAGCAGAAATTACAGCTCCTATCAGAATAGAAATTGCGATGCATGCCAGAATCTTATCTGGTCCCAGAATAGTGCCTATGACGCAGAAAAGTTTAATATCACCAGGTCCAAGCATTCTGAAAATAAACAACCATCCAAGAATCAGAAGTGGTGTCAGAAAGCCTAGGATCCATGAGACAGGATTAATTCTGTTATTTCCCATAAACTGTGTCACAAAACTGATCAACAGACAAAATCCCAGCCACCCGTTATCAACTCTGGCCCTTTGAAAATCCATCAGCATCGCACATCCTGCCACTACGACAGGAAAAACCGTATAAAAACTCATTCCTCACAGCCCTTTCTTACGTATTCATATATTTTTCATATTATACTGAAACAAATTTAAAAAAATTTATACCGGATATCTGAAGAATATCTTTCATGCAAGAGAGCGTGTTTAAATACAATCCAAAACAGGAGGGTTATCTGGAGCGTATTTAAAAAGCGCTTCTACAGAATACCATTTACAATTGTGGAAGTAATTTTTCAAATACGCTCTGGTATTTTTATATTTTAGCTTTCGTAAAGTTGGGAATAACCGATCAGAATTGACGGTTTTCTTTACCAGATGACTTCTGGTGAGTCTTATTATAGGTGCTCGTCTTCCTTTTGTCCAGTCTTTTTTTATCAGAAATTATAAAAAATATATAAACTTGAAAATCGATAAAACATATTTTCAATAAAAGAGGTATAATCAAAATGGAGGTGGATTACCATGATCACATTAACTTGTCTGGGTGACAGCATCACCGACTGTAACCATTGCTTCTCTTCTGATAATCTTGGAAATGGATATGTAAAGATCCTTGCCAAACACTTAAGCAAAGAAGGCTTTGACTGTAAAATTCATAACCGGGGAGCTGATGGTTTTACTGTCTGGCGTCTTTTACAGAGAACTCAAAGTGAAAACCTTTCCTCTTTTTCAGAAAATGATATTATAACAATTTTGATTGGTATTAATGACATTGGAATAATAGAGAACACTGACAGAACTTTACAGCAAAAGCAGGAATTATTCAATAAGTTTCAAATGCATTATCATGATCTTATAACAATATTAACAAATTACACTCATAAAATTATTCTTATGGAACCATTTATTTTTCCATGTCCTGCAATCTACAAAACCTGGAATTCAGATGTAAGATTTATGAGTGAAATTATCCGGACACTGGCTGATAAATTTCAGCTTCCATTTCTTCCTTTACATCAGGAGTTAAACACACAAGCTCTCAGATATGGATATCCAGAGCTTACCATTGATGGAGTTCACCTTACAGCCTTTGGTCAGCAGCTTCTCGCTGAAAGGCTTTATAGTTGCATTACCGAAAATAATTATGTATAATTGTTTTCTAACGAACATGTTATTTTCTGATAACATTGCCATATCTGAATTTGACAGTTCTTTTTAATAAATAAAAAAGAGGTTCTATAATGGATAAAATTATTAAAGAAATTGAAGATATGTCTCTTAATGCCTGGCCATCCCACAAAATGGAACTTTACGATGGCTGGATTCTTCGTTTTTCTTATTTTTATACACACCGAACTAATAGTGTAGAGCAATTTGGAACATCTACGCTTTCCTGGCGCGAAAAAGTTTCTTTTTGCGAAGCGGAATACGCCCGTCTCGGCAGCCCTGCGATTTTCAAGATCAGCCCTCTTGTATCTCCTGATTTTGATTATGTTCTTGAAAACCGTGGATACGAAATACAACATACCACCAATGTAATGGTTGCCGCACTGCAAAGCGTTGATCTTTCTGCATCCTGTGAACTTGTCACACTTACTGATGATATACCTGATATCTGGATTGAAAGTCTTTTTGATTTAAAGGGAACCACCAATCCGGTTCACCGTGCAGTCGTTCCATCCATGTACCACGCTATTGTAAAAGATACAGTGTGTGCATCTATTTGGAACAACGGGAAAATTATTGCAACCGGTCTTGGAATTCTTGATCGTAATTATATCGGATTATACGCCATTCATGTCCGCGAGGACTTCAGGCACAGAGGATATGCACGGCAGATTTGCACAGCTCTTTTAAAAGAAGGAAAAAAGAAGGGAGCTACCAAAGCTTATCTTCAGGTTGTGGAAGGGAACACCCCCGCCCGTAACCTTTACGAATCCCTTGGCCTGCAATATCTTTATACTTACTGGTTCCGTGTTCAGGCTTAATTTTCAACGAAAAAAGGACTTGAAATAACTCTCCATCCAGTTATTTTCAAAGTCCTTTTCTTTATAATCGGGGAATCTTTTCGTATTTAGCTCACAGCTTCAAATATTTATTACACCGTCTTGTTTTCTAATTTCGCCGGTCTTATATTTCCCACTACCATACTGGTAAGAGGGCTAAAATAAAGAAGGCTGGTAAGAACACAATAAATAGGTGTCATAATAGCAAACTGTACAAGACGTCCTGGCATGATTGCATAGAAATTTGCGCCAATCATCACCAAACCTGCTGTTGTAAGACCAAGTGTACCGATAACACCTGAAAGAACAATTCCAGCACACATAATTACAGTTTTTACTTTTCTGCTCTTCTCAGCCATAAATTTGCCTGCAATTCCAGCAACAATTCCCCAGGTTATTGCAGACAATGTAATCAATGGATTGACTCCATAGCCCTTCATAAAACAGCCGATAATATCTGCCACGCCGCCTTCTACACCGCCAGCTATCGGTCCCATCCAAAGCCCGGCAAGTACAGTGGCAATAGTTCCGAATGTAATACGATATACACCCAGATCAATTACCAGCACGCGGGATAAAACCAGCTGAATTGCTATCAGCAATGCAAGAAATACAAGAGTCTTAACATTCCATGTCTGTTTATTTTTGTGCATAATAAAAACACCTCCATAATGATTAAAATAACAGAGTAGTTACCATAAATAATAATCCCTCCACATTATGAGATGTTCTCACATGTAGCAACGGGTGCGGAAAATATATCGTAAGCCGTCTTCCGGCTTTTCGTTTCACGGCGACTCCCCAGCCTGTGAACACTTAACGCATAAATTCCTACTTCGCTATTATTTATTTAACCCGATTATAGCACAAAATATGGAAATTTCAATATATTTTTGTTATAATATCAGCGTTAATATTTCAGTATATGTTATTGTTCACAGTAAACAGCATGTAATTGTAGTGTATACTCTTTTTCTTTTCGCATATTCTAATGATAACTCAATCAGTCAAAATTATGGAATATCGCTTTCCACGATTCCTGAATATCGAAAGGAGTTATTCTAATGAATTCTACACCGAAACCAATTAACATGCCTGACAACCAAAACCCTTACAACATTTACTATGACAATTACCTGAATACTAATGCAGCAACGGAATGTACAGGTCTTGGATATCGCATGGCACTTGACCTTGATCAATGGAATGCCTACAGAACAGTTTTTGATTTCCTTCCCGTGCCATTTCAGGATTTGGAGGATCCATAATATTAATGAAAAAATTAACCAACTTATTTATATGTTCATGCATGATGTTTTCGCTTTCCGGATGTACAATTGGTGACGTGCTTACCGGCTACGTGAATGATTCTCAATCTGTATCATCCAAAAATCAGGAGACAGAAACCATATCCGAAGCTCCAAAGCATCGTGTCTACATGGACGAAGTCAAAGGAACACTTCAGGACTTTACAGGTGAGAACCTGACTCTTTCTACTGAAACACAGACTTATGTATTTGACCTTTCACAGGCAACCCTTGAATGTGAAGACGGCATGATTACAGGTGATGAAATCAGTGTTATTTACGAGGGGCAATTAGACAGCTCTGATACAAGTACTGTAAAAGCACTGAAAGTAGTAGACGATTACCATAAAAAAAATGAGCTCGAAATACGAAGAGCTTATGGTGAAGTTCAAAGCCTGACCCCTAACACAATAACCATAAAAAATAAAAAAGGAAAAACTGCAACCTACCCTATAACAGGGGCAGAACAATATTATCAAAATGGGATTCATACCGGCACCTGGGTATATATTCATTTTAAAGGAAAATTCGCAGCCTCTGATAATGAGCAACAGGGTTCCGTATTAAATGCCAGCCACTTGAAAGTGCTTAGCATTTCAGACATTGACCCGCTTGTCCTTCCGGAGCCAACCCCAACTCCAGATCCTACACAGGAAACTGACGAAGCATCTGCTTCCAAACAACTGCATGCAGAAATTCAAAATATTTCCACAAACATTTTAACAGTACTTCCATCTGGATACGACACTTCTGTAAATGTGGATTTATCACAGATTTCCTCTTACTTTAAGGGTGGAACTGCTCCAGGCTCCTATGTAAATATAACTTATACCGGCGAATTACAGACCAATACCCTGGATGGTATTTCTATTATCGCAGTATCTGGAGATGATCCGGATTCCTTTAATGGACGCAATCTGAATTATACCGTCACCGGAACTATTATTGGTCATACTTCCAATACAGTTACCATTCAGACACAGGATGGCGCTACGATCACCTGTTTTGCAGAGAATGTCAAAAACAGTTCTACAAGCGGTATGGAAAACGGCGCTTCTATACGCATTACCTTTGATCCTTCAAAATCCAAGGATTCTAATATTTACACATCTGTTAAAATTGAGGACGCTTAAATGTGTCACGTATTTTTTGTTCTCCGGCTCTCAGCCAGGTATCTACCTGCTCTGAGAGCCCCAGAATCTTTTGAAATGCCTGGTATTCATCTTCAATTCCCTGTCCATGCATGACTTTATATGCCCCTGCATCACTGCCTAAAGCCACTTTAGCTTTATAACGATACGCTAATTTCAGATTTTCTTCTGCACGCTCTATAATAGGCTGCAATACTGCATCTTCATACCTGTCACATCCTTTAAGATTTCGTACTGTCACCAGTGTGGGAACCCACACTGTATCACTTGACGCCATCATGCGTATCGTCTCTTCATCTATATAATTCCCATGTTCAACCGAATTTACACCTGCCTCTATGGCAGTCTGCACACCAAAAACACCATTCGTATGGCTCATTACTGCCATTCCTTCTTCATGTGCTATATGAACCATTTCCTTTACTTCCGCTTTGGAAAGAGGTACCCCTGTTACTTTTCCATGATTATTAAAATCAAGCAATCCGGTTGTCATAATCTTAATAAAATCAGCGCCTTGTTCTTTGGCTTCTTTTATAAGATTATAATACTCTTTCAAATTATCAAAACCTTTTCCCACAATTGCACCGTAATGACCATTTTTATGAATTGCAAAAATTGGTGTCCGGTAATCAATTTCATATTCAGCAGCTAATTCTCTGGTTTTTTTAGAGACTCCCAGTGCATCACCGCCATCTCTTATAAACTTGATTCCTCTTTTCCTGTACTCCTGCAAACGAATGCGAATTATTTCTTCATTTATTCTCTCCTCATGAAGTGCAATTGCCCTTTTATAATTCTGTCCATCCATAATAATGTGTGCATGACATTCACCAAACATTATGCTCTTTCCTCTTATTTGTTGAAATAACTGCGAATTTCCTGTTCTGTTGCCTGCACAGACCCCTGTACAAAAAATGGTTTTCCACCACCACGGCCATTCAGTGCTGCATTCATTTCTTTTGTAAACTGGCGTAAATCTCCCTCTTTTTCTCCCATTGCATATTTATAAGTCCCGTCTGAATTTCTGGAGAAAACTGCACAACGTCCCTTACAAACCTGCTGGATGGCATCTGTAAGCTTCTGCACACTTCCAGCCTCCATACCTTCTTCAAAAAGGAGAACATTTTCCTTGTCTTTCCATTTAGAAGCTTCGTTAGCAATAAAGTTCTCTTCCATCGCATGTACTCTGCCCTTCAACGTAAAGTTTTCATCCTGTAATCTTGCTACCGCCTGTGCAGTTTTATCTGGTTTTGCAGAAAGCTTCACTGATATCTGACGGTTCTGATCATTTATCATATTCAGATAATCAAGCACCCTTTTTCCTGACAGCATTTCCATTCGGACACCATCACGGAATTTAACAACTGAAAGCAGCTTAACTACTCCGATTTCACCAGTATGTGTCA
Source organism: uncultured Blautia sp. (assembly GCA_934364795.1). Taxonomy (GTDB): domain Bacteria; phylum Bacillota; class Clostridia; order Lachnospirales; family Lachnospiraceae; genus Blautia_A. The sequence goes on from CAKRMK010000003.1 coordinate 65,554, forward strand.
CATGTGTACCACAGCAGGCGCATGTATCAGCCCCCGGAAAACGCACAATTCTTATCCAACCGGATAATTCTTTTTTACTTCTGTAATCTAAACTTTTTAGTTCTTCCTCTGTAGGATAAAAGATTTCAACTTGCTGATTTTCCCAGATAATCCTGTTTGCTTTCTCTTCAATTTCTGCCATCTGTGCTTCATCAAGTATTCCACTGAAATCAATAGTTATCACATCACTGCCCATGTGAAATCCTACATTATCATATCCATACGCTTCATGTATTAATCCACTTACGATATGCTCGCCTGAATGCTGCTGCATCAGGTCAAATCTTCTGTCCCAGTTTATTTTTCCAATAACCTCAGTGTCTGGTTCTATGAAAGAATCTGTATAATGAATCAGTTCCCCATTTTTTTCCTGTACATCTGTAACAGTTGTTTCTCCCAGAATTCCTGTATCTCCAGGCTGACCGCCTCCTTCCGGATAAAATGCAGTCTTATCCAGAATCACTTCATAGCCTTTCTTTCCCTGGCGGCATTCCAATACTTTGGCCATAAATTCTTTTTTATATACATCTTCGTAATATAATTTCTCAGTTTTAAGCATTTACAATCCCTCTTTTTTCAGAATATATTTACAGTGATAAGAACGAAACATCCTTTCATTCACAAAGTCGATTATAGCTCTTTTGCCGTATTACCGCAATTTTAATTTATATTTTGTAAATTTGAAGTTCTTTTCCATCCTGATACGTTATAATAATAGAACGGACAGGAAGGGGGCTGATAACATTTCGCAGGAACAATATCTGGAATATCTAATTGACCAGTATCAAAATCTGGTCTATTCCATTTGTTTGAAATCTGTAGGCAACCCCTTTGACGCAGAAGATCTGACTCAGGAAGTTTTCCTGGCTGCCTACAAAAACCTGGCTCATTTCGACGGACTTTATGAAAAAGCCTGGCTTAGTAAAATTGCAGTACGAAAATGTCTTGATTTTCTAAAAGCCGCAGGAAGACGTTCCATTCCCACTGAAGACATTTATTTTTCGCAGATCCCTGACCAGGGATTTCAGTCTTCCCCTGAACAAAAATGTCTTCTGGCCGATTCAGAGCAACAGATTTTTAATATATGTAACAGTTTAAAAAGTCCCTATCGGGAAATTGCGGTTTTACATTTCTGTAAACAATTGTCCGTAACTGAAATTGCAGAAAAAGAAAACAAGAATCCCAAAACGGTCCAAACACAGCTTTACCGTGCCAAAAACATGTTGAAAAAACTACTTTCAGAAAGGAGTGATTAAATGCATATTGATAATAATGACCTGAAAAAATTTCAAAGTGATACAATGAATACAGAAGATATGATTGCATTTCTGGAACACATTGACCAGTGTGATTACTGCCTTGAACAGCTAATGGAAAACGAAGCTCATAATACTCAAAGCATTGCTCCTGCTTATATGAAAGAAACAATTATGCAACGTGCCCTTGCACCAGATGTTCAAGTACAAAAAGCAACTCTGGAAACCACACATAAAATGAAGCTTTTTTATGAGGGACTTCGTACTGTAGTAGGAGTAGCCCTGGCATTGATCATGCTTTTCAGTCTGGGACAGGCAGAACTTTTTTCTCCACAGGTTCCTCAATCATCTGCCCAGACAACAGCCGCACGCCAGGATGCAAAAAACTCCTTCCATATTTTTTCCAGCAGCATTACTGATGGATTATCCGATGGATCACAAAAAATTGTAGACTGTATTAATTCTATTTCTTCTACTATATCAAATGGAGGTAATTAACATGCAAAAACAAAAACGAGGATTCCTGCTTTTCATCTGCTCTCTTATTCCTGGAGCCGGCGAAATGTATATGGGCTTTTTCAAACAGGGAATCAGTATCATGACTTTATTCTGGGGCGTGGTCGCAATAGCCGGTGGACTGAACATGTCGTCTCTGGTAATTCTGCTTCCCATTATCTGGTTTTACAGCTTTTTCCATGTACACAATCTGAAAGATTTGCCAGAAGAAGAATTCTACGCAGTGGAGGATAACTATATTCTTCATCTTGATACAGTATTTCACAATGTAGAAAAAATAACTCAAAAACAAATAAAAGTAACAGCTGTTCTTCTGATCGTATTTGGTATTGCAATCCTGTGGAATAGCCTTCGCGATCTCCTTTACTGGCTTTTCCCCGGATATCTTGGCTCATATATCCAGGATATTATGTATCAGATTCCATCCATTGTTATTGGAATTTTGATCATAATTGCCGGATATCATATTCTCACAGGAAAATTCAAATCTTTCGAAAAACCTGTAGAACTGCCGAATAAAGAAACACCAACGAAACACTACTGGCAGCCATACAGACAGACGAAAGAACCTGTAATTTCTCCTGAACCCCAAACTAACATAGAGCCAGCAGAACAAGACCATTTTATATCTCCAGTATCTGAAGAAACAATAAATTCAAACTCCAAACAATCTGCGCTGGAATCCGAAATTACAGAACAAAATAAATAGACTTCGTGAGAGATACCACTGGTTTTAATCAGCCAGTGGTATTTTTATTGATATTTCTCCAAAGGAGAGCTTGCTTTGTGTTCCATCTTTTTCCTGTACCAAAAGTTTTCCATCCGGACATATAGATAAAGCTCTGGCACTTCTGGAATTTCTGTTATCTACAATCGTAATATCATGTCCTGGAACAATATTGTGTTTTACGTACTCTTCAGATAATTTTAAATCACTGGTTTCTTCCAGAAGGTGATTTACAATCTGCGCCACCAAGCGATTACGATCTGCTGCCTGTGCTTCATTGACATCTTCATAAAGTCCGCCGGCAATTCCTTTTAAATCTGGTGGAAAACTTCCTGTATCTACATATAAGTTTAATCCAATTCCCACTATTGCAAACTCAATATTTCCACTTTCAAAATCAGTAACTGCCTCTGTAAGAATACCACATACTTTACGATTATCTCTATACAGGTCATTAACCCATTTAATTCCCAGATCAATGCCACATACCTCTCTGACAGCCTTATATACAGCCGTAGCTGCCGAAGTGGTAATTAAAAGACTTCCGTCTAAGGTTTCTTCCGGTTCCAGAATCACACTAAGGTAAATTCCACTCCCTTTTGGTGAATAGAACTCTCTTCCCTTGCGGCCTCTCCCTGAAGACTGCTCTAACGCAACCACAAAGGAGCCATGTCCTGCCTGACCACTTATTGCTAATTGCCTGGCTTCCAGATTAGTAGAACTTATCTCGTCATATAATTTAACCGTTACCTGCGGATGCTCCAAAAAAAGCTTTATTCCCTCAACAGAAAGCAAATTGCTTTCCCGTGCAAGCATATAACCTTTATTAGGCCCGGCTTCAATAGGATATCCCTCCTGGCGAAGGCTCTTCACAGCTTTCCATACAGCTGCTCTTGTGCAGGAAAGTTCTCTCCCGATATCCTCGCCAGACATCGTTTCACCTTTATGTTGTTCTAATAATTCTAAAAGTCTGGATTTTACTGTCATATTCTTAACCTTCATAGTTTTCCAGGGCTTTTTTCAAAAAGGCCCGGTATTCTTTGCGTACACTTTCGGGAGAGGTTAACCGTACACTATTTCCCAGAGCGGCCAGCCAGCCAAAAAACTGTGAACTCACATTCACCTGTACTCTGGCAGCCGAATGTTCTCTATCTGTGGACATGATCATAATATCCTGTCCAAAACGGTCAATCATCACTCCGACAAGATGATTCTCAAACTCAAGACGAATATTTTCCTCTCTGCCACCAAACATTCCAAATGTTCCTGCTGCAAATCGGCTTCCATCGAACTTTTCAAAAAGTTCGGCTCCATTTCTTATTTCTTTCTCTGTGACTACTGCCAGCATTTTATCCACACGATAATGTTTAATAATTCCACTTTTTTCATCTACGCCGATCAGATAATAGTTCTCATCCTGCCATATCATTTGCCAGGGACTGATCCGGTAACGGGCACCATCTTTTTTCAAATGTCTTTCCTTGGACACATTCCACTCGGTATACTGGAAACTGATCTGTTTGTTCTGGGAGATTGCCTTATAAATTTCGTCTATATTACAGTAAATGCTCTCATTGGTATTCTTCACACCATTTTGTACGCTTACCTGTCGCTGCAGATCTTTTGCATGGTAAATACTTGTAAGGCTTTCCAGCTTGCGGATGAGCTGACGGGATTTCCCTGCTGTGAGAAACCTGGATGACTGAACCGCATCTACCAAAAGTTTCAACTCCGCTACTTCAAATTCCCTTCTCTCAAGATAAAAACCAGCCGGCCGTTCCCGCCGATTCTTAATATCCATTCCGTACACCCTGAGAGTCTCAATGTCATCATATATAGTCTTACGCTCTGCGTGAATCCCCAGTTCTTCCAGACAGGTAATTAAATCCTTCACGCTCATGGGATGGGTCTTATCTGTTTTTTCGTAAAAAATTTTCATAAGGTATAAAATTTTCAGTTTCTGCTGAAAAGATCTGGGCATAATCCTTACTCCTATTTATCCGTCAATATTGCTACGACTCCAGAATATAATACCATAAAAGCCAATAACAGAGCAATAATATCAGCTCCATGAAAATCATAATTGAATATCATGGCCCCACCAATCATAATTTCCAAGGTAATAAAAAGTCCCAATATCATAGCCGTACTTCCTGAACATTTCTTTCGGCCGTGATTCTCTCTGTGTTCTTCTATATATCCCTGTACCAGTGCAGCCTTTCCTGTATGTATATTTCTCTCTGAATTCCACATAATATCGTCCTCCATTTCATACTTTTACACTTACATGTTCTTTATCTCGTTCTTTTATCGAACATATTTTCCGAACATGTTTTCTTTTATATATCTAGTATAACTTATTTTGAGTACGATAAAACGGTACGAACAATATTTTTCCGAATATTTGTTCGTTTTTTTAGTAAAAAAATAACCAGGAACACGCTCCGATGCTCCCGGTTTCAAAACATAAAAAAAAATTTCCGCAAAATATATTACTGTTTATAGAAAATTTCTTTTTCAACAGACTTTAAGCATATTTCATACTTTCCACACCACAATCACATAAATCCTGCAAATACTGACGCAGTAATAACTGTAAGAAGTCCTGCAACCGCAATGGCAAGACTGCTCATAGCACCTTCCACAGGTCCCATTTCCATGGCTTTGGAGGTACCAATGGCATGGGCAGAAGTTCCAAGTGCAAGCCCCTTTGCAATAGGCTCCTCAATTTTCGCAACCTTGCATACGCCCTCTGCGATCACATTTCCCAGTACTCCGGTAATAATGATAACGGCAACTGTAATTGTGACCAGACCACCAAGCTCTTCTGAAACACCCATTCCAATAGCAGTAGTAATAGACTTTGGAAGCAGGGTAACATATTCCGCATGAGAAAGTCTGAATAGTTTTGCAAAAATGAAAACACTTACCATACTTGCCAGAACTCCTGAAACAATTCCGATAATAACTGCCTTCAGATTTTTGCGGAGCAAAGTAAGCTGTCTGTAAAGTGGCACTGCAAGGCATACTGTTGCCGGGGTAAGCAGATAACTGATATATTTTCCACCGGCATTGTAGGTTTTATAGTCCACCTGCAAAAGCTGAAGCACACCCATTACACACAAAATTGCAATTAAAAGTGGATTAAATAGTGCCATTTTAAATTTTTTCTTAAGTAAAAGACCGATCTCATATCCGATCAGACTTAATGCAGCCCCAAAAAACAGGGAATTTTCGATAAAAGACATCATTTCTTCTCTTTCCTCCTGTCTTTTCGGATTACAAACTGGGTACTGCGCCCTGTGACAACCATGACAATTACAGTTGTCAGTGCCGTAATAATTGCCACCGGCATCCAGATAGACTGCAGATCTCCCCATGCCTCCAAAAGACCAACACCTGCAGGCACAAACATCACTGGCATAATCTCAACCAGAAAATCTGCTGCATCTTCTACCTGTTCCAGTTTCAAAATACCACTGGTCAGAGTTCCTAGCATCAGAACAAGTCCATACACACTTGCCGGTACTGGAAGGGGCAGCAAAATATGCAAGCCCTCGCCCAACGCTGATATCAGCAGAATAATACAAAATTGCCTAAGATACTTCAATTTCCATCATCCTCCCCGTTGTCTCCACTAAGAAGTCCGTTTGCAATTTCCAGATATGGCTGTAATTCCTCCAAAGCAGCTCTTCCATTCCGTTTCATTTTCGTGACACCCGGATATGTGGCTGGTATGGATCTGGTCATGATTCCGTCACCATAAATTTTTACCATATCTCCGTTTTCCAAAGTATCTCCGGAAATAAGTTTATCATTTCTGTTATAAATTCCCTCTTTTGGAATGTCTGCCTTGAAGACTGTTTTTTTATCCATATCAACGAATACCATTTCTTTCAGTACATCCCCGGCTTCTACATAGATAGCACGAATGGCTTCTTTCTCCAGGCGTGCCTCTTCTAGTTTATCTTTTTCAGCCTGTTTGGCAACAAGATTCCAGAAAGATCCACCCACTACGCCAAAAATCACTAAAAGAATGATAATTCCTACAATGAATTTCACATCGATTTCTTTTTTCTCCACTGCAAATCCTCATTTCTTTCATGGCTTTTTCTTCTGACCCATTATACCTTATACAGAAAAAAATGCAATGCTCGCTTTTTACAATTTTTAATTCTTAAAAAACAATTTTTTCTACAGATATATTTTCATTTTCTACAGTCATAACCGCCATGGTTACAGCGCCGCCGAACCTGCTTCTTCCACAGCTTCCCGGATTCAGCCACAGCCTTCCGTCAATTTTTTCACATGCATATTTGTGGCTGTGTCCATAAATGACCACCTGGGTATCACCTAATTCCCAGGCAACATCCTTTTTATCATGTACCATAAAAAATTTTATATTTCCGATAGTAAAATTTAAACTTCTTCTTAAATTCTGTGCCCAGTAACCATCATTATTTCCGCGTACCACATAAATAAAACCAAGGAGGCGCAGTTCGTCCAGAATCTCCGGCGTATCCACATCTCCTGCATGTAGAATATAATCACATTTTTTCAGAATCTCTGTAACTTCTGATCGTAAAAGTCCATGTGTATCTGAAATAATTCCTATTTTTATAGTTTGCTTTTTCTCCATAACTGATTCCTTCTATAAGATGTACGTTACAATTTGTGGAAAGTAAGAATGATTTTTCAACCATGCACTACAGCGTATTAAATATCTTCAAGAAACCTTATTTTACCATACTCTCCGTCAAACCCAGGCTCTCTCATGACCTTACCGTCACGCAGATTTTTTATTCCCTGCGCCACTCTGAAATCACCCGCTTTTTCAATGTCTTCCATTGGAATTTCTCTTAATATTTCAAATTCATTTCCCAGCTTTTGAAGCATTTTTTCATATTCTCCGGTAACTGTTTTGGTATTTACGGACTTTTCTACACAGACTGAAATCACTTCTGGAAGAGGAACTATACTCTCGAAATGTCTGGCATTTTTTCCTGAAAAACCAGCCTTTCGGTCTGCCAGTTCCATAATTCTATGATCTACACCCATAGTCAGTTTTTTCCCACACACAGGACATTTTCCATTGTACTTCTTGGCCTCTTCCGGACTTAAACAAACATGGCATTTCCGATGTCCGTCGTAGTGATATTTCCCCTCTTCTGGAAAAAATTCCAGTGTTCCTTCCAGCCCTTTTCCATATTGAATAGCTTCATAAAGTCCTCTGTACGATACTTCAATATCCAGAAGATTTGCCTCTCTTCCCAGCTTGGAAGGAGAATGTGCATCAGAATTTGAAATAAGATTCAGTCTATCCAGAGCTGATAAACGCCAGTTCATAGGTGGATCTGAAGATAATCCTGTCTCTACAGCATGAACATATGGAGTCAGATCTTCAAAACATTCTTCCATAGTGTCAAAACCTGAAGCTGCCCCAAATAATCCAAAATGCGGCGTCCAGATATGTGCCGGAACCAACATTCCAGAAGGACATATCTCCAGCATAATTTCCAGTAAGTCATGACAATCCAGCCCGAGAATTGGCCTTCCATCAGAATGAATGTTTCCAATCTGTTCCAGCTTTCCTGCTATTTTATCTGCTGCCTCAAGCCCTGGCAAAAGCAGTACGTTGTGCACTTTCCGGCATTTTCCATTTTTCTTGTAAATAGAACTGATTTCTCCGGTTATCACAAATCGTGGAGCCATTTGAGGAAGTGTTTTCGCTTCTTCCAGTACATATTCTTCCCTTAAACGATAGAATCCATCTTCTGCCGGAACCAGTTTTTCTTTTAATTCTTCACGCCACGCAGGATGAGTGAAATCACCTGTTCCAATCAGTGAAATTCCTTTTTTTCGTGCCCATAAATCCAGATATTCCGGTGTTCCAAGCTTGCTTGTAGCCATCGAATAACGGGAATGAATGTGCAGATCTGCTATTAATTTCAATTATTTTTACTCCAGTTCTTTATAATTTTCAGTGTTTCTTTTTATACCAGTTTATAATCCATTTTCCTGCATCTGTCAGATTTCTGGAAGTCCATTTACCGGTACTGTTACAGTCTGGTTTGATAAAAGAAGAACTCTCACTTTTATTAGAAAGATTCCAGGCAACATAGCTTATTTTGTTTTTGTCCAGAAAACGAAGCCATTCTTTTGCCTCTTCCTTATCCAGATTTCCATTTCCAGAAGCATCACAAATACTGAATTCTGACACAAATAAAGGAAGTCCCTTATCCAAAGCTGACTGTGCTTTATCGCGCAACCATTGCTTGTGGGTTGCAGCATAAAAATGTAGTGTATACATTACATTTTTCCTGTATTTTTTACTTATTGGAGACAGAGCAGTCTGTTCTACATCCTGGGACCAATTGGGTGTTCCTACCAGAATCACTGCTTTTTTATCATAGATACGGATACCTTTTATTATTTTTTCCGCATATTTTTTTATGGTATTCCAGTCCGTTCCTCCATTTGGCTCATTGCAGATTTCATAAATTACATTGGTATTGTTTTTATATTTTTTTGCCATTTTTTTGAAAAATCTTAAAGCCTGCGCCTGGTTTTGTTCCGGATTTCCATCGCTTAATATATGCCAGTCTATAATCACATACATTCCTGCTTTTGTGGCATATTTTACCCCGTTATCAATACAATTTTCCAGTTTTTTCTGATTCTCTTTATCACCTGTACAATAGCCGTTATATTCTGCTGTATACATGGCAAGCCGCACAGTATTGACTTTCCAGTTCTTTTTCATAAAGGTAAATGCACTCTGATTTACATACTCTGGGAACCAGGATAAACCGTGAGTACTTATACCACGCAGCTGAACTGTTTTTCCTTTACTGTTCACAAGTTTTGTTCCTTTTACCTGCAGTCTTGGCAACTTTGAAGCGGCTGATACCGGTACACAACATACCAAAATGAGAAACAATATCAGACATAAACCTGCTTTTTTTCTTTGATCTTTTTTCATACAAGCCCCTTCCTTTCTGAAAAATATATAAGTCTCCATTACTCTTGTATCACTCTTCTCAAACCATCTCCATAAGTTTCCAGCCATTCTCTTTCAGCCACTTTTTCTGTTCTCTGTAGTCTGGAAGAACAGCTTCTACTTCCTTCCAGAACGCCTGGGAATGGTTCATTTCTTTCCGATGGCACAGCTCATGTACTACTACATAATCCAGTACCGGTGCAGGTGCAAGAATCAGCAGCCAGTTAAAATTCAGATTTCCGTTTGCACTGCAGCTCCCCCACCTGGTCTTCTGCTGACGCAGGGTAATTCTTCCATAAGTAACCCCTGTTTTTTCTGCAAAAAAGACGACCCTTTCTGGAAATACCTTACATGCTTTTTGCTGTAGCTGTCTTTTTTCTTCTTCTGGGATCTGTTCTACACACTCTTTTTGCTGATTTCTTTTTTGGATTTTTTCCAGATTTTTCAGAATCCATCCCTGCTTTTCTTCCACAAATTTGCGGATTTTTGTCTCTGATAAACGAAGAGGAGCCCTGACCAGAATTTGCCCATCTGCTTTAATTTCAAGGCTCATGGTTTTTCTCCTGCTTCGAATGACCCGGTAGGAAATTTCATCACTTAGCATAAAATTTTCTCCATATAATCATTCATTTGCTGTTCCAGGATCTCCATCTTTACTTTTGTGTCTTCATCCTTGTAATCCAGCCTTCGGATTATTCTGGAAATATAATTTTCTTCTTTCATGATCTGCCAGGTTTCTTTAAAATTCAGGTCATAATATTGTGCCACGTAAGATACCCAGTAATCCACTGATGTAACACGGTCTGGTGATAAAACAGCCTCTTTTTTCACACAGGATTCCCATACCTTCGGAGATATTTTACCCTCTCCTGCCCGTTCTTTAGACACACCGATCATTGCTTCTACCGAAGCATCCAGCTTCACCCTGCAATTGTCAAGTTTATCTGCATCCCGGATCATTTTTGCATGAAAAAGAGTTCTTTCATCCTGAATTCCCTCCAGTTTAAAATCGCTGTGTTTTGCTATTGCAGTATGAATAATATCATCATATTTTCTCTCCGGTAAAAATCGCCGGATCATAGGATCTGGTCCATCAAAAAGCAACTGTGCCCCAAAAGTAGCATGATCCATAGTATCCGGAGAAAAGCTGTCATACAGCCGCAGCTGCTCAAACCTTCCAATATCATGAAGCAATGCAATCAGCTCTGCAAGCTGCTGGTCCTCTTCATTTAAGCTCATTCTATGTCCGATTTCACGGGCACTTTTTACTACTCCATAGGTATGGATAATCTTTAATTTTATCTTTTCATCTTCTCTGTCATATTCATTCAGATACTCTTCAAAAATGGCTTTTGCCTGTTTAAAATCTATATTCATAATACTCTCCTTTGCATGATGTTCCCAAGTTATTCTTATTATAAACCAGCTTTATTTCATTTCCAATAGTCCCTGTATAATTTCCCACAAAATGGGTGCCTGCAGATTGCGGTATCCTGCGCCACTTGCATCCCCTTCCCCTATAACGTATAATACAAATCAACAGAAAATTTTAAATGATCTTACAAAAGGAGGCCGTCATGGCAGAAAAAACAACCGGATTTTCACCATCACCAAACGTAGATGAAACCATGAAGGAACTGGAAACTCACGGTTCTTTTGAGCTGCCAGTTGAAACATATACTGATAATTGTGAGATTTTCCGCTCTCTTTATAACCACTGGCACAAAGAAATGGAAATCATATGCATTGATCAGGGAAATGGCCTTGCCAGGCTGAACCGGGAAACTCTTCGCCTGAAAGAAGGCGATCTTCTTATCGTAAACAGCGGTGTTCTTCATGGCATTAAATCAGATTCCCGGCATATTTTATATTACAGAAGTGTTGTATTCGACCTTAGTTTTCTTGCTGGTCCGGCAGGCGATCTTTGCCAGGAAAAAGTAATTTCTATGCTTATGGAAAATCGAGCAGAATTTACTCATCTGATTACACCAGCCAATAAAAATTACCAGAATATATTTTATCTTTTCTGTCAGATTCATCAATGTCACAGGGACAAGCCCCCCTTCTATTATATGAAATTAAAAGGACTTTTTTATGGACTATTTTACGAAATGCTGGCGGGAAATTACATTATTACTACTGATGCAGAACAGAACAGGAATCTTTTATCTATAAAAAAAGTGCTGGATTATATCAGTGCCCATTACCGTGAACCACTTTCCGTAAAAGAATTATCTTCCCTGTCTAATTACAGCGAATTTTATTTTATGAAGCTTTTTAAACAATATACTGGAAAAACAGCAGCCGCCTATCTGAACGATTACAGGCTTGAGAAAGCAAAATCTCTTCTTCTGCATACAGATGTCTCCGTAACTGATATTGCATTGGATGTGGGATTTAACAATACCAGTTATTTTATAAAAAAGTTTCAGGAAGCCAACCAGTTATCTCCTCATAAATTTCGCAAAAAAATGTCATAACAGAACAGTTTTGTTGTATTTTTCTTTTATCTGCATATGCTAATATAACACCATCAAATACAGATTCACCTGCTTTTGAAAGGAGAAAACTATGGAAGCTTTAAAAACTATGATTCAGGACATGTTTCACAAAGACTGTGCGGCATGTACAGACCAGGAAGTATATGAAGCACTTCTCACATATACAAAGAAACAGTTAGCAGCAAAAGGATACCATGATGGAAAGAAAAAAATCTATTACATTTCCGCAGAATTCCTTATTGGAAAGCTTCTTTCCAACAATCTGATTAACCTTGGAATCTATGATGAAGTTGCAGAATTTTTGAAAGAAAACGGAAAATCTCTTGCAGAAATTGAATCAGTAGAGCCAGAACCATCTCTTGGAAACGGCGGACTTGGACGTCTTGCTGCATGTTTTCTTGACTCCATTGCAACCCTTGGACTTCCTGGCGAAGGTATCGGACTTAACTATCATCTTGGACTTTTCAAACAGGTTTTTGAGGACAACCTTCAGAACGAAATTCCTAATCCATGGATCACTCCTGATTCCTGGCTTAGTGCTACAGATGTAACCTATATGGTTCCTTTCAGAGGTTTTTCCCTGAAATCAACTATGTACAATATTGATGTTGCAGGTTATGAAAATAAAGCAATCCGCCTTCGTCTTTTTGATATTGATCTGGCTGATGAAAGTATGGTTCACGATGGAATTACTTTCAATAAAAAAGATATCCTGCACAACTTAACACTGTTCCTTTATCCGGATGACAGTGACGAAGATGGACGTAAGCTTCGTGTTTATCAGCAGTATTTTATGGTCAGCAATGCTGCACAGCTTATTCTGGATGAGGCAGTTTCCAAGGGAAGCAATCTTCACGACCTGGCAGATTATGCAGTTGTTCAGATCAACGATACTCATCCAAGTATGATTATTCCTGAGTTTATCCGTCTTCTTGGAGAGCGTGGAATTGACTTCGATGAAGCTGCTGATATTGTTTCCCATGTATGTGCATACACAAACCACACTATTCTTGCAGAGGCCCTTGAGAAATGGCCAATTCACTATCTGGAAGACATTGTTCCACAGCTTGTTCCTATTATCCGTAAACTGGATGAGAAGGTAAAAGCGAAATATCCAGCTGAAAATCTTGCTATTATTGACAGCAATAATCTGGTTCATATGGCACATATGGATATTCATTACGGATTCTCCATTAATGGTGTTGCAGCCCTGCATACAGAAATTCTGAAGAATTCCGAGCTTCACCAGTTTTATAAAATTTATCCTGAAAAATTCAATAATAAGACCAATGGTATTACCTTCCGCAGATGGCTTATGTATTGCAACCAACCTCTTACCAAATATATTTCTTCCCTTATTGGCGATGGTTACAAGAAAAATGCTGATGAACTGAAGAAGCTTCTTGCTTACAAGGATGACCAGAAGGTTCTTGAGCAGCTTCTTAAAATTAAGGCTGATGCAAAGAAAATCTGCAAAGATTTTGTTCTTGAAAACACAGGGATTGAAATTGATGAAAACAGCGTTTTTGATATCCAGATCAAGAGACTTCATGAGTACAAACGCCAGCAGTTAAATGCCCTGTATATTATCTACAAATATCTGGAAATTAAGGGCGGAAAGAAGCCTGAAAGACCAATTACTTTTATCTTTGGTGCAAAAGCAGCTCCTGCATATTACATTGCAAAAGATATCATCCATCTGCTTCTGACTTTGGAAACTCTGATCAAAAATGATCCAGATGTAGCTCCTTATATGAAGCTTGTTATGGTAGAAAACTACAACGTAAGTGCTGCAGAAAAACTGATTCCTGCCTGCGATATTTCCGAGCAGATTTCACTTGCATCCAAAGAAGCAAGTGGTACAGGAAACATGAAATTTATGCTCAATGGTGCTGTTACTCTTGGTACCATGGACGGGGCAAATGTTGAAATCAGTGATCTGGTAGGCAAAGATAATATCTATATCTTTGGTGAATCCAGCGATGAAATCATCAAGCATTATGAGAAGATGGATTACAACTCCCGTGCCATTTATGAGGGCGATCCTGATATTAAAAAATATGTTGATTTCATTGTCAGCGAGCCTATGTTAAAGCTTGGAAAAGAAGATCATCTTAGAAACTTCTATAATGAGCTTCTGAACAAAGACTGGTTTATGACTTTACTGGATCTGAAAGACTATATCAAAGTAAAAGATCAGGTATTTGCAGATTATGAAGATCGTAACAGCTGGGCTAAAAAGATGCTTGTAAATATTGGAGAAGCCGGATTCTTCTCTTCTGACAGAACAATTGCACAGTATAACAAAGATATCTGGCATTTAAACTAAAGTAAAAAGTTCTCTTAAAAATATGCAATAAATTTGTAAAAAATAAAATTTGCCCGGACAGGGAATTCGCAGTAAGATGCGTTTTCCATCCGGGCAAATTAATTTTTATTCAAAAATCATCTGATTTTTCCCTTTATTCTTCCATAATTCAAACACAAAATAAAGCTTTGCCAACTTGCAAAATCGGCTTTTTCCATTTACAATAATTAAGATAAAAATAACTTTGTAAGATTTAAACTATAAATAAGCAAATACAGAAAAATAGTTTACAAAATATATTCAGCAAAGAAGAAAGGAATTATATGACAAAAGAAGAACTTGCCATTGAAGTAATAGACCGTTTAAAAAAAGAATATCCTCTTGCGGACTGTACTCTGGATTATGATGAGGCATGGAAACTGCTGGTAAGTGTTCGCCTGGCAGCACAGTGTACAGATGCAAGAGTAAACGTTGTTGTTCAGGATTTATATGCAAAATTTCCAGACGTTGCGGCCCTTGCAGCTGCTACTCCAGAGGAGATTGAAGCAATTGTAAAACCCTGTGGACTTGGAAAAAGCAAGGCACGCGATATCAGTGCCTGCATGAAAATCCTACATGAAAAATACCAGGATAAAGTTCCCTGTGATTTTGATGCCCTGCTGGCACTTCCAGGCGTTGGGCGAAAGAGCGCCAACCTGATTATGGGAGATGTATTTGGAAAACCAGCAATTGTTACTGACACTCATTGCATCCGCCTGACCAACAGAATCGGTCTGGTGGAGAATACCAAAGACCCGAAAAAAGTAGAAATGGCACTGTGGAAAATCATCCCTCCCGAAGAAGGAAATGATTTCTGCCACAGGCTGGTAAACCATGGCCGTGAGGTCTGTACTGCAAGAACCAAACCTTACTGTGACAGATGCTGTCTTGCCGATATATGCGAAAAAAACGGAGTTAATAATTCGTAATTTTCTTCAGACAAAACATAAACATTTTTTCAAAAGTCATACTTACAAATATAATCACAATGGTCCATGCAAAAAGATCCGGTGTTTCCAAATATACCTTTGCCTTATATAATTTTTCACCAATGGAACCAGTTGGAATTCCGATTACTTCAGCCGCAATTCCTGCTTTCCAGCATAGTCCAAGACCAAGACGACATGCCGTTGCCGCATAAGGCATAACCTGGGAAAGATAAACAAATTTTATCTTTTTCCCAAGACCTGCACCAAAAGAATCTGCCATTTCCAGAAGCTGTTTATCCGTCTGTCTGATGCCTTCCAGAAGGTTTGTATAAACTACTGGAAAAACCATTAAAAAAGAGATAAATACAGATAAATTTCTGGACGGAATCCAGATCAGACACAAAATAATAAAAGAAGCAACCGGTGTAGCTTTTATTACAGTAATAAGAGGATCTATCAGTATTTCCACAGCAAAAAATCCATATGAAAGTGCTGCGAGAACAGTTCCAAGAAGCAATGCAAGGGTAAATCCGAGAATAATTCTTCCAAAACTGAAACCGATAGATTTCCAGAAATCAGCCATTGTAATCAATTCTATAAGTCTTTTTATAACAGAAACAGGAGATGCCAAAAGTATCTCCTGCTTCAGCCACATACTTGCCAGCTGCCATACCAATACCCATATGGCAGCTGCCAGTATTTTATAAAATAACCCATGTTTTTTTAACTGATTTCTTAACTGATTTCTTTTTAAATATGTTTTTTTGACCCGTCTAGCGTTTGTAATAGAAGTCCTCATCTGGTAACTGGCCTCCGATAATTTCCGGATTCTGTTCATTCAAAGCATTCAGATAACCGGAAAGAATGGTCTGCATTTCGTCTCCTTCCATAAATACAATGCTGCACTGTGGAAGTGCTTTTTTGGCAACCTCTTCCGGAATAATATCATGATCTCCAATGATCTTAGCAACTGCATCTGTATCAGAATTTACAAATTCCACAGAGTTTTTATATGCATCCATAAAAGCGTCTACATCTGCTTCATGCTCTTTCAGATAGTCATTTCTTGCAATCACAACACCTGTTACCAGCTTGCTTCCGTCTGTCACAGATGACTCCCACAGATCGTTTAAATCCAGGGCGACACGAAGATTTTCGTTCTTCATAAGTGCTGTTGTTACAAATGGCTGTGGAAGAAGTCCTACTGCTGTCTGATCCTGTGCCAGTGCAGCTACAACCTCCGCATGCTCTGATTTATACTCTACAGTCACATCTTTTTCCGGATCCAGTCCATTTGCTTCCAAAACGGAATTCAGTGCATATTCAGGGGTGGCTCCCTTTCCACTTGCATAAATGGTTTTGCCTTTTAAGTCCTCCACAGACTGAATGGAATCACCGTTTTCTACAAGATAAAGAACACCAAGAGTATTTACTGCCAGAACACTGACATTTTTATCTGTTTTCTGATACAGGACGGACGCCAGATTTGCAGGAACTGCTGCAATGTCTACCTGTCCCTGAACGATCATTGGAACGATTTCATCCGGTGCTGCCACAATTGAAAATTCATATTCTTCATCATCAAGAAGCTGCGCCATTCCCATTGCTGTAGGTCCTTTTAACGCTCCGATTTTCATCACAGAAGTATCTGATAAGTCTTCAGAATCACCTCCTGCGGCATCGGTTGTCTCGGCATTTGTAGCTTCAGTCTCTTCATTTCCTGCCTCTGCATATGCAAGATTTATGCTTCCAATTGTTCCTGTTAATACTCCTGCACCAAGTAATACAGACATAAACCATGATACTGTTTTTCTCTTCATAATAAGGCTTCCTTTCCCAACATGAATACTCTTATCGCGGCAGCTCA
Source organism: uncultured Blautia sp. (assembly GCA_934364795.1). Classification (GTDB taxonomy): domain Bacteria; phylum Bacillota; class Clostridia; order Lachnospirales; family Lachnospiraceae; genus Blautia_A. Next base: position 82,736 of record CAKRMK010000003.1, read on the forward strand.
CAGTCCTTTATTTTTTGTTCCGGGTAGCTGCATTTGTCAGTTCATAATAGAAAATATACTGCTGCATAATGCCTCGCATACCCTTGTATCTACGGTTTGGAAATCCTCTTTTGTAATGTGCATCAAGCGCCCGGCGGATATGGGTATCTACTGGAAAAGCATCCAGCTCATGAAGTGCAAAAAGACATATACAATCTGCCACTTTTTCTCCAACCCCATAGATATCCAGCAATTTCTTCCGGGCTTTTTTGCCACTTAACTGGCGTATTATATCCAGGTCAATTTCGCCCTCTGCCACCTTACTTGCAGCTGACTTTACATACTTTGCACGATACCCGAGATTACATTCCAAAAGCTCTTCTTCCGTTGCTTTTGCGAGCTGGATTGGAGTAGGAAAAGCATGGTATTTCGTGCCATCAGAAGTTATTTTTTCCTCACCATAACGGGAACAGATATTCTCTATACAACGTCGTATTCTTACAATATTATTCTGTTGGGAAATTAAAAATGAAATGAGCATTTCCCACAAATCCTGATTCAGAATACGAATTCCACTGCCTGACTGCGCCGCTGCAGTCAGATATTTATCTCTGGGATTTATTGCGGAAATATAGGTATCATAATCATTGTCCAAGTCAAAATAGGAGATCCAGAAAAAGAGGAAATCTTCTTCCGGGCAGTCAAAAGTAATCACCTTGTCCTGCTGATATAATTCTGCGTATTTATCAGAAGCAAGAACTGCAAAATGGCCATCTTCTAATTTTTTCATGCGAAAACACTGACCCGAATCGCAGATCTGCTTCAGATCAAAATGATCAAGTTCTACAGATATCATGACTTATACTGCCTGAAGAAAAGAGTAAGCTGATCCAGTGCCTTGGCTAATACAAAGACTTCTTTTTCATCCAGCACATCCAGCACTGCATCCGTCATTTTTCGATGAAATTCAGCATGATGATGATATGCTTTTCTTCCTTTCACAGTAAGATGGATAAATACCACCCGACGGTCCTGTTCGCTTCTCTCTCTTGTGGCATAGCCTTTTTTTACCAGACTGTTCATTGAAGTAGTCAGGGAACCTACTGTAATATTCAGCTTGGCAGCAATGTCTGACATCTTGTTTCCGCCAAGCCCAACTGCCTCAATTATATGCATATCATTATTGGTAATATCTTTGTATTCCTCTGTAATGATTGCCTGCTCTTCCAGTTCCATGATTTCATTAAACAGATGCACCAGTACATCATTAATAACTTCCCTGTTCTCCACTCTTTTCTCTCCTAAAATGCTGCTGTTATATTTAGAACAGCTCTCTTCTTTTTGAAAATAACCTGTATTTTTCGTAAAGTTCCCAAGCAAATATTTACGGTAAGTATATCACAATCTGGTATATTTTTCTACAATTTTACAAATTTCTAAAACGGTTATAGCGTTTATTCTGCAAATTTTCCAATTTCATAGAACAATAAGTATTTAAAAATCCCCCGATTTCTTTTTTCAGTATTTCCATTGTGTCTGCCATATTTTCTCTTGTAAGGGGCTCTTTTTCCTGGATTATACGCTCAATAATTCCAAGCTCTTTCAAGTCTGCTGCTGTAAGTTTCATCACCTGTGCAGCTTCCTTTGCCTTTGCGCTGTCTTTCCAAAGAATCGATGCAAATCCTTCCGGAGAAAGAATCGAATAAATGGAATTTTCCATCATCCAGACCTCGTCACCAACGGCAAGAGCCAATGCCCCGCCACTTCCCCCTTCCCCGATTACAATGGAAAGTACCGGCACTTTCAGCCCTGATAATTCAAACAGATTCCTGGCGATTGCTTCTCCCTGCCCCCGTTCCTCTGCTTCAATTCCACAAAATGCACCTGGCGTATCTACAAGACAGATTACAGGCCTTTTAAACTTTTCTGCCTGCTTCATAAGACGAAGAGATTTGCGGTATCCTTCTGGAGAAACCATACCGAAATTACAGGCTATGTTTCCCTTTGTTCCGTTTCCTTTTTCCTGGGCAATGACTGTTACCGGCTTTCCATTAAAGTAAGCAATACCGCCGATCAGCGCAGGATCATCACCAAATAAACGGTCACCATGGAGCTCTGTAAAACCATCAAACAGCCATGGAATGTAGTCTGTTCCAGTGGGCCTGTTTTTGTCCCTGGCAAGGAGAACATGCTCCCAGGCAGATCTCTTCTGTGATAATTCATGTTTATTTTTTTTATCTTCTAGCAAACTTCCTTGTAAGTCTGTATTTTTCTCCAGCAATTTAATGTCTTCACAATGCATTTTCAAAATCTGCGCCAGTGTTTCTTTCATTTCATTTCGTGGCACAATACGGTCTATAAAGCCATGCTGAAGAAGAAATTCTGACTTCTGGAAACCTTTTGGAAGCTTCTGGCGAATTGTCTGCTCAATAACTCTTGGTCCTGCAAAACCAATCAGTGCGCCAGGCTCTGCCAGAATAATATCCCCAAGCATAGCAAAGCTTGCAGTCACTCCGCCTGTGGTAGGATTGGTAAGAACACTTATATAGAGAAGGCCTGCATCACTATGTCTTTTCAGAGCTGCAGAAGTCTTGGCCATCTGCATTAAAGATACAATTCCTTCCTGCATTCTGGCACCACCGGAGCAGGCAAAGAGCACTACCGGAAGGCGTTTTTCGGTGGCTTTTTCTACCATTCTTGTAATTTTTTCACCTACATTTTCTCCCATACTTGCCATGAGAAAACGGCTGTCACATACACCAAGTGCTACACATATTCCTCCAATTTTTGCTTTTCCAGTAACTATAGCTTCATCCAGTCCGGTCTTTTCCTGAAGTTTTTTTACCTTATCTTCGTATCCCTTATAGCACAGTGGATTGTTTACTGGCATTGACTCATTCCACTCTTCAAAGGAGCCTTCATCTGCAAGCATTTCAATTCTGCGCCTTGCATGAACACGAAAATAATTCCCACAATGAGGACAAATATAACTGTTCTTTTTTACCTCATCTACAAAAACAGCAGCTTTACATGCATTACATTTTTTCAGCATTCCATCTGGCACTTCGGGTTTTGAAACCTTTCCCATACTGCTTTTTATTCCTGCAGATGAGTTTGTAATTGTACGCTTAAAGGTATATTTAAGCTTCATTTACCTTCACTCCTCCAATTTCATGACTTTCCAGAAAGCCAATGTCAAATGCACCGTTCTGATAGTCCGGATCATTCATGATTTCAAACTGATAATCCACGTTTGTATCAACGCCTTCAATGATCACTTCTCCAAGAGCACTTTTCATTTTCGCAATTGCTTCCTGCCTGTCATTGCCATGTACGATCAGTTTTGCCAGCATGGAATCATAGTACGGTGGAATCTGATAGCCATTATAAATTCCTGTATCTACACGGATTCCCTGCCCTCCTGGAAGATGCAGATCTGTAATTGTTCCAGGAGACGGACGAAAGTTTTTCCATGGATTTTCTGCATTGATCCGACATTCAATTGCATGGCCCTGTATCTTAATATCTTTCTGTGAAAATCCCAAAGCTTCCCCCGATGCAATCTTTAATTGTTCCTTTACAAGATCAAGTCCGGTAACCCATTCTGTCACGGGATGTTCCACCTGAATACGTGTATTCATTTCCATAAAGTAGAATTTTCCGGTCTTTTCCAGAAGAAATTCAATGGTTCCTGCGTTTACATAATGTGCTGCTTTTGCCGCTTTTACAGCTGCCTTTCCCATCTGTTTCCGCAGTTTATCAGATACTGCTACAGAGGGAGATTCCTCCACCATTTTCTGATGATTCCGCTGAATAGAACAGTCACGTTCACCAAGATGAACCACATTTCCAAAGCTGTCTGCAAGAATCTGAAATTCAATATGCCTTGGATTTTCCACAAAATGTTCAATATACATGGTTCCATCACCAAATGCAATCTTTGCTTCTTTTTGTGCGGTAAGAAAAGCTAATTCAAATTCTTCTGGTGAAAAAGCTGTTCTCATCCCTTTTCCACCGCCTCCAAGAGCAGCCTTTATAATAACCGGATAACCAATTTGTGCTGCTTTTTCGGCTCCTGTTTTTGCATCAAAAATAGCCTCTTTTGTACCTGGAATAACAGGTACTCCAGCTGCAATCATAGTATTTCTTGCAACCTGTTTGTTTCCTAAATTCTGAATCACCTGGGATGGCGGACCTACAAAAGTTATGTTACATTGCTCACAAATACTGGCAAATCTGGCATTCTCAGATAAGAAACCAAATCCCGGATGTATGGCATCTGCACCGGATATTATAGCTGCGCTGATAATACTTTCCATATTCAAATAACTTTTTACCGAAGCACCTGGCCCAATACAGATTGCTTCATCGGCAAGCTGTGTATGCAGGCTGTCTTTGTCTGCTTCTGAATAAACTGCAACAGCTTCAATTCCCATTTCCCGGCATGCCCGGATAATCCTTACCGCAATCTCACCGCGGTTGGCAATTAACAGTTTTCTGATCATATTTTCTGTACTATCCCACCATAAAAGTAAGCTCTGCTTTTACTACAGTTTTCCCATCAACAGTAGCAATTGCCTCTCCTACTCCCATAGGGCCTTTCTGTTTGATGATTTTCATTTCCAGTTTCATCTTGTCACCAGGCTGTACTTTTCCTTTAAAACGGCACTTGTCTATTCCGCCAAAATATGCAATTTTTCCTTTATTTTCCGGCTTGGAAAGAATGGCAACTGCCCCTGTCTGTGCCAGTGCTTCTACGATCAGAACGCCTGGCATTACCGGTTCCTGGGGAAAATGTCCCTTAAAAAAATCTTCTCGAAATGTTACACATTTATATCCAACCGCAAACTCTCCCGGTTCATAATCTTCAATGTAATCAACCAATAGAAACGGATGACGATGTGGAAGAATTTCCTCAATCTGTTTTACATTTAAATGATTCATAGTTACTCCCATTCTGTATTTTCCAAAATCCATATTTGCAGAAAATTTTCCAGTAACTGGTACAGCAAAAATTAAGTATCTGCTATATTGACACAAGATGATTTTCTCATATGCAATGCGTAGCAATGGCTACGGCGACCGACATAGGCGCGGCATATAAAAAATCAGGTAAATCAATATAACGGTTACTTAATATTGTTGTACCAGACGTGTCAACGGATAGAAAATAACGGCTGTCCATATTCTACCGGCTGCCCGTTTTCTACATATATTTCAACAACTTCTCCATCAAAATCACTTTCAATTTCATTCATCAGTTTCATAGCCTCTACAATGGCAAGAACCTGTCCTTTTTTTACTTTATCTCCTGCTTTTACAAATGCCGGAGCATCCTCTGAAGGAGCAGCATAAAAGGTTCCAACAAGAGGAGATTTTACAATATTTCCAGTTAATTTTGATGATTCAACCGGCTCTGTTTCTACTGATAATTGTTCTATTTCATCAGCCGGCATGGTACTATTTGATATTATCTGTGGAACTTTCTGCATCATATTCTGGCTTGTCTGTCCTGTCATTTCAGGCAAAATTACAGGCGCAAGTTTATTATTTAAAGTAAGTTTCAGATCCTCGCTTTCATAACAAAATCCTTCCAGACGGGAAGCTGATACATGATCGATCAGCTGTAAAATCTGTTCAAATTCCATGACATTTTCTCCCTTTTTCTAAATCACGTTTATAAAATTTTCAAACAGGGTCTAGAGCATGTTTGAAAAAGGCTTTCTGCAAGATGTGCGTCACAATTTGTGGGAGATTTTGCCCGGATGAAGGCGCTGTAGCGGGCTACAGCAACTGAATTCGAGCGAAATATACCACAAAGTGGGGCGCACAGATTGTAGGAATGATTTTTCAAACAGGCTCTAATATTTTTTCAATAAAAGCACTGCATTATGGCCGCCAAATCCCAGGGAATTGGTCATGGCAAAATTTATTTTCTGACATACCGGAGCTTCAATACAGTAATTCAAATCCAGTTCCTCTTCGGGTTCTTTTGTACCTACTGTCTGATGAATAAATCCTTCCTCAATAGACTTTACACAGACAATAAATTCTACTCCTCCGGCAGCTCCCAGAAGATGTCCGATCATAGACTTTGTAGAGTTTATTTTCACCTTTTTTGCAGCTTTTCCAAAGGCTGATTTGATTGCTCTTGTCTCAAAGAGATCATTATGATGGGTTCCTGTTCCATGGGCATTAATATAATCAATTTCCTCAGGCTGTACACCGGCTTCTTTCATAGCGTCAGTCATTGCACGGGCTGCTCCGCTTCCATCCTCAATGGGTGATGTAATGTGATAGGCGTCCGCAGTAGCACCATATCCCACTACCTCTGCATAGATTTTTGCGTTTCTTGCTTTTGCATGTTCCAACTCCTCCAGAACTACTACACCTGCACCCTCTCCTATGACAAATCCTCCTCTTTCTTTATCAAAAGGAATAGAAGCACGGCAGGGATCCTGGCTTGTGCTAAGTGCTGTAAGGTTGGTAAAACCAGCAACACTGACCGGCGTAATTGCCCCTTCTGTACCTCCTGCAAACATAACTTCTGCATCTCCATACTGTATCGCACGATAAGCGTCTCCGATGCAATGAGTTCCTGATGCACAGGCAGTTACCACATTGGTACACTTACCTCTGGCACCTGTAGCAATTGAAACATTTCCTGCTGCCATATTGCTGATCATCTTTGGAACAAAAAGAGGATCTACCTTTGCAGGACCCTTTTCAACCAGCCTTTTTGTGGCAGTTTCCATAGTCTGAAGGCTTCCAATTCCAGATCCTACGATTACTCCCACACGGAAAGGATCCTCGTTTTCCATATTGATTTCCGCATCAGTCATAGCCTCCTTTGCGGCAGCTACTGCATACTGCGAAAAAAGCTCCATTCTTCTTGCAGATTTAAAATCCATGTGCTCTTTTGCATTAAAATCTTTTACTTCTGCTGCAAGTTTTACCTTGAATTCTGTGGTATCAAACTTTGTGATTTCACTGATTCCCACCTTCCCGGCTTTTACATTTTTCCAGAAGGTTTCTACATCATTTCCTATGGGAGTCACCGCACCAAGTCCGGTTACTACTACCCGTCTTTTACTCATAACATTCCCCCGTCAACACACAAAACCTGTCCTGTAATATACCCGGCTTCCGAAGATGCAAAAAAGGCAACTGCTTTTGCCACATCTGCTGGATCTCCAAAAGCTCCCATGGGAATATTTTTTAAAGTTTCTTCTTTTACCTTATCAGAAAGCACATCTGTCATATCCGTTCTGATAAAGCCAGGAGCAACAGCATTTACTGTGATTCCCCGTGATGCAAGCTCTTTTGCTGCGGTCTTTGTAAGCCCGATAATCCCGGCTTTTGATGCCGCATAGTTGGCCTGACCGGGATTTCCTCCGATGCCAACAACAGATGCCATATTTACAATTCGTCCACTGCGCTGTTTCAACATCTGGCGTGCAACATGCCGAATACAGTTAAAAGTTCCCTTAAGATTCGTGTCTACTACTTTATCAAAATCTGCCTCACTCATCCCTAACAGAAGCCCGTCTTTTGTAACTCCGGCATTGTTTACTAAGATATCAATCTGTCCGTATGTTTTGATAACTTTTTTGATAAATTCCCCACATGCATCAAAATCTGCCACATTGCACTGGAATGTTTCAGCCATTTTGCCCCCGGCTTCTATTTCTTCTTTTACTGCTTTTGCTTTTTCTTCTGAACCATTATAATTTATGATTACAAGTGCTCCCTGACTGGCAAGTTCAAGGGCAATTGCTCTTCCAATTCCGCGGGAAGCACCTGTTACTACTGCAATTTTTTTGTCTGTATTCATATGCTTGTTTTTTGCTCCTGCTTACTATTTCTGCTACTTATTTCATTATCTGCTCTAAATCTTCTGTTGTCTGAATATTATATGTCTTTACCTCTGGTGCAATCTTTTTCATAAACCCAGCCAGAGTCTTTCCAGGTCCGATTTCCACAAATGTATCTACGCCTTCTGTAATCATTTTTTCCACACTCTGCTGCCATCTTACAGAAGAAGAAATCTGTCTTGCAAGAAGCTCTTCTGTTTCTTTGATATCTGTTACATATTCAGCAGTTACATTGGTTACATATGGAATTTTTAAAGGATTGAATTCTACTTTTTCCAATTCCTTTTTCAGTTTTTCTCCTGCATCCCGAAGCAGTGAAGAATGAAATGGACCGCTTACCACAAGAGGTAAAACTCTTCTTGCGCCAGCCTCTTTCAGCTTTAAAGAAGCCTCTTCTACAGCTGTTTTTGGACCTGTAATTACGATCTGGCCGGGACAGTTATAATTGGCAATTTCTGCTTTTGTACCGGAAATTACAGTTTCAATTGCCTGTGCCTCCAGACCAAGAACTGCAGCCATAGAACCCTGACCAGCCGGAACTGCCTGTTCCATAAGGATCCCTCTTTTTCTTACAGTTGTAATGGCATCTTTCACACTCATACCGCCTGAAACGGAGATTGCACAGTATTCTCCAAGGCTTAAGCCTGCAGTTACATCTGGATGAATTCCATACTCTTCTACTACTTTTTCCATCGCAAGACAGGTAGTAACCAACGCAGCCTGAGTATATTCTGTAAGGTTAAGTCTGTCATTTTTTTCAAAACAAAGTGCTTTCATATCAAGAGAAAGCCACTGGCTTGCCTGATCAAAAATCTCTCGGGCAGAAGGATATTTTTCATAAAAGTCCTGTCCCATACCAGCTTTTTGAGCACCTTGTCCAGGAAAAATAAATGCAATCTTACTCATAAATTCCGGTTCCTTTCAGTAATGTATCGGTCTCTTTTACAAGCTTTTGGATCAGCTCGCTGCAGCTTAACTGCTCTTTTACCAGTCCTGCACTTTGTCCTGCCATGACGCTTCCCATCTTTACATCTCCGTCAACAACAGCACGGCGAAGACTGCCTAAAGTCATTTGTTCCAGTTCCTCAAAAGGAACTCCTTCTGCTTCTTTTTTCAGATATTCCTTTGTCATCTGATTACGAAGGGCCCTCACTGGATGTCCTGTAGAACGACCGGTTACTTTGGTATCAATGTCCTTTGCTTTCAGTATCATATCTTTGTAATTCTGATGCGCCCAGCACTCATTGGTTGCCACAAAATGTGTTCCCATCTGAACAGCTTTCGCCCCTAACATAAAGGCTGCTGCAATCCCTCTTCCATCTGCAATTCCACCGGCTGCAATAACTGGAATATTTACGGCATCCACAATTTGAGGTACCAGAACCATGGTAGTTGTCTCCCCTATATGCCCGCCGGATTCACAGCCTTCTGCAACAACTGCATCGGCACCACAGCGTTCCATTCTCTTTGCATGCGCCACAGAAGCAATAACAGGGATAATCTTTACCCCCGCCTCTTTCCACATTTTCATGTACTTTTCCGGGTTTCCTGCACCAGTTGTAACAACGGGAACTTTTTCCTCTACAATAACCTGTGCAATCTCATCTGCATATGGACTCATAAGCATAATATTTACACCAAATGGTTTGTCTGTAAGCTTTTTTACTTTCTGAACCTGCTGACGTACCCATTCAGCCGGAGCACTGGCAGCTCCGATAAGTCCCAGTCCGCCTGCTTCTGAAACTGCTGCTGCAAGATGGTATTCTGCTACCCAGGCCATACCGCCCTGAATGATGGGATATTCAATTCCAAGTAGTTCTGTAACTTCTGTTTTCATAAAAATCTCCAATCTTTTTGACTGTCAAATGCTCTTTCACACAAACTTTAGCGATTCTGCAGGTAATTTTCCACATCGCCAATGGTTCTGATATTTTCAAGATCTTCTGTCGGAATCTCTACCTCAAATTCCTCTTCCAGTGCCATTACCATTTCAAAAAGATCCAGAGAATCAGCACCAAGATCTTCTTTAAAAGATGTTTCAGGGGTCATTTCATTTACATCTGCTCCTAATGAATCTGCTGCAATTTCTTTGATTTTTTCTAACATTTTATTGTTCTCCTTTTTCTTTAACTTGTATGATTTCTGCGGTTATTTTACCAGTTCAGCAAACTGGCACCGTAAGTAAATCCCCCTCCAAATCCGGAAAAAACGAGCCAGTCACCTGTGTTTAATCTTCCTTTTTTGTTCCATTCATCCAGAAGAATGGGGATACTTGCAGAGGAAGTATTTCCTAGCATTTCTATGTTCATCGGAAACTTTTCCAAAGGTTCTTTCAGATGTTTTGCAACAGAAAAAACAATTCTCTGGTTGGCCTGATGAAGCATATAATAGCGAATATCTTCTTTATTTTTTCCAGCTTTTTTCAACACTTCCTGAATCACTTCCGGAACTTTTGAAACAGCAAATTTGAATACTTCTTTGCCGTCCATCCGCATATAGGTAGAAGAAAAATCTGGGTTTTTTGTTACGTATTCCGGTTGATTTCTGCTGTCACAGGTGAGGGCTTTTCCTCCATTTCCAATGGAATGCGTAGCCTGAATATATGTGGCAGACTCTTCTGCTTCCAGTACTACAGCACCTGCGCCATCTCCAAATAACACACATGTACTTCGGTCCTGCCAGTTTGTAAGATGGGAAAGTGCTTCTGCACCGATCACCAGCGCAGTACGGTAAATTTGCTGTCCCAGATATGCCTGCGCTGTATTTAATGCCACCAAAAAGCCAGTACAGGCACTGTTTAAATCAAAACAAGTGGCATTATCTGCACCGATTATTTCCTGTACCTGACAGGCTGTACACGGCATTATTTTTTCTGCTGACATGGTAGAAACCAGTATCAGATCAATTTCATCCGGCTGCATCTTTGCTGCTTCAAGTGCAGCCTGGGCTGCTTTGGATGCCATCTGGGAAACGGTTTCAGCCTTTGTTGCAATATGTCTTTGACCAATTCCGGTTCGTCCACGGATCCACTCATCACTTGTATCCATCATGTGGGATAATTTATTGTTATCCCACACCTGAACCGGCCTGTAAGAACCGGTTCCCTTTATTTTTCCAAACATAATACCCTCCAGGTATATTCTTTTTGTGGTATTGTATTTTCAACCATTTATTTTTGTTTTAAAATAGTTTGATTATCAAAGTATATCACAAAATGTCTATTTGTCAACAGAATTTAATTGGGTTTCGTACATATTTTTTATTGTGAAAAGAAAATGGAGATTAATTTTCTTTTTTTACAGTACAAAAAAACAGCTTTGTTCTATGTATTTCCACGTTTTTTTACGAGAAACACATAGTAACATAGCTGTTCGTTTGTTAAATTTCTAAAAGATATTTCAGACAAAATATTCGTTAAAACTTATAAGAAATTTTATCTGTCCAGACCGTATTTGAAAAAGGCTTTATGCAAAGTATACCGCAAAGTAGAGCACACAAATTGCAGAAATAATTTTTTCAAACAGGCTTTAATGTACTTCTACGGGCTATTGCTTTACTGAACTACTTCCTGACAGTTACTTTACAGATAATCTTTTTACTTCCCGACTTTATTGTAATTGTCGCGTTTCCCTTTTTCCTGGCAGTGATTTTGCCTTTTGCACTCACTGTTGCAACTTTTTTATTGGAGCTTTTGTAGGTTACTTTTTGCTGACTTGTAACTGGAAAAACATTAACTTTTAGCTGAAAGGTTTTTCCTTTTTTCTGCAAAATAATATTTTTTTTCTTAACTGATAAGGCAGTTGTTTTTACTGTTTTGTTCTGAACTTTAACATTAAAAATCTGCTGTTTTCCATTCGTATATGTTACTGTAATAGTCGCTTTGCCTGCCTTTTTGGCAGTTATTTTTCCAGTTTTACTGCTAATTACAGCCACTTTGGAATTGGATGTTTTTACTTTCTTTAACTTCCTGTTGACCTTGTAGGACTGCTTTACACGCAAAGTAAGCGCCGTAGTTTTGGAAGGGATTGGAGTTGCAGTTGGTTTTGGCTTTGCGGTCGGTGATACGGTTGGCGTTGCACTTGGTTTCGGCTTTGCGGTCGGTGCTGCGCTTGGCGTCGCGCTTGGTTTTGGCTTTGCGGTCGGTGATACGGTTGGCGTCGCACTTGGCTTCGGTGCTGCGGTTGGCGTCGCACTTGGTTTCGGTGCTGCGGTTGGCGTCGCACTTGGTTTCGGTGCTGCGGTTGGCGTCGCACTTGGCTTCGGTGCTGCGGTTGGTGTCGCACTTGGTTTCGGTGCTGCGGTTGGTGTCGCACTTGGCTTCGGTGCTGCGGTTGGTGTCGCACTTGGCTTCGGTGCTGCGGTCGCAGTCGGCGCTAATGTTGGTATTTTACTTATAGATGGCGCTTCGCTGGGAAGTGGCGCCTCTGTTGCAGCTGGCGCTTCACTTACGGTTGGTGCTTCGCTTACGGATGGCGCTTCACTGGGAAGGGGCTCCTCTGTCACACTTGGGACTGGAATTGTACTTGGCGTTGGTGTCACAGTCACAATATTTTCCAGATAACTATTTACCTCTAATACCGGCAGAATATATTTCGGTGAAGGTACCGACGCATCTGTAGATGTAGAAAAGCTGGTATATTCTTCTCTTTCTTCGCCTATTGTAATATACCTTCCCTTTGTATTTCGTCCAACAAGAAGATAATCATCATAAAACACCCCGGCTATTCTGCTGTCATCCCATGTGGCATCTACCATATACCATTTGCCATCTTCCATTCGTATATAGTTCCACATATGGGCTTCTCCTGTACCATTTAATGTACTCTTTGCAAGACCACTGACACAGGCACAGTTTATTCCCAGATAATAGCAGAGAATTTTCATGGATTTGGCATATCCCTCACATACAAATCCCGGATCCGGATCCAGAAAAAGGGAAGCCGCAGTATGCACCCACAGCGTTCCATCATTTGTATATGTCACTTTTTTACATATATAATCATGAATTATTTTTACTTTTTCATACTCACTTTTTCCCTGAATTTCCCCCTCTAAATACGACACAGTTTTCTGCACAGCCGTCATAAAATCTGCCATTTTCTGATGTGCATTGGTACTGATTTCTCGATTTTCAGGATGAAACTCAATTGCGGAAATACGGCCAATCATCTGAACTGGATTGTTTGCATCTTTAGAAGCACTTATTTTATATTGATAAGAACAGCCCCGAAACCAGAATGCCTGTGGATAGTCATAGGAAAAAGCATCGGTAGCCGCCTGAATGATACTTTTTACGCTGTTTCCGGCGGCAATATATGCATCATTCCTTACAATCGTCGCTTTTCCATCCTCATCCTTCTGAACTTCAGCCTCAAATGTAACTGCGTCCGGCAATGTATATTCAAAGGTTACTGTATCAAGAAAATCGGCATAATTTACAATATAATTTTCGACTAATTTATCATAAAATGCCTTTGAATTTCCCTCCAGCTGGCTGCCATAACTGTCCGTGTAGGAAACCAAAGAAAACAGACTGATTCCGTCATTCCACGCATCAAGGGAAACGGCTCCGGATGTGACCGCACCTGACTCTGTTATCATAATCGGCTCGTCATCCCAGCTTTTTTCTTCTCCGAATTCAAGCGAATCCTCTGATTCAAACTGGATTTCTTCATTTTCTGCATCATCATTTTCCGCATCGTCAGACACCACATCTTCAGACTCCACACCATCAAACTCTACATCATTAAACTCTGATGCTTCTTCTGCAATAAATCCATCCATTTCATAATTTTCTGTTTCCTGTGCATTTGCTATTGTTCCCAGGGATTGCAGCAGCAACACCCCGGCCAGAAATGCAGCCTCATATTTTTTTATTTTTTTCACGTATATCCTCCAATCAAAATCAGTTGCTTTTATGCAAAATAGATTTTTCAATCATGCATTCAAATCTATATTTATTTTACATCAACTGTCTTATGTTGCACAATCTTTTTTTATTGGGTATAATACTCTAAAATACACAGACTGCAGGTTATCTTTTTATAGCAATATAGTTTACATAAAGCGGCCAGACAGTCAGAACTATGGAGACAAAAAAATGAATCAAACACGGAAAATGCCCAAGCACTTATGTGCCTTTTTTATTCTGCTATGTGCAATCAGCGGAATTTGTATTCTGGTTTATAAAAGCCAGTTTCGCTTTGATCTGCACCAGCCGATCCAGTATATCATGATGACTACTCACAAGGACACGCAGGAGGTAATACTTTCCCAGGATTCCCCCCAGTTGTCCGAAAGTTTCCTCTGCACGGTTCCTGAATTGAAAAAATTTTCCATGGAATGCAGTGTCCAAAATGTAAATTCAAAGGCAAAACTTTCTATAACTTTGTCAAATGCCAATACCGGAGAAATTTATTATCACTCCAGAAAAAAGGTCAAAACTTTCCAGTCAGAGGACTCTCATACTATTAAATGTGGTCTGGATGAAAACTTTTTTCCAGATGAGGGAGCATTATTAACACTCACACTGGAACTGGAAAATGCTCAGGATACCACACTGAATTTTACTGCCAACAAAAAACAGACCCTTGTAAAATCCTTTAATTTTGACGAAAATGAACGCACAAATATTATTTATTCCCTTAGTTACGGTGACAACAATTTTATGTTTTATCTGTACATTATCCTGTGCGTTATGCTGCTTTTCCTGACAGGCTTAAGTTTTTATCTGATCATTGTACGCCATAAAAAAGTACAGCAGTTTTTTATTCCAATAGCCTTATCTCTTGGAATTATTTTTCAAGGGCTGATCACAGTTCACGGAGTTCCTGATGAACCCACGCACCTTGATACTGCCTATAAGTATTCTAATCAAATACTTTTGGTAGGGAACCCTGATGTTCCAGGTACTATTTACAAACGTGAGTGTGACGCCAAGTTAAGTGACATGTTAAGTAATGGTCTGGAAAGTAACTCTTATTACCAATTACTGTACCATACCTTTGAACGTGCATCAGATACCAACCTTATTACCGTCACCTATTCTGATGCCTCCCATCTGGTACCCGCCATTGTATATTTTCCTGCGGCACTTGGTATCAGCGTTGGCAGAATTCTGGGACTTTCTGCAATGTTTACGTATCAGTTAGGAAGGGTGTTTAACCTGATCGCATTTATCCTTCTGGTGCAATGTGCCATCTGCATTACACCTTATTGGAAAAACCTTTTCGCTACATTAGGAATCCTTCCAATAACCTTACAACAGGCAGCTTCCGCTTCATATGATGCTATTATAAACGGAATTATCTTTCTTTTTATTGCCATGTGTTTCCTGTTATCAGGCAGCACACAGCACAAAAAAAGCCAGTTAATTCTTACTGGATTATTTGCCCTTTTTGTTGCTTCTGTAAAAGGCGGAGTTTACCTTCCGCTTCTGCTGCTTTTACTCTTGTTTATTCCACATAAGCATAGAGAAAAAAGCTGGAAAAAGCTGATTATCAAGCTCCTTCCAGTAGCAGTAATTGGTATATTTTTCATCGTTATAGCACTTATAAAGTTTATGCCTCTGCTGTCTAATCTGTTCGCTGCAGATGCAAATCCAGACCCGGAGACATCACTGTATTCAATCTCCTATGTACTCCACAATCCACTGCAGACCGTTTATCTTCTCTGGAATACCCTAATAAAAGTAGGAGATGATCTTATCCGCGGTATGTTCGGAGGTATGCTTTCCTGGCTGGATGTAAAAATGAACTGGTTCTTTATCATTATTTTCCTTATCAGCACATTGCTACTGATAAATACAAAAAATGACAGCCATTATTTTTCCAGAAAAAAAAGGATGCTTATCACAATGAGTTATCTTTGCTCCAGCTTACTGATTATACTTTCTATGCTTGTGGGCTATACCAAGATGAAATACAATTATATCCAGGGGCTCCAGGGACGTTATTTCATCCCATTTGCTCCTGCAATGTTCTCTCTTGCCACCACAAAAATGGTATCCGTTGATGCAAAGCAATGCTCCAGAATCTGGGAAATTATCATGATTACAGAGATACTGTTGATATTAGAAACGACCACTATGATCCTATAGTGGTCATTTCTAAATTTAGCCAATTAACACCCTTTTTCCTTCAAAAGCAAAACCATAATGATAGATTTGCTCCTTTTTTCAAAAAATCCACCGGCATAATATCTGCCGCATAAAAATTGCCCGTCACCTATGGATATAGTAACATTTTACTACACCCACAGAAGACGGGCAAGGACATTGTTTTGCAAACAATCAATTGCCTGATTGTTCCTCTGATAATTCAAATATACTGTCAACTCTGTGTTTCCGGTCAACTACATTATTATACTGCAAAACTTTATAATCATTAATGAGATTTTCATACTCTTCCGGAAGAGAATCCATTGCATACCAGTTTCCATCTGCATCACAAACAGCTCCCATTCCGATGACCGGCAGGGTTTCTTTTAACTGAAGAAGGAACTTATTATATGTTGTCATTTCCAGTCCTGCCTGTTCCAGAATATAACTTCCAAAATAGTTGGCACTCATGTCCTCTTCGCCGGATTCAGAAGGGTAATTTGTCCAGATCACATATGGAGTTTTATAGGTCTGTTGTTTTTCTACCAGATCTAAAGTACTAAAATCTTCTCCCATAACATCACTATAAAATCCCCAGTCCAGGCTGGGCCAGTGATCACCAAACATTACAATCATGGTAGGTTCATCGACTTCTTTAAAGAAATCAAGAAGCTTCATAAATGTGTCATCTGACTTTTTCGCCAGTGACAGATAAATTTCTGCATCCGGGTATTCCTGTGCATAAGACAGCTTCACATCTGCGGTAAATTTCTTGCTTTTTTCCGGATCATAACTTCCATGATTCTGAATTGTTACACAAAACATAAACTGATTTTCATTTTCTTTATTCTTATATAATACCTTCAGTTTTTTATAAGCGGAAGAATCTCTTACATACCATCTGTAATGTTTCGGATCATCTCCCCAGTTATCTATGCTGATAAAATCCTCGAAATTCATCCAGGAGTAAACATTGACACGGTTCCATGCACTTGCCCAGGAAGGGTGTATTGCCGTAGAAGTATAGCCTTCCTGCTCCATTGTATTTGCCAGACCAAATTCATTTTCATTGCAATACAACTGATATGCAATTCCACCATTAGGCAAAAACTCTTTGGTATTTCCAGTTAAAACTTCATATTCTGTATCAGAAGTTCCCCCTCCAAAAGCAGGTACATACAAGTAACCTTTTTTCGTATTTTCCTGTAAACTGTGAATGCCTGGAAGAATCTCTTCTGATGCCTGAAAATTGTCATACGCTTCAAAATCAGTAAGACTTTCATTCATAATTACAATCAGATTTTTCGGCACAATCTGTGTTTTTGTTCCTTCTGAAGCATTATCGTCAGCATTTGCCTTTTCTTCTGTTGAAGCATTTTCCTGCACTGTTTCTACGATTTTATTTACCTGCTCTGTGGAATAATTCTCTGGTTTTTCAATCTCCAGATACTGTGTTTCACAGGCCAGTTTGTATATGTAACCTTTATTCGTATACTCTCCTGCAGTATCCCACTGATCAACCCTTTCACCAGCAATTGTGTTCCAGTTTTTTCCAACTCCAACAATCAAAACAGCCACTATTCCAAGACGTATCACATACCCTTTTACGTTTCTTTTTCCTGCTTCCAGTGACTGGAAAATCAGCTGATAGATAAGAAAAATCAGCATTCCCAGTAAGCAGATTCCAGTCTCCACCGGAAGTTTAAAGCTGTAATTTCCTGCAACATCAGTTGCCGTACCAATACCAAAAACATCCATCAAAGTGAATGCATTTCCTCTGAAAGAAGTAACAAAATAATCCACTAAAGCCAGAATAAGCTGCACAATCGTATATAAAGAAATTGCAACAGAAGCCTTTCTGAAAATCATCAAAAACAGAATATATGCAGCATAATATAACAGCAGATTTTTCAGCAAATATTCTGTCTGCATGGAATATGTTCCCGCACCGATCAACAGCTGCACCATAAACAGCATAAGTACAGGAGTTCCCAGAGCAGTCAGGATATTAACAGCTTTTACCCAATATTTATGACAAAATTTTCTTCTGTATTTGCCCTGAAACAGAATTAACATTAAAATTGCAACATTCTCCAGAAGCAGCAAAATCCCCTTTTTTACTCCCAGTTCTGTAAAAAATCCAACCTCTGAACTCCGTGCAAATAAGTATACACATGCATCAATTGTAATAAGTACTACCAGCAAAAACAGAGAATAAATCTTATCAAATTTACTGGTTTTCATGTTTTCTTCTATCATTTATTCCTCTTCCTATTTTCTATAATCAGCCTGCCAGTTCAAATATATCATCAACTCTGTGCTTTCTGTCAACTACGTTATTGTACTGCAGGATTTTATAATCATTTACAAGATCTTTGTATTCATCTGGAAGGTCATTTAATACATACCAGTTTCCTTCTGTATCGCATACAGCCCCGGTTCCGACTACCGGTAATTTCTCTTTTAGCTGTAAAAGGAACTTATTGTAGGTTGTCATTTCCAGTCCGGCCTGTTCCAGGATGTAGCTTCCAAAATAATTGGTACTCATATCCTCTTCTCCGGATTCTGATGGATAATTTGTCCAGATTACATATGGAGTTTTCCTTGTCTGCTGCACACCTTCCAAATCTAATGCGTTATAATCTTTTCCCATCACATCACTGTAAAATCCATCTTCCAATTTAGGCCAGTGATCTCCAAACATAACGATCATAGTAGGTTCATCAACTTCTTTAAAATAGTCCAGTAATTTCATAAATGTTTCATCAGATTTTTTTGCTAATGACAAATACATTTCTGCTTCTGGATAATCCTCATCGTATGATAAACTAATATCTGCTTCAAAGTTATTACTTGTTTCTTCACTATATCCACCATGATTTTGTATTGTTACGCAAAACATAAATTGATTATCATTATCTTTATTCTTACATAATTTTTTTATCATTTTAAAAGCAGACGAATCTCTTACATAATAACGATAATACTTAGGTTCATCGCCCCAGTTTTCCAGACTTATAAAATTCTCAAAGTTCATATAGGAATAAACCTTCTGACGGTTCCATCCGCTAGCCAGCAGAGGATGTATTGCTGTTGTTGAATACCCTTCCTCTTCCAGTGTATTTGCCATTCCATATACCTGACTTTTACAATATAACTGGTATGCAACTGCACCATTTGGGAAAAATTCTTTCGTATTTCCAGTAAGAACTTCATACTCTGTATCAGCAGTACCACCACCAAATGCAGGCACGTACAAATACCCTTTTTTTGTATTTTCACTTAAACTATGTATCCCTGCAAGTATTTCATCTGACGCCTGAAAATTTTCAAATTCTTCAAAATCAGCAAGACTTTCATTCATAATTACAATGAGATTTTTAGGAACAATTTTATCTTTTTCAGAATTCAGCTGACTACTTTTTTCTTCCACAAAAGCCACAATTTCTTGTACACGTTCAGTAGAATATCCTTCTGGTTTTTCAATCTCCAAATACTGTGATTCACACGCTAATTCATATATAAATCCCTTGCTTTTATAATCTTCCACAGTTTCCCATTGTCCTACACCTTCAGACGCAAGAGCACTCCAGCCTCTCCATATTCCCACAAAAACAATTGCAAAAATTGACAGTCTGATCATATAGCCTTTTGCATTTCTTTTTCCAACTTCCAGACATTGAAAAACAACCTGATATGCAAGAAAAATCACTACTCCTAACAAGCATATTCCCATTTTTACAGGCAGCTTTAAAGTATAGTTTTCTGCCACGTTAGCCGCTGTTCCAATATTAAATACATCCATCAGCATAAGTGCATTTCCGCGGAATAACGTTACAAAATAATCAGCCACCGCTACAAATACTAATACTATAGTATACAAAGATATTGTTACAGATACTTTTCGACAAATTAAAAGCATCAGCATATACAATAAATAATACAAGACTAAATTTTTCACATAATAATCAGACTGAACTAAAAAACTGTTTTCACTGATTATTAACTGTACCAAAATAAAAACACCAACCGGAGTCAGCAGTGCTGTTACTATATTCACCAATTTAATTACAAAATTCTTGTGCCAAAGTTTCTTCCACTTGTTTTGTCCGAATACCAGAGCAAAAATCACAACATGTTCCAACACTATTACAATTGTTTTTTTTGTTCCAAGTTCTGTAAAAAATCCTACTTCTGAATTTATCGCAGTAAGTAAAATACCAACATCCACAACTCCTAATAATAAAAAAATTACAATAGCCGACAGAACTTTTGATTTACTTTTCTTCGTATTTTGATCCATCAAATTCACCGTTTTCCTTAGTTAATCAACCAATAACTATTATCTCCTATACTTTCTGACATACAACAGGGCTGTCTATTATCTGACAGCCCCATTTTAACTCATTGTGAAATGTTAAATTTGATATTAGCAAACATTCCATGACTCATATCATTTATTTAAAACTTCTGCAAATACATCAATATAACTGTCAACCATTTTATCCTGGTTGTAATTCATAATACTTGTCAAAGAAATAGCTCCCCGCTTTTCTTTCCATACAGCTATGTTATTAACCATTTCAGTCATTGCATCAACCATATCATCAACAGCTTTCGGATTCACTGCATTCATATCTGCTAATAATTTCTCTGCTGGGACAGATGCTATGTCTTCTTCCGGATTCGGTATTAAAATTCCATTTTCACCATTTTTTACCAGCTCTTTTCCGCTACCGCATAAAGAATGAATGATTGGGAGTCCTGTATATAAGGCCTCTGTTGCAGCAATACTCCATCCCTCAAAGAAAGATGGCATAACAAAGATATCTGCCGCTTTGTACAAATCACCAATCTCCCTGTGATAATTCAGCTTAATGATATGACTTTTACATGCTGTCGCTTCAATAAAATCAGATACAACTCCGTCATAAAATTCACTTAACACATTTCCAACCAGAATCAAATAAGAATCTGGATCGACTGTCATATTAAATCTCTCAAAAGCTTTCACTAAGCCCATCTGATTTTTTCTGCTGTCAATACTGCTGACATTTATAAAAACAGTACTTTTTTCAGGAATTCCCAGTAAACTTCTTGTATAGTTCCTGTCATATCCTTTCACTTTATGAGGATCTGCTGCATTTCCTACAACCACAATTTTGTCTGAGGATGTTCCAAGAACTCTCTTTTCATATATTTCTTTGACAATACTTGAAACAGCTATCATTTTTTCAAAATTTTTGCTTAACTTTTTCTCTGCTTTCAAAAATGCCTCATTTTGGAACACATACATATTATGAATCACTTCTACTATTGGAATATTATTAGCAACTACAATATCCAACATTTTCTTTGTGTAATGTGTATTAATAAGGATCGGCTTTTCTTCTTTTATGTACTGCTCAAATTTTTTGGAATCTCCAGCAAAATCAACAACTGTATATCCTTCTGCACTCAGCTTCCTTGCAACTTCACCACCCGTTGTTGTACATAACACCCTAACCTCAATTCCCCGCATGGAAAATTCTCTTACCAGATGTGCAACAACTTGTTCCAGTCCGCCTTTATCCAAAGAATCCACCATCACCCCAACATATCCCTTTTTCAATACTGCTGGAGTCTCTATTTCTCTTTTTACAAGTGTTGGCGGGAATTTTCTTTCCTTGTGTTGTAATTTAAAGTCTGGTCTGTCAACCAAAATATCCTGTGCAATTCCATTTAAAAAGGCAATTATATTTTTTACAGCACCTGTAGTTGAATAGTACTCAATATAAGCATTAAGAATATTCTCTACATTTCCAATATTTTCAATTGTCTTTATACCAAGAAGCTTCTCTCCATAATAATAGCTGCTAACAAATGGAAGGGCATTCCTCATATCCTGATCTGCAACCATGATCCATCTTCCAATATTCCATCCAAGTAAGATATATGGCATGATATCAATGTCATTTTTCAGCGGCGGAATAAACATTGCATTCCATGATGCATATACAAACATCTGATTTCCAAATTCTCTTTTTCCCATGAAAATAACATTTTCACAAGCTTTAGAAATTTTTTCCTGGGCTTCTGTTTCTCCCTCATTCAGGAGACAGAAGCTAAATAAAATATTTGGATTTGCTGAAATAAATTCAATTGTTTTCTCTACATCAATATCATTTAGATCAATATGAGTTCCCAGTACACTCATATTTACAAACTTAGCAGGATATTCCCAGAAAAGGCCCTCAATATAAGTCTGGCGTACTTTCTTCGCCAATGTATTCACATTAAATCCCTGGTAAATATTTGCTCGATTTTCGATCTGACCGTTATTATTTACCCAAACGCGGTAATATCCATTCTCTAAGTCCACTGCAAATTCTTTATCTTTTAGTGCTTTAATTTGCGCCTTATCTACAAACCTTACAGTTTTGGAACTCTTCTCTTTATATGAATAATTAAGATCATTCAAATTCTTTTCTAATAATTCACAACCCTCTGCCTTTGGTTCAATTACTACATTCCAGCTCTTCTTTGCAAACTCATCTTTTAGCTGGCTGTACTCAATCATTTTTTTGGTTCGTTTTGAATGTTCCTCTAATTTATTTTTCAATAAATCTTCACTCATTGTATTTTCATGTACACGATAGCAATACAATGGAGTTTTATTATTCAAGTGAACAATTTCGCCAAATGTTCGCAGTCTGATCCAGAAGTCATAATCTTCCAGACCTTCAAGATCTGCTGAATACTGACC
Source organism: uncultured Blautia sp. (assembly GCA_934364795.1). Lineage (GTDB taxonomy): Bacteria > Bacillota > Clostridia > Lachnospirales > Lachnospiraceae > Blautia_A. Next base: position 105,432 of record CAKRMK010000003.1, read on the forward strand.
CTTTAAGGCTTTTACAGGTGCAGCCTTATACATAAAGCATGCATTGATAAAATTATCTGCCTCTGCATCTAACGCATCAGTACAATGTGGAAGTCTCATGATATATGGCAGTTGTGGATCTCTGTTCATTTCACGATATCCAGTAGTCTTATATTTACCATTTTCATCAATAATCGCAACATCCGCATATACCATAACTGCATCTGGCTCTTCCAAAAGTTTATGTACTAATGTTGATAACATTTCTTTTTCCATTACATTATCAGCAGAAGTCCAGGTTATAAACTCTCCAGTTGCAAGATTATGTAAATTAGTTAAACCATTTGGTAACCTTTGGTTATCCTGTGTATAAATTTTAATTCTTGGATCATTATTATAGTCTTTTAATATATCCAATAATCCGTCTGTTGAGCCATCATTTAATATGATTAATTCCCAATTTGAATAAGTCTGATTCTGAACACCCTTAATGGCATCTTTAATAAAGGCTGCATGATTATATACTGGTAGCAAAACAGAAATCAGCGGCTCATCAGCATATACCGGCAAGTTTACAGGAGCCTCTAAAACGTCCTGTGTGTCAATTACACAACGTTCGGAGGATGCTGTGGTGGAAACCCCAACTCTCGCAATCTGAACTAAATTATCAATAGTTCGCGCATACTGAGCCACTTTAAAATTCATTCTGTAGTTATCAATTAGTAAATCATACTTCTTTCCTACAAGCCTTAAAGCCATCTTTACAAGTATCTTTATCTTGTTTATAAACGGCTCCTGAACCAATGCACCTACAACTGCATGAACTGCAACAACTTTACTAAACCATTTGGCAGTAAAAATATTACATATTCCGGCTGTAGCTCCTGTTATTTGCGGTAATATTTCACCACAGGTCTTGTCAATTTTGGAGCGGTACATTTCATTTTCTTCATTTTTCTTGCTTAAGGTCACGTTTAATTCTTTATTTTTATTTGAAATATCAGAAATGCACTCTTCTTTTTCTCTGATTGTGTTTTCTTTGTCTTCGATTGTAATTTCTTTTTCTTTGATTGCAACTTCTTTTTCTTCAATAAGCGCTTCTAATTTTTTCTTTTCTTTTTCAAAATCCTGAATGCGCTCCTGATATTTTTCAATTTCCGCAGTTAAATTCTGAATTTTACTGTCAGACAGATTTTTTTCCGACTTGTATCTTTCTATTTCAGCAACGAACTGTTTTTGTTCCTCTTCTTTTAACTCCTGATTTTCTTTTATTCTTTTTCTCAAAGAGAAGTTTTCTGCAGATTTTGCAAAAAACTGCTCCAATTCTATAGCTGGAGAACTGGTTTCTTCACTTCTTACAGACTGTACTTTTTCTTCTGTCTCCTCAGCTTTTCCTACAATATATGCAATTAAATAACTCTCATTTGGTGGCATTATACCATCATCAACTATAGATTTATATATTTTTCTGTTTGGATCTTTTAAGAATGTAGATTCAAAATGCCATATGGAAATACTTGAAGCAGCATATCCGAGTACTCTTCCGGACAATCCTGCTTTTTGGGCTATATCCAGATAATTTCTCCGCATATATTCCTGTCCATATTCCCATCTTCCCTCACCTTCCAAATTATATCTCATAAGAAGATAAGAAATACTATCTGGATTAGGGACTAAGAAAATAAACTTATTTTTCATTACGTTGCAAATCTGTTCGAAAATCTTCTGAAGATTTTCGTCATTGAAATGCTCCATAACACCACTGTTCCATACAAAATCATATTTAGATGTCACAGAACTTAGATCAAATAAATCTGCCTCTATAAATTCACCGTTTAAATTATATTTTTCAAATGTTTGCCTTGATTTTTCTAATGCCCCAGTACTGAAATCCAGCAATGCAACATTATATCCTTTCTGGGCAAGGCATGCAGATAAATGACCGCTTCCTGAACCTAACTCCAGCAGTCTTGCAGGTGGATATATCTTTTCTTTCTGTAAAAGCTTATATATCTCTTCTGCATATAAACGTTCATCGTCATTAATTTCAATTGTATAATCTAAACTTACATTGTCCCAGGTTTCTTTCGTGGGCATTCCCTCTACAGTATTGCTCATTATCGCTTTCCTTTCCTATTTAGACAGACCATGTATGTTCCATTTGGAATAAACCAAATTCTTTATTTGAATATTTAGAAAACATATGAATCTGTTTTCCATACCTGATTTCATCATAAACCTCTGAATTTTTGGAATAAACACCTGCGTTAATCCAATATTTTCCCTCAAGTAATCTTATGTTTTTCAGCTGTAATTCCACAGTGCGTGTTCCATTAATTGTAATTAACTCATTTTTCTCTGTATAAATGTCCGTTCCATAACAATATACATCATCATCACGCCAAACACTAACAGCAAAACGAACAGGAATATCTTTCTCTTTACTTGAAAGCGTACATTTTATTCTTAATGTATCCCCTGTTTCATATACCTTCTTCTCTTCATTATCTGCGTTGCAGACAGAAAGTTTTTCTATTATTACCTTTCTGTTTCCAATTCTGACTAAATGCTCATCATAATCACGGTTTTCAACAGAAACGGTTTCTGCTGTTGTACTAGATTCTGCAACTTCTGTTTTAATGTTTTCCGTTTTTGCTTCTTCTATTTTAACTTCTGGTTTATTAGTTTTCCTGGCTAAATTTTCCGTTTTTGACTCTTTTGCCTCTTCTTCATACCGCTGTTTTCTTTTTTCTTCCATTTCCTGGAAATAGTGTGCATTAACTACTCTAGGATTTCCATCTTCAGCGATTTTACCATCTCGAATCCAGATACTTCTGTCACAAATCTGTTCAATTTGTTCAAGAGAATGAGAGACAATAACAATTGTTGTTCCCTGTTGTTTAATTTCCTGCAATTTTTCAAAACATTTTTTCTGAAAGCTTACATCACCAACACCAAGAATTTCATCGATCAATAAAACTTCAGCTTCTACATTAATCGCAACAGAAAAAGCCAATCGCATATACATTCCAGATGAATAAGTTCTTACCGGATTTTCAATAAATTCTTCCAATTCAGAAAACTCAATAATCTTATCTACTTTCCTGTCTATTTCCTTTTTAGTAAGTCCAAATACAGACGCATTCAGATATATATTTTCCCTTCCACTCATGTCAGGATGAAAACCTGCTCCAAGTTCCAGAAGGCTTGACACTTTTCCTTTAATCTTTATGCTTCCGGTATCTGGGAAAATAATTCTGGTTAACATTTTTAAAGTGGTACTTTTTCCACACCCATTTTTTCCAATTAATCCAACAGCTTCACCTTTTTTTACATTAAAAGAGATGCCGTTTAATACATCTCTTTTCTGATATTTCGCCTTTCCCAAAATGGATAAGCGGTCTTTTAATGTTTTTCCTTTGTCATAATATACCTTAAAGCTTTTGGTAATATTATCTACTTCAATAGCATTTTCTTCATGCATATTTACAGCTCCTCAACAAATTTTCGTTGCATCTTTCCAAATCCTAAACAGCCTATAACTAATGCAGCTATTCCAATTATTGCAGCCTGTACAAGCGTATCCACATATGGTGTCTGTTTATAATATAAAATCTGCTGATATGCCTCTATTATTGGCGTCATTGGATTCAAATTAAATACTGTTTTAATACTGTCCGGAACAATGTCTGCAGTATATAAAATTGGTGTCAGATACATCCATGCCATAGTGATAATTCCCATAATATATTCCAAATCTCTGAAATATACTGCTAAAGCAGAGGTCAGCATACAAATTCCCAAAGCCAAAATATATTCTATGATCATAACAATTGGCAAAAAGAGTAGCGCTGCAAAATTCAATCCATAGCCTGAAAAAATTAATACAACAAAAATAACAATAAATGTAAGCAACATGTTAATAAACATACTTGTTACATAAGAGATCGGAAGAATAATTCTCGGAAAATATATTTTTTTTATCAAGTTTTCCTGATTAACTACACATGTTGCACCACTTGTTACAGAAATACTAAAAAAATTCCACGGGACCAGACCAACAAATAGAAAAATAGGGAAATTTTCAATTCCTGACTTTAATATAAATGAAAATACTAATATATATACCAGCATTTGAAGCAATGGATTCATTAGTGTCCACAAAAAGCCAAGTACCGAGGCTTTATATTTTCCGCGAAGTTCTCTTTTTATCAAACTAGCGATCATCTCTCGATAATCATATAATTCCTTCATGCCATTAATCATTTCTCTTCCACTCCAGTAAATGAGCAGCAATTCTCTCACTCGCATGTCCGTCTCCATACGGATTCACTGCATGTGCCATTTTCTCATACTCTGACACATTATCAATCAGATTTACTGCCTCATTAAAGATAACATCCTCATCAACACCGATGACCTTGACTGTACCAGCTTCTACTGCCTCCGGGCGCTCTGTCTCTGTACGAAGCACAAGTACCGGAACACCGCAGGATGGAGCTTCTTCCTGAAGTCCGCCGGAATCTGTCATTACCAGGAAACTACGATCCATCATATTATGCATATCTTCAACATCCAGCGGAGCAACCAGATGCACTCTGTCTACACCATCAAGTACGCGATGTGCAACTTCCTGTACAGCCGGATTCAGATGTACCGGATATACAACTTCGATATCGTCATATTTTTCAACAATACGTTTTACTGCTTTGCAGATATTCTCAAGCGGCTGTCCCAGATTTTCTCTTCTGTGTGCAGTCATAAGAATGCATTTCTTATTTTCAAGATCTACACTCTCAAGACCTTTCTCTTTAAACTTATATCCCTCTTTTACAGTGGTCTTAAATGCATCAATAACTGTATTTCCTGTTACAAAAATGTTTTTGCTGATACCTTCACGAAGCAGATTGTTTTTGTTGTTTTCTGTAGGGGCAAAATGAAGATCCGCAATTCTTCCTGTAAGACATCTGTTCATTTCTTCCGGGAATGGTGAATATTTGTCATAGGTTCTAAGTCCTGCTTCCACATGCCCAACCGGAATCTGCTGGTAAAAAGCAGCCAGTGCAACAACAAAGGATGTAGTTGTATCACCATGTACCAGGACAATGTCAGGTTTTTCCTCGATTAATACTGGTTCAATTTTCTCCAGAATGCTGCTGGTAATAGTGGTAAGGGTCTGTCTTGGTTTCATGATATTTAAGTTGTATTTTACATTTGTTCCAAAAATATCAATTACCTGCTGAAGCATCTCTTTATGCTGGCCGGTTAAGCATACTACGCTTTCAATTCCTTCTGTTTCTTCCAGCACCTTCACTAACGGGCACATTTTAATTGCCTCTGGACGGGTTCCGAATACACTCATTACTTTCATTGTGTGTTCTCCTTTCATCTCACTCAATGTACTTTTTAAGTTCTCTATATCGAATATTCCAACTGTTTTCTCTCAAAAATTCAGCCTGTTCTTCAGCTGAATAATCTGGCTTTGCACTGCCTTCCATAACCTTCTTAAGGCAGTCCAGGAACTCTTCTTCTGTCTTATAAAAATTCACGAAGTCGGAAAACCGCTCAACCTCATCATACTGTACAGAAATAATCCTCTTTCCCATACTTATGTACTCATAAAGTTTAACCGGATCAACGTCTCTTATAATGTCATTTACCTGAAAAGGCATAATAAGACAGTCCATATCACGGACATTTTCCCACAGCTTACTGTGCTCTACAACGCCCTGCAATTTTATCCTGGGATTGGCAGGTGCTTCAATGCCAGATACAGGTCCCCATAGATAATACTCCAAATCAGGATAGTTTTCCAGGCTTTTCAGCAAAAGTGAAAAATCAAACCATTCTGCAACAGTTCCAAAATAGCCTATCCTGTATGTTTTTTTCTCTTTCTGTTTTTCTGTTGACGGCGGATATATCTTATCAGACACAAATCCATTTCGGATCAGAGCAACCTTTTCTTTTCCTCCGAAGCTCTGCATCTTTCTGACCAGTCCATTGCTGCTTGCAAAAATGACATCCGCTCTGCGAACTAATTCCGGCTCTGTACGTCTTATTTCCTTCTGTATAATCCTGTCACCACACAGAGCTTCATAATTGTCCATACAATCATATATGATCTGCCCTCTGTAAGATTTCGGCACATACCGGTACAGCAGCGGGTTTCCTATCCAGACCATATCGTACTCCTGCACATGCTTCATTACTTTATGAAACATTGCCTTCTGCACTATATAAGTCAGTTTATTTTTATCTCTATATGGGATTGCCGGGACAGCAATGCTTTTTTCCAGCTCATCATTATCTTTACGTAAAGACTGCTTTACAAACAGCTCTTTGTAATATGCTACTGTAACATCATAGTCTCCTGCCAGCATCTGGGCAATAATCTGGGGACGCTGTTTGATCCAATACCAGTCAATCCCCATTAAATACAAAATTTTTTTCATTGACATTCCCTATCATTAATTCCTATGATTTCACTTTCTTAGGTAAATATCTAAGTTAGTTTATCATATCTCCCTGTAAATGACAAGATTTCCACCGTTTTTTACATAAGGCACTTTTTACAATAATTTTAAATAGATTTCACAAGACTTCGCCGTTTTTTCCATCATAAACCGAATTCTTTTCTTTTCAGTCCCAAAACTTTTCTTCGTTGCGCTTCCACTTTCATGTTTCACAACCATAGCCGGATCATATACGATCCTATAACCCTTTTTCTGACAGCGCAAAGTAAGAATATATTCTTCATAAAAAAACTGTGTCTCGGGGGTAAATGCTTTTTCTTCTTTTTCAACAAACATGGGGGTAAAAATAAGGCATGCTCCAAAGGGTACAATGTTTTCCCTGACACAGGAGCTTAAAGCAACCTGTTTCTCCATGTCTGCCATTTTCTTTTTCTCTGCTCTTTTTAGCATATAATATACCACCGGATACATAACCGGATAAAATCGCATGGCAAAATGATTCATGCGAATTGTATATCTTGCTTCTTCAGCAGTACGAACTCTGGTATCCATAGGATTCTGGTGTTCTCCTGTTCCCCGGCGGATTATATCCGGCCCAAGGACCTGGCAGGGATGTTCCTCATAACTGTTCTCAAGACGGGCAACAAAATCCCTCTGGGTAAATTCAATATCATTGTTAATAACAACAATATAGGAAGCTTTTAATTTCTGCCTTGCATATTGATAGCCCTGATTATTGGCATAAGAAAATCCACCATTTTCCTTTATTTTTAAAATTTCTATATTGGAAATTTTTTCATATTTTGCAGATAATGCTGCTCTTTCTTTATCAGATTTCTGAATATCATTATCTACAATTACAATTTTGATCCGATCCTGCTGATCCATGTTCAAAATGGACTGTACACAGGTGTCTGTTACCTGATTATCTTTAAAATGAAGTATTACAAAGCATATAGTCTGCATAAATTTTAGCTTCTCCCCACAGCTTTAAATTGTACATTTCATTGTCTTTTAACTTATTATTAAGTATTTTTCAAACATGCCCTAATCTTGTTTTTTACTGAAAACCTCTCCAAATGTATAAAGCAATTTTGTTCTCACCAGCATTATCAGTACCTTAACTGCTGCTTTTTGTACAAAGGGAATCTCTACCTTTGCAGTAAGCCGTGCTTTTGTATTCTTATAATATCCCGGAAAATATTGATACAAAATACGCCAAATGTACTGTGTCAGCTCCTTCATTTTCTCTTTGGATGCCCCTGGGGCAAGCTGGAACAGAAACGTAGAAAAAATACGCAGCACAAATAATTCATAAAACTCTGTGCTGTTCTTTATTCCATTTTCCTGCACTTTCAAAATCGTATTTTCCAATCCCCGGTAGGGCAGAGAATATCTCTTCAGACCTTTAAAATTATGCATTGCAGATTCTGCATACTGCACATAAAAATAGCCACATTCCGGAATCGTATTGATCCGCTCACACATTGCGCTGAAAAACAAGGAAACCGGCATGTCCTCTCCGCGCTCCCCGCTGATAAATTCTATGTCATATTGCTGCCATAAGGCTCTTCGATACAAATGGCACCATACTCCTGAAATCCGAAATGTCCATTCTTCGTTTTCATAACGTTTATACACACCGGGAACTACTTTTGACAGTTCTTTTCCACTTTCATCCACATAAGTAAGCCCGCATATCACCATATCCAGCTGCTCTTTTTCCGCAGCCTGATACATTTTTTCAATATAATCAGCCTGCAGATAATCATCACCATCAACAAATGTGATATATTTTCCGGAAGCAGTCTGTAAACCGTGATTTCTTGCTGCCGCTACTCCGCTGTTTTTCTGTGTAAGCAAACTAATACGTCTATCTTCTTTTTCTAATTTCTGCAGGATTTCGTAACTTCCATCTGTACTTCCATCATTAATTACAATAATTTCCAGATCCTGTAAGGTCTGCTGCATAACTGAACGAATACATTTTTCTACATATTTTACATTATTATAAACAGGTATAATAATTGATACTTCTGCCATAGTTTCATTGCCTCAATCCTAAAGCTTATATTTCATTTGATTTTTCACTGCTCTGGTAAACTTTTTCAATCAGCCTGGCAATCCAGGCTGGCCAGAACTTCCGGAACATATACAGATCTTCTTCTCTTCTTCCATTTGCCTCAATCAGCTCTGACGTAGTAGATTCTTCATGTATACGATGTTCCATTCCCGGTTTTGCAGTATATGCAAATTCACCGGATAAACGTGAAATTTCTTCCCAGGCCTGCCAGTCAATATTACTTTTCATATTATTGCGAAAAGAAAAATCACCAAGATTTTCTTTTACAAGGGTTACTGCGGGACAGCAGATCGCAGAACCTATGGAAAGAATTCTTCTGCGTATAAAACGGCTTCTCCAAAAAACGGAAAACTTCAAAGGAGTAAGCAAAAAGCGCTTAATTTTCAGTAAACGATTCTCTGATATGGTTTTTCCATTCCGCAATTCATTATAGTCTGTAAATACAATAAGAGGATGCCGACAGTTACCAGCTGCTGCCAACACATCCTCTGTATAGTTTTCATAATATCGGTCATCCTGATGTGCCAGAGTTACAAGCGCTGTATCAGCAAGACCATATGCAAAATTCCAATCTCCGGCAAGTCCCTTTTCTCCCTGGTTTACATAAACCGGAATCTTATATTTCCCGGCAAGCATGGATATATGGTCATTAGGAGTTGATGTGGCAATCAAAACTTTCGTTGGTTTCTTCTGCCCCATCAAAGAGCAAATACACTCTTCCAGATAAGGGCTTTCGCCATATGCACATATTACAAATGTATGATTTTCATTGAGAAACGGGATTTTTTTACCTTTCATCCTTTGCCTCCGATACCCCGATTTCCTCCTGGATTTCCTGTCTGTGCAGTTCATCCTGCTCCAAAATCACTTCTTTTTCATTTACATCCTCGATTTTTCTGGAATCTGCTTTGGAGCGAAGTGCAACTTCAGCAGAAAGTACCGAAATTTTATCCTCTAACTGTGAAACAATAATAGATAAAGTAAATATCTTTTCTACAAGCAGGAATATGATCACAAGAAATACCAGGTTACTGGGTGACATAATTCCCAACATAGTACACAACTTATAAGAAATCTCCGGAAAAATTGCCAGAAGCAGTAATATGGCTGCAAAGAAGATCCAGAATATGGCATCTTCCATTTTTACTTTATTTTTCCTAATCTGGCGTAAAATCCATCCAACAGTCAAAACAGAGGCAACAATAAGTAAAACTCTTAATGTGTCACTCATTTTTTGTCTCCTTTCTCACGTGTGCGTACCCACTGGAAAATAAAGATAGAGAAAAACATTTTCATCATATACCAGATGGAGTTTTTGAAATCCAGGTAACTGGTTCCGGCAATCCTCTCATGCATTTCCACCTGTACTTCTTCAATTTTTACTCCGCAGTTCAGAAGATACGCCAAAGTATCAGGTTCCGGACTGTAGTTGATATCATATCCAAAACGCTTAATCATGCGCTTATTAAACAGACGCATTCCAGAAGTTACATCTCCAATGTATTTTCCTCCGGTTGTAATCATAATCGCATAGGTCAAAAGCTGACTACCCACCATTCTGGAATTAAATGGTTTCCGCTGGGTTTTAAATCTGGAACCGATCACAATATCACAGCCGGTATTTTCCATTTCAACTACCATATCTTCAATATATTTCGGGTCATGCTGACCATCTCCGTCAAGCTGGAGCACATAGTCATAACCATAATAATTAGCGTAGCGCATGCCGCTTTTGATAGCTCCGGAAAGCCCGGTATTTACGGGAAGATCCATAAAATTGTAGCCTCTTCTGGCACAGATTTTACGGGTATCGTCAGTAGATCCATCATTGATCACCACATAGTCATATTGAGGATAATTCTGGATCAGGTTGTCTACTACTGCTTCTATACATCCTGCTTCATTGTAAGCAGGGATGATAATTAAAATCTTTGATATTTCTTCTTTAAAAGCCATGTATTCTCCATTCTTTGTTTAATCCAAACGGACTTAGCCTTCCTGCTGCCGTATTTTTCAGATTTCATGAATTTTTGTTAATTTTCATACATGACCATATTTTTCTGCAATTTCCACCAGTTCCTTCGCTCTGGCTTCAAAAGAATATTTTTCCTGGATCATTGGCCACTGGGCGTCTACTTTTGCCTTGATGGCATCGTAATCCGTCTCAATCATTTTCACACAGTTTTCAAATTCTTCTTTATTGCTGTAATAAAGAACTGCGTCTGGGAAAATTTCCCGAAGCTCATCGCAGCAGTCAGAAATTACCGGAAGTCCGCAGGCCAGGGCATCAAAAATACGGTTATTCACAAACTGATAGTCCAGCATGTCCTTCCAGTGATCATTCAAAGTCACACGGGCGGTTCTGTAAAGAGCAGGGATTTCGCTGTTTTCAATAAATACGTCCCGTACCAGTTTTTTGTCCGGACCAAGCATGGCTTTCCAGCCGGAGCCCCAGATTTTAAGAGGGAGCTTGTCCTTAACTGCCCAAAGAACACATGGACGGGCTACGCCACGGGAATTTCCAATAAAAATATAGTCCTGTCCACGATACTGTTCCATTTCTTTGTCTGGATAAAATAATTCCGTGTCTGTACACTGAAGAAAAGGAATTACCGGAATGGACAGTTTTTCCTTCAGTTCTTTGGCATAACGAAGGGAGCCTACACAGATCACATCGTATAATTCGTATTCTTCTGTAGTTACCATTTCCGGATGGCTGATGTTCCACATTATGTAAAGACATTTGGCGTTTCTGCGGTCTGGACGATAAAACTCGCGGCCGCGCAGCACAAGCACTACATCAGCGTCTTCCGGGCAATCCCAGTCCTCATGCATCTGGATGATGGTATACATGCCAAGACGGTCAAGATAGCGTTTCAGGGCAACTGCATAGGCATAATCTCCCCAGCGTACTTTCTTTTCATCGGGTGCAGGACATTTGATCACCCAGATCTGGCGATCACCTGCCATACGGCGATTCTGGGCAATATGCTTGCCCCAGTCATCTCTGCGTCGCAGTTCCTGATCCACGTAATTCTTTATTTCCAGCAGATTTTTGCTGTTTTTCTGAAGCTCAAGAAGAAGCTTCATCTGACTTTCATTCTCTTTTTCAATAGATTTCAGAAGCTTCTCCTGGGTTTTGCTTTCTTTTTCCAGGGATTGCAGGGCTTTTTCCTGCCGTTTGTTCTCTTTTTCCAATTCCTTAACCTTATTATCCATATAGGTGCGGCTAACCGGAATCAGGCTTCGCAGTTTATTCTTAAATGCACTCCAAAAGCTCATGGTTACTCTCCTCATCTTGATTTGGTTGATTTTACTTTGTTTCATATTATAACCAATGAGTCCGGGAAACGCAACATTCATAAGATTTAAATTCTCTTATTAAAAAAGTCTTGTACCTTTTTCTCTCCACAGCTATAATGAACTTATCAATTCAGGAGGTCTATTCATGCGAAGAAAAAACAGTTTATTTATTTCGGCTGTGTTGGCTTTTTCGCTTTGTACAGCCACCGTTATCCCTGTGCTGGCAGAAGATGTGACACAGGCAGAAGCTGAGGCTGCAAGCTCTTCAGACAGTACTTCTGCTGATGAACAACAAGGCTCTGCGGACAGCTCTGCTGATGAACAACAAGGCTCTGTGGACAGCTCTGCTGATGAGCAGCAAGATTCGGCGACACCCTACCAGCAGGGCACAGCTACAGATACCGACTATCAGAGTGAATGGCTGAATCTGAAATTCACTCCCCCGGACACTGTAGTCATGAATACACAAAAAGAACTGGAATCTGTTATGAAGCAGGGGCAGAGTGCCCTTGAAGATGCTTCCGGCATAGAACTTGAAAAGGATGCTTTAACCGGTACCGTATATGAAATGATGGCATCTTCTGTGTCCGGTTTTCCCAATGTTTCCCTTGTGGTGGAAGATGCTGCAATGGAAAATATGACAGTAGATCAGTATTTTCTATCTGCACAGCAGATGCTTGATGCTACCCAGATGGGGTACACTTATGAGGAAATCACGGACGCACAGATCGGCGGTCAGGATTTCCGTGTTATGGAGGCCAAAGTTACTGTTAATGATTACGAAGTAATTCAGAAATACTATACACGTAAACAGGGAGGAAAGTTTGTCTCTATCATCTTATCCTACACTGCAGACACCACAGACGAAGCAGATGAAATTCTGGCAGCTTTTACTCCTCTAAATGCTGATACGGAGGCTGCTGACGCAGAATAAAAAATGATCTATACTCCCCTCACCATTAAAGCCATGAAGCTGGCTTACAAAGCTCACGAAGGTCAGTATGACCAAAGCGGTGTCCCTTATATTTTTCATCCTGTTCATGTTGCAGAACAGATGAATGACGAAATCACCACCTGCATTGCGCTGCTCCATGATGTTCTGGAGGATACTTCTGTCACTGCATCTGAACTGGAGCAGGAATTTCCCCGGGAAGTTACCTGTGCAGTCCTTTTGCTGACACATGATCCCTCTGAGGATTATGCCGAATACGTAAAAAGACTTTGCGCCAATCCTCTTGCACGCAAAGTCAAAATTGCAGATATTGCACATAATACAGACGAAACCCGTCTTTCCGGCACAAATCCTGCACCGAAGCAATTAGAACACTGGAGAGCCAAATACGCCCTTGCAAAAAAAATCATTCAGGAAGCCGAAGCAAAAAATTAAAACATGCCCCCAAAAGTGGGGCGTGCAGATTGCGGGAATGCTTCTTACAGCACGCTCCTGATTACCTTACCTGTAAAATCTTCTCCACCATTTCCTTATGGGGATGGGCTGCATCTGCCTGAAATATTGCCACATGGTTCAAATCCGCTCCACCATCTGTGTATGCCGGAAAAAGGAAACCACATTCCGGCATACCTGGCTCATATTCTTCTGCCAGTGGACAGATCACGCAGATCAGATACTCAAAAACCGCCTCTGATTCACCCAACCGTTCTTTATCTGCACCTTTTACCGGAATATCATATCTGTCATGAAAAACATAGACTGCATAAGGACGCCTGCTTTTATAATGTTCCATAACAAGATCATAAAAGCTGTCCATAAGCGCATCATTTTTCAGCCCACATTCCCTAAGAGCCATAAGAAGCTGCCAGATTGTTCCCGGACGCATGCTTTCTCTGGCAAATTCATACCGCTTCAGATTTACATTGGTGGCTGCAAAGGGAACAGCCTTTGCCAGTTCAATATTTTTCTTCTTTTCCCCCTGGGAAAGCTTTAGGAAATTCACATTAAAGCTTCCATCGAAATCTCCATCTTTATCTACATAACAGCCTGCAATCCTGGTAAAAGAACTTCTGGAAACATTCATTCTTCTGGTAAGTGCCAGCATATCCTCACGGTTGATTTTGTTTGTCATAAATTTTTCCTTATCCGCTCCAAAGCCTCTGTCAGCGTAGCCCTGGGGCACGCCACATTAATTCTCTGAAAGCCTTCCCCGGCCTTGCCGAAAATTTTTCCACTATCCAGCCACAATCTGGCTTTATTGATGATCAGATCTTCAAGTTCCTCTACATTAAGTCCTGTTTTCCGAAAATCCAGCCATACCAGATAGGTGCCCTCCAGATCCGTCATTTCTACGCCTGGAAGATTTTTTTCTACATAATCTTTTGTATAGTCAATGTTCGCTTTTACATAGGCATGCATAGCCTCATACCACTGTTCTCCCTTAGAATAGGCGGCTTCTGTTGCCACCAGTCCAAGCACTCCTAACTGACTGATTCCTGCTGCATCCAGCTGCTTCTGGAATTTCTTACGCAAATCAGAGTTCGGAATAAAAATATTGGAAATCATCATACTTGCAAGATTGAAGGTTTTGCTGGGAGACGTACAGGTAATGGAAATATCCTGAAATTCTTTTTTGATCCCGGCAAATACCTGATGTTTTCCCTTAAAAACAAAATCCTGATGAATTTCGTCACTTACCACTGTCACATGATGCTTTACGCAGATATCTCCAAGCCGCTCCAGTTCTCCCCGTGTCCACACTCTGCCTACAGGATTATGAGGATTGCACAGGAAAAACAGTTTCACATTTTCTTTCACGATTTTTTCTTCAAAATCCTGGAAATCAATATGATAGCGGTTGTCCTCTCCCTGATAAAGATTGCAGCTCACTACCTTTCTGCCATTATCCTGAATCACCTCTGAAAAGGGATAGTAAACAGGAAGCTGGATGAGAACGCTATCCCCCGGCTGTGTATAGGCTTTTACTGCCATTGCCAGAGCAAAAACAACGCCTGGAGTTTTGATCAGCCACTCCTCCTGAGTGTCCCAGTTATGATGTTTTTTCATCCAGTTTGCCACGATTTCAAAGTAAGGAGTCTGTACTTCACTGTATCCGAAGATTCCCTCTTTTGCACGTTCTACCAGCGCGTCTTCAATGTAAGAGGAAGTCTCAAAATCCATATCAGCCACCCAAAGTGGCAGTACATCTGCCGGTTTTCCTCTTTTTACTGCAAAATCATACTTCAGGCATCTGGTGTTTTTCCGGTTTATTACTTTGTCAAAATCAAGATTTCTTTCCGCCATGTAACTCTTCCTCTGTTTCTGCAAATACTTTTTCAAGTTCATCCAAAAGATCCTGTGCATCCTCAATTCCTACGGAAAGACGGAGGGTACTCTTTGTAATTCCGTTCCGCTCCCGGATTTCTTCAGGTACATCTGCATGAGTCTGTGTGGTAGGATATGTAATCAGAGTTTCTACTCCGCCGAGACTTTCCGCAAATTTGATCAGCCGTACTTTTTCCAAAATGGAAAGGGCAAATTCCGGGCTTTCCAGCTGAAAGGTAAGCATGGAGCCAAAACCTCTTGCCTGTTTTTTCATAATTTCATGTCCAGGATGTTCCGGCAGTCCAGGATAGATTACTTTGGTTACAGCATTTTGAGTCTTTAACCATTCGGCAATCTGAAAAGCATTTTTCTGAGCCCGCTCCATACGGATTCCAAGGGTTTTGATTCCACGAAGAATCATCCAGCTGTCAAAAGGTGCAAGACCTGCACCGGTAGTTTTGATAAGAAAGCGAAGTTTTTCGCTGATATCAGTACGGTTTGTTACCAGAAAGCCAGCCAGGGTATCATTATGTCCGCCCAGAAATTTGGTTCCGCTGTGTACTACCAGATCGGCTCCAAGATCCAGCGGATTCTGGAAATAAGGGGACAAAAAGGTATTATCCACTATAAGGAGAAGATTATGCCTTTTTGCAATTTCTGCAAGTGCTGCAATATCAGTAACATTCATCATAGGATTGGTAGGAGTTTCAATATAAATTGCTTTTGTATTTTCGTTTACATAACTTTCCACATCTTCTTTCCAACAGTCAATGTGTGAAAACAGGATCCCGTTTTTTGCAGAAACATTGTCAAAAAGACGGATACTTCCGCCGTACAGATCTGCATCTACGATCAGATGATCACCAGGCTTAAATAATTCCATTGCCATTGTGATGGCTGCCATTCCTGTGGAAAAAGCCAGTGCATCAATTCCGTTTTCCAGTGTTGCCACGATTTTTTCCAGATGCTCTCTGGTAGGATTCTGCAGTCTGCTGTAATCAAAGCCTGTGCTTCTGCCTACTGCCGGATGCTCATAGGTTGCAGTCTGATAAATTGGAAAGCTGATAGAGCCATAATTGTTACAGCAGCCTTCCTCTTCTTCTAAATGTAAACATTTTGTATTGATTCCTCTTGCCATGATATTCCTCCAAGTCTGTCACTGTGATGTTTATGAATGATGATATTTTTTCTGGGCTTATCATAACAAGACTGGAAGTGTTTGTATAATTCATTTTATCTTGAATTCGTTATAGGATATGGCTATATTAGAATACCATCTGCACCAAAAACATATACAAAACTGTCCCTCCGCCTATACTAAGCAGAGTATTCTTTTTCCATTTATGTAAAACTGCAATGAACAAAATTGCAATTGCTTCCGGAAGCCCATAAGTCCCGCTTCCCGGCACATCTTTCAGACAATAGACTACAAGAAGTCCGATTACTGCATAGGGAAGCACTTTGCCAAGATGGATGATAAATTCCGGCGGCTCTTTTCCTTCCGGGAAAATAATAAAAGGCAGGAAACGAGTCACCATTGTACCTAGAACAACACAGGCGATAATAATGATACTTTGTATGGTTGTCATTGTCATGATTTTTCTGCCTCCTTTTTCGTTTCCAGTCTGCGCTGTAGTTCAAAACAGGCAATAATGGAAACCATAGCCGGAATAATAAAATAACTGCTGCCAAAAAGAAGCAGACAAACTACCGAACTGCCAAGTCCTACAAGTGCCGGTCTGTGATCCTTCGCCTCTTCCCACTGATTCATAAACATAACCACAAAAAGTGCAGTCATAACGAATTCAATTCCTGTAGTATTAAAATGGATCACATAGCCCAGAAGTGCTCCGGCTGTAGCTCCACCTACCCAGTAGATCTGATTCAGCAGAGTAACAAAAAACATAAACCACCCTCTGTCCACCCCTTCTGGTGGATCCACTGTACAGTTCACAGAAAATGTTTCATCACACATTCCATAGATCAGATAAATTTTCTTAATACCAGTATTTTTATATTTTTCCAACATGGAAATACCATAGAACAGATGTCTGGCGTTTACCATAAGCGCCAGAAGAAATGCGTATAACGGATTAAATGCAGACAAAAGCAGGTTCGCAGTAACAAACTCCATGGAGCCTGCAAAAATAAACATACTCATAAACAAAGGATAAACAAAAGAAAATCCCTTGCTTCTCATCATAAAGCCATAGGACATTCCCAGAAATAAAAATCCAACACAAATTGGAAGAGTATGAGGCAATGCTGCCTTAAATGCTTTTTTCTTCATGTCGTTCTCTTTCCTCAAACTTTTCTTCGAAAATGTTTCTCACAATAAAGAGCCAAGGGTTTCCCCTCAGCTCTTCCCTTTCACAGTCTTGTGTCTGTTCCCGGACAGGCTTCGAATATGCTCTGACACTTCGACTTTGATCCTACAGTGTGCCTCTAAAAGGCTTTCTGCACGGCTTTAGTTTCTGCAGGATTTAGCCCTCTGCTGCCAGCTCTTTGATCGCATCTGTCAGAATGATATACTGCTCTTTCACCTGTTTGTAAAGCTCATCACTTCCGGCAGTCTCTCTTCCTCTAAGTACCTCAGTCAGCTCTGCACTTACTTTATACAGACCTGTGAATCCCAGGTTCAGGCATACTCCCTTTAATGTGTGTGCTGCACGGAAGGATTTCTCTCCGTCCTGTGCCTCAAGACCATCTGTCAGCTCTTGAAAACTTGGATCATTCAGAAATTTCACTGCAAATCTTTTTACAAGTGCTTCACTACCCAGTCTTTTCAGAACTCCATCATAGTCTGACCCGACTTTTTCATAACATTCCTTTACTGTCATTACAGCCTCCTTAATCGTTCGTATTACGTTCTCTTATGTATCAGCAGATCCACATCATCTGTGCTGGTGTTACTGCTCACTCCGTTCACAGAAACACGCTTTACAATGCACCGATGACAAAATATAAATACTCTTAATTCATGCACTTTATTATAGTAAATTACCAGAAGTTTGTCCACCAGTTTGTTTATATAAATAACAGTATAAAGCATCCGTTCTCGTTACTTTACCCCGTTCACAGCAGCACGGTTCGCGATACGCAAAAATCATGCATCTGATCTTGAATAAGAGTTTTTCATCTGGCCGCTAAGCTCATACAGAACCTTATCCAAAGTATCTGCCGCCTCTTTTTTCACCATAGCTGCAATAGCATTATTAGCTTCCTGACGAAGTGCCATTCTCTTCTCCGCATCTGTCTCTTTTGGCAGAAGTGCATCATAACGGTTGATCAGTTCATGGCTTTTTGCCATAACATTTTCCTGGTAGCGCTCAATATGGAATACGGAACTTTTGTAAGAGGCATCTGCCATGGCGCCGATCATACGGCTTACCCAGTAGAAATTATCTGTTGTAACTTCTTTGGTCGTATTGGAAAGATACTCTGGTGTCTCATCAATTGTGGCATAAAATGGAACCATTACATTAAAGGCATTGGATGCAAATGCAACCCACTGCAAAATATTGCTGTCCTTTTCCATTCCCGGGCGCATCTGGATCAGTGCCAGGAAATCTGTACGGTTCACGCCGATAGAACGAAATGCCCCTTTCTGGGATTTCTCACCATAAGCAGCGTAGGGATCATAGGGTGTGCCCTGGTAATGAGAGGAAAGTACATACTTCACATCTTCTACGGTTATTTTCTTTTCCGGAATCATGCACCATGGAAGATCATCAGAGTAAGGGGTAAAATCCGCATCCGGGCCGTCCCATTTTTGGGACTTTGGATTCAGGTAACGCTCCATAAACCAGGCACGGGGCGTATTATAAACATGATCTGCATCATCATGGCTTCCAAAGGCATCTCTTGGATTGAGCACACCATCCATAGAAAGATCCAGATGATTTTCTGCGATAAATTCACGCATATCTGCGGAGCACATATATTCTTTTTGTCCGGAAAGTGCATCTTCCAGATCAAACCTGTCGATTCCAAGCTGGTTAGGCATTACTACATACACATTATCCGGAACTTTTCTTGCAATCCAGTGATGGCCTCCAATGGTTTCCAGCCACCAGATTTCGTCCTGATCCTGAAAAGCAATTCCATTCATTTCATAAGTTCCGTATTGCTCCAGAATGCTTCCAAGACGCTTAACACCTTCACGGGCACTGTGAATGTATGGTAAAACAATGGATACAATGTCTTCCTCTCCAATTCCTCCGCAGATTTCTTCCTGTCCATCTTTTGCAGGCTGATAGACAACCAGCGGGTCAGCACCAAGGACACGGGGATTGGATGTAATGGTTTCTGTGGCTGTCATTCCTACATTTGCCTCGTTTACACCGCTTGCAGCCCAGATTCCTTCGCCGTCAACGGCATTTGGCACAGAGGTGTAGCGCATCGGATTCTCCGGAAGCTGGATTTCTACGTGGGAAATCACAGATTTATATTTCCGTGGCTGATCCTGTGGATGAACTACCACGAATTTTTTCGGCATATAATGTCCGGCTCCGGAATCGTCGTTTCTGGCGATCATGGTGGAACCATCGTAAGATGCATTTTTTCCAACTAAAATTGTTGTACAACCCATTTGATTTTCCTCCTGAAATTTCTCAAACACGAATTGGAAGGTGTTTGGGAAATCAATTTTGTATTTATATATTAGCACACTCTTTGTTATTATAAAACCTGATTTTTGTAATGTTTTATATCTAAACTTAATGGTTGTATCCCACCGCTTTAAGCTTTATACTAAATAAAGAAATCATTCCTTGCTTACAGAATTATTATTGCTTACAGGATTATTATTAAGGAGCTTTTATTATGCCCTCATCAAAAGAATATCTGCATATATTTCTTGACATAGGTAACGCACTGCTTGAAAGTGGTGCCGAAATTTTTCGCGTAGAAGATACATTGAACAGAATGGGCTATGCCTGTGGTGCAACGCAGATGAATGTTTTTGTCATTACATCCAGCATTGTCATCACTATAGAATTTCCCGGTGACGGGGCACGGACCCAGACCCGGCGTATCCGTGAAAGCGGTGGAAATGATTTTACAAAGCTGGAAAGGCTAAACGACTTAAGCCGCCGCTTTTGCCGGAATCCGGTTTCCGCTGATGAACTACGAAAAGAATTCGATAAAATAAATTCTGACAGGCAGCTTCCTCTTGGGAAACTTGCCGGAAGTATTCTGGCGGCCTGCAGTTTTGCCCTTTTTTATGGCGGAACTATTCCTGATACAATAATTGCAGGAATTGGAGCTGTGTTAATCTGGTGTTTCCAGCAATACCTGCGCCCGGTATGCATGAATGAGGTAACATTCCAGTTTGTTGCATCTTTTCTCACTGGCTGTGCCATCTGTGGATTTGTACTGCTTTTTCCCTCTCTTCAGATGGACAAGATTATGATCGGTGATATTATGCTTCTGATTCCCGGACTGATGTCCACTAATGCCATCCGTGACATTCTGATCGGAGACACACTTTCCGGAATCATCCGTCTTATTGCAGCCCTGTTACTTGCCGCGGCGCTTGCCCTTGGATTTATGGGAGCCATTATATTATTTGAAAAACTTGGAATTTAAAAGGGAGAAATGACTTTGACTACGCAAAATATGATTCAACTGATTACCGGAGCCTTAGGCTCGGTAAGTTTTGGAATTCTTTTTCATATAAAAAATAAATATCTTCCTCTGGCTGCTATAGGTGGGTTTTTAAGCTGGCTTGTTTTCCTTTTTGCCAGAGGAATCTGGGGAAATGTGTTTCTCCCCTCTTTGCTGGCCGGTTTTATTGTTGATGTGTACGCAGAAATCCTGGCCCGGGTCTGCAAGGAAACTTCCACCTCCTTTTTCGTTACTTCCGTGATCCCGCTGATTCCTGGAAGTACCTTATATTACTGCATGAACAGCATTGTAGAGGGAAATACCATGCAGGCTCTGGCATACGGGCGGGATACATTCCTGTTTGCGTTTGGAATTGCGGCCGGGATGAGTATTGCCTGGGCCATTTGTTATTTTTTCAGGACGGTACATGTACGCAGGGCGTAGAGCATGTTTGAAACATGCATTCTGCCAAAATCTACTGCAAAGTGGAGCGTGCAGATTGCAGGAATGATTTTGGAGGCAGGCTCTATAACGTGTTCCTATTGTCCATTAATTTCTTTATTTCTACTTTCCGGTTACGCCCTCCTTTTTTCCACACCATAAGAAACACCTGAAAGTCCAGGTTGTCTCTGGCTGTAGTAAAGGGCTCTTCCCGGAGTATTTCAGCTTTTATCCCATCTTCTTTTAATTTTTCCTGCAATTTCTTTGCCTTTGTGAGTAATTGTTTTAATTGTGTATTTACTTCCTCCCCAAAACAGCGGTCGGGATAAACAGATGCTTCTTTTTTTATTTTCTGTGTAAGTAAATCGATTATTGCGGCGTGGCTGTTTCTGTGGAAGGCCCTGGCTACCCAACGGGCTGTTACAGGATAGGGAAAATATCGATAAACTTTTAACATTCTAAGCAGTGAAGTATCTTTTACTTCCTCTGCCAGGTTTTCCATCACCTCAAATGCCTGTTCAGATGGGATCCACGCATCTTCCTTTGGCACAATGTATTTCTTTGGAACGGCTGGATAACAGCAATAATTAAGCGGCGGAAAATCGGTAAGCTGCACCAGCTCTTTTTCCGTTTCTGTACAAAATTCCGCACCAAGATATTCCAACTTGTCTCTTGCAATAGCAAGGCGATATTCCAGCTGTCGCAAATATTCATAGCCCGGCACCCAGAAATGTCCGATTTCCCCGTAATTATAAAGACGCACTTCCAAATCCAGATCCTTAAAAAATACAGTAACTACATTGTCCCCCTGCCAGACTACCAGTACATACTGCTCTTCCTCCTGACTTAATGAAGCCTTCAGAGATCCTTCGTAATCTTTTATATAAGACCCGGTAAGCTTTGCCTGTTTGAAAACAAGAAAGCTTTCTACCGCATCATTCATCAGATATACCAATGGGATATCTCCTGGCGTAGTGTGACATTCTTCTATTAAAAGTTCAAATTGCTGCTGTTCCAGAAGTTCCTGCAGCATTTCAAATGTATCTTGCATGGTGTAAATTCCTCTTTTGTATTTTTCCTGAACCCCAAAGCCTGTTATCACTTAATGATATAACGTAAGCAGCAGAAAGTCAAAAGATTGAAAAATTGATTTCTGTGCATGAATTGCAGGATTGATTTTGAACACAGGTTCCAGTATAGTTATAAAATAGATAGCATACAATTTACAGCTTACATTTTTCCTATATTTTCTATATACTTTATTTATGGAAAAATATCGTAAATTTAAAGCATGTTTGAAAATAGATTTCAGCAAAATGGAGCGTGCAGATTGCTGGAATGATTTTTCAGACAGGCTTTAGGGAGTATCTGAATTTTTATAAGCTACACATCCAGCCAGCAGCAGACTCCCGTTAAAGAAAGATTGGAGAATAATTATGAATCAGATTGATTATGAAAACTTGGGAACCCGTATGAAAGAGCTTCGAATCAAAATGAAGCTTACACAGGCAGAGGTTGCAAAAGCACTTAATGTAACACCAGGATACATCAGCAATGTGGAGAATAACCGTACTGCCATGTCTTTGCGTATCCTTATTTATTATGCAAGACTTCTTAATATCTCCCTGGATTCCCTGATCGGAAGAATTGATTCCGAGTACCGTGAGACAGCTCTTGACCGTGAGATTTCCGAAATGGTACATAAAATGGAAATTCCTGAGAAGCAGAAACTTCTTAAAACCATCAAAGTATGGATGGATGAAGATTAAAAGACTTAAATGCCCGCCAACTGGCGGGTTTTTTCATAAATAGAAAAGAGGCTCCGCTGCAAAACGAAACCTCTCCCTGTTAAAAATATTTATCAAATATTTTATACTCTCAAAATCCCCAGCTCTTTTCCAATATCCATCAGATGCTTTACATCCCCCTCTACAAGTTTTCCGTGAATATTTGGGGGCATATTAATAACAACCACATTTTTTGCTGCAAACGCTGTTTTAATTTTCTCTACAGTTTCTTTCACATCCAGTACAGGCTTCTGCTCATAAATATTAGAATAGAACCAGCTGAAGCCCTCTCTGGAGCAAATGGTCATTTCAAAAGGCATGTAGTAAAGCTCTCCTTCATGCATAAAAAGCTTGGGATCATCCACGCGGCAGGGATGCGGATCCCACAGACGGAAGTCTGACGGAAAGTTACGGATCGGATCACCTTCCTGATAATTGCAGGGCAAATAACGATCGCCAGGATCTGACAGACTTGGAAGTCCGATGGTGTGATTGATACCGATCTGACACATAGGCTGATATCTTTTTACCAGATCATAAATCAGATCATAACGCCACTGAACACTGTATTTTTCCCATGGACCATCCAGCCACAATTCTACAATGTCCCCGTATCTTCCATCCATCAGCTCTTCCAGCTGATTTAACATGTAAGGAATGTAGCCTTCATTGAAGTTTTCTGTATAAGAAGGCTCTTTTCTGTCCCACAAAGAATAATAAAGGCCAAGCCCCATTCCGTATTTTTTGCAGGCATCAGAAACTGCTTTTACAACATCTGTAGGGTTTCCGGAATTTCTTACACAGTAATCTGTATATTTGGTATCCCACAGGCAAAATCCGTCGTGATGTTTTGTGATCAGGATTACATAATTCATTCCTGCTTCATAGGCTGTTCTTACCCATCCATCTGCATCAATTTCATCTGGCTGATAACTTCTGGCATCAATACCACCGTTGGACCACTCCACGTTTCCAAATGTATTTACACCAAAATGGATAAACATTCCATACTTTCTCTCCATCTGCGCCAGCTGGCCAGGAGTCGGCTCTGTAGATGGAATCTGGTGAATCAAACCTTTCATTGTGTTCCTCCTTGCTTTATATTTATAACAAAATATCCCACAAAATGTGACATATATCTTGCCCCAAACCGTTGAGGGCATACAATTACGCAAATGCAATTTTTTAAATATGCGGGCTCAAATATTCTTTATCCTTTCACCGCACCAGCCATAACACCTCCAATAATGTGCTTCTGCATTACAAAATACAGAACCAGAATTGGCAGCATGGCAAGTACAAAGGCCGCAAATGCCATGTTCAGCTTAATACTGTACTGCCCGAAAAAGAAATACTGGGTCAGGGGAATTGTCCTGACTTCCGGCTTCTGTGCAATGATCAGTGGAATTTGGAATTCATTCCATACAGCCAGTGAGTTGAGAACCAGAGTAGAAGAAACAATTGGTTTCATCAGTGGAAATACGATTTTCCAGAAGGTATAAAACCGTCCTGCACCATCCATATAAGCTGCTTCTTCCATTTCAATGGGAATCCCTCTTACAAAGCCGACATACACAAATACGTTATATGCAAGCTGGAAACCGCAGATTGTCAAAATCATACCAATTCTTGTATTGAGCATTCCCAGATCTTTTAACTCCACATACAGCGGAAGCATAACAACCTGGAACGGAAGCATCATTGCCGCAAGAAATACATAATAAAAAGACTGGAAAAATTTTGAGCGCATATTTCTGGCAATAATATAAGCTGCCATACTGCAGACAACCATAAGGATCACTACACTTACCACAGTAATGATCAAACTGTTTTTTGCAGCCACCCAGAAATTGGAAACCTCAATGGCCTCTGTAAAATTCTGCCAGTAAATAGCCCTTGGAAAAGCCAGTCCGGTTTTCATGGTTTCCTCCGGAGACTTTAACGCATACACAATTGCAACATAAAAGGGTGTAATAAACACGGCTACCAACAGAAGTTTTAATAAAAATGCTGCTGCACTTCCTGCTTTTTTACTTGTATTCATCACATATCAATCTCCCTTCTTCGAAGCAATGTAGAAGTAACTCCTGAAATAATAAAGATGGCAATCATCATCATAATTGCTGCTGCCTGTCCATATCCAGCCCTGTTATACGGGAAGGTATAATTGTAAACATACATTGCAAACGTCTCAGATGCCCGGCCAGGTCCGCCATTTGTAGCAGCCATAACATAGTCAAAAATTTTCAGTCCCCATCCAAGGAACAGAGTTACATTTACTGTAAATGCCGGAGCCAGAAGTGGAAGGGTGATCTTGGTAAAACGCTTAAACGCACTTGCTCCGTCAATTTTTGCTGCTTCATAGTATGTTTCCGGAATTGCCTGCAAACCGGCCAGGTAAATCAGCATTGCATAGCCAATATCACGCCAGGATGCCATAAAGCAGATTCCCCACATAACTGTTTTCTTGTTTCCAAGTAAGCTTTTGATTCCAAAAACGCCATAAAAAATATCGCTGTAAATATATTTCCAGATAAATCCGGTAAGCACAAGGCTTAAAACGAATGGCATAAACACACAGGTTCTGAAGAACCGGTTGCTCTTGCTGTCTTTTCTGAAAGCAAATGCCACTCCAAGTCCGGCAGCATTGTCAATAATTACGGTAACTACAGTATAAAACACAGAGTTTTTGATAGGGTCTTTAATACTTGGATCCTTTAAAATTCTTCGGAAATTTTCCAGTCCCACAAAATTATACTGTGGTGAAAAACCATCCCAGTCTGTCAGGGATATTCTGATACCTTTTAAAAAGGGATATACAACAATCAGGCAAAATAAAAGCAATGCCGGAAGCAGAAACATAAAATCTACAGCGTGTTTTTTCATTTTGAGCTTCATAGCTTTCACACTCCTCAAAAAATATTTTCGGTATACCCTGGGACAGCTTTTGCTGCCATCTCAAAGTATACCGAAAATCATTTATACTCTGTTACTGGATAGCTGCAATCTCTTCATCCAGTTCAGCAATCATTTCATCTACATCACGGTCTTTGTCAATAGCAAGTTCTTCCTGCCATTTACGGAATGTTGCATCATACTGACCGGAGAAAATGTCTTCTGCCTCGTAGTTGTAAACTTTTCCGTTTTTCTCAATATCCATGATATCCAGAACAATTGGTGATAATTTTGAGGTATCCATATCAGTTGTACACGGAATGTCATAGCCCTGCTCACTTAAGATAGCAGCACCCTCTGATGTGGTAAGGAATTCAATGAATTTCTTTGCTGCATCAATGTTCTGGGACTGGGATGTGATCATGTAGCATCCATCTGGTGCCAGGCCAAGAACCGGCTGGTCATCATCTGTATTTGGAGTTGCAAAGAATCCGATCTGATCGTCAACACCTGCATTTACAAACTCGGCAATCTCCCAGTTTCCGCTGATAAGCATTGCCGCTTCACCGTTGATCAGCATGTTTCTTGCCTTGGAAGCATCTGTACCAAAGTCATCTCCACCTTCAAAGGAAAGACGCTCTACCGTTCTTTCTACACACTCTTTAAATTCTGGATAATCTGCAAATTTCTTGGTTCCTTCCATGATGTCTTTAAACATGGTAGGATTCTGTGACAGCGGATATCCGTATAAATCGCTCTGCAGGTCACACTGTGCCATCCAGCTTTCCTGGAAACCGTGTGCAAATGGAGTAATTCCTGCATCCTGAAGTTTCTTTGCCGCTTCGATCAGTGCTTCATGAGTCTTTGGAATCTCAATTCCATTATCCTCAAATACTTTCTTATTGTAGAAAATTCCCATTCCACCCTGGCTGGTAGGAACTGCGTAAATCTCGCCATCTACATACATGGAATCCAGTGTTTCTGCCTGAACATTGTTAAGGAAATCACTGCCTGTAAGAGGCTCTACATGTCCTGCACGAATAAGATCTGCATACATTTTCGGACGTCCCATGATCAGATCCGGTGCATCTCCTCCTGCCAGTTTTGTTTTCAGCATAGTGTCGTACTGGCTGAAATCAATACCCTGTTCTTCTACTGTAATTCCGCTCTCTTCCTGAAATGCTTCGATTAAGTTTTCCAGGGTCTGTCTTGCAGTCTCTTCACCGATATGATGGAATAATGTTAAAGTTGTATCTCCATCTGCAGCCTTTACCTCTGTTACTCCCGTGCCGGTTACTGCCAGTGAAGCCACCATCATTGCGCCTAATACAGCTGATAAAATCTTTTTCTTCATCTCCAAAACCCTCCTGTTTTTGATAATGCAAGTATAGCATCTGCAAATTTATATTGATATCTGAGGGTTTTTACATAATATTAGGTTTTTTTACTTGTTTTTTGAACTCACTTGGAGAAATGCCCTCTGCTTTTTTAAATACCTGGTAAAAATAAGTGTAGTCCGGGTAGCCTACCTGACTGCATACCTCCACCACTTTTGTACCCGGCTGAAGAAGTAACTCTTTTGCCCGGCTGATCCTGCATTCTGTAAGGATTTCCATAAAATTATGACCGGTATCCTTCTTTAAAAGCCGGCTCAGGTAAGAGGGATTAACTCCTAGTTTTTCTGCAAGTTCGGTCTGGCTGAAGTTCTCCTGATAGTGATTTTTTATGTAGGAAATGGCTTCTCTGGCTACAGGATTTACTGTTTTTTCTTCTTTTCCGGAGAGGGTTTTCATATCACTTACAAAGTGTTTTAAAAATTCAGCACACTCTTGTTTACCAGATAATTTACCGATCTTATCCAGGATGGAATCCGTATCACGTTTGTCCCAGCCCTTATTCACCTCACGCTCCAGACTCATACAAAACTCTGACAGAATACATTTTATCCTGAATTCATCCCCGTTTGTTTCGTTGAGTATTTCAGCTGAAATCCCGCTTAATTTTTTTCGCAGATCTACTTCATTCAGATGCAATACTTCTTTTTTCAGCTCTTCCAGATCATTCTGAAGCTGCTTTACTTCAAATCGCTCCGTCAGAACATCATGTTCTGTAAACAGGATGTTCTCATCGGAAAAAAAGTATCTCCGCTCCATTACTTCACTGATATTTTCAAGACATTCTGGTAGCCCAAGGAAATCATTGCAGGTCTTGCTGACAACGAAGCAGCACTGTGTACAGTGCTCATTTTCCAGAAGAATTTCCAGAGAAAACAAGCCCTGTTTCAGACTTATTTTCCACTCTCTGGCACTTTTGGAACCGGTATCTATAAGAAGAATAACCTGTCCCTGACGAAGCATCCAGCTATAAGCTTTCCATCCTTTTGCTGTTTCCTGGCTGCGAAACCATTCTGTTATTTTTCCATATAGCTGTGTTGTTTTTTCACTTTCGTCAGCTCTTGCCCGCACAAGTAAAAGGCTATAATTACTTCTATAGATTCCCAGTTTTGAAAAGTCTTCTTTATTTCCCAGAAGTGCTCTATATAAAAGCTTTTCTGTACGGACCTGACGCACAGAACGGACCGCTTCTTTCATTTCTGTCTGCTCCTGAAACACCTGGATTGCCTTTGCAATTTTATTTTCCATATCTTCATTTCGAAGTGGCTTCAGGACCAGATCAATAACGCCCAGAGACAATGCTTTCCTGGCATATTCAAACTCCTGATAGCCGGTAATGATAATTACCTGTGTATCCGGAGATTCTTTTTTTATAAATTCTGTAAGTTCCAGGCCATCCATTCCTGGCATTTTTATATCTGAAATTACCAGTTCCGGATGAAATTTCCTCACTAATTCCACTGCTTCTTTTCCATTTTGAGCCTCTCCTGCAACAACGCAATTCAGCTTTTTCCAGTCTATAGTTTCTTTTAAAGACCGCCTGATCAGAGGTTTGTCGTCTACAATAAGTACATGATAGTTCAATTTATTCACCTCATTTTTTAGTCAACTTCATCCTCAAAGCGTATAGGAACTCGTATTTGTATGGTAGTTCCACAATTTTCCTGGCTTTTAATAGCAACACCATAATCATCCCCGTAAAGAATACGTATCCTTTTATCCACTGCATAGAGACCAACTTTTGTATGTTTTTTATCCTTATCTTTTTGTCCTGCTGCCTGTTTTTTCATTACAAATTCTGATTTTTCCTGTGGAATTCCAATACCATCATCCGCTACTTCAAGGATCATATCCATGCCATCTTCATAAACAGAAACCAGAATATGGCCGTCTGTTTCCTTTGGATCAATACCATGAACAATGGAATTTTCTACAAGGGGCTGCAAAATCAGTTTGGGTACAATGGCCTCTTCAAGAGCTTCCTGTACTTTAAATTCAGCCTGAATTTTGTCACCATAAGACAGCTTTTGGATCGCAATATACTGATTGATATTCTGAATTTCTTCCTCTACAGTTACAAATCTGTGCTTGCTGCTGATGGTTTCCCGCAGATAATTTCCAAGCATGCAGATACTTTCTGCAATGGCATCCTGCCCTTCCAGCTTGGCCATACTGTTAATACTCTCCAGCGTATTATAAAGAAAATGGGGGTTAATTTTCGCCTGAAGAGAGTCATATTCAAACTGAAGCGCCCTTAATTCACTGTTTTTTTTCTGTAATTTTTCTTCACTGACAGTATGTAAAAGTACCTGTATCTGATCCGTCATAGTATTGAAATTCTCCGCCAGGCTGCCGATTTCATCATAGCTTTTTGGAACAAGTTTTTCAGAAAAATCGCCTTTTGAAATACGTTCAATACTGTTTAAAAGCAGCTTAATATTTGCGGAAATCTGCCCGGAGATCATTGTTGTAACCCCCACTGAAAGTAAAATAGCAATTAGCGCAGCTGCTAGAAAAGATGGAAGTATTTTTGCTCTTGCTGCCTTTGTTACACTGTCTACCGGAAGAAAATTCATGATCTGGATCCGTCCGTCTTTTGTTTCTCCCGGTGTGTAAATGTATGTTCTGTCCCTCGAAACAATTTGTGAACCGCTTATTGCTTTTCCTTTATATTTTGTCTGTATATCCCTGGCTGCATTTTCATAATTTTCATCGGTAGCCACAAGAATATCCCCATATTTATTCAGAATTACAATTCCGTTTCCATTGTCCACAAGCCCCTGATACATACCGGAGAAATAATCTACATCCACTCCCACGGACATGACACCTACTGGCTGCATATTTCCTCTGTCAAAAATTACTTTTGTTGCAAAAACCAGGTCGTCACTATATGGCTTCCACAGGGTTTTTCCCTTTAATTTATACGCCATATCGCGATCTAAAAGCTGTTCTTTTTCCTCTTTTGTAAGGATGTCTTTCTTTCGCCAGGAGCTGTATATTTTCCCTTCTGAATCCTCAATAAGAACACATTGAATGTGCTTCTGATAACTGATTACACTGTATCCATATGCCGTAATTGCTTCTTTTCTTTCATAGGGAGCCAGGGAAAGACGATTGCTTAAAAGCCGCCCAAATTCATAGGTAAAGGTTACAGAAGTAATATTTCCCTCCATAGCCTGTATGGAATAATTAAAGTTATCACTTAGCTGTTTTATCAGCTCCTGGGACTGTTCTCTGGAATTTGACAACAGCATTTCCTTTGGAATATAGTAGCCTGATACGCTCATAAATACAGTCATAATTACAATAATACCTATATTACAAAGCAGCAGTTTCGGCCCTACTTTCATATTTTTCAGCATAAAAATCCCCCTTTTTTATCCTGATAATAACCTTATCTGGTGTTTTAAAATTACTTTTATTATAACTTTCTCACATATTTTTTACTACTAAAAAATCCTGCTTTGCAGAATTCTCTACCTGCAACGAGATGCCTTAAGCAACATTTACTTTTTCGTCGCTTCCGAAGCATGCCCAGTAGGGCTTTATATACAAGGAGATTCAGATTCCAACAGAATTTCTTTCTACAGCAACTGAATTCGGGCAAAATATACTGCAAAGTGTGGTAGACAGATTGCAGGAATGATTTTGGAGGCAGACTCTGATACATAAAAACTGGCATATGGAATATATCCATACACCAGTTTTCATGAAATTTAATTTTTATTTTTTTGCGTATAAGTATGCTTCCCGGTTCTCTATAGAATAGCCGTCTACTGGAATGATTTCTACTGTTGTTCTCCTGTATCCCACGCCCTCTTTTCTCCGGTAAGAAACGGTAAGTGATGATCTGCTGCTGTCAAAATAGGTTTTCAGATAGTTTATATTCATTATTTTCCGGTATTTTTCCAGATCTTTGGGATGAATCAAAGACTCATTTTCAAAGTTATCAAAAAACACGGATAGTCTGTATAAATTCTTTTTTTCACCGTTCTGCCTATCTGCATCAGATACGGCAGATACAAAATTGGAAGAAGAATTTTTTTCACTTTCTTCCCAGTTCAAAATCCGGTAACTATCCTGATTGAAATTAAGCTTGACGATCTGGGAATACAGCTTTCCAAGAGCTACATAAGCAGCCGACTGCCCGCGCCGGTCTATGCCATTTTTCCTGTAATACATTGCTTTTTTCTCATACATTCTGATATCAGCAGCTTTTGCAATTTCATTTACAGAGGCCCATTTTTGTTCCATACTGGAAACAAAACCACAGGAAATTGTCATAGATTCAATATATTTTCCGGACCAGTCTGCAACTGTTTTATCAAATTTTTCTTTTATTTGTGCAAATCTCTGACTGTCTGCAAAGATGATTGCAATGAATTCATCTCCACCGGTTCTGTATACTTTTCCATACTCATTAAAGCATTGTTTCATACAGAAAGAAGCACCTTCCAGCAGCTCATCCCCGGCTTCATGACCCAGGCTGTCATTTATAATTTTCAGACCATTGACATCCATGGAAATGTAGATAAACGCTTTGTCCAAAGGTAAACTGGAAATGTCTTTTTCGTAAGCTCTGCGGTTAAAGCATCCGGTCAGTTCGTCCGTATTGGAGGTATAAATCAGCTTTTCTTCTTTACGTTTTTCATCGTCAATGCTCTGAACCGTAAAGATCATTTTCACAGGTTTTTTATTTTTATCTGCCAAAATAGTGATAAAAGAAGCACGAAACCATCCCAGACCCTGCCCTACAAATTCTTCGGAAATAATCTTTTTTTCTTCCATTCGCTGTGCTATGGTGGAAAGATCTGTGAAGAGTTCCGCCTTTTTTTGGTATGCTTCTGTTGCGGTATTGCTTACCACCTTTGCCATCAGTTCCTGTGCATTTTTATAATAAATTTGTGAAGATTTTTCCTCCTGTCCGGAATACCGAAGCACAGAATTATCTTCAAGATTGATCAAATGCATGCTGTAATAAATCTCTGACATAGATGCCAAAATTGCAAACTGTTCCTGTTTTTCCCGATTGGCTTTCAGCACACGAAATACCATAAACATAATAAACGCAGAGGCAATTCCAAGGTAAATTGCCAGGATCAGCATTGCAGTAAAATTGCTTGCATTATTAGTTGCAGTAGCAAAGGTAACACCTACTACGTAATCTCCTGATTGTTTAAAAATACAGCTACATTTTTCTCCGTCTACATACAGCACGCTGTTCCTTACCATGCCATCTACCAGTTCTTTTTTGACTATTCCAATGTCGTCCAGCCGCTTGCCGATTTTTGTCTCGTCTGTAGCTCCGTAGATTTCTCCAGTATCAACATCTGCAACATAAATATTAATGCCTTCGTACATTGGCATGTTGCTTACAACCGTAGATACCTCATTTTGTCTGACCTCTTCCAGAAGTCTTACAGGTTCAATTCCCACCTGAACCATTCTCGTCCCGGCTTCATTCCAGGTGATCGCATACATCATGCTTTTTCCTTCTGATGTATTGGGCGTAACATCCTGGCACATGGTAAGATTTTTGTCCCCAAGCATTGGTTTAAAATATGCCATCTGTTCACCGGAATCAAAATTATAGCCATAATATTGCGGTACGGATCCGCTGTAAATTGTTCCACTTTCATCAAAGAGGTGGATCTCATCGATCAACATAAGATCAGCTATTTTCTGCAACTCTTTAATATCATATTCCGCTTCCGGACTGGCGTCTATAATATAGGATACCGCTTTCGCACGAACCATATAGTCCTCTTTCAGAGATTGAATCATCTCTTCCTCACTTTGCTGGTTCTTCTCGATGACACTGATTGCCTGATCCAGCAAAACCTGCGAAGTTTTCATCCCATTTTTTCGGTTGGCATTGTTCAGGATACTGCTCTGGATAACCAATGCTATAACCACAACTCCCACAAGCAGACAGACAAATTTCCCCCATTTTCTGTTTTCCGGATATTTTTTATTACTCATCTTTACACCCTTTTGTCTGTGGTATTCCTTCTTTTTTCCAAAATTCCCAGTTTTCTTTTCCTGCGAAGCAGGTTGCAAAATAAGTTGTAAAACAAGTTGCCAGAATAACTGGAACTATTTATATAATACCACCTGCCAATTGTGGAAGCAACTGTAGAAATCTATAGTTCTTAGTTATGACTTGTCCCATCGTTTGATAAATATACGCTCTGATATCATTTTATTTTTCCGCTATGCCAAAAACAAAAAAACCTCAAGATATAAGTGACTTTTCGCTCATATCTCAAGGTTTATTTTTCTCGTTGGACGCTGATTATTTTTGCTTTTTACAGGCGAATAAGCATTAATCTTAAACATATACATTATTCAAACTCTACTCCATTCTCTGTAACATGGTGTAAAATTGGTTAGATACAGACGTCAGATTTACTACTATTTTCAATTTTTTTCTATCCTGCATCTCGTTTCAGAACTTTTTAGAACCAATCCAGAACCATGGTACTGCTATAGAACCAGAATATTTTTAATCTTTCAGTCTGCTTAACAGCATTTGATAATGCCGCTGTCCGATATGCCGTCCGGCACGTTGCAGACCATCCACGCATTCCCTGACCTCATCCGAAATCAGTTCGTGTTCCTCATAGGCAGCCATAAGAATCCCTATCGTCCCCATGATTCTAAGCCCCATCTGAGCTGATACGTTTCTTCCCTTTGCTTCATCCATCAATAACAGATCTGCTTTTAATTCATCTGTCAGAACAATCGCTTCACTCTCGCCCTGGTCAAGACCTGTGGCTCTTTTTAATATATTGGCAGATTCCGGATTGTTGACAGGTTTCACTACGATAAATTTCGTCTGTCTAATCCGATTCGCTTCAAGCTGAAAACGTTCATCGGCTGTCAGCTCATCAAATACTGCCTGCGGGATCAGAACATCTCCAAACAATTTTTCCAGCAAATCGATACGATTGATTTTAAGAAGTGATATCAGCGGTGTTGTATCAGATACAACAATCATACCGCAGCCTCCTTCTTTTTGAGTTCTCTGAAAGTATTCAGTTCATCATCCAGATCATCCATCGTCATATCAAAATAGGAATATCCCAGCTTATCATACAGATCAATCAACTCGGATTTTCTGATTCCCAGAATTTCAGCCGCACGACCATGGGATATCGTCTGATTCAGTATATATGGATACAGCAACAGTGCATTTCGGGTAAGCTCTGTTTCCGGATTCATAGTTACCAGATATTTTGACATTCCTACCGGAACTTTAATAGTTACAGATTCTGTTGTTACCATAATATCACGTCCTTTCTGTTAGAAATCCATGTTCGTCTCTTTTCCTATATTATATCCATTATTGGGAGCTTCTACAACTGATTTTTTATCTGTTCCACTGCTCCATTTTTACCAGCAATCTCTTCCCTGATTGCCTCACAATATTCCTGAATCTCCTGCTGTTCTTTCCAATGCCTGTTATCGGAATCTGGCTTCTTATCAAATAAATAGGCTGCTCCATTCAGAATATCCACCATTGTAATCATAAACGCCAGATAATTTTCTTTCAGCTCCTTGTAACTTTCCCCAGACATAGAGAAATCACCGGACAGAATCTGCTCGGTGATCTCTTTCATAACAATCTGTGTTTCTCGTAATTCTTCTACAAGGTACTGTACCCGTTGCTTTGTTCCCACTACAACAATATTGGAATAGATACAACTTCTTGCAATAAAATCTTTCTTATACAGTCCACTGGCTTTTACCCGTTCTTCAATCATTGCCCGTTCCCATTGCGTAGGACGAAACGCTATTGTTGGATTGCTGTGTTGCCCTGGCATATTTTTCGGCTCCTTCCATTAATTTTCATCTGCTTCCGCTAACTTCTCCAACTGATCTGCCAACTTTCGTGACTGATCTGGATACAAATGAGAGTATGTAATCGAATTCTTTTTCCCCCTGATAACTCAACACCTCTCTGCATTTCATGTTCCCAGTATGCTTTTGTCGTGTTCTGGAACAGTCTGTCCTTTGCCATGAGTCCGTACAGCCTACCTGTGTACTCCTTTAACTCTGTTGCCAGAAAATCCGGTAATGTGATGATTCTCTTTCCTTTTTTTGTCTTCGGATCAGTAATCACATCTCTGTTCCCGATTCTCTGATAGGACTTAGTTATCCTGAGCGTTTTTTCTTCTTCGTTAAAATCTTCTAATGTAAGAGCCAGCAGTTCACCAGTTCGGCATAAGGCTGCTTTCAATCTCAATCATACATGTCTTTAATCCTGAATTATTCATGAGCATATAAAAATGCTCAATACTGCAAAGCCTTGAAACAGTTTCCTTGAATTCAATCGAATCATCCCCAAAAATGTACAGACTACCCCCTGTGAAGTTTGATTAAGTTGCTTTGGAACTGTCAAGGTACGTTAATAGTTGCTATTCCAGCTGTATGAACAGCTGCTGGATATTCTCCAATGTCCTGTAGAACTCCTTTTTATAAGGACAGCTGCTACACAGTTTGAATGTGATAGATCTTGCGGAATGGATTGCCCTTGCTTTGAAGTGAAAAGGTGTTTACAATACTCACAAAGGGCTCCTTTGTTGGTATATTTTTTGATTAGACACCTTAATTTTACCACAAATGGATGCTCTTTTTTTATTCACTTAATAGTTGAAAAGCAATATGCAGTTAAAATACAGTAACTATGTGGCTTTCAGCCACTTTCACGGTAAAGCCGTGAATAATTCAGGTTTATCTATATATTCTCTTGGACTAACCTTGAGCTCATTTTGAGCTATCTTTGACTAATCTTGGACTAATCTTAGACTAATTTACTTCTCACTCCTGTAGATCTTTATCTACAATCTCCCAGTAACCATTCTTTGGAGAGCCATGTCTTATAAGAATACCATACTCTTTTAACTTCTTAATATTGTTCTCAATATTTCGACTGGCAACCCCGATTTTTTCAGCTAACTTAACCGCTGATAATTGATGATCTTCTGAAAGCAATTTTATAATCTTTTGCTGTGTATCGTTGAGGTCTGTTCTCCACTCTACTTCCGATGTTTCTCCGATGCTTCTCCGATGTTTTCTTTTTCATTTGACATCGGAAATGCACTAAAATGTTGTAATGCTAACTCATATCTGTCTTCTCTTGTTTTGTAAAATCTGTTTATAGTGCCTGGTACTTTGTTTATAATTTAAACCGCTGTTAAATGTATTTGCATTCCATGATATTCTCCTGGTATAACTGCAATTGGAAAACCTACATTCATCAATGCATTTCCACTATAGACTTTATTATCTTTTTCACACAGGTACATCCGCTTTGGATTCAATCCTTTACATTTCACATAATTTACCGGTGCATTTGCATGAGTTGTCAGGGTAACAATATTTAACAGACTTTCACTTTTATCTTCTGCTGTAAATTCCCATGCTGCAAATTCATGATTTGTGTTTGGATTATGCAGGCGGTAATATAAACCATTATGAATCAGGTTCCAGTATTTTTTATAATCCTTAATCTGCTCTTTCACAGCTTCTTTTTCTGCATCAGACAATAAGTTTAAGTCTAATTCATAACCAAAACTTCCAGCCATTGCCACAACACTTCTTGTCTGAATCGTAGTCACTCTTCCGGTCTGATGATTCGGTACTGCTGAGACATGAGATCCTACTGCTGAAATTGGATATCCAAAAGAAGTTCCATGTTGAATCTGGATTCTTTCGATCGCATCTGTATCATCACTGCACCAGATCTGCGGAGTATAATATAACATTCCGGCATCAAATCTTCCACCGCCTCCACTGCATCCTTCAATCAAAAGTTCAGGATATCTCTGATTCAGCCGTTCCAGAAAATCATATACCCCAAGCACATACTCATACATAATCTTCCCATAGTTCTGTTGTTGTTCTACTGCTGTATATACGTCACAGATACTTCGGTTCATATCCATCTTTATATATGCTATATTAGCTGAATCAATTACTTTTGAAATAGAATTGAAAATGTAATCGACAACTTCTTTTCTTGAAAAATCTAAAACAAGCTGATTTCTTCCGCGTACTGGTCTACGTCCTGGAATCACATACGCCCAGTCCGGATGCTCACGGTACAGATTACTGTCTTCGTTTACCATCTCTGGTTCGATCCAAAGACCAAATTTCATCCCCATTGCATTGATCTTATCTGCTGTTTCAGACAATGGGCCACCCATTTTATCTTCATTAACAACCCAGTCTCCCAGTCCACTGTTATCTGTATCTCTGCTGCCAAACCAGCCGTCATCCAGAACCAGCATCTCTACACCAAGCTCTGCTGCCTGTTTTGCAATCTCTACAATCTTATCTCCGTTAAAATCCATATAGGTTGCTTCCCAGTTATTTATAAGAACCGGTCTTCTTGCTGTTTTATACTGTCCGCGGCATATATGATAACGGATCAGTTTATGATAAATGTGAGACAGTGCTGTAAGTCCATTCTCTGAATATGCCATAGCAACTTCTGGTGTATAGAATGCTTTTTCAGGTTCGAGCGGATATTCAAACATTTCATCCAACAGTCCTATTTGTATCCTGGTCTGACTGAACTGGTCTTTTTCCACTTCACATTTAAAGTTCCCACTGTAAAGCATAGACATTCCATAACATGCGCCAAAATCTTCCGTTGTTTCTTTCTCTGCCAGAATAAAAAATGGATTCTGCTGATGACTGGACGTTCCTCTTCTGCTGCCAAAACTCTGATTTCCATAAATCACCGGAATTCTCTCTTCCATACGCTCCATTGCATGACGTCCATGGAAATGAAGAAGTTCGAAATCTCCTGTCAGGAAATCCATTCCTGCACTATATACTTTCGTCAAATGGATTGGATACTCTCCATTATTTTTCACAATAACACTTCTTGTAATCACATCCAGTTCAGGAAGTACACCATAGCGCAGCGTCACCTCAAGTCCAAGCAATGAATCTTTCAGAACAACATTTACTGTATACGCACCGTCTGCCTTCTCCGCATATACTGCCGGGAGCCCGGGAATACTATATTTTCCTTCTGTCACAGAATGACTCTTATATCTCAGATCAACACCATAAACGCCCTGCTCATTCTTCACATTAAAAGCTGGACTTCTGAAATCTCCATTTCCATAACATGGATATTCCTGCGGAAATGTATCCATGGAAAATGTTCTATCACTTCCTGCATCGTACGGATTTCCTGAAAATCCTCTATCATATGCTGTCAGCAGACTGCTCATGTCTCCTTCTGCTTTAGGACCATAATACAAATGCAACAGAAACCCATGCTCTGCGATTCCCATTTGATATGTTGTATGTTTTGTATGTAATGTTATAAGTTCCATTAAACTTGCCCTTTCTAATCCTTTATTTTCCTCCTGTCATAGCTACACCTTCAATGAACTGTTTCTGGAAAATCAGATACAAGATTACCATTGGAAGCATTGCGAATAAGGAGCCGGCCATCAATACCGGATAATTTGTACTAAACTGTCCATTCAGGCTGGAAAGTCCTGCCGATAATGTTGTCGAGTTAATATTCGTATTTACAATCAACGGCCACATTAAATCAGTATAAGCAAACACTGCTGTAAATACTGAAAGTGCCGCAAGAGAAGATTTCGTTAATGGAAACAGCACTTTCGTAAATGTCTGCCAACGGTTACATCCATCCAGATATGCCGCTTCTGCTATCTCATCCGGGATTCCCATATAAGCCTGTCTCAGGAAAAATGTTCCAAATGCACTGACAATTCCAGGAAAAACTAATGCGAACACCGTATCTGTCATTCCCATTTTCGCAATCATCTGATACTGTGGAATGATAAAGATCTGTCCCGGAATCATCTGCTGTACAATAACCAGAGTAAAAAGGAAATTCTTTCCTTTAAAATTCAATTTTGCGAATGCATATCCAGCCATAGAACAAAATACAACTGCACATAATACTCGGATCAAAATCATCAATCCAGTATTCAGGTAGAGATTACCAAAAGGTAATAAATCCAGAACTTTTGTGAATGAACTAAAATTCCAATTGGTCGGTAAAAGTGTCGGTGGAACCCGAAGTACTTCTTCATTCGTCTTAAATGCTGTCAGAATCATCCATATAAATGGAAAAATCATTATGATAGATCCCAGAATCAAAGCAGCATAAACAAATATATTTGACATTTTCTTACTTTTCTTCATACTGCGCCTCCTATACCTCGTAATTAACCCATTTCTTCTGTCCGACAAACTGTATTGCTGTTATTATTCCAATCAAAAGTACTGTCCAGATTACAATTGCAGAAGCATAACCACGGTTTCCGGAAATAAAGGATTCACGATAGAATAAATAAATCAATGATTGTGATTTGCTCAATGCAGGATTTCCTTCCCCTACCATCATGTATAATAAATCATATACTTTAAGAGATGCCATCAATCTCATGATCAATACAACGAATAATGTCGGTGAAACCATTGGCATGGTAATGTAGCGAAACTGCTGAAGTTTCGTACAGCCATCCAGACTGGCCGCCTCGTAATAGCTTTTAGAGATGTTCTGAATTCCCGAAAGCAATAAGACTGCATCATATCCAAGAGCACTCCAGATTGCTACAATTGCTACTGTAAAAATAACTACATTTGGATTGGTCGTCCAATTAATATTTGTATGGAAGATCGTATTGATAATTCCATAATCTGAGTTAAACATCCACTTCCAAACCATTGCTACCGCAGCCGGAGATACAACCATTGGAAGGAAAAAAATGGCGCGGAATACAACCTTACCTTTAATCTTTGAATTCAAAAGAACTGCTATGATCAAAGCCAGAAGTACACCGCCTGGAACTGTCAGGATACAAAAAAGTATTGTGTTCCATGTCGCTCTCCAGAATTCCGGGCTTGAAAACATTTTTATATAGTTTGCAAGTCCTACAAATTTTGTTCCACCAAACACTTTTTTCGATGAAAAACTTAAAATAATTGTCTCTACAAATGGATATACATTTAATATAATTAATCCAAGAATCGTTGGGGCTATCATCAGATAACCCCATTTATGATCTTGGTCAAACCTTGATTTTTTCTTCAT
>CAKRMK010000004.1 GCA_934364795.1 uncultured Blautia sp.
TTGCAGAAATAAGTGTTTCGTGAGCAGAAATACTAAATAGACCGAAAGCCTTTTCCAATGATCTCACTGCTGTTTACGATGGTTATAAATGAATGAGGATCAATCTGTCTTAAATGGATACGAAGACGGTTTGTCTCACTTCTGGTTAAAACAGTCATCAGTACCTTCTGTTCTGTCTTTGTATAAATACCAAAAGCCTTCTGC
The DNA here is from genome assembly GCA_934364795.1 of uncultured Blautia sp. Classification (GTDB taxonomy): domain Bacteria; phylum Bacillota; class Clostridia; order Lachnospirales; family Lachnospiraceae; genus Blautia_A. The sequence goes on from CAKRMK010000004.1 coordinate 205, forward strand.
TCTGTTGCAGAGCGGTGAAGATCATTGATAATGAATTCTTCTACCTGATCCGGATATCTGCTGATTACAGTACATACTTTTCTAAGGTTCAGGCTTTCAATTGCGCTGTCAACGACGGTACATTTCAGGATCATACCAAGAATACAGTAAAGGCCTGTCTGTGCGCCGTAAAGATAGGCTGCAATTAATACAATTCCAAGGTCACTTACAAGAAGTGCTCTGCCGATTTCCAGGCTGGTATATTTGTGTAAAATCATTGCCACAATGTCTGTACCACCTGTAGAGGCACCTACATTAAATACCATGGCAGCGCCTACCGCCGGAAGGATTACGGCGAAACAAAGCTCCAGAAAAACATCATTTGTCAGAGGGGAACTTAAGGGCCAGATCACCTCACAGATGCTTACGTAAAAGGACAGGGCGAAGGAAGAAAAAATGGTCCAGCCCATTGATTTTATTCCCAGGAAAAAAAAGCCAAGTACTACAAGGGCAGCGTTGACGATCCACATAAATACGCCTACATTCCATTTGGGAAATAAAGTTGACAAGATAATGGAAAGACCTGATGTTCCGCCAAATGCAAAGTGATTGGGAGTTTTAAAAATGGAAATTCCTACTGCTGTAAAAATCAGTCCCAGATTTAAAACAATGAAAAAAATCAGGTTATCTTTTGTGAAAATTTTCTTTTTCATTGGTGTTTCTTCTCCTTTTTGGTTAGGCTCTAAAACCTGTTTGAACAAGCTTTAGTATAACGTAAAACGCAGTCTGTGTAAAGCATGGTGTTCGCTTTATCAGACTGCGTTATTACAATTTAAACTCAATATTATGAGAAACAGTTTTTAAACCTGTTCATAAATTCCAACAAAAGAAAGGAAAGGAAGAACTCTGAAATCTGTCAGCTTGATTTTTATCTTTGAGGTTTGTAATCCCAAAAGAGGAACGATTTTCTGATAGCCCACTACAGTTCCGCTATATACAGGAATCCATTTTTTTGTCTGGCTGTCTGCGGCGAAAATCTGGAATGCTTCTATTCGCTGACTGTGCTGGATGGCTTCTTTTAATACCAGATATCCAAGTGTACAGGAATCCTCCAGTTCAAAAACAAGTTCTACAGGAGAAGAACCTTCTACAGGCTGATACCAGGTATCTAAGGTATCTGTAAGAATATTTTCCACAGGGCAGGAAGGATCCTCAGATGAGGCGAGGATCCTGGCATTTTCTGCCAGATTTCTGGAAAAGCTGCTTCTCTTCCACCTTCCAAATTCTTCCAGTCGTTTTACATCATTTTCGTGAAGAAGTCCGTTTGGCATAGGAGGGATATTTAAAAGAAAAGTAGCATTTCCGCCTACAGAGCCACAGTAAATATGAATCAGCTCTTTAAGGCTTTTTACCTGTGTATCTTCTTCCGGATGATAAAACCATCCCGGACGGATAGAAGTATTTACCTCTGCCGGATACCAGATCAGATTTTCTTCTCCCTCAAGAGCTTTACGGCTTCCCAGATCCTCCATGTCACTTGTGATTTTTCGCTGACGGAATTCTTCGTCATCTGTCTGCTGGCTTTTTTCCTGTATGCTTTCTGCAAGCGCTGTGCGGGCTGGTACTACGCTCCACTCTGATTTCCGCACATCTCCGGCTTCATTTCCACACCACCTGATATCAGGGCCGCAGACGCAGATACAGGCATCCGGCTGATATTTTCTTACACAGGCATAATAACGCTGCCAGTCATAAATCTGTTTTTTTCCGTTGGGACCCTCCCCGCATGCTCCATCCAGCCATACACTGAAAATATTTCCATAACCGGTAAGAAGCTCGGTAAGCTGCGCCAGATAATAATCATCGTATTCTATTCCAGCTCCGTAACAGGACTGGTTCCGGTCCCAGGGAGAAAGGTAAATTCCAAATTTCAGTCCATATTTGCCACATGCATCTGAAACCTCACGTACCACATCCCCTTTCCCGTTTTTCCAGGGACTGTTTAAAACACTATGTGCAGTATATCTGGTAGGCCACAGGCAGAAACCGTCATGATGCTTACAGGTAAGAATTATCCCCTTCATGCCTGCGCTTTTTGCGGCAAGAACCCATTGTTCTGCATTTAATTCAGCCGGATTGAATAATTGGGGATCTTCCGTTCCATCGCCCCACTCCCGGTTTGTATAAGTATTCATTCCAAAATGGAAAAAAGCATAAAATTCTGTTTCCTGATAAGCAAGCTGTCTGCTGTCTGGTACAATTTGTACTAATTCCTGATCTGTCGGCATATTATTTCTCCTTATCCTTTTAATCCACCGGCACCAATTCCCTGAAGCAGGTATCTTTGCCCGATCAGATAGATGATAACGGTAGGAACCATAACAATCACAAGACCGGCAAAAAGTGCTCCCCAGTCAGTAGCATATTTTTGTACTTCAAACAGGTTTGCCATTCCAATGGGAAGTGTTTTTTTTGCATCATCAGTGAGAAGAACCAGTGCCAGAGGATATTCATTCCAGAAGCCCATGGCACTTAACATGGTAATGGTTGCAATTCCAGGCTTTGCAAGGGGAACCATAACCTTTAGCAAAAGCTGGATATTTGTGGCACCGTCAATTCTTGCAGATTCCTCATAATCCCTTGGGACTGCAGACATAAATCCCTGAAGGGTAAAGATACAGAAGGGAAACTGCATAACAGCATATACAAGGCAAAGCACCGGCAGATTATTCAGTCCGTTTACAGCCTGTAATTCCAGAAACAAAGGAATCATAATATAAGTTGCCTGAAGGAAAATACATGCCATATAAATAGTGGAAATCAGTTTACTTCCCACAAAACGATATCTTGCCAGCACATAGGAAATAGGAATGACAAATAAAAGAAGCAATGCTGTTGACAGTAAGGTTACAAATATGGAATTTCCAAAATAAGCGGCAATATTTGCCTTTTGCCATGCTGAAACAAAATTGTCAAAATTCAGGGCTGCAGGCAGCGCATAGGGATCTGTTAAATATTCTGCATTTGTTTTAAAGGCAGACATCAGATTCCAGAAAAGCGGATAAAGAAATATAATCGTAAACAGAATCATCAGGATTCTGATACACCATGTTTTTACAGTTTTCATCAGTTCCCTCCTATTCTTTTTCCGATGACAGTTTCCGTGAGATCATTGCAAGTACTACAGCAAGCACAAGTGTAAACATGGCAATTGCCATAGCGTATCCAAAATTGGCATTTCGCATACCCTGGGTGTACATATACTGAAGAAGGACACTGGATGCACCGTTTGGTCCTCCGCCAGTCATAACATTGGAAAGGGTAAAGCTAAGGTTAATAGTTCCGGATAAGGACAGAATATAGGTTGTGCCAATGGAACGGCGAAGAAGCGGAATTGTAATTTTGAAAAATTTCTGTGTTCCGGTAGCACCGTCAATAGAGGCTGCTTCATAAACCTCCTGGGAAATACCGTCAATGGAAGCAACATGCATAACCATATAATATCCTACTGCCTGCCACACCAGTGCGGCACCGATACACCACAAAGCTGTTTTGCCCTCTCCCAGCCAGGCGTGTTTCCATGCAGAAAGGTTGAACAGATCAAGGAGATGATTAAGGATTCCTCTTGTAGGGTTAAATACAAAGGACCATACAATACCAACAACGGTCATGGAAACAATACTTGGGAAAAAGAATACCGTACGGTAAAAGGATTTTTCCCGCAGCTGTCCCTGTGTCAGGATAAATGCAAATACCAGGCTCAAAAAAATAGTAACAGCCGGAATAACCAGCATTAATTTAAAGGTATTAAAAAGTGCCTGCAGGAAATCTTTATCCTTAAACATGTAAATATAGTTATCAAAAAATACGAATTTACTGTTAAAACCAACGCTTAATGCAGTTGAACTGGTAAAAGAGAGATAAACCGCATTCAACATGGGTGCAATCATGAAAATGATGGTGAGGATAAGAGCTGGAAGTGTACATAAGGCTATAAATAATTTTGGTTTTTTTACCACAGTAGTCACCTCTTTTTATACGGGTTTTAGAGTTAAGAAAAGCTGCCGCATGCGTTCTGTGGCAGCCTTTCTCTTTTTTGTTATTGTTTATTTGGCAGCTTCCATGTCAGCACGAACCTGTGCAAAAGCATCTTCTACGTTCTGTGCCCATTCTTCTACTGTCATTTCATCATTCATAACAGAAGTGATCGGGTTGAAGATCTCATCTTTCGGATTGATCTTGCAGTCAGCAGGAACTGCGGAGAAGCTCATGATCAGGGAGGATGCGTTTGCTTCTTCATAAATTCCATACATGTTGTAGATAGCTGTAGAAAGTTTGTCTTTTGCTACTTCACGTGCACTCTTGGTTGCATACAGAGCACCGGAAGCTTCTGCGAAAGCAGATACAGATTCATCGCTGTACAGGAAACGGAGGAATTCTTTTGCAAGCTCCGGATTTTTTGCAGCAGCAGGAATAGAGAACTGCTCGCAGCTGTCAAATACATAATGTACATCGTCTGCATTCTCTGTAGGAATCGGAGCCATTGCAAACTCGAAGCCCTCTTCTCTTGGAGCATCCTGCATCTCATTTTCCATCCAGGTTCCATTTGTGATAAATGCAGCTTTTCCAAGCATCATTTCTGTCTGAGATTCTGTATGGTTCATACCTACAGTTCCCTCAAGAAGATATCCTTTTTCTGCAATTTCTTTAATGTGGGTAAGAGCCTTTAATACACCTTCGTTGTTAAAGGAGCCTTCTTCATAATTTGCAATCTTGGTAAGGGCTTCTTCGCCACATTCATTTGCGATTGCCGGCCAGAGCATTTCTTCCATATATCCCGGATAAATTCCCTGATAGGTGAAAAGTGCACGTCCGTCAATATCCTTCAAGGTATCGCCCAGAGCAAAGAAGTCATCCCATGTTTTTGGAACTTCCAGATTGTTTTCATCAAAGAAGGTCTTGTTATAAATAAGACCCTGTGGTCCGCTGTTAAATGGTGCAAGATAAATTTCATCATCTCCGTATGGTGCACATTTGGTACTGGAAAGAATACCATCTGTAATGTCATCACGAAGTGTTCCGGTTCCTGCATAGTTTTCTCCATCAAAAACATCATCCAGGTTCAGAAGTGCATGTTCCTTGATCAGGGAAAGGATAACACCGTCCTCACCTCCATCATTCAGGCAAATGAAATCAGGTGCGTTTCCGGCTACGATCTGTGGACGGATAATATCACCGATAGTAGGGCTGATAGTCATGTTTACCTTTACACCCTCATGGGACTGTTCGAAAAGCTCTACCATCTGGTTCCAGTAAGCATCTCCGTATCCTCCCTGAAAAATGGCAATGTTCAGTTCCTGCTCTCCTTCTTCTGCAAATGCACTAAGCGGGGAAAGTACGGTAGCTGCGCTCATGGCAAGGATCATAGCAGATGCTGCAAATCTTTTTTTCATATGTTGTTTCCTCCTTCTTGTTGGCTTTTTATTACGTTTGCCTTATGCTGTTATTATATGGCAAAATGTATTTGTGGTAAATCGACAAAATAACCCTGCTTATGGAACATTTTCCTATAAAAAATGCCATACGCATGTAGGATATGGACTTTCTTGCGTCATATATGTACGATTTTTTTATCTTTGGGTTTTAAATGGATTATTCTGACTTTTTCTTGTATAATGAAAATACCCCAGAAAAAAGAAAGGCAGTTATTTCATGAAGAAAAAAAACCGTTATCAGGGATTTCGCAAATTCAGTATCAAAACCCGGCTTGTGATTGCCCTTTTACTGATTTCCATTATACCTTTAGCAGGAATCAGCTGCTATTCTTTTCATATATTTTCCGTTGCTCTAAGGGAAAAACTTTCGGCATCTATTTCCCAGACATTATCCATGATCAATCTGAATATGGTAAGTGAAATTGAGAAATATCAGTATCTGTGCGGATCTGTGTGCATCAGTGAGGAGATCAAGGAAGGCCTTCTGAAAAAGGATATGACAGATATGGAAAAAAACAAGGCCATGAACCAGATCCAGAGTATGATAAGAAGTAAGATCATTTATCCTGCACAGGCGAAGAACATTACAGTTTATGATACAGAAGGAAATATTTTTTATGATCTTGGATATGATGGATTTTATCAGGAGGATGTAGAAAGGATCCTGTCCCGTCTGGAAGAAGAAAACCAGGATGTATGGACATATGTACATACCTATCGTGACAGAGATATTCTGGTTCTTGGCAGAAGGATTTATGAGCAGTACAACAAAAGCCGTGTAATCGGCTACACTCTCATTTCCATTGATGAGAAAATTTTTTCAAAAACAGTGCTGGAGCCGGTGGGCCTTTCTGATTCTTCTAATATTATGTATCTGAATCTGGATGGGACTATCCTCTCTTCCTGGGACAGAAGTGTGACGATGGGCAAAAAGGCTGATACAAAGCTTCTGAAAAATATACAGGCAAGACTTCCACGAAAAACCGATTCTTTCAGTATCCAAAAAGACGGGGAAGAGCAGCTGGTTACGTATATATTCAATAAAAACCTGAATCAGCTGTTTGTATATATGATGCCCTATCATTACATTAATTCTGAAGTTTATGCCATGCTGAAACGGATTCTTATTGTTGCAGTTTTTCTGGTGCTGCTGTGTGTGGGAATTGTTGCCATGGTATATTCCGGAATCATGACTCCCATAAAAAGTATGCTGGATTTCTGCAAGGATCTGTCAGGGGGCAATCTGTCAGCCAGGATTCAGGATACACATAAAGACGAGCTTTCAGATCTTTCCGGAAGCATGAATCATATGGCCGATACCATTGAAGGTCTGATTCAGCAGCAAAAAGAGCAGGAAAAGAAAAAAAGGGAGCTGGAACTTCAGATGCTCCAATATCAGTTAAATCCTCATTTTCTTTTTAATACATTAAACAGCCTGCGATTTGTAGCTGCCATGCATAAAGACCAGATTGTAAGTGACGGAATCCAGGCACTTAGCAGTCTTTTACAAAACACCCTCACTAATAAGAATGAATATATTACCATTGGGGAGGAACTGGAAAATCTGGAAAATTATTTTTCTATTTTGCGGATCCGATATGCAGGAAGTTTTGAATATTCTTTTCATGTGGAAGATGAAGAACTGCTCTCCTGTCTGGTGCCTAAACTGATTCTGCAGCCGCTTGCAGAAAATTCAGTAATGCATGGTTCTTCTGATGACGGAACAGTAATGGAAATAGAAATTACCTGCTGGGAAGAAGAAAATCATATTATCCTGGAACTGTCTGATGATGGGAAAGGATTTAAAGTAACAGAGGAAGCTCTTAAGCCCCATGCAAACCGGAAAAAGATCGGGGTTTCAAATGTAAATGACAGGATCCAGCTTAATTTTGGCAGGGAATATGGCCTGAAAATAAAAAGCAATCCTGGCGAAGGAACAGTCTGTACCCTAACTTTACCCATTCTTACCGTAGAGAATATCTGAAAGGATTGAACATGTACAACATACTGATTATAGATGATGAACCTATTGTTAAAATAGCACTGCGCTCCATTCTTCCCTGGGAGGAGTATGGTTTTTCTATTTGCGGAACGGCATCAAATGGCATAGAAGCCCTGTCTCTTATTGAAAAACACCGTCCAGCCATTATTATTACAGATCTGAAAATGCCGGAAATGGATGGTCTGGAGCTGATCCGTACTTTAAAGGAAAAAGAATATCCCGGTGAAATTCTGGTTCTCAGCAATTATGAGGATTTCGAATCTGTACGAAGTGCACTTCTTCTTGGTGCAGCAGATTATCTGCTGAAAATAAAAATACAGCCGGATACGCTTCTTGCATGCTTGAATAAAACAGTAGAAAAACTTCAGGAAAAAAATCACATTTCCAGTGAAATATCAGAACCAGTTCCCGCTGTAAAAAAAGAGGAGCTGCTTCTCTCCTTTTTTCAGGGAACACAGCCCCTGGATGATTTTTTGAAAGAACATAAAGACCTGAAGCTTCTGGATATGAAACATTCCTGTGCAGTCTGCTATGTGACTTTTGAGAAATATCTGACTAACGATGCTTTTTCCGTATCCTCCAATCTTTTGCGGGATATGATTCTGGATGCTGTTCAGGGAGTGCTTCAGCCCTACATTCTCATATTGAATGACTACAGTGCCCTGGTGCTTTTTTCCCAGGAAGAATTAAAGGCGGGCAATATCAGAGTCGAACAGCTGGTGAAAAAACTATACAACCGTTTTACCATGTATCAGTCCTTTGCACCGGATATGCCTTACAAAGAAAGCCTGGATAATTACGAAGATGCCCGGGAAGCATATCACAGTTTTATAGCAACAGAGGGACATTATAAAGCAGATGTGTCGAAAACACTGGAATACATAGAAGAAAATTATATGCACAGGCTCACCCTTTCTTCTATTTCTTCAAACGTAAACTTAAGCTCCAGTTATCTGTGCCGTGTTTTCAAATCAGAAGTAGGAACCAGCATTACCAGTTACCTGAATAATCTGCGGGTACGTAAAGCAGCCACCCTGATAAAAGAAAACAATCTTTCCATGAAAGAAATTTCGGCATTGGTAGGTATTGATGACCAGCTTTATTTCAGCCGTCTGTTTAAAAAATGTATGGGAATTTCGCCCTCTGAATACGGGAAAAGATTTCATCAATAAATTTCACAGGAAGGAAACCAAAATATGGAATTGTATTTTAAAGATCCTGCAAAATGCTGGCTGGAGGGATTCCCTCTTGGAAACGGCAGAATCGGAGCAATGATTTATGGAAATCCAGATAAAGAAATACTTCAGCTAAATGAAGATACTTTGTGGTCAGGCACTCCTTACAATGGTCAGAGGGGACTTTCCCCGAAGGTAATAAAAAAGGCCAGAATGCTGTGTGAAAGGGGAAACTATGAAGAAGCTACAACAGTTCTGGAGGAAAAACTGACAGAGGCCGAAGATGTTCAGGTTTATCTGCCTTTTGGAAATCTGCATGTTGATATTCTGAATAAAAATGACAGGGAAAATCCAAAGAATTGCCATATTACAGAGTATGAAAGACATCTGGAGCTTGATCGTGCTGTGGCATCTGAACATTACAGAAGAAATGGAGTAAAATTTTATAAAACCTGTTTTATCAGTGCCCCATCCCAGGGACTGGTATATCAGATAAAAGCCGATCAGCCTTTTTCTGTACAGATTTATTTCGAGGGAGGATTTCTGAAAAAGAAGCAATACGAAAACAACCGTTTTGAACTGACTGGAATTTGTCCGGGACGAAGCGGTTTTAAAGTAGGTGAACAAAATAAGGCAGAAAATTTTTTGTTTCCCTTAGAGACTTTAAATCAGGGAATTCACTATATGGGGGAGGGAACCGTAACCATCCGGGACGGCCTGTCTTCCAGCTCCCAAAGCGGAATTTTCTGTGAAAATACAACTGCAGTGGAGATAAGACTGGTAATCCGTACCAGTTACCGTGGATATGACAAAGCATATCCGTTGCAGTATACAGACCGTGAAATAAAAGAAATGTTAAAAGAGGATCAAAAAAAGTTATCCTCTCCCTTTGAAAACCTGCTGGAAGAACATATCAGGGAATACAGCGTATTTTATAAAAGAACGGATTTCAGAGTATGGGAAGATAACAAAGAGCCAAAAAAAGACCTGAAAAAGCGGCTGGCGGATTTTAACCTTGGAAGCAAAGATCCAGGTCTTTATGCGCTGATGTTTGCTTTTGGAAAATACCTGCTAATCTCCTCTTCCAGACCTGGCACACAGGCAGCAAATCTGCAGGGAATCTGGAGTAATGAGCTGATTCCGCCCTGGTTTGGGGATTACACTGTGAATATCAATACTGAAATGAATTACTGGATGACAGGTCCGTTAAATCTTCCCGAAATGCAAATGCCCCTTCTGGATCTGTGTAAAAAGCTAGCAAAGAATGGGGAATATACTGCAAGAGAACTTTTTGACAGTGAGGGAACTGCCTGCTTCCACAATACGGATTTGTGGGGAAAAACCTCTCCTGCTACAGGAAAGGCAATGTGGGCCTTCTGGCCTTTTGGACAGGCATGGCTGTGCCGCAATCTTTTTGATTTGTATTTGTTTACCTGTGACAGAAATTATCTGGAAAAAATCATGCCCATACTGGAAGAAAATGTCCGCTTTTGTCTTGACCAGCTTCAGGAGACACCAAAGGGACTGGCAGTTTGCCCGGCAACCTCACCGGAAAATCTGTTTTATGAAGATTGTTCTGTGGCAAAATACAGCGAAAATACACTGGCCATTGTACGAAATTTGTTTCGTGATTACATACAGGGCTGTCAGGCACTTGAGATCAAAAATGACCTGGTTGAAAAGGTTTCACAGGCACTTAAGCAGATAATCCCGGTTAAGCTTGGAAGCCGGGGGCAGATTCTGGAGTGGAACGAGGAATTCCCGGAACAGGACATTCACCACCGCCATCTTTCTCATTTATATGAGCTTCACCCTGGAAGAGGAATTACCTCCCATAAACCAGATTTGTATAAAGGAGCAAAAAAAAGCCTGGAGCTTCGCCAGGATGAGGGAACTGGCTGGAGCCTTGCCTGGAAGGTTCTTATGTGGGCACGTATGGAAAATGGAGAACGGGCAGGTAAAATCTTAAAAAGACTGTTTCGGGTAGTAGAACCAGATGCAGAAATGGAAATTCGCGGAGGCGGGATTTACCCCAATCTGCTTTGTGCACATCCTCCTTTTCAGATAGATGGGAATCTGGGGTACAGCGCCGCAGTTGCAGAGCTTCTGGTACAAAGCCACGGAGATGAAATTGTTCTCTTTCCTGCTCTTCTGCCTGAATGGAAAAACGGAGCGGCAACCGGTTTTCTGGCAAGAGGAAATATTCAGGTGGATCTTTACTGGGAGGGGAAAAATGTACGATATGTATTAAAGGCACAAAAAGATACAAAAATAAACCTGCGTGTGGGAAAAAAGAAAGGCTGCAGCTGTTTCCTTCGTGGAAATATTCCCTACAAAGGTACTGCCATATTAGAACGGACCTGATAATCGGGCTACAACAACTGAATTCGGGTGTTGTAGCCCGCAAATTGGGGCGTACAGATTGCGGGAAAAGATTTTTTTATCTTCTCAAAAACAGGTCCCTATTTATAGAAATCAACTTTCACATCCGGGATTTTCTTTGCTTCTTCTATAAGCTGTCCCAGCCGTCTGTTACATGTTTTTACAGGAACCCCGGTGCAAATAATCCGGTCACAGGATTTCATAATATTTACCGCTTTCTGGAAGGCTTCTTCAGAAATTTCCTCAAAGGGCTCCTCTGTAATCACCTGGGATGCAAGAATACGGGCAAGACGATAATCTACATCATTTTCGTACAGAATTCCCGCAATAAAAGGAGTGTTTTCTTTCTGGAGCTGACGAAATACCGGAATGCCGGTTCCATTTCCACAGATTACGAAAGTTTTCGCTTCCCCCTGTGGCTTTGGAAGCTCAATACTTCCAAATAATGGATCAAAAAATCCGTTATTAATCTCATAGAGATTCCGTATCATATTTTCTTCAAAAATATCTTCCGGCCTGCCAAAATGTGAAATGGTATCTCCTTTTACACAGATAATCTTATCTGCAATTTTCTGTGCAAGGTCAATTTCATGAAGGGACATGATAACTGTGATCTGCTTTTCTTTTGCCATATTACGGAGAATGGAAAGCAGATCCAGCTTATGTTTAATGTCAAGGAAAGATGTTGGCTCATCCAGAATAATAATATCAGGCTCCTGGCAGATAGCACGGGCAAGAAGGACTCTCTGGCGCTGTCCGTCACTGATGTTGTTAAAATCACGGTTTCCAAGCTCTTTTGCATGGACAGCTTCCATGGCATCTTCCACTTTTTTCTCGTCTTCTTTTGTCAGAATTCCAAGTCTTCCGGTATAGGGGTAACGTCCTGTCGCCACAATATCGTGACAGGTCATAAGCTCCGGCTTCATACGGTCTGTAAGTACAACTGCCATACGTGTAGAAAGATCACGAAAAGAAAGTGAATTCAGATTCTGCTGATCAAAATAAACTTTTCCGCCTATGATCTGCAATTGTCTGGTAATACTTTTCAAAATGGTAGATTTACCGGAACCGTTAGGGCCGATCAGTGTTACAATTTCCCCCTTTTTGATTCCGATACAGATATCATGGATCAAAGCTTTTTTGTTGTATCCAACAGACAGCTGATCCATCTGAAAATAATAGTTGTCCATCTTTAGTTTCCTCTCTTTTTGTGCAGCATCATAAAAATTACCACCGGTGCGCCAAATATAGATGTGACAGTACTGATATTCAGCTCCAGAGGCGCAAATGCCATTCTTGCGATCAGGTCACACATCATACAGAAAACAGCGCCGCCAAGGAAGGTTCCGGGAATAATAATCAGCGGCCGTGATGTGTTAAAGCTTCTTTTCATCAAAAATGGAACTGCGATTCCAACGAAGGAAATAGGTCCTGCAAAAGCAGTTACAGTAGCTGACAAAATGCTGGAAAGCAGGATCAGGGCAACTCGGAAAAATTTAATGTTGACTCCCATGCTCTGTGCATAAGCTTCTCCCAGCTGGTACGCTCCGATGGGTTTGGAAAGAAGGAACGTAAGGATTAAGGTAATGCCGACTACAGCGCAGGAAATATATACATTGCTCCAGCTCATACCGGAAAAGCTTCCCTGGGACCAGCCATGGAGATTTACAATATCAGAATCATCAGCAAAGGTGATCACAAAATCCGTTACTGCCGAGCAGATATAACCGATCATGATTCCGGCTACCAGAAGGGTCGCCATATGTTTGATTCTTTTGGAAATCAGAAGAATAAACCCAATAGAGATCAAAGAACCGATAAATGCTGCAATGATCAGTGTGTAAGAGGTTACAGTAGCAGCCTTTCCAAGATAATAGATCATGGTAAGGGCAACGACCATTTTGGCTCCGGAAGAGATTCCAAGGACAAAAGGACCTGCAATTGGATTTTCAAAGAAGGTCTGAAGGAGAAAACCGGACAATGACAATGCGCCTCCCAGAATGGCTGCCATCAGGATTCTTGGCAGACGGATCTTCCAGATAATACTGTATTCTTTTGTATCAGTTGCTTTTTTCAGAAGAATATCTACAATTTCAGACAGGGAAATATGTACATTTCCGGTATTGATATTCAGCACTGTGATCAGGGCAAAAGCCAGGATCAGCAAAAGAAAAACAATTGTGTAACGGGTTCGTCGCTTGAAATTTTCCATGTGAAAGCTGGAACTTTCAGATTGTGTAGTCATTTTTTTCTCCTTGAGGCATCTTTACTTGAATTATCTTAATTTGGTTTGTTCTTATTCCGTTTAATTTATTTTAGTTTAATTTATGTAAAAAAGTCATATTTTCTTCTCCACCATCTGTAAACATCAGGTTCAGATCATTAATCAGTTCTCCAATGGTATCGGTATGCTGATACATGGAATTATCCGTGATCCACACATTTCCCTCTTTTACTGCCTTAAAGTCCGCAAGGAGCTCATCCTTTGCCAGAAGGTCATCCAGGCTTTTTACAGAGGCATCAATGCTGGAGTTGTATATGAGGTAATCTGCATCTGCAGCAGTGTTATAGAACTCTTCCATTGTGATAGCGATGGATGTTTTGCTGGCATCGTTTGGAAGGTCAGCAAAAGCATTTCTGCCTCCTGCAATTTCAATCATACTGGAAATGTAATCTTTTGGATTTCGCACTACAGGAGCGCCACTGGTGTTGATGTAGAAAAATGCCACTGTCTTTTCTGTATTTGTAAAATTCTTCAGATTTTCGATAATCTGCTCCTGGCTTTCAAAAAAGGCATCTGCTTCTTCTTCCTTATTCATCAGAGCACCATACAGCTTGATCCATTCTGTGCGTCCAAGAGGCTGGCTTTCATAGCTGGAACGGTCCACGAAAACAGGAATGCCAAGAGTTTCGATCATTTCCTGAACTTTCGGGGCATGAAGGATCATGGTAGACTCGATTGCCAGGTCACAGTCCTCTCCTACCAGAAGCTCATAATCTGGTTCGTCGTATTTTCCAGCATATGTCATGCTGCCGTTTTCGATAGCGTCTGCAGCAGACTGGATGTACCAGCCGGAAGCATCAAGGCCGGATAATTTTATGGAATCCACACTTCCGATTGCATCAAACAATGCCATTGGAGAAGTTGCTGCCATGTAGATAGTGTCAAGCGGCTGGAAAAGAATCTGGATATCATCATCCAGCCCTTCCGGTGCTTCTTTTCCTTCCGGAACTACCAGATAGCGGGCGTCATCGTGCACATCCAGTAATTTATAGCCATCTTCATAATAATACACATCAAAGCACTCTGCAAAAGACAGAGGCATTGTGGACTCGTAGGTAAGCCCTGGAAGATCTGGAGCCTCTTCGCCTGAAGTGTGGGATGTATCTGTATCTTTTGATGCAGTATTTTGTTCAGAGGATTCCTGGGAGGCTGCATATACAGGAAGCACAGTTGCAGAGCAGCTCATTGCAGCTATGAGAAAAACACTTAAAATTTTTGAATTTATCTTTTGGGTATCCATATTTTTTCCCTCTTTGATTTATCTGTAAGAAACAAGATCATAAAAAGGATCCTGCTTGCAGGATTCTTTGCCTGCGGCGGGCCGCCTTGGGCGACATCTGCCTTAAATTAGTCAGCCATATCAGCAGGCTCTAAAATGGAAGCATAAACAGTTGCCCACATTTCCTTTGAAGCATCAGACTGCTCGTCTGCTGAACGGTCTACAATAAAAGGAATGCCTAATGTACTGTATTTTTCAGCTGCATCCTGAAGAACGTCCTCATTTTCAACCTGCAAAATTTCAGAAGAAAGGATGGCAAGCTGGCACTGATTTTTTACAAGGGCTTTGTAATCCGTATCCTTATAAGTGCCAGAAGCAGTGATCAGGTCAGAAAATCCAAGCCCGTCAAGTGTTTCTTTTGCAGAGTCAGATGTATTATAGATGCTTGCGACTGGTTTCTGAATAAGAACTGCCTCTTTGTCAAGACCAGCCGGGATCTCAGCTGCTTCTGGCAAAATCAGATACTTTACTACATTCGCTGTGTATAAAGTAGTATTTTCGGAGGAATCTGTGTCTGCAGATGAATCAGTGTCTGTTTCCATATCAATTTCAAGCAGAAGTATTCCATTTTCATAGCTGTACAGCCGGAAGTAATCTCCCTGGCTGACAGGTGCTTCTCCGTTTGATTCAAGTCCTGTGATCTTTGGAGCTGTTTCATCCAGTGTTTCATTTCCCGTGGCTATCAAATTGTTTGAACTGGAGGTATCTGTGGAACTTTCGGAATTCTCCTTTGAATCAGCACCATCTTCTTCCAGTGCCGCATAAATGGTATAGGTAATTTCATGAGCCTGGGACATTCTGGTTGTCATTCCAATAACCGTATTATTCTGATTAAGAGCTACAGGAATGGTAAAGGTGGAAATTCCGTCACCACTGTCACCATAATAAGTTTCTCCATCTGCTTTTACATATCCGTAATATTCACTGCTAAAAACAATGGTTGCATATGCCTTACCATCTTTAACTGTGATCTCATCACAGGAAATAGTGATTCTTCCGGAACCGCCTGACCAGGAAAAGGTGTCGGGGGTATAGGTTCCATCTGGAAGAGTCGTTGAGTTGTCGATCACCTCTGTAGTGGCGTCTAAACTGGAATCACTCTCTGCATTTTGGCTCTGTGCGAAAGCAGAGGCCGCAGGAGTAACTGTCATTGCAAGAGAAAGAAATAATGCCATAAAATATTTAGAGTTTCTTTTCATTTTTTCACCGTCTTTCTTCTAAGAAAAGATCCTGCTTTGCAGGATTTTTTGCTGTAAATAAAAAAGTGCCTGCTTCCGATAATAGAAAACAGGCATGGTTCATACATGCTCATTCATAATGAAGTGCTTTCTTCGGAAGCTTTCATTTCGCATATTCAGCAGGTCTCCTGGCTTACGGATCATTATACAGATTCTACCTTCTCGGCTTGCACCAATGGTATCACAGAATCTGATTCCCCGCTTACAGTGACCGGATCGCTTAGGATTTTCACCTGATTCCCTTTTAAGCCTTTTCAAATATTTTTATTCTGGTATTTGAATGGCACTGAATATGATTTATTCAACTTTTGTTATTATATCAAACTGCTTTATTGAAATCAAGAGGTGCACAGGAGCTATTGTGCTACTGTGCATCGCGAAGCGTATTACTGCTCACTTTGTTCACAGTAACACTATTGTTTATAATGACTGTACGCAACTTCTTCCTTTCGAAGAAGTTCTCCTGCTTCATTATACACACTCCGGTAAGTTCGGCAGGTATCAGCATCAGACTGCTCCGTGGTGATTTCAACTGTATTGGTATTTTCCTTTATACCGTATATGGAAACAGTTACAGACTCCTCTTTTTCGTCATAAGCAGCTGTAATTTTAACCGGATAGGAAAGATTATTCCTAAAACGGAAATCCTGTTCTTCCCACACAACTGCTGCATCAAGCCCGTCATCCACATAATCTACGCGGGCAGCGTGGTTATAGCGTTCTACAATGGTAAGATCTGCATTCAGACATGCCATAAACAAAGTTGTGGAAATCTGACAGATGCCGCCTCCGATTCCGGTTTCATACTCTCCGTTTACAATGACTGTGGCATCTTTATACCCACGTTCTGCTGTTCTTGGGCCTAAAGTATCATTGTAGGAAAAAATCTGTCCGGGCTGAAGCTGGATACCATTACATGCTGCTACTGCCAGCTTCAGGTTGGTAATACGGTCTTCTGTACCGCCGCCATATGTAGTGTAGGTTCCAAGAAGATCTGCATAGGATAAAGTGCGGACTCTTGTTACAGGACAGGAAATGGCAGCATCGTATTGTTCACTGGAAATGCAGGAAAGAATTTCTTCCTTCAATGCATCCATATCAGGTACAACACGGAATTTCCCCAGGGAAGATTCATCCTGAATTCCGGATTCTTCCAGAGCAGCATCCAGCTTCTCCCTGTTTTGGGCTGTTGGCATAACTGTAACTTCTTCTCTTGAGCCGCTGTTCATAAGCCATATCCTGTCAGTACCATGCTCAAGCCAGGCTCCATGTCCGAGAGAATAGGCTTCTTCTATAATAGCATCAATATCAATTCCAAGGATTGGATAAATGGCAACTGAAAATTCTTTTCCATTTAGTGTAACCGTCATTTTGGTATTTTCATATTTTTCCTGAAAATCCTTTAAAACAGCAGCTTTCGCTTCGTCTGTAGTCATTCCCTGAATGGAAACCCCGTTTATTTTCACTTTTTTCCAGATCACATTGTCAGTAAGGAAATGACACCACAGGCAGTACATGCCAGATAGCACAGCAAGAAAAATCAGAACCTTGATCAGGCCGTTTTTCAATCTTTTTTTCATATGATACGTTTACCTTTGGTATTTTTCAGAGCAAAGGTGTGAAAAAGCATGTCCGGTTACCGGTGTGACATGCAGCACCTACCTGCTCCACTTTTGCCAGAATTGTATCATTATCACAGTCAATAGTCAATGATTTCACATACTGTACATGACCGGAGGTAAGCCCCTTGGTCCAAAGCTCATTGCGGCTGCGGCTCCAGTAAGTCATTTTTCCAAGCTTCAGGGTAGTAAGATAAGCCTCTTCATTCATATAAGCCAGCATAAGAACTTCATCTGTCTGGTAATCCTGTACAATAACAGGAATCATGCCATCACTGTTCAGTTTAAATTCTGACCAGTTCATTTTACTTTTTAATTCAGTTGGTTCCATATGTTGATTTTTATCTCCTCTGCATATAAAAATATTAAGTTTGCCACCTGCTTTTCACAGTCTTACTATCTGGCAATTAAATAAAACGGAAAAACAGGTGGCAGATTTTAAAGGCTTCCCTTGGTAGAGAGAACATCTGTAATACGGGGATCATAAGCTACCGCCATATCCAGTGCCTTTGCAAAGCTTTTAAACATGGCCTCTGCCATATGATGATTGTTTCCAGGGGTAAGAACCTTTATGTGAAGATTCATGGCTGCTGTATAGGAAATGGCGTAGAAAAATTCTTTTACCATTTCGGTAGACATATCTCCTATCTTTTCGCTTGTGAATTCTCCGTCAAAGGAAAGATAAGGACGGCCGCCCAGATCTACAGCACAAAGTACCAGACATTCATCCATGGGAAGAATGCAGCTTCCGTAACGGCGGATTCCCTTTTTATCCCCTACGGCTTCTTTTATGGCGGTTCCAAGGACGATTCCGGTATCCTCGATAGTATGATGGTCATCTACCTGCAGATCTCCCTTTACTTTTATATCCAGATCAAAAAGTCCATGACGGGTAAAACCATCCAGCATATGATCAAAAAATCCTACTCCTGTATCCAGATCACTGTGTCCTGTTCCATCCAGGTTCAGCTTTAGAGAAATCTGGGTTTCCTTGGTATTTCTTGTAACTGAAGCTTCTCTTATCATGATTCTTCCTGCTCTTTCTTATCTTCCTCTTCAAAGCGGACTGCAATAGAATTTGCATGTGCAGTAAGCTGTTCAGATGTTGCAAACTGAATAATGTCTTTATGGATCTCTTTTAATGCAGATCTGGAATAATACACAATACTGGACTTCTTGATGAAATCATCCACGGAAAGTGCAGAAAAGAACTTGGCAGTTCCATTAGTCGGAAGTACGTGGTTTGGTCCTGCAAAATAATCTCCAAGAGGCTCTGAGCTGTATTCTCCAATAAAGATCGCTCCTGCATTGCGAACTTTCATCATAACTTCAAAAGCGTTTTTGGTTACGATTTCCATATGTTCGGAGGCAATTTCATTTGCTGCTTCAATTGCTTCATCCATATCCTCTGCAATCAGAATATAGCCAAAGTTTTCCAGTGATTTTTCGATAATTTCTTTTCTGGAAAGAACTTTCAGATAACCTTCAATTTCTTTTTCCACATTCTGTGCAAGGTCAGCACTGGTGGTGATGAGAATTGCAGAAGCCATTTCATCATGTTCTGCCTGAGACAGAAGATCTGCTGCAACATAGTGAGGATTGGCTGTCTCATCTGCAAGAACCAGGATTTCACTTGGTCCGGCAATGGAGTCAATGCTTACATGGCCGTAAACCGCTTTTTTGGCAAGAGCTACGAAAATGTTTCCAGGTCCTACGATTTTGTCTACTTTTGGAATGCTGGCGGTACCATATGCAAGAGCACCGATTGCCTGTGCTCCGCCGACTTTGTAAATTTCATCAGCGCCCGCTTCTTTTGCGGCAACCAGTGTGGATGGATTTACCTTACCATCTTTTCCTGGCGGTGTAGTCATGACAATATGCGGAACACCTGCAACTTTTGCAGGAACAATATTCATCAGAACGGAAGAAGGATAAACGGCTTTTCCACCTGGAACATAAACACCTACACGGTTTAACGGAGTTACCTTCTGCCCAAGCATAGTCCCGTTTTCTGTACTTGTGAACCAGCTGTTCTGACGCTGCTTCTCATGGTAGCTGCGGATATTTACAAGAGCTTTTTTTATTACCTCCAGCAAAGAAGCGTCAACAGCTTCATATGCTTCTTTGATTTCCTCTTCTGTTACCCGGATATTTTCTGCTGTGATTTCTACTTTATCAAATTCCTTTGTGTAAGAGAAAAGAGCTTCGTCCCCTTTTTCTTTTACATTTGCAAGGATATCTGCTACGGCAGCCTCGAATTTACCGTAATTGTTAGGGCTTCTTTTTAAAAGATTTTCCAGAATATCTTTTGTAGATTCCTTTGTTAATCTTACTGTACGCATTTTATCAGATCCTTCCCTTTTTGTACTATTCTGTAAATGATCGTCTGTTTTTTATCTGTTTTTGAAGTTATTATCTGTTTTTAAATGGGGTTAAATTACTTTACGCAGATCTTCGATGAGCTTGCTGATACGCTCGTTTTCCATTTTCATGCTTACCTGGTTTACTACCATTCTGGCAGAAAGAGGGCAGACTTCCTCTAACACTTTCAGGCCATTTTCTCTTAGTGTGCTTCCTGTTTCCACAATATCCACGATTACTTCTGACAGCCCTACAATAGGTGCCAGCTCAATGGAGCCGTTTAATTTGATGATCTCTACGGTCTGGTGTTTTTTGTTATAGAAATAGTCTTTGGCAATGCTTGGATATTTGGTTGCCACACGGATCAGCTGGTTAGACTGAAGAAGAGGCTTTGCGCTTTCCGGGCCACATACACACATGCGGCAGGCACCAAAACCAAGATCCATTACTTCGTAAAGCTTACGGCCTTCTTCCAGAATGGTATCTTTTCCCACGATTCCGATATCAGCTGCGCCATATTCTACATAAGTAGGCACATCAGGTCCTTTTGCAAGGAAAAATTTCAGTTTCAGTTCTTCATTTACAAAGATCAGTTTACGGGAATCCTTGTCTTTCATTTCTTCGCAAGTAATCCCGATTTTTTCAAGCATAGCAAGAGTTTTGTCTGCAAGCCTTCCTTTAGTAAGGGCAAAAGTCAGATATCTCATAATTCCACCTCACAAACTTTTGTTACTTTCCGGGGACGGAGGGCTACATTTTTGCCCTGTGCCCGAAGCTCTTTTGCTTCTTTTATAGCCTGGATCCGGTTTTCTTTGGAGTAGGTGATGACAGTTACTTCTTCCTCTTCTTCCATTTCCAGCTTCTGTCTGGTCAGAGCCATGAGAAGGTTATCTACTACAATGGCAAATCCGATAGAAGCTGCCGGTTTTCCGAAATGCTTCATAAGCTGGTTATAACGTCCTCCTTTGATCAGCGGTTCGCCTGTGCCATATGTATAGGCCTGGAAAATAATTCCGGTATAGTAATGGTATTTACTGAGCATTGCAAAATCAAAGGTAATATATTTTTCATAGCCATATACCTTCAGAAGTTCATAGATTTCTTCCAGGCGGGCAACTGCTTTTAATGCCTGCTGGTTGTCTGTAAGAGCTTTTGCCTTTTGCAGCACATCTGCACCGCCGAACATCTGGGGAAGCTGGGAAAGAACATTTGCAAGAGCTTTGTCCATATTTTTGCTTTTTACAAGCTCTTCTACCCCGAAATAATTTTTCTGGGAAATCAGCTCTCTAAGCTCTTCTTCCTCTTCCTGGCTCATTCCTGTCTGTGCAAAAATTGCCTTATAATAATCTACCTGTCCCACACTTACCTGAAATTCCGTAAGTCCGGCAGCAAGAAGACATTCCACTGTCATGGCAAGGATTTCTGCATCTGCTTCCGGAGAATCGTCACCCATGCGTTCCACACCCATCTGGGTGGTTTCTTTAAGTCTGCCACGGAAACTGGAATTATTGATAAAGGTATTACCGGTATAGCATAAGCTTACCACTTCCTTTTCCGGGTTAAAATAGGTGGCACAGGCTCTTGATACAGAAGGGGTAAAGTCCGGGCGAAGGACTAAAGTATTGCCTTCTCTGTCAAAAAATTTATAAAGATCCCTGGAGGGAATGGTTCCCACTTCTTTACTGAATACTTCAAAATATTCAAAAGTAGGAGTTTCTATATCTTCAAAGCCGTACTGATGGAATACATGATGAAGCTTTTCCTGAAGTCTGTGTTTACGGCTACATTCCTGACTGTAAATATCCCGTACTCCTTCCGGCGTATGAAAAATTCTCTGCATATGTGTTTCCTCCATGTTGTTTATTACTATACTTTTCTTTTGCAGGAATCCTGATGGCACCGATAGTATTATCTGAAAAAATCTGTGTGTAAGATTCTTAAAGATTGTTAATAAATAAACACTTTATCATGCTACCATGATGATGCAAAACTAAAATTGATTATAGTAGAATCTTCTAAGATTGTCAAGACTCTCGTTTTTCAAGATCCAGCTTCATGGCTTCCAGGTAGGGAACCAGGACACCGCCTCTTCCAGACAGATAAAATTCCTCGTCCAGTTCATCCATTCGAAAGCTTTTGCGGCCTCCCTCTTCCATTCGTTTCCAGAATTTCATAAGCTCCCGGAAAGGAAGATAATAAAACAGATTGTGCTGGCTGAAAAAGATAAGAAAAAATGCCACGCCGTTTTGTTTTTCAAAATCCTCCATAAACCTCACCTGATGTGGGTGGATGTTTGCCAGAGGAAATGTTTCAGCGTTGCATTCCTTTGCATCAAAGCAGACAGGAATTCCCTGCACTGCGCCTATATAATCTACGGTACTTCTCTGATCAAAATATGCCAGAGTAATGTGCCGGTTTTCTTTGTCCATGCGTACCGGGGTAATAGGGGTGGGAATCTTCTGCACAAGTGCAAGTCCTTTGTCCCGGTATTGTTCATTTGTTCTGTTTACAAGGTCCTCCAGGGTAGAACCCCGGAGGCCTCTGCTGTTCCAGGTTGCCATATATTACGGCTCCTCGTATCCAAGCAGTTTAATAGAAGGATAATATCTGACAACTGCTTTTCCCACGATCTGGTCAAACCGTACAAAAGTGTTAACCCAATAACGGGAATCTTTGGAATTGTTACGGTTGTCGCCAAGCATAAAATAGCAGTCATCAGGGACCGTATAAGGCCCGAAGCTTCCCTGCATTTTTTCCGGAATAAAGGAATCGTCAAGGGCAGTTTCAGAACCGTCAATATATACTTTTCCGTCTTTGATCTCAACAGTTTCTCCTGGAAGTCCGATTACACGCTTGATAAAAAGCTGGCTTTCGTCGTCAGGATATTTGAAAATTACAATGTCGAACCGTTCAGGATCTTTTACTTTGTAAGAAATTTCCTGCCCGAACAGATCCAGGTTGATTCCATAAGAAAGGCGGAATCCAAAAATACGGTCTCCTGTCATAATGGTTTTTTCCATGGATGGGGAAGGAATTTTTGCGTTGATCAGTACTACATTGTTGATGACCAGGACTACAGCAACTACAATGATGATCATTTTTACATAGTCCCAGATTTCATGCCAGATTTTCATATTATTTATTCTCCTCTACGTGTTCCTCTTTCAGGATATTTTGAAACAGCTGTGGAAGCGGCGCCCTAAAGCTTCTGTCAGACAGGTAGGAAATCCTTCCTTCTATTCTGGGAATTTCCAGTCTGTATGCGTGAAGTAACTGTGATTTCAGGCCATATTTCTTTTGATACTCATCATTGATGGAACGGGCTCCGTACTTGTAATCTCCTACAAGAGGATGACCGATACTGGAAAGATGAGCCCTGATCTGATGGGTACGCCCGGTGATCAGTTCTACTTCAAGAAGAGTCAGGCTGCCGTTGTTCCCAAGGGGATAATATCTTGTCTCAATGGGAAGTGCTCCAGGTGTTTCTTTTTCCTGTATTGTTACTTTATTACATTTTTCATCTTTATGCAAATACCCTCTGATATATTTTTCATTTTTTATTACACCTTTTACCAGACAGCGGTAAAATTTGTGAAGGGTTCTGTCATGGAAAAGGGCAGACAGTTCCTGAAGGCCGGCTAGTGTCTTGCCTGCTGCAACGATTCCGCTGGTGTTTCTGTCCAGGCGGTTGCACACAGAGGGCCGGAATGTGTGCAGGGAAGCTTCTGTGATACTGCCATTTTCAAGCAGGTATCCAGTAAGATATTCTACAAGGGAAGCCTCCTTATTATCGGCTGGCTGGGAAAGCATTCCTGCCGGTTTATTAATAAGAAGGATATTTTCGTCCTCATATAGGATATCAAGTGCCTGATATGCTCTTGCAACTTTTTCTTCGTTGCCGGAAAATTTCTCAAAGGTTTCATCGGAGAGAAAAAGCTTTACCGTATCACCTGCTGATAGTTTTTCATTGCCGGTAGCCTTTCCTCCGTTCAGGGTAATGTTTTTCTTGCGGAGCATTTTGTAAAAAAAACTTTTGGGGGCTTCCCGAAGAAGCTTTCCAAGATATTTGTCAAAACGCTGTCCTGCTTCATTTTCATTTATAATAAATTCTTTCATTTGATTGTCCTACCTTGAAGTAAAGCAATTCGAAGACATTAAGTCAGGGACGAAATATCAACTATATACATAAATTCAGGATTACATGCTTTACCATATCATCTCTTGTAAAATCCGGATATCTTGGATCCGGAGTAAATCTTAAGCCTTCTTCCAGGGAAGCTTTGTGCTCATTCATGGAATCAAGGCGCTCCAGGAAAGGACGAAGCTCTTTTAAGATTTTTACATCTACTTTATAACCGTTTTTGCGGATCAGTTTCTGGGCTTCGGTTGCCATAAAATCCGTATCCGCTTTCGGATCACTTGTATAGCCGACTACTGTATTTCCACATACGGCGATAGCATCAATGGCACATTTTTTTTCATAGAAGGTCATGTACATTTCATAAGCCATTACAAGATCGCCCTGGTGTGCATGGATCTTTTTGTAAAGTGCAGAATCTACCGGTTTTGCAAGCATAACCATGATTACATCTACCACAGCTTTACAGCCTGGAAGGGAACCCACCAGTGCAATAATGGTCCAGATGGTATTTCTGGTTCCAAGATAGATCCACATGCTGATAAAAATGAAAAGAGGAACTCCCAGCAGGATTGCCGCAATGATGATCCTGCGCTTTCTTTCCCGCTTCAGATATCCGAATTCGCCTTTGTTTGTCTGCATTAAGAATTTCATGAAAACACTCCTATTTCTGCTTTTTTCTTGTGTGGTTGTTGCGGATGGTTTTCTTTTTAGTACCTCCCTGACTGGCAGATTTTTGGGATGTCCCAGAGTGCTGCCCCTCACGTAAAGGACGGATCAGGCATTTTTCTCCATATCCAACAAGATCCATACGTCCTGCGATTTTCAGGCCTTCCAGTACAAGTTCCCGGTTCGCAGGATTTTTGTATTGCATAAGAGCTCGCTGGATCGCCTTTTCGTGGGCGTTTTTGGGTACATATACTTTCTCACCCGTAAGCGGATGGATACCAGTATAATACATGCAGGTGGACAAGGTGGAAGGGGTAGGATAAAAATCCTGTACCTGTTCTGGTGTAAAACCAAGATCACGGACATATTCTGCCAGCTTTACCGCTTCCTTCATGGTACAGCCCGGATGGGAGGACATGAAATAAGGAACTGCAAATTGCTGCAATCCGGCTTTTTTGTTAGCCTTGTCAAACTCTTTTAGGAATTTCTCATAAACTTCATGTGAAGGCTTTCCCATATATTTCAGGACCTGATCTGAAACATGCTCCGGTGCTACGCGAAGCTGACCGCTTACGTGATAACGGGCAAGCTCATTTAAAAAGGTTTTATCCGGATCTGCAAGAACATAGTCAAAACGGACACCGGAACGGACAAATACTTTTTTTACTTTGGGAACCTGGCGGAGCTTGCGAAGAAGAGCCACATAATCGCTGTGATCAGCTGTCAGGTTCTTACAGGGAGTAGGGAACAGACAGTGCCGGTTCTTGCATACACCCTTTGTCATCTGCTTCTGACAGGAAGGCTGTCTGAAATCTGCTGTAGGTCCTCCCACATCATGGATATAACCTTTAAAATCCTTATCCTTTGTCATTAAAACTGCTTCCTTCAGAATAGATTCATGACTTCTAGTCTGAAGGATACGTCCCTGATGAAAGGTAAGGGCACAGAAGCTGCAGCTTCCAAAGCAACCGCGGTTGCTGGTCAGGCTGAATTTAATCTCCTCCAGTGCGGGAATGCCCCCATCCTTTTCATACATGGGATGGTATTTTCCGGTGTAGGGAAGGTCGTATACATCATCCATTTCCTCCTGGGTCAGAGGAAGGGCAGGGGGATTCTGGATCACATAGCCTTTATTTCCATAAGATTCTGCCATCGTCTTAGCTGTAAAAGGGTCTGTATTCTGATACTGGATGGCAAAGCTTTTGGCATAGGCCAGTTTATCCTCTTTTACCTCCTCGAAAGAGGGAAGAATCACCGGTTCAAAGGTACGGGACAGATCTTTACATTTATAGACGGTTCCGGCTACATAAGTGATCTCCTCCACAGGAATGCCGCTGTCTAATGCTTCTGCAATCTCGATAATGGAATGCTCTCCCATTCCGTAAGAAATAAGATCTGCTCCGGAGTCTATGAGGATGCTGTGCTTCACTTTGTTTTCCCAGTAATCATAATGGGCCATACGTCGAAGGCTTGCCTCTATGCCGCCCAGAATAATTGGTGTTTTTTTATAGGTCTGGCGGATCAGGTTGCTGTAGACGATAACTGACCGGTCAGGACGAAGACCCATTTTGCCTCCGGGAGAATAGGAATCCTTCTGCCGGTGTTTCTTCGCCACTGTATAATGATTTACCATGGAGTCCATATTACCGGCACTGACCAGGAAACCAAGACGGGGTTCTCCAAATACTGCAATGCTTTCTTTACGGCGCCAGTCCGGCTGGGGGATGATTCCCACCTTGTAGCCGCGGCTTTCCAGAAGGCGGCTGATAATGGCGCTGCCAAAGGAGGAATGATCTACATAGGCGTCTCCTGTCACATAGACAAAATCCACCTGATCCCATCCTCGTTTTTGCATGTCTTCTTTTGTTACGGGTAAAAATTCTGACATTCAATTTCTCCTATGTATTACATTTAACGGATATCGTGATAAACAGCCTGTGCCCGATATCCTTCGGCAATGATATCAAGCTGTCTGTGAAAACGTTCCAGCTGTTTCAGATCCTTGGTATGGAATACCCGCAGAAATTCAGCCTGAATCTTTATCACTTCTCTTTCGCTTGAAACACGGTAAAGATTCTCAATATTATTCAGAATGTCCTTTACAAGATTGGACTGCATCTGCGAAGAATTCTGTGCATCCATAATCTCATTTCGTACAGAGGACATTTCCTGATCCAGCAGGATAATAGCGTTAGCTGCATTGGTAAGACGTTCTGCCACATGCGGGGGCATATCTCCCTTATATTTATACTGAAGGGAATGCTCAATAGTTGCCCAGAAATCCATGGCCATTGTGCGGATCTGGATCTCTGCCTGCAGCTTCCTGGGGCCGTTAAGAGTCTCTACTGTGTAATAAATGATCAGATGCAGACTTCTGTATCCGCTCTGCTTCACATGTTTCAGGTAGTTCTTCTCACTTTTAATGATCATGTCTGACCTGTTCTGAATCAACGTGGCAACTGTCTCAATATCTTCTTCAAACTGGCAGATAATGCGGATTCCGGCTATATCTTCCACTTCCTCTTCCATCCGCTCCATGGGGATATGCTTGCGCTGCATTTTCTCCAGGATACTGGAAACGCTTTTGACTCTGCCGCTGACCTGTTCAATGGGAGAATAAAGATCATTTTCTCTGTGTTCACTGATAATATGTTCAAATTTAACGATCAGTTCTTTGACCGCCAGTTCGTAGGGGCATAAGATGCTTCTCCATAATTGTATTTCCATATGACTCGCTCCTTACAGAATATGGGCAAAATATTTCAGTTCATCATTTTACAGTAACCTGACCTGAAGCATGTTTGAAACATACTGTGGTAAAATTTTTACGGCTTGCCCACATGTCAGATTATTATAACATATATTTCAAAAAAGTTGTAATTAATATCTGTACTTTTTTGCTTTTTTCTCCATAGCACATAAAATATAATAAGGATTTACACTTAACTCGGTTTCTCTGGGTGTGGTAATGTAAATTCCAAGATGCAGATGTACAGGAAATTTCCCGCAGGTTCCCTCCTCTCCGTATCCGGTGTCACCCATATATCCCAGGATCTGTCCGGCTTCCACATTGTCCCCTTTTTGAAAATCTTTTTCATATTTCATTAAATGTGCATAATAAAAATATCCGCCGCTGGGAGTTCGGATACCGATCCGATAGCCACCAAGAGGCAGCCAGCCTATGTTTTCTACTGTTCCGGCAGTCATGGATATTACAGGATAAAACCCTGCCCTGGAAACGACTCCGAAAAGATCGCAGCCTTCATGCTTTCGGTCACCTCCAAATGTCCGTGCAGCTCCAAAGGTGTTTTCATAATAAATTTCCCGGGAAATGTCTCTGGATGCCCTCTGGGGAACCGGAAATGTTTCCAGGTCACTCCATATAGCTGCATAAAGGCTTTTTAACAGATAGTAATCTTCTGGTTTAAATTGTAAATAAGGTTCATTGTCTGTGGAAAGCTTATCTGGATAAAAATCTCCGTGAAGCATTGTGGAAGTCAGCAGATCGGCAAAGCTTTTTGGGGAATCTTCTTTTTGTACTTTTTCCAGTTTCGCATACAGCGAAGGCGGTAAAGCCTGCTGGCGGAATTTTTCTGTAAAACAGGTATCCGTTTGCAACAGGGAAGCCCTGCTTCTTTGCTGAATAAAATTCTGAAGCAAAGTAAGCGAAAATAATAGAAAAAGAAGAAAGATCAATTGCTTTTGAAGCCTTCTTTTCATGGCAATTCCTCACTTACAGATATGAGAAAATATATAAGGGGATTTTTTACCCTCAGATAATATATGAGGAAAAGAAAAAAATAGAACTAAAATCAGAAAGCACTTATTTCCCAAAATGGAAAAATAAATGCTTTTTGATTTTGTCAGGATATGCGAAAGTTATATGTTTTCTTTCAAAGGTATTACAGGTTTTTTAGTACTTCTGTGAGATATTCCCATACTCGTTTTACAGATGCCATGTCAAGACGCTCTTCTGAAGTATGGATGTCCAGAATATCCGGACCAAGTGAAATACAGTCAAGCCCTTCTATTTTTTCGTAGAAAAGGCCGCATTCCAGGCCGGCATGAATGGCAACAACGGCTGGGGCTTCATGATACATTTCCTGATAAACACGTACCATGGTGTCACGCAGAGGAGAATCTTTGCGGTATTCCCATGCAGGATAAACACCCTCTGCATAATAATCGCCTCCGAGAAATTCTGTAAGATACTGGATCTTGCGGGAAAGGGCATCCCTGGCACCTCCCACAGAGCTTCTTACACTTGTGACTGTATATAAATGATCTTCTTTTAATTTCACAATTCCAGGATTGCAGGAAGTCTCTACAAGTCCGTCAATGGTACCGCTCATTTTTTTAATTCCAAAGGGCAGGTTCATAAGGAAAAAGGTTACTTTTTCCTGGCTGGTTGGATGAAGGACCATGGCCTCCTGTTCTTCTTCCGCAGTTACCAGAATGGTAATATTTTCATCGGATCCAGTGTACTCCTCCCGGAAATCATCCTGTATTTTTTCGGCAAACGAAATAACAGCATCAACGTCTTCTGGAAGCACAAGAAATCTGGCTGTACATTCTCTTGTAATGGCATTGTCCTTCTGGCCGCCTTCTATGTCAGTTAAGGCATAATCACATATTTTCTTCAGATCACACAGGAGCTGTCCCATAAGGTTATTGGCGCTGGCACGGTTTTTGTCAATTTCTGCACCGGAATGTCCACCGGTAAGACCTGAAATTTTCAGGGTAATCATGGTTCCTGCTGCTTCAACACGGTGTACGGGAAGTGTACTGTTGCCGCAAAGCCCACCTGCACAGCTTACCCACAGGCTGCCTTCATTTTCAGAATCCAGATTGATCATTCTTTTGCCTTTTAAAACGCTGCAATCAAATCCATCGGCTCCAAGAAGTCCGATTTCCTCATCTACAGTAAGAAGAATTTCAAGGGCAGGGTGAGATAAAGTATCATCACCCAGAATTGCCAGGGCATAAGCAACTGCAATTCCGTCATCACCTCCAAGTGTGGTTCCGTTTGCAGACAAAAAACCATTTTCTACGGAAAGCTTCAGACCGTCTTTTGTGAAATCATGTTCCACATCCGGACGTTTCTCGCAGACCATATCCATGTGTCCCTGAAGAATTACAGCAGGTTTGTTTTCATATCCTGGTGAAGCAGGTTTATAAATAACCACATTGTTCATTTCATCCTGCACATAATCAAATCCATGTTCTTTTGCAAAATTCACCAGATAGTCGCTGATCTGTCTGGTATTCCCGGAACCATGGGGAATCCTGCAGATTTCTTCAAAATAATGAAATACATTTTGGGGTTCATAATTTTCTAACACTGCCATGTATAAGTACCTCCAAATTAAAAGCTTTGTTTTACAAATTTATTCTGCAAAAAGGCATTGTGTATTGATGAACACATATATTGTAATAATATTTATAATATTAGGAATCCCGAGGTCAGTATGAAGAAAAAAGCCATGCTTCTAATAATATGCCTGCTTTTATTATTTCTTTTGTGTTATCCGAAAGAAGCTCTCCATGCATCAAAAAACGGGATGAAGCTGTGGCTGGACACTCTTTTGCCAACGCTTCTGCCCTTTATGATCTTAACAAATATTCTGATTCATACAGAGGGAATTACAAAGATTGTACATCCTATTTCACCTTTTTTCAAGGTGTTTTTCGATCTTTCACCAAATGGGACATATGTGTTTATTCTGGGCCTTTTGTGTGGATATCCTATGGGTGCAAAACTGGCTGCGGACTTGTATTATGCAGGGAAAATAAGCCGTCAGGAGGCCGAATATCTGCTTACCTTCTGTAACAATCCAAGTCCTGCTTTTCTTATTACATATGTGGGAAATATTTGTCTGGAAGGAAAAATGCCGGTTGGAAATCTGGCAGGAGTATTGTTTGGTGCGGACATGATCTGTATGTGTTTTTTTCGCTTTATTTACATAAAAAATTGCAAAACCAGATATAAAGACGGCAGCTGTAAACAAAATTATGCCAAAATATGCTCCGTAGAAACGGATGCAATTAAAACAGAAATAAACTTAAATAAAGCAGAAATAGATTTAAGTGAGACAGACTGGGGAATGGTAATTGATAATGGAATCATGAACGGGTTTGAAACAATAACCAGGCTTGGCGGATATATTTTGCTGTTTTCAATCCTGTCTGCTAGTATCAGTCATTTCTGGTTTTTTCCTCTGGCAGGAAAATATATTTTTCTTGGAATTCTGGAGCTTACAACTGGTCTTCATGGCTTGATGATCTCTGGTTTTTCTTATCAGATACGCGTACTTCTCGCAATGTGTTTTTGCTCCTTTGGGGGATTGTGTATTATGGCACAGACAAAAAGCGTACTTGGAAAGGAACTCTCCCTTCTTCCGTACGCTTCTGCAAAATGCATGAACACCGCTGTAACAGCTATTCTCACGCTTATTTTCCTGTAAATGGCAGCAAAATTAGTTATCGCCAAGATCATCCAGGAGGTCATCATCTTCCTTGGAAGTCTCTGCATCAGATGGCTGATAAGAACCGGAAATAGCAGCTGCCTGTGCTGTCTGTGGTGCAAGCTCCTGACGGTTGTGGTTTACAACATCCATGCATGCCTGAAGGGCATCAATAAATCCCTTATACTTACCACCGGCATCTTCAAGGGTCTGTGTAAGAACAGAACCAATGTTCGCCATCATATCATCAGTGTAAGTGATTGCACTAAGACGGATGCTGTTAGCGTCCTGTGTAGCAGAATCCAGGATTTCCTGTGCCTGACGGTTCGCTGCATTGATTGTCTCATTCGCCTGTGCATATGCTTTCTGCATGATCTCATGCTGTGTAACAAGCTCCTGCGCCTTATTCTGTGCATCTGAAATAAGTGCATCTGCCTTGGACTGTGCATCCTCGAGGATAGCATCCTTGTTGCTGATGATCTTCTGATAACGTTTGATCTCATCTGGTGTTTTCAGACGGAGCTCACGAAGAAGCTCTTCAATCTCTTCCTTATTTACAACAATCTTGGTTGTAGAAAGCGGCTGGTATTTACAGCTGTCTACGTATTCTTCGATTTCTTCAATAATCTGTTCAATTCTGCTGCTCATAGTAAACTCTCCTTATTTCTATTTCTTCAAATCGTGCATTTTCTTCTTTACAGCTTCGGTAATTTCCGGCGGCGCAAATTTGCTAAGGTCGCCATTGTAGCTTGCCACTTCTTTCATAGTCGTAGAACTTAAGTAGGCATATTCAAGGCTGGTGGTCAGAAACACAGTGTCAACATCCTGTGCAAGTACCCTGTTCGTCTGCGCCATCTGCAGCTCAAATTCAAAATCTGTGACTGCACGAAGTCCACGCACGATTACCTGTGCATGATTTTCTCTGGCAAAATTCACGGAAAGACCTTCAAATGCTTTGATTGTAACATTTGGCATGTCTTTTGTTGCCTTTTCTAGTATATTAACACGTTCTTCCACAGAAAACAACGGACTTTTTGCAGAATTATGCAAAACTCCCACGATTACCTGATCAAAAGATACGCTTGCACGCCTGATAATGTCCAGATGACCATACGTGGCTGGGTCAAAACTTCCCGGATAAACAGCTACTACCATGTATTTTACTCACTTTCCCGGCATAAAAATATATGCTTGTTCGTCTTATATTCTTTGGAACGGAGCTGCCGATAACCAAGGGCTTCCACATATGAAAAATCAGTAGCCAGATCAGCCTCTATGATGATCAGTGTATTCTCATCCAGTACACTGCTGTTCTGAAGGTATTCCAGAACCTGACGTTCCAGCTCATGATTATATGGTGGATCCATGAATATGCAGTCAAAAACGCCCTTTCCTTCCAGGGAACGAAGGGCTTGCAGCACGTCCATGTTCAGCAGTTTACCACTATCTGCAAGTTTTGTAAATGCGAGATTTTCTTTTATGCATGTACATGCCTTGGGATTTTTCTCAACGAAAACAGCCTCTCTGGCTCCACGGCTAAGGGCTTCGATGCCGATAGCTCCGCTTCCACTGAATAAATCAAGGAAACGGCAATCCAGAAGTTCCGGCTGAAGAATATTAAAAAGAGTTTCTTTGATGCGGTCCGTGGTAGGGCGTGTGTCCATGCCCGGCACGGTTTTTAAATTCAGTCGTCTTGCTTTACCTGCGATGACTCTCATTTCAGATTCAATCTCCAATCCAGATCGCCACGGGCCAGTCCGAGAATAAGAAGTTCTGCAGTAGCGATATTGGTTGCTACCGGAATATTATACTGGTCACAGCGCTTCACTATGGCTGTGATATCTGGCTCCTTCGGATCTATCATAACAGGATTATAGAAAAGTATTACCATATCCAGATCCTGCCGCTCTACCATTTCCATGAACTGCTTATCGCCTCCGATACTGCCCGGTAAAAACTTGTGGACATGAAGACCGGTAGCTTCCTCAATTCTTCTTCCTGTAGTGCCTGTTGCATATACTTCATGCTTAGCCAGGATGTTCTTATAAGCGATACAGAAATCTTCAATGAGAACTTTTTTGCTATTATGTGCAATGATACCTAAATTCATAGTTCACCTCTCCCATTTCTTTCTGTTTATTGAAACAATTATAGCAAATTGACAAAAGAAGTGCAAGAAAAACGTTTGAATGTATACAAAATTCATTGCAACGTTAAAATTTGTTCACATTTTCCCTGTATTTTCCTTTTTTCTGTTAATCAGGTAATAAATTCCTCCCATACCTGTAACTGCCACACAAAATGGCAGAACTCCCCTTATCAGAGGAGAAATAAACATCAATTGTCCGAAAACAACAGGTCCTAAGGATTCTCCAATATTCTCCGTAAAATTGTAAATACCTATGGATTTATCTTCTCCGTATTCTTTTACGGACTCCAGATCCAGAAAATACATCTGCTGGACTGGCTTTCCAAAGCAGGCACCCAGTCCCATAAAAATCAAGGCAAGTATCATTCCCGGCAGCTTCGGATAACATACAAATACCAGTAATGACAGAACATTTATGCCACAGGCCAGATACATGGAGCGGTATTTCAGCTTTTCTATCATCCACTTTGTTGTCCAGTTTCCCATAAATACCGGAATTTCTGCATATAAAAGCAATAACAGCGTAGACGCCAGCTCTGAAAATCCCTCCTGGTCACAAAACAGCGGTACATAATAAAATACAAAGCTGCCAAATATAATATATGGATTCTGAATCAAAATGAAAAAGCTGCTGACTGCTTTGTCGGATAAAAATTTTCTTATGCCCTTTTGGGAGGCTGAACTTTTTACTCCTTCTCCTTTTATTCTTTCTTTTATTTCTTCTGCTGTTTTGGAATCTTGTTTGTTTTTCTCCTTCGTTTCGTCCGGTTCCAATGCATGACCAATGCTCATAATGATTCCCACAAGAATAACCCATACTGCACAAACGAAAACAAAGACAATACGCTGTCCAAACTGCACTGCCAGAAGACTGCCCAGCATAACACCAAAGTTGATTCCTGCAAGATATGCGCTGTTGTATACAGCCAGGCCTTCCATCTTGTTTCTGGAATCTGCAATCTGGCTGATCAAAATATATACTGCATTTGTCATAAATCCAACGCCAATACCATCCAGGAGCAGTCCGGCTACAATTGCTATATAAGAAGGCGTGATAAAAAGCATGGCATTTCCCGCAAAGGAACAGATCCCACTAAGAACAGCAAGCTTTCGAATGCCAAGCTTCACTGTTAATTTCTGACATATGAGGGAGGTAGCTCCTATTACAAATATATTTAAGGTAACGGGCAAAGAAGCTGCCAGCTCTGTGTTGCCAAAATGTGCATTCTGTACATAACGCATAAGGTATACCGGAAGAAAGGATGCCGTCATATTATAGGCAACAAACACTCCAAAAATAATCAGCCTCATCAAATGACAGGGGGAAGCCTTTTTGGTTTCTTTTTCTGCTTCCTGATACTTTTTTCCCTCTTCCAGAAAAGAAAGCACTTCCTCAAAAAAGATACAAAACAGTAAAATAAGAACAACCAGTACAGAAAGAATATTCTTTATAATGTCAGCCAGTATCTGATCTAACACGGTCAGTTCCGTTCCTACAGCAACAACACCAGTTACGTCACCTGCCTGGTTCTTCACTGGAACCTTTATATAAATATAATTGCCGCTGATGTCCTCTTTTTCTTTATTCCAGAGAGCCTTTCCAGTTTCATATACCTGTTGTACTTCTTCTGTTTCCGTTTCATCCAGAGGATAATAATCCCCGATGGACTGATCCAGATATGCCACTGCAAAAGCATTTTTCTGCTCATCCATAATCAGAATATTACAGTAAATGTTCTGGTAAAATTCAATATCTATGGGCAGGGTTTCGCTCATAATACGGCTGATATTTTTGTATGCTGTGCCATCATAATCAGCAGCCCTTTTGATTGAGCTGATATCTTCATTTTTTATCTGTTCTGCCTCCATATAGGCGGCAATTTCAATTTGTTCTTCTACTTTTTGCCGGTAATTGCTGCGAAATTCCTTAATCAGCATGGCAGATACCGTTCCTGCCACCAGCAGTAGCATTGCACCTATAAGCAGACCCAGACGTTTAACATTTGACAACACACCACTATAGGTTTTCACCAAAATAAAAAAGGGCACAGCAATTCCCACAATACCTGCCAGAACAAAAAAGACGGAAATCCCCCACAAGGCAATTTTTATTCCGTCTGTATGAAGATCCCTTATTTCAGTCTGAAGAGTTCCATCTGTCTGCCATATTTGTCCAGCTTCAAAATCTGCTGTAAAAATAAGCTCTTCCTCTGACTGCATTGTCCATACAGTCAATGTATCCGTGTTTTTTACAATAGGAACAGGGCGGTAATCATCTGAATCCAGCATCACCACCATACGGTTACGGATATCTGTATAAAATATTTTTCCATTCTGGGAAATACTTAACTTATAGGGAATTCCATCCGAAAACCGGGATTTATTTACATCAAAAATTTCTCTGATTTCTTCTGTAGAATAGATATCCTCTTTTTCAAAAATCTTTCCGTTTTTGTCAAGTATGTAAAGCCTATTTTCCCCAAGAACACAGTCACTGATTCTGGTATCAGCATCCGGGTAAGTGATTTCTACTTTTTTATCTCCCGTCAGTTCTATCTGATTTTTGTTCAAAATCACGTACTGCAGCTTATCCTGATACATGGAAATGCCATAAATTTTGTGTTTGTAAACCCATTCCGAACTGTAGTCCCACTGCCGGATCACTTCTTTTTGCTTTCCAGCAGAATCATAGCTTAAGATTACCTCTTCGGATACATGCATACCATCCCAGAGACTGGTCTGAAGATAAAGATTCCCGGATTTATCTACACAAAAGTCGTCAATATATAATGTCCTTTTGCTGGCATCCTGAGGATTTTCCACAGAATATAAAACTTTATTCTGTTTATCTATACATAATAACCGTTCATGTCCCTCATCCAGAAGATACCATCTGCCATCTGCTCCTTCTTTTATCAGATATGCCTGGCTGATATGAATATTTCCAGGATAAGAAAATCCATTAAAATACAGATAAACAAATCCCACCAGAATCAATATGAGAGAAATGAATATTTTTTTTCTGTTATTTTTTTTGCCTTTCATAAATATTCTTTAAACTCCTGATTCGCATGATAAACAGTATTTTTTCCATCTGCACTTAGTTTTTCCGGATACAGAATGCAGCTTAAATTGATGGTTCCCTTATGTGCTTTTCCACATTTACGGAAAGAATCTGTTTCGTCCACACTGTCAATTTCCAGAATATCCCGGATTCCCAGAAGATAAAACGGCAGTGCAGGCATGGAAATATAATCCTTTACAGATTCCAGTCTCTGCTCCATAGCAGTAATGGTACGGAGTATTTTATTTCTCTCTATATATGGCGTGCGTCCCTCAAAAAAGCGCCGGCATAATTCCACGTCTCTTTCATGGACAATCACGCAGGTGACATCGGGATAACGTTTTTCCAGGGAATGAATCAGATCAATATAAAGATCGCTGATCCGCCAGGACACTTTCCTGAAATCCTGCAGTATCTGTTCTTTTTTCTCCTGTGGGAAATCACGAAGAACTGCCAAAAGATACTTTATGTAAGACATATCCGGAAGAGGGATCACAGCTGGTGCATGCAGTGCTTCTGCTGCTTCAAAAACACAAAGAATACTGTCATATTCCTGGTGTGTGAGTCCTGCTTTTTTGTCATGAAAAACAATGCTGTCAATCTCCTCCATATGAAGCTTAATAAAATTCTCCATATTATCTTCGGAATATTTTTTGCTTTCTCCATATCTTTTTCCTGTACAGTAATCAAAAAAACAGGTGGTTCCATTTTGTAACTTTATCTCTACATCTACTTCATGTGCACCAAACAGGCAGGGACCTCCTTCTACGGCAACCCTTCGATCAGCCTCCAATGCCTCCTGGAGTTTTCCCAAATTTGCTGTAAAATACGGCATTTGTTCTTTATCTGGAAATTCTGCCTGTGACAGAGCTGGAACCTTTTTTATAATTCCCTTAAAATCAGATATATTTACCGTATTTTTAAACCGAAGCTTCTTCTCTCCCAGGCGGTTATATTTTATTTCATAGAAGTCCCCTGAAACAATGGAATAATCAAACATTTCTTTTTGCTCTTTACAATATGGGGTTTCTTCAATTCGTGTATCCGTTCTGGACAGCAAATCTTTTAAAGTTGTAATCATTTGTTTTCTTTATACTCCATACATAACATAGTAATATCATCAAACTGTACTGCACCATTTGTAAAGGCATCTACATCTGCCCGTACATTGCCAATTAACGTATTCAGATCTTCATGTTCATTTATCTTTAATATCTTCTGCAGTCTGTCCATTCCATATTGTTCTTTTGATGAATTGACAGCCTCCGGAATACCATCTGTGTAAAGGAACACTTTATCACCTTTTTTTAAGTTTATTTTACCGGAACGATAGTTCATTCCTTCTAGTCCTGCCAGCACAAAAGCAGATGGAGTTGGATAAACTTCCCAGGTCTGTTCTTCTTTATGGTAAATGATCGGTTTTTCATGACCTGCATTTACGTATTCCATTTCTCCGGTTCGAAGATCCAGAACTCCCTCAAAAGCTGTAATAAATAACCCCTCCTGATTGGATTCACACAGAAGATCATTTACTTTTGTAAATACATCACCTAAAGAGTCTTCAAATCCGGAATAATCTTTAATCAGTGTTTTTCCGATTACCATAAACAAAGCAGCCGGTACTCCTTTACCGGAGACATCCGCCATAACAACAGCCAGATGATCCTTATCAATCATAAAGAAATCATAAAAATCACCACCCACTTCTTTTGCCGGAGACATGCTGGCGTAAACATCAAATTCCGGTACATCTGGAAATGGCGGAAAAATACATGGCAGCATGCTTGCCTGTATATGTGTTGCAATGCTTAATTCTGATGCAATCCGCTCTTTTTCTTTTGTCTCGCTTAACAGACTGCACATATATTTCTTAATATCACTTGACAATGTCATCAAAGAATCTGACAACGTCTGCATTTCATCCCCGGAATGAATTTCAGGATCAATAAATTTCAATTCTTCCGGCTGTATTCCTTCATGACTGGTCTGGACAAAAGCATTTGCAGAGGCATCCAGTTTTTTGACAGGCAGAATTACCTTGTTTCGTATCCATAAATATAACATAATAAAGAAAATCAGGGCATTTATGATACCTGCAATTGCAATACTTCTTGCATATTCCAAAAATACACCTTCCATATCTCTCATAGAGGTATCTACTGCCAGTACAGCCACCGGCTCACCGGCACTGTTTTTTATGGCTATAAGTCCACTGTACATATATCCGAAAGAGGTCTTGTTTTCATAATATGTGATGCCTTCATCAGACATAGCCGAAATATAATATTCTGTTACCTTTGCATCATATTCTGTTCCTGTAAGCTTTCCAAGATAAACATTATCAGAATCATTTAATTCCTCTTTGCTTACACCGGCCATCACATACATCATGGTATCTGTGCCTTCTTTTTTCAGGGGCTTCACCATATAGATATATTCAATATCATAGTTATCCCGGACCTGATTCAGAAAAATCTGGCTGTCTTCATATTTCGAAGACTCTGTCTGTGTATTCATACATTGCTCAATGTCATCACCATCCAGATGTGTAGCCGTAATATTCAGAATACCGGATAAATATTTTTGATATTGTTTTTTTGTACTTTTGGAATAAATTGTGAAACCAATGCTGCCCATTACAATACAAATGCACAAAGCAAAAATAATGCTGGTAATTGTCAGACTGGTTCCCAAATGTTTTTTCTTTTTTTCAGCCATATTTTATGTATTTCCTTTGTTTAAAAATTTGCATCTGGGAGTCCCCCAGATGCCATTTATAATATTTATGATTTTGCTACAGACTTACTCACTTTAAGATGTCCCTGTACAAGCAAATCAGTTGCGATCAGCACGATTACTGCCCATATCAGGCATTCTGTCACATTAAATTCATAAAAAGCCGCAAGACCGCCAATTACCCAGTAGACTCCTATATGGACTGCATATAACTTGGAGATCTGTCTGGAATAAAAGCAAAGCTTATTGTATCCGAACTTCCATTTTTCTATAACTGGCATGATTCCAAATGCAAGTGCAAATACCAGTATGATCATGCAGAAGCTTCCGATCACCTTTATAAGACCTGGAACTCTGTATTGCCCAATCATATAATTGAAAAATCCATCAACACCAGGATGCAGCACTATACAGCTTATAAACCATACTGCCGCTATAATGCCACAGATTGTTCCACTCTTTTTATAGAAATTTCCTTTTTCGTTTTCCGGGATTGTTCTGATTACTTTTCCAAAAACATATCCTAAAAATACATAACTTAAATATGGGAAAAAGCAGAAGCTTGTTTCCCCTTTACTTCCAAAAGTCATGTCCAGGATCCAGTTAAGTGCCTGATTATCAGAAATAATCAGCTTTGTAAATGGCGATACCAGTCCTACTATGACAGCACTTATAATATATCCGCTTAGCTTTACGTTTAATTTCCGATATAGCGCAAGCACAAGATAACACATACCGGAAATAAAAAAGATATTTACAAATGTAAGCATGGAGTACAGGTTCGCATTGTATAATTCTCTGCTGCCTGGCACCTCACCTGTGATCAGATTTCTTATGTAGAAGCTAATCGTCATCACTGCCCCATAGCATAAATTACTGAATCCCTGATATAAGAGTAATCTTACGCCATTTTTAACCATGTTTTTTGGCTGGGAATGGCGCGTAAACACACTTCCAAAGCCCATGGTAAACAGATACAGACAGGCACCCGTAGGCATAAAAAGTGCAAACATAATTTTATGCACACTGGAGTCTGCCGCCTCCCCACCTGCTATCGTCTGAAAGGAATGTATGAACACGATCATAATCATCAGAAAGCCCTTTACCAGATCAAGTTCTCTCTGACGTCCTACATTCACTTCTTTGTCCTTTAAAGAAAACATATTTATCACCTTTCTGAACCCGGTCCTATATAGGAAAGCAAGCTGCTTTACATCTACAGAATTTTCATAATAAATCGGAAAACCAAGTTCTGGTTAAAGTAAAATCATTTTCATTACAGATTGAAAAAATATAATCTTCAAATTCTGCTGTTTTAAAAACACAGTGCTTTGGGGAAGTGTTCCCAAGTACAAATCCATTTGCCGTCTTGATGATCTCAAAGGAATCGAGGGGAAGACTCATTCCCTGACCTGTCATTTTCATGTAGCTTTCTTTTAATGTCCAGAGTGTAAAAAAAGCTTTGTCTTTCTCTTTTGCAGATTTTATGTAGTTAAGTTCTGCCGGGCAAAAATAATGTTTTGCAATTTCAAGTGGTGCGGGAACAACTTTTTCAATATCGCATCCCACTTCACAGTCCGACAATACTCCCACAACATAATCTCCTGCATGAGATATGTTAAAAAAAAGATTATCTGCGAAAGGCTTCTCATTCTCAGAGTACTTTAGGCAGTCTTCTGAAAGTCCATGTTCGGTCAGGATTTTCTGGATTATAATACCTGCGCCAAGACTTCTTTTTCGGTCATCAGGCAGATAATACCTGATGACCTTGTCTCTTCTCCTGGGACCAACCAGTTCAAGAAGTCTTTGATTTTCCAGAGGATCCTCAAAATTTTTAATATTTATTCTATATACTTTCATTATTTACACAATCTGTAAATTCCAGTATGAGAACATTTTTTCCATCCTGATTGCTGTAACTGACATTGGAACATAATTCTTTTACAAGCATAATTCCCATTCCGCCTGTATCAAAATCTTCAAAATTCTTTTCGCTTTTGCTTTCAAGAGGATTAAAAATTTTGCCGTTATCTGTAAAAATAACGTTTACTTTGTTCCCATTCTTATTACAGCAAAACTGTACATGGTCTGCTCCGGAATAATTTGTAATATTAGAAAATATTTCATCACATACCAGATAAATTTTCTTTTTTATTCCAATATTAACCGGAAGTCCAAAGATGCACTCTTTTATTTTTTCAAATTCCTCTAAATTACAGGACAACTCCAGACATTGCTGTTCCTTTTTTACTGTAAAATTTTTCATTTTAATTTTTCAATATTGATTTTCTGATCAAATCCGGTGAGGCAAAAAACATCATATACTTCATCAGAAACGTTTATAATTTTGAAACCATCTTTTGCTGCCATTTTTTTGTATGCAACAATTACCAGACGAAGTCCTGCTGAAGAGATATATTCAAGTTTTGAAAAGTCGAATACAAGACTGGTAATCGTATCATCAAGACCTGAAAGTTCTTTTTCCAGCTGGGGTGCTGTCTGTGTGTCAAGCCATCCGCTGACTTCCATAGTTACTTTATTTCCCTCTGTTTTGCTTACAATTTCCATTATTAGTTCCTCCTTTGAATCTTATCTTTGACTCTAAAATTAATCAAAAAATGCAAGTCTGTCAAGTGCTTCTATTGCACTTTCCAGGTATCTGTCATCTGTAACAGGCCATTTATAATCCAGACGGTAAAGAACCTGTGCAGTAAACCGGTTGCTGTAGTCCAGGGTATAAATTTCATTTTCATTATGGGAGGTATACGCAATAAGTCCGGAAACAACATCGGAATCTTTACTGTCTTTTGCAAATTCCCTTACAGCTTCCTCAAACTCCTCATCTTCTACAATGTCAATTTTAAATCCATGATTACGCATTGCGTAGATCAGATCTGCCATGTAAATATGATGGCTGTTGCAGGCATGGAATACCGTAAATCTTCTGTCAGTCTGTACAAGTCTTAAAACTGCAAGTGCAGTGGAATCAATTGGTGAAAATTCTGTAACTTCATGCATACCGCCAATTGGGAATTTTCCAACTGCCTGATAACCCCTGAGACTGCGTAAGAATCCGTTTGTAATAAAGTTGATCTGGAATTCACCGTCAGAATTCCTGCTCATCAGATTTCCTACACGGATGACTTTTCCGTCAAGTCCACCTGAAACAGCTTCCAATACTGCTCTTTCTGCAAGGAATTTGGTACGGATATATTCATTTGTAATATTCTGACCAATGTATAGATCATTTTCACAGAAAACTCTGGACATTGGTGGATTGCCGTCTGTGCCTTCTCCTGCAACGGAAACTGTGGAAATCTGAATCAGTCTGCGGCCATTATTTTTACAGAACTCAATAAGATTTTCCACACCCTGTACATTTATTTTTTCAAGTACATCACCGGCTGCAAAATGTTTTACGCAGGCAGCACAGTTGATGAGGGTATGGAATTTATAATCTGAGAATTTTTCCACCTGTTCTTTGGAGGTAATATCACCATCTACACAGATAATACGATCCTTAAACAGCTCCCCACATGGATTGTCAAAATAATACATTAACATATGCATCATTCGTTTCTCCATGGATTCATATTTACCTTTGCGTACCAGACAGTAAACTTTTCCATCATAGTTGTCCAGGTATGCCTTCAGAATATGGATTCCAAGGAAACCGGTTGCTCCGGTGAGCATAATATCACCTAACTGTTCTTTTGTTACCTGGACTGCATTTTCTTCCACGTTTCCACTGATCACGCTTTGAATCCGGTTATAATTATAACCTGCAAATTCGTTATCGCTTTGCGTTTTTTCAAATGCCTCACTGTTGTCAACGATTGCGGCAAGCTCACGTATCGTTGGATATTTGAAAATATCCGCATATACAATAGATATATTCTTTGACAGACACATAACAGCAACTTTGGAAGCTGTAAGTGAGGAGCCTCCCAGTTCAAAGAAATTATCCTCAATGCCTACTTTTTCGATGCCCAGAGCTTTTTCAAATATTTCACACAGCGCCCTTTGAGCTGCTGTAACCGGTTCTACATAATCAGCACCGGCAGAAGTAGTAATTTCCGGTAATGGAAGTGCTTTTTTATCAATCTTACCACCTGGAGTCACAGGCAGCGCATCAATATGAACGAAGAACGACGGCATCATATAATCAGGAATAAGGGGCTCAAGGAACGTCTTAAGCTGGTCATCTGGAATGCTTTCTCCTGTATAATAAGCAGTTATATATTTATTTCCGCCTTTTTCAATTACTGTAACAGCAGAACTCTTAACAAGGTCATGCTTCAGCACAGCGCCCTCAATTTCACCAAGCTCAACGCGATATCCTCTTATCTTCACCTGAGAGTCAATTCTGCCGATATACTCAATGTTTCCGTCACCTTTCATGCGAACCATATCACCGGTTCTGTAAAGCCGTCTGTCCTCTTCGCATACAGAGAAAGGATTTTCCACAAATACAGAGGCAGTCTTTTCTGGAAGATTGTGATATCCTCTTGCGATCTGTCGGCCGGAATGACAAAGCTCACCAGATGCCCCAACCGGAAGTCTGTTCAGATTTTCATCAACAATATAGCTGCGGACATTTCGCTGTGACTTTCCAATAGGAATGTTGTCATATTGTCTGTCAACCCAGAATTCTGTGGAGGATACTGTATTTTCTGTTGGACCGTAACCATTAATCATCTGATAGGTC
Source organism: uncultured Blautia sp. (assembly GCA_934364795.1). GTDB lineage: Bacteria > Bacillota > Clostridia > Lachnospirales > Lachnospiraceae > Blautia_A. The sequence goes on from CAKRMK010000004.1 coordinate 43,947, forward strand.
CGCTCACGGTAATACTTGAATTTTTCACCGCCAAGTGTGACAAATTTAAGGCTTGGAGCATCTTCAAGCAGCTCTGCAACCAGCTCACCCATCTGTGTTGGGAAGGTCACCGTAGTAATATTTTTATCTTTTATGAATTTTCCAACGGCAACTGCATCTTTTCGTATGCTCTCCGGCAAAATGTACAGTACAGCTCCTGCTGTAAGTGGAGCAAACAGATCAATTACAGATGCATCAAAGCAAAAGCTTGCAAACTCTGCAACAATATCATCTGGTGTAAGCTTTCTTGTCTGACAGATATATTCAATCAGATTCATCAGGTTTCTCTGTTCCAGCATAACACCTTTTGGCTTACCTGTGGAACCGGAGGTATAAATCATATACGCAAGGTTTTCAGGATTAGGAGGCGTAAGTTCTACAGAGAGTTCAAAGCCTTCTGCCTGGGCAGCCACATCATCAAGGCTGATAATATTTTTGTCATAGAAGCCAACCAGACTGCGGTACCTGTTTATTACAAGCAGATTTTCTGCTTCAGAGTCTTTGAGCATATACTCAATTCTACTCTGAGGATATTCCGGATCCAGAGGCACATATGCTCCGCCTGCTTTCATAACGCCTACATATCCTATAGCAAATTCCTTTGTTCTTCCGCACAGAATACCGGCAGCTTTTTCTCTTCCAAATCCATTTTCTGTAAGCTTTTGTGCAACGTAATCGGACAGTCTGTCAAGCTCTTTGTAGGTAATCTCACCCATTCCGTCTCTTACAGCAGGTCTGTCCGGATATTTCTGAACTGCTTCTTTGAAAAGATCCACAAAGGTTTTTCCTGCATGGGAAGGATCATCTTCCATCTTAGTTTCTTCTTCAAACATAAGATGGATCTCTGACGGATCATATCCTCTTAGGATTCCACCTGCAGTAATTTCAAGATTATCAGCAAGATATTTAATGGTTTCCTCATTGTACATATCGCCTCTGTATTCCACTTCAAAGACAAATTTATTTCTTTCAATTGAAATACTGATTGAAACAGGGGCTTTTGCCATATTTAACTGAACCGGTTCTTCCTGGGCATATTCCCCGCCGATCATATCAAATGCAAAATTGTCTCCCTGGTAAATAACCATAGCATCTGCTTTAATGTTAAATTCATGGCTGATCTGTGAGAACGGATAAATATCATTATTCATGGAATTGATCAGCTGCTGCTGAACCTCTGTCAGGCAGTCTTTTGTGCTTCCTGAAAAATCACAGTAAACAGGAAGTGTTTTTACAAGCATACCAATTGTTTCAGAAAGTCTGGAATCATTTCTGCCATGATAAATTGTGGTAAACACAGCGTCTTTTTTGAAATTGTATTTTCCAAGAGTAATACCAAAAGCAGAAATAAAGAATACGTTTTCCGTAATTCCATGCTTTTTACAAAATTCCTTCACATCCTGTACAGAAAATTCACTGGTTTCCCGATGATAAAGCTCTGCTGTTGGAACGGCTCCATTTTTATCCGGGTAGAAATGGATGCTTCCACCAGTTTTCTCAAAAACAGATTTATAATAGCTTTCTGCATTTTTATATACATCACCAGCCAGGGCATCCCTGTTATCAAGGGCAAGGTCATAGGAGGTATATTTTTCTGTTTCCAGCGTTTCTCCACTGTAAGCCCTGTTAATATCATTAATAATGATACTAAGGGATGTACCATCAGCAATAATATGATGGATATCAAGGAACAGATAATTTCCATCACAGGTTCTGTAAATTTCAAAACGGAAAAGCTGTTCATTAAACAGCATATATGGACGAACCAGAGTCTCTTTGTTCATTCCGTTTATAATCTGGGTTTTATAGTTTAACGCATCATCGCGTTTCTGAAGAACCTCTCCCTCATCGCTCATAAAGAGACGGGTTTTCAGATAAGGATGAGCCTCAACAGTGCTGTCAATTGCGACAGCCAGTTTCTCCAGGTCTACTTTTTTGTCAAGCTTCAGAAGATATGGAATGTTGTAAATAGTGGATCCCATATTTGCAGTGCATTCAATGAAAATTCCCTCCTGGGTGTTGGTAAGAGGATAGTTTTCCTGAATTTCTCTTGTCTTTTCTTTACCAGCAGTCTTCACAAAGCCTTCCAGCATCTGAATGGTAGGGTGATTCTTAATATCAGATGTTTTTATGACAATGTCAAAAGCCTTTGAAATAAGAATGTTCAGTTTGATGGCACTGATGGAAGTTAAGCCTGCCTCATAAATATCTGTGGTAATGCCAAATTCTGTATAGCCAAGCACTTCTGCAATACAGTCAAATAATTTCTGCTGCGTCTCATTTTCCGGTTTAATGACTTCCTCAATTTTTCTCTCTGGCAGAGGAAGAGCTTTTTTGTTCACCTTCTGATTCTGGTTCAGCGGAATTTTATCAATCTGCATGGTAACTGCCGGCACCATATAGGCTGGCTTGGTTTCTTTAATGAAATCATTTAATCCATTAATATCAACCGGGCTGTCAGAGACAACATATGCTGCAATATATTTTCCACCATTAGGATCGTCAAAAGCAACTACTGTTGCATCTTTTATTCCCTGATATCTTCTGATAACTTCCTCAACTTCAGAAAGCTCAATTCTGAAGCCTCTGATCTTAACCTGGGAATCTTTTCTTCCAATGATCTGAATATTTCCATCTGGAAGATATCTTGCAACATCACCGGAATGATACAGCACTTCATATCCTTTTGTGTCGTCATAAATATTTTTGGTGTAAACTTCAGCTGTTTTTTCAGGCTTATTCAGATATCCTCTTGAAACCTGCCAGCCGGATATCATCAGCTCCCCGCAAGCACCGTATGGAAGCAGATGCCCAAACTTATCAGTGATATAAAGCTTGATATTATCAAGTGCTTTTCCTATTGGAATGTTTGAATAATATTTGTCAACTTCGAATACTGTTGTAAAAATCGTACACTCTGTGGGACCATATGCATTAAAAAATTTATAGCCCTTTGGCGGATCAAGAGGAACAAGCTTCTCTCCTCCTACAGAAAGATATTTCAGACTCTTGCAGTCCATTTCAAGAGCAAACTGTCTTCCAACCTGTGTTGTCATGAAGGAATGGGTAATGCCATTTTCTTCAAAGTAGCGCTGAAGTCCGATGAAATCCAGGCGGATTTCTTCCGGAATAATATGAAGCTGGGCACCATTTGCAATTGCACCGTAAATATCCATCATAGAAGCATCGAAGCCAAATGATGCATAAGCTGCTACTTTTGAGTCAAAATCGATATTGTAATATTTTTTGTACCAGTGGCAGAAGGCTGTAATATTTCCATATTCAAGCATACATCCCTTTGGTACGCCTGTTGAGCCCGATGTATACAGCAAAATAAACAGATCGTGTAAATCTGGTTTTGTAAGCTTTGCATCTGTATTTTTCAGTTTCAGGATTTCATCTGTAAATAAAACCGGTCCTTCGTATCCGTCTACCAGCGGCAAAAGCTCCCTGTCAGCGATAAGAAGTTTGGCTGCAGAATCACCCAGCATATACATAAGGCGATCCTTTGGATAGGTAGGATCAAGAGGCTGATATGCTGCGCCGGCTTTGATAACACCCATTGGTGCAATTGCCATATATTCACAGCGTGGAATCAGGATAGATACCACATCTTCTTTGCCGATTCCCTGGGATGCTATATACTTTCCAAGCCTGTCGCTGATTTCATCCAGTTCTTTATAAGTATATTTTTTATCTTTAAATACCACAGCTGTATGATCTGGAACCTTCTGTACCAGTTCATCAAACATATCAGAAATGGTTTTGCTTCTGTCATACTCTGATTCTGTTTGGTTAAACTCTGCAATTTTATTTACCCCATTCTGAGAAATAACAGAGATTTCTGAAACATATTTTGTTTTCAGCATAGAGCCCATTGCTGCTTCATAGGCATCCAGTATTCCATCAATAAAATCTTCGCTGTACATGTCACTGCGGTATTCTGCAGTAAGTACATATGTATGCTCATACTCTCTTACCTGGATAAGCAGAGGCATTTTCGCCATATCCAGGGAAAGATCGTGGCCTTTTGCAACAGTATCTCCAATTGGATAATCGTCACTAAGCTCTGCCTGATATGCAAAAACAAGGTCAGAGCTGAATCCATATTTTGCACAGATGTCAGAAAACGGGAAAATATCATTCGCCATTGAGGACAAAAGCTGTTCTGACAAAGCTGTCATATAGGTCTGGATGGTAGTATCTTTGTCAAATTTACAGTAAACAGGAAGAGTTTTTACCAGCATGCAGACTGTGTTTTCCAGTCTTGAGTCATTTCTTCCATTATAGATTGTGGAGAAAAGACTGTCCTCTGAATTGGAATATCTGGTAAGAAGAATACCAAACAATCCTGTAAACAAAATATTTGGTGTCACGCCCAGTTTTTCACAGCAGGAAAGAATTTTTTCTTCCCCAATGTTCATTGGTCTTTCCAGATATCCTTTCTCTGGAAGTTTGCCTGCCAGATCAGGAAGAGGCAGTGATTCTGTCTCAATTCCTTCAAAAATACTGTCATAATATTTTTCAGCTTTTTTGTATTTGCCCTCTTTCATCTGCTGTTCTTCATCAAGGGCTGCATCAAATCCTGTATAAGATTCTTTTTCCAGCTTTTCACCCATATAAGCCTTGTTGATATCAGCAAAAATAATATCATAGGAATTGCCGTCTGCAATAATATGGTGGAAATCTGTAAAGAGATATTTCCGGTCCTCTGTAAGATAAATTTCTGCACGGAACAGGCGTCCCTTTTCAAGTTTAAACGGACGTACCAGCTCCTCTTTCAAATGTTCAAATTTTGCATTTGTGGTTTCAATCACTTCTGGCACAAATGTATCGTTACAGGGCCGCTGTACCATTTCGCCCTTATCATCAAGGTATACCTGTGTAAGCAGATAAGAATGGGCATTTACCATTTTTGCAATTGCATGGGACAATTTCGGAATATCAACTGCAGGATCCAGTTCAAAAAGGAAAGGAATATTGTACACGGTACTTTGAGGATTTTTGTTGCATTCTGCAAAAATTCCCTTCTGGGAACCCGTAAGAGGATAAACCTCTCTTTTTTCATAGGTTCTGATCTTTGGTGCAAGCATTACATATTTTTCCAGTTTTTCAACTGTATTATTTTCGTGGATATCGCTTGTTTTTACAGTGACACCAAATTCCTCTGAAATCAGGACACACAGTTTCATTGCGCTTATGGAAGAAAGACCTGCTTTATAAAAGCTTGTGTCAATTCCAAAATAATCATTTTCTACAACTTGGGAAACAATTTCAAATATTTTTTTCTGCATTGGTGTTTCCGGCTCTTTTAAGTTCTTTGGCTGTGCTACCGGTTTTGGCAATGCTTTTTTATCTATTTTACCATTCTGGGTCAGAGGCATTTTTTCCAGCTGGATAAAAACATCCGGAACCATATAATGTGCCAGGGATTCGGACGCATACTCACTAAGGGATTCAGAACTGATTTCCCGGTCTGCTATAAAATAGCAGCAGAGATATTTATTATCAACCGGTACTGTAATGCTGGTAATGATTCCCTCAAAACTGTTTATGACTTCTTCAATTTCTCCCAGCTCAATTCTAAGTCCGCGAAGCTTGATCTGGTTATCTATTCTTCCGAAAAATTCAATTTCACCTTCCGGGGTAATCTTTGCAAGATCACCGGTCTTATATGCTCTTTCGCCATTAAGCGTAATAAAGACATCAGCTGTTTTCTCCGGCAGATTGATATAGCCCCTGCCCACGCCAAGACCTGCAACTACAAGCTCTCCTGTTTCTCCATCTGGAAGGATTTTATTTTCTTTGTCAACCACGTAAACCTGAACATTACCATTTGGTTCACCAATGGTGATATTTTTGCTGTCCGTGATCACCTTCATGGTACAGCTTATGGTAGTTTCTGTAGGTCCATAGCCATTCATAATATAGGCATCTGGATTTACAGCGCGGATCTTATCATAGAGTGCCGGAGGAAAGGCTTCTGCGCCAACATCAAATACTTTAATTCTGGAAGCTGCTTCCCGAAGCTGGGGCAGATCAATCATATTAGACAGATAAGTAGGTGTAGTGGTCATAATATCCACACCATTTTTCAAAATTAAATCACCAAGCATGACCGGATTAAGAATCTCTTCATCACTTGCGATTACTGCTGTAAGTCCGTTTGTAAGGGGAATAAATTCCTCCAGCACAGATACATCAAAGGTCATGGCTGCCATGGACAAAGAAACACTTCCCCTGCTTACATAGCCATAGGTTTCTGCGTTTTTTGGATTTGGATTTACAAAATTGGCAAGATTGATATGTTCAATCATAACGCCTTTTGGCTTTCCGGTTGAACCGGATGTATAGATACAATAGCAAAGATCATGTTCTTCAATTTTGACATCCGGGTTCTGGGTATTTTTGTTTTCCAGAAGATCTTCAAGTAACAGTATGGTGCCGGAAAGTTTTGAAAACAACTCCTTACGTTCGCCCGCCAGTTCCTTTGTGGTTATGATAAAGGGAGCGCCTGCATCTTCAAAGATAAACTGGATTCTGTCATCGGGATAATCTGGTGCTGCAACTGCAAATGCACCTCCTGCCTTTAAAATACCCTGTCGCACCGCATAAAAATCGCAGCAGCGTTCAAGTACCACACCTACGATTTTTTCCCGTCCAACGCCTTTTTCCATAAGAGAGTTGGCAATTTTGTTTGCTCTTTCATTGAGCTGGGCGTAAGTAAAGCTTTCTTTACCTGAAGCCACAGCACATTTGTCCGGATGAAGCCTTACCTGTTCTTCAAATAACTTTGTTACCGGCTGAAATTCAAAAACAAAATTACTTTTTTCGTTGATCACAGACATTTTTCTGCACCTCCTAAAAAGATATTATGGTATTATTCATATCAATTGCACGGATATAATCCATTGATTTTGAAATCTTTTTCACAAGCTCTATTCCGTGGATGTCAAAGTCCTCATGATCGTAGGTGTACTCCAGCGGATTAAAGTTTATTCCATTGTCTCTTATTCTTAATCTGCAGATATCATCTTCCAGACAAAGGTTGATGTCTATCCAGTTAGAAGTTTTTCCACCGAATTTAATAATGTTTACCGTCATTTCTTCCGCACAAACGGCTGCAAGATTGGCTTTACTTCCAGATACTTTGTTTTGCCTGCAAAAATCCATGATTTTTCGATTAACAGTTCCGGCTTCATCCATGGTGCTTTTAATTGAAAAATCCAGATTTATTCCAGGATTTTTGTCCGGAACAATATAAAATGTTGAATTTTTGTGTTTGATTTTTCTGAAAATCCAGGCTGCAATTACAGTTATAATTTCAGTGGCAACAAATCCTATGGCAATTCCATTTGTGCCGATTCCATCGATTTGTTTCCAGATATAAATTCCAATAAAGGTTGCCGGCAGAACAGCTACTGCATTTTCAAGGAAGGTGACAAAGCTTGCAATAGCTGTCTCTTCAATGGACTCATAGTAGCTTATTATAAATTTGTTCCAGAGATACGGTGCCACGCACAATGCAAAAATACGCAGCGCATGAACCATCTGTGTGCCAAGCTCTCCACCGCCGCTTCCAAACAGAAGTGTGATCTGCGGGGTAAATAACATGATAAATACAAAGATTACAGCAAGTACTATGTAACTGTATTTCAGCATCTTTTTACAGAGTACATGAATTCCCACATAATCCTTTTCGCCAAAAAGAATTCCCGCAACATTTGGAATAACACCAATAATTCCACCGGTAAGCATTTCAACGATCAGCAGAACGTTATCGCAGACTGTGAATACTGCCATTCCCTCTTCCCCGATCTGATTCATAATGATCGTATTCAGACCAAGAGCCTTTATGAAATTGGTTGCCATGAAAACAAGCATAGGCACGCCTGTAACTACCGCTTCCTTGATAATGCAAAAATCCTTTGCCTTCAGCCGGACAAAACAGATATTTCGTTTGTCAGAACGAACATAAATAATGAAAACCACCATTGCAAACAGGAAGCCAAGTACGGTAGATAAAGAAGCACCTGCGATCCCAAGAGGCGTGAATCGGAGGAATATATAATCAAGAACAAGATTTATCACATTCGCCAGAATCAGATAAAGAGAAGACAGCTCCGGATGATTTTCCACACCAAGGTAGCTTACCATCATAAGACCGATTCCGATTACCGGAGCACCGAACATACTGATACGGATATAATCTCTTGTATAAGCTGTCAAAATGCCATCACCTGATACCAGAAGTCTGGCAATGGGACCGGCAGCCCAAAACGCACAGATTGAAAAAAGAACACCTACGGCAAGTGTCACTATGAAAGTAGCTGAAAATAACCTGGAAGCACTTTCCTTGTCACGCTTACCAAGCATGTTTCCTGCTGCTATAGAGCCTCCTACTCCAAGGCAGTAGCCTGTAAGCTGAACTATGGTTTCAACTGGAAGGCTCATGGTGACTGCCGACATTGCCTCAACACCAATTAAATTACTTACAAAAATTGTGTCTACAATGTTTCCCAGCTGAAGCGCCAGTGACATCATAATTCCTGGAATGATGTATTTATTTAGCTTTGCATTCAGCAGTCTGTTGTTTCTATTGTCCACTGTTTCATCTCCCTTCAAAATTATGAAATATAACCAAATAAAGTTTGTATTTTATTTGTAATTTTAACAAAAAAGCCATTATGTTTCAACACAGCTTAAGGAAATGACTGTGTATTTTGCGAAAATAACGTGTTTTGCATATGTATAAAACAGGCTTCCTATGAACTTCCCTTTACTTCAAACTGACAGTTTTCGTCATTTTTCGCAATTGTACTATCGGATTTAACCTTCCTTATTGTATCATAAAACAGCATGTTTTTTTATTACAGGGAATGAATTACGGGCACAGAGAATGAATTACATCCTTGAAAATACAGCAAAAAAATACAGGCGGATATCTCAAAAATGGAGATTCCGCCTGTATAGGTCAGATTATCTTATAGAAAATGAAAGTGTTTTAAAGGAAATAATTTATTTCAATATCTTTCTCAGATGATCCAGTAAAACCTGAATATCAAAAGGCTTGGCAATATGTGCGTTCATTCCTGCTGCAAGAGTTTTATTTTTATCCTCATCAAAAGCATTGGCTGTCATTGCAACGATAGGAATCTGTGCCTTACTTCCGGACAGCTTCCGGATTGTTCTGGACGCTTCATATCCATTCATATTCGGCATCTGAATATCCATCAGGATAAGATCATAATAGTGCTCCTCATTTTCCAGAAGCATATTCACACAAATCTGACCGTCTTCTGCTCTTTCTACCTGAAAGCCATTTTCCTCCAGGATAGTGATGGCGATTTCTGCATTCAGGTCATTATCTTCTGCAAGAAGAATCCTTTTTCCCTGGAAATTGGCTTTTTCCTCTGAAGGAGGCTCCTGATGTAAAGACTTAATCTGCTCTTCTGATGCAATGGGGAAAGGAAGCTCAATGGTAGTTTTCGTGCCTTTTCCCAGTTTACTTTCTACCAGAATTGTGCCCTCCATCAGCTCCACAAGTGCCTTTACAATAGGCAGGCCAAGTCCGGCACCGACTACCTTGCTTTCTGTGCTTGTACGCTCCCTGGTAAATTCCTCAAATATATGAGGCAGATATTCTTCGCTCATTCCAATACCGGTATCCTCCACCACAATACGGATAAGGACATAATCCACTTTTGGTGAAGGGAGTTCTGTTACGCTAAGGGTAATTTTGCCCCCGTCCGGAGTGTATTTTACTGAATTTCCAAGAACATTAAGAAAGATTTCTCTTACCTTTGTCTCATCGCAGATGATATATTCATGGTTGATACTTAAGTGGCAGGAATAATTCAGTCCCTTTTTCTTTGTTGCAGGTTCAAAAACGGCTTCCAGAGATTCCATCAGATCTCTGGCATTCACAGGTTCCGGATTCAGGACAGCCTTTCCACTTTCAATACGTGCCATTTCCAGCATATCATTGATCAGAGAAAGCAGAAATTCACTGGAATATTTGATTTTCTGAATGTAGTCTTCGGATTTCTGGCGGTCATCCAGATGCTCATCAAGAAGTTCTGAAAAACCAATAATCGCATTCATCGGAGTACGGATATCGTGACTCATATTAAAAAGGAAACGTGTCTTGGCCTCATTTGCCAGACGGGCTTTTTCTGCGGTTTTCTCGATTTTTCTGGCATATACGTATTCTTTATAACGCTGCTGCTCGAACTGCCAGTAACCTACAGATACCAGACAGGTAAATGCAATTGCAAAGAAGAAATATCCCCAAATAATATTATTTGATATCCAGCCATATTCTGGTGCAATTTCCACATACCAGGTGTCGTTTGGAACCTGGCAGGCAACTTCAATGGCAAATTTCTCATTCAGGTCATCGCATCGGGCAATGGTTACATCTTTATCTGTACTCATATTATGCTTCCAGATCTGATAGTGGTAGCCTGCTTCTTCCAGGGAATCCAGATTTAATTTGTCCACAAATTTATCCCAATTCAACACCAGAAGGGAAAATCCCCAGAACCCTTTATTGCCAGAAGAATCCTCTATATAAATAGGATCGAAAAGTAATGCCCCGGTACCGCCCTGCACCAGCTCAAATGGCCCTGCAATGGTATACTGTCCGCTGTCCATGGCCAGTTTCGCCTCTTTTTTACGCTGTGGATGGGTCAGCATGTCAAGACCAATTGCCTCTTCATTTCCTTCCAGAGGGTATACCTGTGATACGGTACCGTCACGGGCTAGTTCAAATGCTTCTATGATGTGTTCATCATCCTGAAGAAGGCTGCACATATCTGCATATTCCCTATCCCCGATTTCATATCCGGCCTCGACTATATTTTTCATGAAATCAGAAGCCACCAGATACTGATTCATCTGTGATTCAATACGATTTACAGTTGCTTCAGCAGTGTAGGTGGCTTTCATTTTTTCTTCCTTTACCTGACTTTGATTTAAAAAGCAGATAAAAATAATCGTAATTATAAAGGTTATGCAAAAAACAAGCGCTGTGCGAAAATTGATTGTTTTCCGGTTTGTTTTCCTCTCCATGTTACACATGACTCCTTGTTAATATCATGAATGAAACCCTTGTTAATATCATAAATGAAACCCTTGTTAATATCATGAATGTAACCATAGTAACATAATATGGAAGATTTGTCTAATGTTCACTAGTAATATCTATAATATTTTCCACAGGTATTACTTCTTTGTTTTCCATACAAAGAATACGTCTGTAATGATCAATTTTTCGCACGGTTCCGGAAACCGTGTGATAAACACCGCCGTCCTTCTTTTGGTCTGGAATAAAATAAGTAACTGTGACAATCGTTTTTTGTAAAAGACTGGCTTCCAGCTTATGAAGTTCAATATCAAGCAGCTCTTTCTGTGTTTCGTCAAGCTGAATCTTTGGCTGGGTCAGGCGTCTTGTTTCCTCTGCTGCTTCTTTATAACCAGTCAGTGCCGCAAAGGGAGAAAACTGTGCTGCTCTGTCCATAATGTCCATAGGTGGATGGGTTTTGGAAACATGGTGAGGCAGATTTATAATATCATCATACTTGTGGTTATCAGATCCCATAAATAATACCTAACTTTCCCTGACAAAATATTTTTTCTAAAGCGTGCTCCCAAAAGGCTTTCTCCAGAGCCTGTTAAAAAAGGCTTTAACCTTATTTTATAACAATTTTTTATTTACAGTATGCCTTAATACTGCTTTTTAATCTGTTCAGACCATCTTTTAATACTTCCATGGAGCAGGCTAAATTCATTCTGAGGAAGCCCTCGCCATTGTGATACTCACGTCCGTCAGAGAGATACAGTCCGCTGTACTGACGGATAAAATCGCAAAGATCCTGTTCTTCCCGGAAAATCCTGGTACAGTCAAGCCATAAAAGATAGGTTGCCTCTCCTTTTACTGCATAAATTTCCGGAATTTCCTCCCTGATATATTCTTCTGCATATTTTCTGTTCTTCCAGAGATATTCTTTCAAACTGTCCATCCAGGAGCCGCCCTGTTCAAAGGCAGCTACGGGTGCCATTGCAGCAAACACATTTGGCTCTGCCACTTCATCAGTATTCAGTCCTCTGTTTACTTTATGCCGGATAAAGGGATCCGGGATCACCACTGCAGCAGTCTGGATGCCTGCCAGATTAAAAGCCTTAGTTGGAGCGATACAGGTGATACTGTTATTTTTACAGGTTTCGGAAACGGAAGCAAATGGAACATATCCTTTGTCCGGTCTTGTCAGATCGCAGTGGATCTCATCGGATAAAACAAGGACATGATATCTGGCGCAAAGATCACCAATTCTTGCAAGAGTCTCTTTATCCCATATTTTTCCAACCGGGTTATGAGGATTACAGAAAATCATTAAAGTTGTCTGTGGGTCTGCAAGCTTTTCCTCCAGATCCTGCCAGTTAATATGATATTCTCCGTTCTCATATTCCAGCTCACATTCCAGAGGATTTCTTCCATTATTCAAAATTGAGTTGAAGAATATATTATATACTGGGGTCAGGACTACTACTTTTTCGGCAGGAGTGGTCATTTTTCTTACAATACTGGAAATTGCCGGCACAACCCCAGTGCAGAAAATAAGCCATTCCCTGGCAATTTCAAAATCATGGCGTGTTTTCCACCAGTTCTGGTAAGCCTTATACCATTCTTCTGTAATCAGAGTATATCCGAAAACACCATGCTGTGCTCGTTTTTGAATTGCTTCTATAATCTGTGGTGCAGTCTGAAAATCCATATCTGCAACCCACATGGGGAGTTCGCCCTCTTTCACATCCCATTTCATGCATCCTGTTCCACGACGGTCTACAGACTGGTCAAATATATATTCTGACATTGTGTAATTCTCCTTTATTTTTCGAAATTTCCTGTGTATTCGTTTATTATAATCCTTCAACCATAATGTAAGTCAAGAATTTTTGTATTTTATCTTGATTTTGTATTATTTTTCTTTCTGTCCTGTTTTGGTATTTTTTTGTCATATTTTTTTGTCGTATTTTTATATTATTTCTTCTTGTTTTCAATTATTTTCAATTATTTTTTATTATTTCAGGCTGTATCAGGTTGCTTTTTTCTTTTCTATCATTTAATATAATTAGTTAGTTATTGTTTACAGATAACTTTAGATGGATGAAAAAGGAATCGAGGTAGCAACAATGAAAGAGAAAAAAAGTAACTTCAGTAATTCTCTGGGCTTCGTCCTGGCAGCCGCCGGAAGTGCCGTGGGTGTGGGAAACATCTGGCGTTTTCCCTATTTATGTGCGAAAGACGGGGGCGGATTATTTCTGGTGGTGTATCTGATTCTGGTTCTGACTTTTGGCTTTGTACTTCTGACCACAGACATTACCATAGGAAGAAAGACCAAACAGAATGCATTAAAGGCATTTGGAACATTACATTCCAAATGGGGATTTCTTGGATATCTGACCTTCCTGGTACCTGCACTGATCATGACTTACTATTCTGTAATTGGTGGCTGGATCACAAAATATTTCTGTACCTACATTGTATCTAATGGTAATGAGTTATCAGAAGATGGATATTTTACATCCTTTATTACATCAAAGGTATCTCCAATTGTATTCATGCTCGTATTTTTGGCTCTTACTGCCTGGATCGTATACTGCGGTGTGGAAAAAGGAATTGAAAGATTCTCCAAATTTATTATGCCGGGACTGATCGTACTGATCATCGGAATCGCCATTTTCTCTCTTACACTTTCCAGTAAGAGTGCTGATGGAACTGTCCGTACCGGACTTCAGGGACTGAAAGTTTATCTTTTCCCGGATGTAAGTGGTCTGACAGTAAAACGTTTCCTGGAAATCCTGCTTGATGCAATGAGCCAGCTTTTCTTTTCCTTAAGTGTTTCTATGGGAATTATGGTTACTTATGGTTCTTATGTCAGAAATGAAGTGGATCTGAATAAATCCATTAACCAGATTGAAATTTTTGATACCGGAGTTGCTTTTCTTGCCGGTATGATGATCATCCCGGCAGTATACGTGTTCCTTGGTACAGAGGGAATGGCTTCCGGCCCAAGTCTGATCTTCATTTCCCTGCCAAGGGTATTCCAGGCAATGGGCGGTGTAGGAAGAATTGTAGCAGTTGCATTTTTCCTGATGATGGGATTTGCAGCACTTACTTCCTGTGTATCTGTTATGGAGACTCTTGTTGCAAACTGTATGGAAATTTTCCATAAGTCCAGAAAACAGATGTGCGCTATTATCGGAACCTATTCTCTGGTAACAGCTGTGCTGATCTGTCTTGGATATAATGTGCTGTACTTTGAGTTAAAACTTCCAAACGGTGCAACTGCACAGCTTCTTGATGTAATGGATTATATCAGCAACAGCTTCCTGATGCCGTTTATTTCCCTGCTTACCAGTATCCTCATCGGCTGGGTTGTGGGACCAAAATACATTATCAGTGAAGTGGAAAGAAATGGAGAGCATTTCAAGCGTGCCAAATTGTACAGCTTTATGATTAAATTTGTCGTTCCAGTAGTTATGCTGGTGCTGTTCCTGGTTTCTACAGGACTTGGAAATCTGTTTTTATAAACATACTCTAATTAGATTTTTGAATCGGTTGTCTCAAAATTAATGAGGCAGCCGTTTTTTGATGCATTGGAAAATTTCGTTGAAATCCCCATTTCTTATGCCTTATGTCCGCCAATCTGTTTGTTTCTTTCTCTGGCAGTTGCGCCTTCCTGTAGGTTCATTCCCTTGAGAATGGCATTTTTTCCAAATTTTTTTTTAATATCCAGCACCGCCTTTTGCATTTTCTTTTCCCGCTCCAAAAGTTCCTCTGTTTCCTTTTTCTGTTGTTCCAGCGCTGCGTAATCGGTAAAAAGATCCAGCTGTTCACCAACAAATTCCTGCTTTGTTTCTGATTCTGACACCAGATTATTAGCAGTAAGATAAAGCCTGCGTACCAGAAGCCCGGAATTTATAATACGGTCAAACAGGCTTACTGCTGCTTCTGTAAGTAATTTGGCAGAAGAAGTCTGTAAAGTCAGGTTATTGGTACCGTGAGCATGTGCGGGAATCTGCCTGCCGTACCGGTCTGTTGTCACTGGTCCACGATAACTTCTGCGTATCACCGGATCGGTAAGGTTTTCAATATCATATCCCACCGTCAGTACAATCTGATCTGTCACCAGACGCTTTTCTACCAGAGCAAGAGCCATGGAATCTGCCATTTCCTGTACTACCAGGCGGGCTTTGTCCGCAGTATACGGACATGTAAGAACCTGTCCGGAACAAATGCTGTTAGACTCTGGCTTATACGCTTTTATGTGGGAAATCCGGCAGGGTTCCCAGCCCCAGGCATGGTCAATGAGAAGCTCTGCATTTATCCCAAATAGTTTGTACAAAAGTTCCTCATTGTAATAATCTGCCGGACCGCCTAAGGAACAGTGGGCAATGTCTCCCATAGTGAAAATACCGTTCTCTTCCAGCTTTTTCGCATATCCACGTCCTACTCTCCAAAAATCAGTAAGAGGACGGTGCGCCCACAGCTGGCGGCGATAGCTCATTTCATCCAGCTGTGCAATCCGCACGCCGTACTCATCTGCTGGAATATGCTTCGCTACAATGTCCATGGCGATTTTGGCCAGATACAGATTCGTACCGATTCCTGCAGTAGCTGTAATTCCTGTATTTTCCAGTACATCCAAAATCATATCCCTGGCAAACTCTCTGGCTGATTTTCCTGCAGCAGACAGGTAATCTGTCAGGTCAATAAACACTTCATCAATAGAATAAATATGAATATCCTCGGGAGCAATATATTTCAGGTAAAGCTTGTAAATCCTGGTACTCTGCTCCATATAATGAGACATTCTGGGCGGCGCGGTAATATAACCAATGGCGTACTCCGGATGGGCAAAAAGCTCCCGGGCATTACTAGAGGTGCCGGTAAAACGGCGGCCAGGAGCATACTTCTGCCGCATATGGTTGGCCTTTTTTATCTGCTGTTCTACTTCAAAAAGCCTTGCACGGCCTGAAATGCCGTAGGCCTTCAAAGCCGGAGAAACAGCAAGACAGATCGTTTTTGACGTGCGGGAGGGATCTGCCACTACCAGATTCGTACTAAGAGGATCTAATTGACGTTCCCTGCATTCCACAGATGCATAAAAGGACTTCAGGTCAATACACAGATAAGTACGGTCTACGCTTAAATCCATGGCATTTAAATTTTCTTTCATTTTAACTTAAAGTTCATATACACCGGATCATGATCGGAATATGAATAGCCGGTGTTAATGTCCTCATAAGAGGTACATTCAATGTTGTCTGAAATAATAAATCCATCCAGGGTGACTGTGTATGTTACATCTGGAACATATTCCATGTCTGCATTTCTGGCGCTGTTCCACAGACTGTCACGCTCCTCTTCTGTAAGAAGATCCAGTCCGAAGGAAAAATGCTCTGGAAGCTCTTCTCTTGGGAATGGATAAGCCCAGGATTCTCTTTCACTATTATCCTCTTCCGAGGCTTTCAGATCATGGTTGAAATCACCGCCGCAAAGTACGTAATTGCCAGCCTCATATTCCTTCTTCATATCTGCAGCCAGCATATGGATCTGGCCCTTTCGGATCTGGTCACTGTTGCCATAGGCAGACATATGCAGTACAAAAATTACCAGCTCTTTTCCATTGTCTACTGGAATTCTGGAAATACTGTAGCATCTGTCCAGATCAAAAAATTTAGTAAAAGAAGTAGACACCGGGAAGCTTCTTCTAAGGGCTGAGGTCACCGGATATCTAGAAAACAAACCGATACCAGACTTACTGCTTCCATGAGGCTGATTAAATGGATAAAATAAAAAGGCTGAATCATAGTTCTGGGCAAACACATAATAATAATCCGGAAACCTTTCCTTTAAGATGGAGTACTCATCTACATGGTAGCTTCTTGTAGAATCCAGGTCAATTTCCTCGATCATTGCAAAGTCAGGATCATAGGATGCCGCCAGCTCTCCTGCTCCCTGAACCGTCTTTAAAACACTGTCCTTACTCTTCGCCCAGGAGGATTTCCCTCCATCCATAAAGAAACTGAAATCCGGAGTATAGGCACCAAAACCAATGTTATAGGTGAGGGCAGAATATTCCTTATTCGTAGTAAGTAAAGCTTCTGTCTCATCCTCTGAAGTACTTTCTGCTACGGCAGTGTTATTGGCATTTTCCACCTCAAGCTGCTGATTGTCAGGAATTCGATGATAGCTGGCAAACAGATAAATAATATATCCACCAAGCACAAGAATAACTGCACCTAAAACATAGCCCAGAATTTTCAAAAATTTTTTCATATCCTTAAGCTCCCCTCTTTTTGTTTAAAGGGTATCACATCCGGCCTAAAAAATCAATCGAAAAAAGAAACATTTGTTCGGTTTTTTTAAGAATAAATGAACGCAATGTTTCTTTTGATAAAACATAATCCAATTTTGAAAGAGGGAAAAATTTATAATTCTGATTTTACCGGAATGCTAATTTCCGTCACAAACTCATCCCTATCGTTGGTAAAGCCATAATCAATCATGGTGATTTCCCGTGAAAAGCCCGCCACCTTTAGCTGGTGCTCTTTTATATATGCCATCAGTTTTTCATACTGGGCAGGTGCTTCTTTGTGGCTGCCGCAGAAGCGTACTCTGACGCATAAAGCTTCCGGCATGCCAATTATATTCCCATCATATTTGTCTTCCTGATCCAATATAAGGAAAATCCCATTGTATTGTTGATATTTTCCCTCCATTAAATGTTCTGCTGATATTGCAACACCTACTTTTCCAAGAAAAATCAGTGCCTCTTTCTGCTTCTGATCCAATTTTCGTATAGGAGCCTCCATATCCACAAATTCTTTAATAGTAAGATTATCCTCAAGCCATGCCAGACGGCAGGCACTGACAGTTGTAAGCGTAATCTCATCCAAAGTAGAATTTCTGGCATCCTTTAGCTGTGTTAAACGATTGTCAATTTTCTGCTCGATCTGCCTTAATTCCTGTTGCCGTTTTATGACGATTTCCTTTTGTTGCTGAAGTTTTTCTTCTATCTTGTCAATGTCACGATTCTGGAGAAAATCTGCAATTTCTGTTAAGGGCATGTCAAGCGCTCTAAGATAGCGGATAATGTTTAATGGTTCGAACTGGCGAAGACTGTAATAACGATAGCCAGACTTGGGATCCGTTACCTCCGGGACCAGAAGTCCCATAGATTCATAGTGGCGAAGAGTACTTACACTTAACTGAAACATCCGGGCTACTTCACCAATCTGAAACAAATCTTTTTTGTCCACAACATGTCCTCTCCTTTTTCTTATATTATTTTACTTATTTCATTTTTTAATGAATTATTTTCTTTTCTGCTAATCACCGCAAAGGCAATCACACAGATAAACACAGATAAAAGTGATCCTGTGGCAGTTGCCAGTCCCATAGGAAGCAAGGTTGCCGGAAACAGTTTTGAGGTAAGATAAACACCAGGAACTCTCACCAGCACAATGGCTGTAATGTTATGTAAAAAGGACAATCCGGATTTCCCACAGGCACAGAAATAGCCACTGAAGCTGAAGTGAACTCCTGCAAAAATAACATCAAAGATATAACCGCGCAAATACTGTCCACCAGCCAGGATAACACCCTGATCTACAGTAAACATTCCCACAACCTGCTCTGCAATAAGCTGAATCAAAATGCAGGCGATCACACCAAATCCAACTGCTATCATAATTGCATAACGAAGCACTTCTTTTGCCCTCTCTGGCTTCCTTGCACCAATATTCTGTGCCCCAAGTGCAGACACGGTAGACAGCATGGAGGATGGAACCAAAAATAAAAAGCTGATTACTTTTTCCACAATTCCAACTGCTGCTGCATCTGTAAGGCCTCGCCTGTTTGCAATAATGGTGATGATAATAAATGCCACCTGAATTAACCCATCCTGACAGCAGATCGGAATTCCTATTTTGAGAATCTTTCCCATCGTCTGCCTGCGGGGCTTAAAATCAGCTCTGGAAATTGAAATCCCTGTTTTTTTCTTAAGAATCACAGTAAGAGCAATTATCACACTAATAGTCTGGGAAAGGGTTGTTCCAAGGGCTGCACCTGCCGGTCCTAAATGAAGTGCTCCCATAAAAACATAATCAAGTACAATATTTGTCACGCATGCAACTGCAATAAAATACATAGGGCTTTTGGAATCACCCATTCCGCGGAAAATAGAACTGATAATATTATATGCCGTGATAAAAGGAATTCCGATAAAGCAGATAGTAAGATAGGTAACTGTACCAGAGACTGCTTCTTCCGGTGTAGACATAATTGCCACAATAGGATTTACCAGTAAAAGAAGCACAGCTGCCAGTACAATAGATAAAGCCATGAATAAAGTAACAGAATTGCCAATGTCAAAAGCTGCCTGTTTTTTATTTTTCCCTCCTATGGCCTGGCCGATAGTAACTGTGGTGCCCATGGCAAGTCCCACAATCATGACTGTCAGCATATGCATTACCTGGCTTCCTACAGATACAGCTGTGGTGCTGGCAACGCCCTCGAACTGGCCTATAATAAACAGGTCCGCCATTCCGTAAAGTGTCTGCAAAAAATAAGATAACAGATATGGCAATGAGAAATAAACAATATTTTTAAATACACTGCCTGTGGTAAGATCTTTTTCCAAAGGATATCTCCTCCTTTCCAAATAACTATTTTAACATAAACCCTACATCGGTTGTAGAGTCAAGTTCAAAATGATAATTATTTTTTTGCCGTATAATTTTGTTACTATTTATTGCCAGTGTATTTTTGTTTTCAAAGCACATACTAGCATTGTAACATCAAACAAAAAACAACAATGAACCAAGGAGGAAAATGATTATGTCAAACAATACTTCTTCTAACAAAGCAGCTGTACCAGAAGCAAAGGGCGCATTAAATCGTTTCAAATTTGAGGTTGCAAATGAGCTGGGTGTGCCGCTTACAGACGGATACAACGGAAACCTTACTTCCAAACAGAATGGTAGTGTAGGTGGTTATATGGTGAAAAAGATGATCGAACAGCAGGAACGTCAGATGTCCAGCGGTTCCCAGAGTGGTCAGCAGTACTAAATACTAAAGCCAGATCTGGAAAAGCTCTGATGAGAACTGTATCCAAAGCAGGCATCTTATTTGAAGCCGGTTTCTATACAGAATAAAGTCATTTGACAACAGAAAAAAACAGGGCATTATTTACTTATTTTTAAAGAGTAAATAATGCCCTGTTTCGATATAAATCTATTATGTTATTTATCTGTTTTGTTTATACACTCAGCTTCTTTTCCATGATCCAGCCACTGATCAGATACAGCACTGCTGCAATGACGAATGCAGCTACGATATACAAAACAAAAGTAAGTTCCAGGCTTTGCTGAAGCGGAATAAGATCCAATATCTTTCCAATAACCATGGACATTATCATGAAAATAATAAAAGCTACGACGCCGCTGCCTTTCTTACCCGCAAAAACGCTGGCTGATAAAATCACTGCCAGATCTGCATTTACAATGTAAACAATCCAGCTTGCCAGAAGACCAAAGAAATAGAAGGCTGCCTCTGCCGGAGTAAAAGTCATGGACCAGTTGATTTCCATAAAAGAGCTTATCATATCAATCATCTCTTTCAGGCCGCCAATGTAAAGAGTTGCCACAGTCACATTAACAGCAGCCAGTACTGCAAAGAATGCACCTGTCATTATAATAGAAATTCCATTTTCCAGAATCTTGGCACCCAGGATCTGGTAACTGCTCTTTGGGGTAAGGAATAACATATAGCTCTGCCTGGTATTCAGATCACGATATAAGACATTTACACTTTCCAAGCCAATATAGACAACACCAATAATAGCGCACAGGAAAAGACAGATAATCCCCATTGCCAGAAGATTATCCTTTTTCAGAAATACGCCTAATAAAAAGGCAACCTCTGCAACTGCTGTAAACGCCAGTAAAGCTAATTTGGAAAATGTTGTTTTTCTCAATTCATACTTCATAAGATTTAACATACTGCCTCTCCTCCATGTCCATAGATTTCACGGTACAGATCCACCACCGATTTATGCTGACTGATCCGAAGCTCTTCCACCATGCACTGTTTCACCAATGCACCCTCTTTCATAAAAATGGCTGCATCTGCTACCCGTTCCAGTTCATCTACAAGATGGCTGGAAACTACCAGTGTCACATCTGGGTCTATGGCTTCCAGAATACTCTTCATAATCTGATCCCTTGCAAGAAGATCAATACCGTTTAATGGTTCGTCAAGTAAATAAAGCTTCGCCGCTCTTGACATGGTAACTGCTATCTTCAGCTTCGCCATCATACCAGAGGACAGCTTCTTCGCTTTCATATCCTCGGTGAGTTCCATACGGGAAATCATCTGCCTGTATTTCTCCATGGAAAAATCCTGGAAAAAGTCCTCATAATATTTTCCAACATCTGCTACAGACATCCAGTTGTAGAAATAAGGTTCCGTAGACATATAGGCAATTTCTGCCTTACTCTCTTTCCCAATAGGATTTCCCTGATAAAGTATCTCTCCGCTGGTCGGTTTCACAAGTCCTGCCACCATTTTCATCCAGGTGGTCTTGCCGCTTCCGTTCGGGCCAAGCATGGCGTATACAAGACCTTGCTCTAATTGTAAAGATACCTGATTTACAGCAGTCTTACCGCCGTATTTCTTTGTTACTTCTCTGCTCTCTAAAATCATTTCCACACACTCCTCGTCTTATTTGGACTGTTCTTCTTCCAGAAATCCCATTGCCTCGGCTCTGGAAAAACCAAGCTGCTCCATTCCTTCCAGAAATTCCCTGATCAGGGTTCCTGCCATCTCTTCTTTCAGCTGCTGCACCCTACCAGGGTCTTCGGTTACAAATGTTCCCATTCCCCGCCTGGTAAAGCAGACACCTTCCATCTCTAATTCTTTATATACGCGGCTGACAGTGTTAGGATTAATGGTATATTCTACTGCCAGCTCCCGTACAGAGGGAAGCTTCGCACCAGGAGACAGCTTGCCTGTTACAATATCTCGTTTTATAGAATTTGCTGCCTGGAGATAAATTGGCAGCGATGAATTGTATTCCATTGTGACCTCCTTTGTTGTCTTACTGTCTTGGTTAGATAGTACACTAGTATTATATTTTAGTCAAGTGTATTTTAAAAAAATAATGAGAAACTCATGAAAGTACGGATATTGGCTGATTACTCACGAAAAAACAGGACATTACTTATTCCCGATTAAGGAACTTGTAATGTCCTGTTTCATTCTAAATCAATTTCTATTATTTTTATGTAATCATTACAATCTTAATATTATTTTACTTCGTTCATTTTTCTTTCCAGCTTTCTCATATGCCATAAATATACGATCATAATCGCGCCCCCTGTATTCCCGCCGGAATCCCAATGGCAAGAAC
The DNA here is from genome assembly GCA_934364795.1 of uncultured Blautia sp. Taxonomy (GTDB): domain Bacteria; phylum Bacillota; class Clostridia; order Lachnospirales; family Lachnospiraceae; genus Blautia_A. Next base: position 66,467 of record CAKRMK010000004.1, read on the forward strand.
CTTGGATAACTCTTTTTTATTTATATGCATCCTGGAAAAACTGAACTGAAATTCATCATCCCTTTTACGAAGGTGGTGTATAACCATGCCACTGATCCGTTCTCTTTTTTTCTGTCCAATCAGATTGTGATTCATTTTCCATCTGCGCCTTTGCCTTTCGCCCGATTCCTGCATTACTGTTCATAATACTTGCCCGGGTGATCTTATCATTTCCAAATTTCATACGGATGGCGTCAAGGGTGGCATCTAATTTCTGGCGCTGCTCTTTTTTCTTCGTGTCTTCAAATAAAGACATCTGTTCAAAGCCCTCTTCTGTCAGCCCGGTAAGCGCCACACCGATCAGCCGAAGAGGCTGTCCCTTCCAGAATTCCACAAACAGTTTTCTGGCATTTTCATAAATTTCGTCTGTCACATCTGTAGCATTAGGAAGCTTCATCTGATGCGAGCGGTTCTTAAAATCCAAGGTGCGGAAGGTAACAGAAATACAGGTGCATTTTTTTGCCTTCCGCCGCATTCTGGTTGCAACCACATCACACTGCTCTAGCAGAACCGGCAAAACCTGCTCCATAGAAACAATATCATCATTGAAAGTCTTTTCCACGCTGAAGCCCTTGCTTTCCTCCGGCTGCGCCAGAACAGGGGAATCATCAATCCCTCTTGCGTACTGATAAAGCTGATGACCTGCCTTGTCTCCAAGAAGGTTCTGAACTGTTGATTCTTTTTCCCTGGCAAGATCTCCAATGGTCCGGATTCCAAAATCAAGCAGTTTTTTCTCAGATGCTTTTCCAAGAAAAAGCAGATCCCTGACAGGAAGCGGCCACATTTTTTCGGGAATCTCTTCTGGAAACAAAGTATGGACTTTATCTGGCTTTTCAAAATCAGATGCCATTTTTGCCAGCAGTTTATTTGTGGAAATCCCCACATTTACCGTAAATCCAAGGTCATGATAAATTTTATCTTTAATCTCATGGGCTGTTGCAACCGGATCCGGATAGATCAGGGAGGTTCCTGTCATGTCAAGAAATACTTCATCAATAGAAAAAGATTCCATTACCGGAGCATAGGACTGGCAGATAGCCTTAAACGCCTGGGAGTTTCTGGTATAAAGACGAAAATCACTTGGAACTACCACAAGGGAAGGACACTTCCTAAGAGCCATAGCCACAGGCTCCCCTGTCTGTACTCCGTATTTTTTCGCAGGAATGGATTTTGCAACTACAATACCAGTTCTTGTTTTTGGATCTCCGCCTACTGCTGATGGAATTTCCCTAAGGTCAGGCAGCCCCTCTTTTACTCTGCGTGCTGCCTCCCAGGAGAGAAACGCGCTGTTTACATCTACATGAAAAATCAGTCGTTCCATACTGCCTCCTTAAACAGTTGCAGAGCGTGTCAAAAAAACACGCTCCGTCCTAAGTGTAATATACATGTTACAAATTTATCAGTCACAGTGATAAGCAATCTTCTGCTCCTGGGTCAGATTTTCTCCATTGAGAAATTCTTTTCCTTTCTCATAGATTTCGGAAAGAGAAAGAAATGGCACCGCATATAAGGTATGTACCCCATCAAAAATTATGACTTCGCCTTCTTCATTCATGCCAAGTCCGCCTTTGATCTTTGCTACAGGAGATGCTGTGGCATCCTTGCTGTAAATATCAAGCCTTGTCTCCCCACTGTCAGAAAGATATAACATTGCAAAATATGGCAGTCCCTCTGGTGCAGCAAAATCATATAAAGTAGCTGCCTGGGAAATAGTCAAAAGCACTTCTCCGGTAGTATCATCCAGAACAAACGCACCCTTATCACTGCTGCAAAGCAAAGCATAGCCGTCTACAGTTTCCATCCAGGAGAAATTGCCAAGATCTATTCTGGTAATTTCTTTTCCTGTTACATAATTATACATAATGTATTGTGTTCCACCTTCTGGCTGGTACAGGATATATTTACATTCTGCAGAGCCTCTGAAGTCTGTACACTTCTGGGAAAATACCTCTTTTCGGTCTGGATCCAGAATACAGATCGTACTGACTTCATCTGTCTCTTCTAATATTTCGATCAGATAATCATCCAGAGAAATGTAAGCCTGGGTACAGTTTTCCGGAACTTCTTCTGTATAGACAGGTTCCAGTTCTTCTGCACTTTTATCTGTTTTTTCATAACTGTACTTTTTCAGCAAACCATCTTCTACCATAAAAGCGCCGTTAACTTCCAGATTTTCTTCTGTTCCATCTGGGAGATCTGTAATTTCTTCTCCGCTTATGGAATCGTAAATACTGATGGTTCCGTCAGATCGTTGCAGCTTACCAGATTGTCATCCACAACACTCATATAAGATACCTTCTGGTTAAACTGAGCTCCCTCCAATGTGGAAAGATTAACTGCGTAGGAATTGGAACTTCCGTTTACCATAAGCATTTTTCCACGGCGGATCACATAATCCAGGGTTTCATTTGATCCCTTGTTCATGGTATCTGTTTTGGAAGTACTGCGGTCATTCAGCTGATAAACGCGGAATTCATAGGCATTTAGCCGATAAGTGGCAATACAGGTATTTCCGGCGCGAAGCTCGGAGCATCCATTTCCATCACCGGCAAGCTGACCGATTCTATAGGGATCCTCTGTATAATCTACGTACTCAATGGCTCCGTCATTTGTAGCTACAGCAAAGGTAATCTTTTCCCCATCACCTGTATATTCTGCATCTGCAATATCGTCAGAAGCTTTATAGCTTTTCAGCTCTTCTCCGGTTTTCATGGAAGCGCAGATCAGATGGGAGCCGTCACGGTAATACACAACTCCTTTATCTGCGTCTGCATAACAGATATCGGATGTGATCTTTGTTTTTGTAGCATAAATTTTGTCTTCATCCATATCCAGGCAGCCATAATTATTGTTTTCATCTACAAAAAGTAACTGATGGCCCGACCAGGAAGTATCATTATATACAGTGCTTACATATTTTTTGTCATCTATCTCTTTTAGGATTTCTCCGGTTTTGGTATCAATAACAAAAAGAGGATTCATTACATCATCATCCTCATAAAATTCACCGAATGCAGCATATTTTCCATCGTCGCTCATTCCATAATACATACCGTCATCACAGTCAAAGGTACGCTCTGACACCACTTCCCCTTCTGGTGTATAAAAGGTGATGGTTTTTGTTTCGGCATCAAAAGCACTGATCACAGACTCATCTTTACTTACACTTACAGTCATTGCATGTACGCCCTGCCAGAGAACCTCCATAGTCGTCAGGTCAATAACCTGGATTCCCTTCTTGCCTGCAATGACACAGCGGTGATCTCCAAAGAATTCCACCTTTGAATTACAGCTCTGGTGGCCGGCATAGTCCGGATCAACAGGAAAATCTGCTACCGTTTTATTTTCATTTATATCATAAAAATGAACTGTATAGTCGGTGGCACTTACCAGATCCACATAAGCAATATAGTCATCATATGGACTTACTTTCAGGGCATCCATAGTCTGGGTTCCCACATTGTTCCGGGCAGCATAGCCCTTCTGATAGCTGTACGTCTGCAGCGCATTTGTAAGAGACGCCATAGCTGCTCCTTCAAAAGGACGGTCATTTCCCATATCTTCAGGAAGTCCCTCCATAGCAAGCATGGCTGCAAGCTTGGGATTATCGGCAGCAAAAGCTGTGTCTGAATATTCTGACAAAAGGTAAGACTGTGCAGACTGCGTTTTTCGCACCTGGCTTTGCAGCTTCTGGTTCTCCAGGATTGTCTGTGCCAGAAAAGCACATACTACTGCAAAGGAAACACCACCTGCTGCAATTCCTCTTTGAAGCTTACGCTGTCTTTCACGCTGACGGAGCTGGTCAAACTCACAGTGCAGCATAGCCGCAAGAATACGCAGCTGCTCCACTTTCATTTTACGTTTCTGTTTCCCAGGTGTTTCACCTCTCACATCTGCAGCCAGGGGCTCTACTTCCACTTCCTGTCCATTTACTGTTCTGTGTGTAATGGCATAAGGAAAGCTGACCTGGGGCTCACCCTCTGCAAGTACCACTATAATATGATCACTGCCTCTTAGTTTCTGGAACAGCTCAATCTCACGCATGCACCATTTGGACTCCTGAAGTCTGGGTGTACAGATTACAAGCAGATATTCAGACTGTCCAAGTGCTTCTTCAATATTATTGTAAAGACTGCTTGAGCTTGGAAGCTCGTCTACATCACGAAAGATCCGTCCCACTTTCTTTTTGCCGATTTTGGCGGCAAGTTTGGATGGAACGCGGTAATTCTCCAGCATGGTATGTAATGTTTTGGCTACAAATTCATCATTGCCTCCATGTCTGTAGCTGATGAAGGCCGTATATTTCCAGTTTTCCATTTGTCTTGTCAATCACACCTCTCATAGCTTCTTAAAAACACAGATTGCTCAATAATATAAACATCTGACAGATCGTCCTCCCGGACTGCAATATAATCCCCCTTAACGCCTTTTAAATATTTGTATCTGTCCCACTGGGTAAAAACCTTGGTGGATTCTGTAAGCTGTCTGGCAAAAATATGATGCACATCCCTTGCCTGACAGGTTCTCATATGGGGAACCAGCTGATAAGCCTCACCTGTGATGGTATTGTGAATCACAGGTTCGTATTCACTGACATACTCTGGCTTTCCATCTGTAAACTCATAGGAATGTCGGAATTTTTCTTCTCTGATAGGGTATACTTCTCCGTCAATCCCGATCATAATATACAGATCCTGGCTGCTGATACACTCCATGTCCCCCTCTAATGTCCGCACAAGAACAGGCGTTCCCTCTTTCAGGAAATCAGCGGTGCATACTACTCCAAGCTTTGTCTTTTTCTTGCGGTAGCATTTCATCTGGTTCATATCTGCCTTGTATTCTTCTGATCTTACGATCTGGTACTGGTCAAAGTACTGATTCAGCCTTTCCTGGAAATAAGCTTCATAATCGGCATTCTGTCTGCGTACAAGAAGCAGGCATTCTGAGAGAAAGCCTCCTGCTGATGTACCTTTGCCTCCCCCTGCTCCTACATTCTCTGCAAGGTAACTGGCAATTTCATCTGCACGTACCTCATTGGTACAGCTTCTCACCGCAAATTTACAGCCTGCCGGATCCTGGCCATACACAACACAAAGATCCCCTTTATTTTCTTCTTCCCAGTGATTGCAAAGCTTTCCCAGACCTTCCGGATCACAGGAATCAGCCTGGATCAGCATATATTTATTTTTTTCATCAGATAATTGCTTCATAATTTTCCTCTCTGCCACAGTTTCAGGAAATCCAGTGCTTCACTACTTTGTACATTTTTGACAGTTCTACAGGCTTGGAAAGATGTTCGTTCATCCCTGCCTGTCTGGCAGCAAAAATATCTTCGGAAAAGGCATTGGCAGTCATGGCAATAATTGGAATCACACTTCCGTCCGGATGTGCACTTTTACGGATTTCCCTGGTTGCCTCATACCCGTTCATAACCGGCATCTGCACATCCATAAGGATCAGGTCGTAATAGCCCTGTGGGGAATTTACAAACTTGTCCAAAGCTTCTTTTCCATTTGTTGCTTTTTCGAAGGAAACCCCGGTTTCTTCCAGGAATGTGCAGGTGATCTCCATATTCAGTTCATTATCCTCTACTACAAGGATGCGCTTTTGCTGCCAGTTGGGAATTTCATCATTTGGTTCTTCTGTGTCCGCTGGAACGGCCAGAATCTCTGCTGCTTTCATCGGAAGCATAACATGAAAACAGGTTCCCTCGCCAAGCTCACTGTTAAATTCGATCACACCATTCATCAGATGGATCAGATTCCGGGTAATGGTCATTCCAAGCCCGGTTCCCTGCAGACTCTCTGTTTCCTGCGCCCGCTCAAATGGCTCAAATATATGCTGCTGAAATTCCTGTGACATTCCAAAACCGTTATCCTGAATCTGGAAATGGATATTCCGGTATCTGGTATTGTCATTTCCATCTTCCCATGCCAGGAACTTTATTTCTCCCCCATCTGGAGTAAATTTCACCGCATTTGACAGAAGATTCATAAGGATCTGCCGGATACGAAGTGCATCCCCAAGAAACATTCCGTCCGGAAGGTCAAAGGAGGTTACAAGCTGATGTCTGTGCTTCATTACAGAAGGACGGATAAGATCAGCAGTTTCCTCTGTAAGGGAAACAAGATTCACTGGCTGCTCATCCAGAATCACTTTTCCACTTTCTATGCGGCTGACATCCAGAACATCATTGATCAGATCCAGCAAAATCTGTGAGGATTTCTTTATTTTGGCAATATTTTCCTTCAGGATTTCAGGAGAATCCAGATGCCGTTCCAAAATCTGGGTAAAACCGGCAATGGCATTCATAGGGGTGCGGATATCATGAGACATATTGGAAAGAAAATCTGTTTTTGCCCTGCTTGCCTGTCTGGAGGCCTCACATGCAGCACGAAGGGCCTCTTTTTCATCCATTTCTTTTTTATGGATTTCTGTGATATCGCGGATCGCCATAGTCACATAAGCAAGCTCATTTTTATTTCCGGAAAGGAGGATCACCACACGGAAATACCTGGGACCTTCTTCCCCCGGGATCACCTGGCAGTAATCATGCTCCCATGAAGTTTTTCCCTGCTGGTATAATTCCCGAAAAAAATTAAGGCTAAGGTCAATTTCTGCATTGAAGATGGCAGACTGCCTTCTCATACGGTTCCAGTTTTGCAAAATTTCCGAATAAGTTCCCTTGGGCTTCAGCCGGTTGCCATGAATCTCGTCCTTTATCACCCGGTACTGGTCAGTCTGGGCATCAATCTGCACAATGGTAAAATACACAGACCCCAGGGAATGGATGATCTGCTCATTTTCCAGCTCTTTTTGTTCTATGATCTGATACTGTAAAGTAATATCTGTAAGAGTTACCTGAAGCAGATGATTCCCATCTGCGTTTCTGAGACACTGCTGTAAGGCATGCAGCCTGCGATATCTGCCCTTGCCATCTACAGTCCGGAATTCACATTCATTACGGTCATTTTCCCTGTTTAATGAACAGTGGGTAGTGAGAACTAATATACGGTCATCGGGATGGATCTGGGGAAGGATGTCATTCAAAGTCTTATGCAGGCACTGATCTTCTCTTTCAAAGCCAAGGAGCTGCCAGGCTGCAGGATTGGCAAGCGTAATCTTCTGCTCACCCTCTTCAAATGTAAAACGCAAAACACCACAGTTAATGGAATTTAAAACCCGCTCCAGAACTTCCTTTTGCCTTGCCTCTCTTCTTCGTGCTTCAATTTCTTCACCAACCTCCACAAACATGCACTGAAGCAGTTCATGGCCATTTTCCAGCTGAACCAGCTTCACGTCCCCCTCAATGGCACTGTTGTGGGTTTTCAGTAAAAAATGAGACTGATCACCTAGATGGATCAGCTTCTTTAAGATTTCCCGGGCATACTTTACATTATCTTCATCCAGGTAAGCATCTGCAGACATGAGATTTCCCTTTTCAAGATGGACCTTCATAATCTGTTCTGCTCTTGGATTCACTCTGTAAATCTGGCAGGTATTTCCAAACGGGAGTTCCAGCTGCAAAATTCCACAGGGAATACTCTCGAATAATTCTTCATAATCTCTTTGCATTTGTCTCTATCCCTTTTCACAAAATAAGCCGTCAACCTTAAAAGGGCTGGGATATACGGGAAAATCCTCTTTTGAAATTCCCGCCATATACCAGCAGTTTTATTGTTTCCAGTATAGCACGTCACAGCAAAATCTGTCCAGATTCTTCTGTCTTTTTTCGATTTTTTTCAATTTTTTTAATTGCGTAAATTTTTTTAATATTTCTGTCCCATTAATGTAACATATAGGTTCAATTAATATGGTAAAATATTGAAATATTTAGTGCCTGGAACATGCTCCAGGCCTCAAGGAGGGAACAAATGAAAAATTTCTATGCGTGGTATAAAAAACATATCACAACCGCAATTTTCACAGGACTGATTCTGGGTATTCTCACCGGACTCTTTCTGGCAAACCGGTTTGAACCGGTTCTTACAGTGACCAGTCTCATCGGAAGCATTTATATGAATGCTCTGAACATGATGATTTTTCCGTTGGTATTCTGTTCCATTGTTATGGGTATCACAAGCATTGGGAATGCACGTACCACAGGCAAGATCACTGCCGGTGCCATGATTTTTTTCCTGTGCACCACAGCACTTGCCAGTCTGGCGGGACTTGTTATTCCAAGACTTATTAACCTTGGAAAAAATGTAAAGTTTGAAATGGCAACTTCTGATATTCAGGCAACAGAAATGACCAGCATCCTGGATACCATCAAGAACCTGATCCCGTCTAACCCGGTTGCAGCCTTTGCAAACGGCAATATGCTTCAGGTACTTGTATTTGCTGTTATTGTAGGATTTACCCTTATTGCCATTGGAGAAAAAGGTGCGGCACTTCTCAAGGTGATTGATTCCTGCAATGAATTATGTCTTAAAGTTATCAGCATAGTAATGTATTTCACACCAATCGGTGTATTTTGTACCATCGTTCCTGTAGTGGAGGCAAATGGTACTGAAACCATTATTTCCCTGGCAACCCAGCTTATTATCCTGTACGTGGCATTTTTTGGATTCGCCCTTATTGTATATGGCGGAGCTGTGAAATTCATCGGCAAAGAAAGCCCTGTAAAATTTTTCAAAGCAATGCTTCCGGCTGCCTTAAATGCCTTTGGAACCTGCTCCAGTTCTGCTACTATTCCTATCAGCAAGCAGTGTATGGAGGATGAAATGGGCGTATCAAACAAGATCACCAGTATTGCCATTCCTCTTGGTGCTACTGTAAACATGGATGCAGTTTCCATTCTGATGTCCTTTATGATCATGTTCTTTGCAAATGCCTGTGGAATCAATGTAAGCATTTCCATGATGATCATTATCCTTCTGGCAAACGTACTCCTCTCTGTAGGAACCCCGGGAATTCCAGGTGGTGCCATTGCTTCCTTTGCGGCACTTGCTACCATGGCAGGACTTCCGGCCGGTGTTATGGGCGTGTACATAAGTATCAATACACTTTGTGATATGGGTGCTACCTGTGTCAACGTTATTGGTGATATGGCTGGCTGTGTAGTTCTGAAAGAAAAAATCAAGCTGGATGAATAACCAATAATAAAAAGAACTGCTGCTTTTCTGAGTTTTAAATCAGAATTGCTGCAGTCCTTTTTTATATACACTAAATGTATCTTATGTTTTGTCTTACATAATCTTTCTGAACAGTGCTTTCAGATCTTCTACGCTTGCATCTTTTGGATTTCCCGGTGCACATGCATCTGCATGAGCAGATTCTGCCAGGAATGTAAGATCCTCTTCTTTGATTGCTTCCAGCTTTGTGGGAATTCCCACATCAACAGACAGTTTTCTTACTGCATCAATAGCAGCTTTTCTGTACTCCTCCTGTGTCATGGAATCTACATCTTTTACACCCATTGCTCTTGCAATTTCGCGATATTTCTCACCGGTACATTCTTGATTGTATTCCATAACAATCGGAAGCATCATTGCACATGCAACACCATGAGGAGTATCATATACAGCACCTAATGTATGGGCCATAGAATGTGCAATACCAAGACCTACATTAGAGAAGCCCATTCCTGCAATATACTGTCCAAGAGCCATTCCTTCGCGTCCTTCTTTGGTATTTGCAACAGCACCTCTTAAAGATTTGGAAATCAGCTCAATTGCCTTGAGATGGAACATATCTGTCATTTCCCAGGCAGCTTTTGTTGTGTATCCCTCGATTGCGTGTGTCAGGGCGTCCATACCTGTAGAAGCAGTCAGTCCCTTTGGCATGGAGGACATCATTTCAGGATCTACAACTGCAATGATAGGCATATCATGAGGATCTACACATACAAATTTTCTTTTCTTCTCAACGTCTGTAATAACATAGTTGATGGTAACCTCTGCTGCAGTTCCTGCTGTAGTCGGAACTGCCATGATCGGAACGCATGGATTTTTGGTAGGTGCTGTTCCCTCAAGGCTTCTTACATCTTCAAACTCAGGGTTTGCAATAATGATACCGATTGCTTTTGCAGTGTCCATGGAAGAACCTCCGCCAATTGCAATAATATAATCAGCTCCTGATTTTTTAAATGCGGCTACACCATTTTGTACATTCTGAATGGTAGGATTCGCTTTAATATCAGAATAAATCTCATATTCAAGTCCATTTTTTTCAAGAATATCAGTTACTTTACTTGTAACGTTAAATTTGATCAGATCCGGGTCTGAGCAGACAAATGCTTTTTTGTATGCACGTGCCTTTGCTTCATTTGCAATCTCTGCGATTGCTCCTGCTCCATGATAAGAAGTACCGTTTAAATTAATTCTGTTTGCCATAATAAACAATCTTCCTTTCTGCGTCAGAATCTGTTTTTTGTCATATGTTCTGGCGTCTTAACTTTGTTATTATATTAACAACTATAATGTAAAAAGAAAAGTTACAGATAAAGTAAAATGTCACTTTTTCTATAACTTTGTCTATTAACCACAAATTTCATAATATAATTTTAGATACTTTGTCCTAATTTAAAATTCCCAACTCTGTGAAAAGTTCCTCAAGCACCTGTGGCATTCCTTTTACCAGAATCTGTGCCAGCTGCTGCGGTGTACAGCTTATCTCACCTAAAACCCACCTTACAGTCATATAAATAGAACTGTTGCAGTACATTTCCAGAAGAAAATGAGTATCTGCCTCCAGATGTCTGCCTGTCTTTTCATAAATCAGATTTTCGTAAAAAGCCAGAATCAGGTCAAAATCATGCTGTCTTAGAGAATTCTGGCTGTCATAACGAAATGCCGCCGCAAAAAAAGACTGCTCTTCCTGAATATAGGTGAATTTTTTCACAAGCGCATCGTAAACAGTCTTTCCCTGCCCCATGTGCACAAAAGAACGGGTCAGAATCTTATCAAAGTACCAGTTAACCAGATCATATTTATCCAGGAAATTCCGGTAAAAGGTTTGCCTGGTCAGCCCACAGTTTTCTACGATCTGTTTCACTGTAATATTTTCTACAGAAGTGGTTTCCATACATTCTTTCATGGAATAAGCCAGCTTATATTTAGTTTTTTCACCTTTGGCCTGCTTTGAATAATTCATTTCGTCCATAAAGCTTCACCTGCTAAAATTTCAACAATCTTTTTGCCTGTTTTACAGATATTTAAGCAGAAGCGGAATCAATGTATTCATATCGATTGTTTTTGCAATATGTGCATTCATTCCTACTGCAAGTGCCTTTTCTTTATCTTCTGCAAAAGCATTGGCCATGTATTTCTTCAAATTCTCCGGTTCAAAAATATGCCCCTCTGCAAGTAAGGCTCCTACAAATAGGGCTTTTATATGCAACAGGAGGTTCCAGCTGAATTTTCCATTGTATATAAAAATATGCCCTCCGTATGGAGGACATACTTCTACAAAATATTATAAATCAGGCCAGGTGAATTAGCAAGTAAAATATACTGCCTTTTCAGCGCCTTTTCACTTTTCAAATACCTTTTCAAAAAATCAGTCAATGTGTGCAGCTCCCACAGCACGGATATCCATAGGATATACATTTTCTTTTCCCACATACTGTGAAATGTATGCTACATAGTTTTCCATTTCTGTCTCCGGAACGATTGTAGCAATAACGCCTGCAAATCCGCCTCCGTGTACACGGCAGATGCCACCACCGATTTTGTTCAGGAAAAGCTGGGTAAGGGCAAGCATAAGGGAAATCTTCTGCTCATGGCAGTTCTGAAGGGAATAGCAGTTCTGAAGAAGCTCCCAGGAAGATCTGCCTGACTCATCCATAAGCTTCAGAAATTCTGTATAATTCTCTTCTCCAATAGCATCTGCTGCTCTTTCCACCCTTGCTGTCTCTTCAAAGAAATGAATGGCACGAAGGACTGCCCTGTCATCTGTAATCTCATTTACATGTGCCAGAAGCTGATCCAGAGTCGTCTCATGAAGAAGCTCCACTCCAAGAACCTTTGCTGCTGCCTTCATCTCTTCCGGAATTTCGGAATACTCCTGGCTAAGGTCTGCATGTCCTTTTCCTGTATTCACGATTACAAGTCTGTGGCCAAATTTTCCAAAGGAGAAATCAAGCTTTCTGTACTTCAGATCGTTTCTGTCAGCAAAATCAAACAGAACCGGTCCACCTACTGCACATGCCATCTGATCCATCATACCAGATGCCTTGTCCCAGTAAACATTCTCTGCGTACTGGCCAATCTTTGCATAATCTGTGTAGGTCATTTTGCTGTCGTTAAAGAAGTAATCAATGATTACGCAGATCAGCATTTCAAAGGAAGCGGAAGAGCTTACACCTGCAGCTGCAATTACATTCGTGCTTACATATGCGTCAAATCCTGCAACCTTAAAGCCATTCTTTCTGGCTCCTTCCATCATGCCTGCAAGAAGTGCAAAGGTTCCTTTCGGATAATTGGCTCTGTTAATTCTGTCAAGGTCAACTACGATCTCATCCCTGTATCCTTCACTGGTAATGTGGATTACATTTGTACCATTTGGTGCAGCTGCTCCAATCGTATCCAGATTGATGCTTCCTGCAATTACTTTACCACCGTTATGGTCTACATGGTTACCAATGATCTCTGTTCTTCCAGGAGAAGTAAAGAAATCAATATGATCATGCTTTTTATAAATCTTTGAGAATTTCTCTGCAAGATTTAAAAAGCGCTGGCTGCATTTTTCTGTTTCTCCGTAAATTTTTTCAAGACTTGTTTTTTCTGGTAAATTCATGATTACCCTCTCCTATTTTAACATTTAATATACTGCTATGAAGTACATATCACTGCTTCATTTATGAAGTATTATATTGTAAAAGAACAACCTTGTCTATCTTTTTTTCATCTGTCTGTAAAAAGTACTTTTCCCAATGTGCCAAGCAGCTCAGATGCAATGACCGGCTTCGCCAGATGTCCATTCATTCCTGCTGCTCTGGATGCTGCCATATCCTCATCAAATGCGTTTGCTGAAACAGCCAGTACCGGAATATTGGCAAGTACAGGATCCTCCAGGGCTCTTATTGCCCGTGTTGCAGCGTATCCGTCCATAACAGGCATCTGTATATCCATAAGAATTGCAGCATAATAACCTTTTGTGGAATTTTTCACTTTTTCCACAGCAATTGCACCATTTTCGGCAATATCAACTTTAAATCCTGTTTCTTCCAGAATGGCCACTGCAATTTCCCGGTTCAGGATATTATCTTCTGCAAGAAGAATTCTTTTTCCTGCAAAAAGTTCTGCCGGATATTCTACATTTTCTGTCTTTGGAAGTTCCCCCGGAGCTTTTGCAAGATGCAGACAAAGCTGCACTGTGATTTCAGTTCCCTTATTCTCCTCTGACTGAATTTTAATGGTACCACCCATTATGTCCACGAAACCCTTGATAATGGTCATGCCAAGACCTGTTCCCTGAATTCCACTGACAGTGGAGGTAGACTGGCGTTCAAATGGAAGAAACACTTTTTTCTGAAATTCAGCACTCATTCCACAGCCATTATCCTTTACATGGATCTCATAATTCCCATATTCTGCCCGTTCACAGGGTTTCTGAATAATCTTAAGGGAAATTTCTCCTCCGCTTTTCGTATACTTCACCGAATTGCTTAAAAGATTCACCAGAATCTCTTTCATACGAAGCTTGTCACAGTAAACATACAGATCCTGAACCTTTGAAAAATCAATAATAAATTTCTGCTGTTTTTCCAGAGCCTGATCTCTTATAATTATATCGGTTTCTTTTACAATCTCTTCAATATTCCATACAGCCTCGTCCAGCTTGGTCTGTCCGCTTTCGATTCTGCTGATTTCCAGGACTTCATTTACAATGCCAAGAAGATGGTTGCCTGACACCTGTATTTTACCAAGATAGTCCCTTACTTTTTCTGTGTCATCCCCTGCCTGGATAGCCAGATTGGTAAAACCAACAACAGCATTCATAGGGGTCCTGATATCATGAGACATATTCTGAAGAAAAACCTTTTTCGCTACAGAGGCCTGCCTTGCCGCAAAAAGGGCTTCCTGAAGAAGCTCTTTTTGCTTCTGGTCTCTTCTGGCTGCTGCCTCCTGCATCCTTTCCCTACGTACAAAATACAAGATAATCAGGATCAGTATCACAGCCATCATTCCTGCAAACAGCCATACATGATCCTGAACCACATCAGTCAGTGTATATGTTGCCAGAGAATCCAGATAACGATAGGTATGATTCAGTCCATAGCTTTCTCCCAGAATACTGATTCCATGATTAACAATCTGAAGCAATGCAGTATTGCCATTTGCAATTGCAAAGCAGACCTTTTCATCATCCGTCAGTGTAATAATATTCAGCTTTTTCTCATTTCCAAGAAGATGGCTTACACGTAAGGCACTAAGCAAAGTGCTGTCTGCATCCCCATTTTTCAAGGCTTTTATGCAATCCTCAATGGTATCACACACAACCAGCTGTGCATCTGGATAATTGGTGATGGTATACCAGTATTGCCGCAGATTATTTTTGTTTACAGCTATTTTCTGCGTAATGTCATCGCTGTAAGGCTCACGGTAAGCCAGCGCAATAGGAAATGCCACAATTGAATTCATCGATCACCATAGCATCCTGTTCATTTACTATGGAAATGGCCATATTCAGCTCATTCAGAAGATCCACACGGTTCCTGGCAGTACAAAGATAATAAGGCTGCTTTCCAATCTTCTCTACAGGGGTTATGCCTGAATAAGAAGAAACAGCATTATCCGCACTTACAAATCCGTCAATTTTTTTCTCATTGAAAGCACTTGCACATTCTGAAAAGTCATCAAAAGTTACGATTTCAAGATCGGCTCCGTAATCCTCCTTCCAGCTGGTAAGTGCCAAAGCCATCCTCTGGTCATTTTTTACGATTCCAATTTTCTTCCCCTTATAAGAGCTTATCTCCCCACACTGCATGGAGGAGTCAGCCTCGTCCTTATAAATATAAAATGTCTCATTTAACATTTCTGCAGAAGGATAATTAATAAGCTGGGTACGCTCCTCTGAATAGGCTATTCCTGCCATAAGATCAATTTTCCCATCTATCAGATCCTGGAACAGATCGGACCATTCGCCATATACGTATTCATATTTCCAGCCTGTATAAGATGCCAGCTTCTGAAGATATTCATAGCTGTATCCGCTCTTGGGGGCTCCATCATCCGTGCCATCCTGGAAATTATGGGAAAAATAATATCCCACACGTACTGTTTTCTGATCTTTCGCATGCAGATTTACAGGAAAAAAGAGCATGATTCCCAGATACAAAAATATTCCCAGAAAAAAGATATGATATGGCTGTTTTTTTATTCGGTCTTTCGTTTCCTGTCCCCTGTCCATTTGCCCACCTCCCGTACGTGTCCGACAGCGTATATTTTTCGAATACTCTGACAGATATTTTTAAACAAATTTGCATTTATTATATACCTATCTGTAATATGCTGTCAATTTGCACATTTTACAAGAACATTTCAATATTTCTTTGAAACTTTTTGACAATTACGAAATGCTTTTCATCTGTTTCCATTTCCCGGTTCTATATTCCAGATAGGAAATCACAAAATTGGCAGTCCAGCCAATGGGTACTGCATACCACACAAATGCAATTCCAAAGCGTGGAGCCAGCGTCATTGCCATAATCACACGGATACTTAAATTTACCAGATTGGCAACTGTAAATATTTTCATGTCTCCCGCACCACGAAGGACACCATCTACTGCCATTTTAAATCCAATCATTCCAAAAAAGAATCCCATAAATACAAGATACTCTTTGCCGGTTGCAAGTGCTGTATCACTGCCCCCTGCTCCTAAAAATATGTGGATCAGCTCCGCCGGGAAAAGCTCCAGAACAATACAGATAAGAACTGCAAAGAAAACCACCATTTTATTTGCCTGTACATATCCTTTTGACACACGTTTTAGCTGTCTGGCGCCAATATTCTGTGCTGTATATGAAGAAATGGCATTTCCGATTGCAGCCATAGGAACAATACAAATAGATTCAATACGCATTCCAGCTGAAAATCCTGCCAGCGCCTCCGCACCAAAGCTGTTCACAACAGACTGTACCAGCATCATTCCAATCGATACTGTAGATTGCTGCAAAATAGAAGGAAGTGCAATCCTGGTCATAGGAAGCAGTTCTTCAGGTGCAAAAATACCATCTGCATTTCCTTCCAGTTTTCCAAGTACTTTCAGAAGCACAGTAAAAGAGCCAACTACAGATACTCCCTGCGCAATCAAAGTTGCCCAGGCAACACCAGCTACATCCAGGTGAAAATCTGCTACAAATATCCAGTCCAGTATAATATTAAATACAGACGAAAAAATCAGGAAATATAAGGGAATCCGGGATTTTCCAAGGGCATTGAACATAGAGGACAATACATTATACATAAATAAAAATGGCAGTCCCAGAAAATATATTTTCAGATATGTAACCGCCATATCCAGAACCTCGGCAGGTGTATTCAAAGCTCTCATAATATTTTTACTGAACACAAGGCCAAAGCCACCAAGAAGTGTACTGATAACAAGAAAAGAAAGTAACGCTGTATAAATTGCTTTTTTTAATTTTCCGTAATTCCCCTGTCCAAAATACTGACTGACGATAACAGAGGCGCCTATTCCCCCACCAATGGCAATACAGATAAAAATATTGGTCAGAGAATAGGCAGCCCCAACAGCAGCCAGTGCATTTTCTCCTACAAGCCGTCCCACGATTGCAGAATCGGCCATGGTGTAGGCCTGCTGAAACAGGTTTCCAATGATCATGGGAAGCGAAAAGAAAATAAGCGCTTTAAGAGGTTTCTGGGTAATAAGATAATCGTTTTGCATAAACATAATACTCCTGTCTGAAAATTCAAGTTACTGTTATTATATCAAATGCAAAACAGGTTTTCCAGATTAATGTGCAATCCTATAAATCATACATAATACTGCGCCTGTGCCATCCACAGCTGGAAATATTTTCCTTTTTTGTCTGCAGCCAGTGTTTCATGGCTTCCCATTTGCACCACTGTTCCATTATGAAAAACTGCAATTTTATCACAGAATTTGCAGGAGGACAGCCGGTGGCTGATATATATGGCAGTTTTATCTCCAATGATGCTATTGAATTTTTCGTAAATTTCCGCTTCCGCAACAGGATCTAAAGACGCCGTTGGCTCATCCAGAATAATAAATGGTGCATTTTTGTAAAGGGCTCTTGCAATGGCAATTTTCTGTGCTTCGCCTCCTGAAACATTGATTCCGTTTTTATTAAAGTCTTTATACAGATAGGTATCCAGACCTTCCGGCATTTTGGAACAGGATTCTGAATCTTTACGAAAAAGATAAGAACAGCTTTCTCTTAAGATACACCATACAGCCCACACACAAAATCAGCTGTAAAACAGATGACATTGGCGTTGCCAGTCCTATATGAAAAAGTGTTGCCCAGGACTGTCTGCTCATGAAATAAAACACTGGAATCCTGACACCAAATGCCCCTATAATTCCCTGAATCATAACAAATTTTGTCATGCCGATACCATTGTAGAAACCGGTATAGCAGAAGAAAATAGAAGTAAACATACAGTCAATAGCGTACGCCTTCAGATAATCTGCCGCAGCTGTAATAACGCTTGGATCGGATGAGAAAATTCCAGCCAGAACATCCCCATGGAAAAATGATAAAAAGAACATCAGTACACCTATTACAAAAGAAACACCGGCACCACAATACAGTGCTTTTTTCGCTCTGTCCATACGTCCCGCACCATAGTTCTGTGCCACAAATGCGGAAATAGACTGCATAAAAGCAGAAGAAATCAGCATAATAAAGGCGCATACCTTCTCCGCTACTCCCACTCCGGCAGATGCTGTGACACCAATGGAATTGACAATTGCCAGAATAATCAGAAAAGAAATGCTGACAAGGAGATCCTGCAGGGCAATAGGCGCTCCAAGAGCTGTCATTTTCCCAAGCAGACTGCTGTTTATCCGGATATTCTCTTTATGCAGTTCAAAGGGCAGCTCTTTACGCCTGATCATTCCAAAAGAAATCACCACGCTTACTACCTGTGCAAATACAGTGGCAAATGCCGCACCTTCTGTTCCCATTTTAAAACCGGCGCAAAGAAGCAGGTCTCCGGCAATATTACATACGCATGCAATTGCCACTGTGACAAGAGGCGTCCTGGAATCCCCAAGGCCTCTGAAAATACAGCCAATCAGGTTATAGGCAATGATCACCAGCATACCGCTTCCACAGATCCGCACATAATTAACAGTTTTGTCAAACGCTTCTTCTGGGGCATTCATAATCTGGCTTACCTGTGGGGCAAAAATCACCAGAACGATGGTCATAATCACTGCAATTATGGCAAACAACACGATTGCAGTTCCAACTGTCTCTCCCCCTTTTTTGCGCTGTCCACAGCCGATCTGCTGACCAAGAAGCACGGTAGTCCCCATTGCAAAGCTGCTGACCAGGTTGGTAATTGTCATCATGATCTGGGAGCCTGTAGATACCGCAGAAACATCTGCAGAGGATGCAAATTTCCCTACGATCAGAAGATCAACCGCACCGTACATTGCCTGTAAAAACAGGGCAAACAATACCGGCAGGGCAAATAAGACCAGCGGCTGTAAAATTTTTCCCTCTGTAAATGATGTTGTTCTTTTGTTTCTTTCACACATTTTTTCATACTCCTGAAGTTAAAAAGTTATATGCTAACAAGAAAGAATCCTGCTTTGCAGGATTCTCCGCCTGCGGCGGGTCGCCTCGAGCGCCTAGAGCGTGTTTGAAAAAGGCTTTCTGCAAGATGTGCGTCACAATTTGTGGGAAATTTTACCCAGATGAGGGCGTCGTAGCGGGCTACGTAGGCAGAATTTGGGTGAAATATACCGCAAAGTGGGGCGTGCAGATTGCGGGAATGATTTTTCAAACACGCTCTAGTACATAAAAAAAGCTGAATAAGAAACAGGCATCTCAGCCCGCATCTTATCCAGCCATTGTTTCTGTCGAACAATAAACCCTCCGATGAACCTTTCCCGAGTATACTATATTCTGATTTTTGTGTCAACGCCTGAACTTTTTTACTTTATCAAAATCCCCTGCAGGGTCTCCAGCATTTTGGGAATGTCTATTGGCTTTGCCACATAACCATTCATTCCCGCCTCCTGTGTCCTTTGCTTATCCTCATCAAAAGCATTGGCAGTCATGGCAATAATGGGAATATTGGAAATATTAGGATTCTCAATTCCACGGATTTCTCTGGTAGCTTCATATCCATCCATCACAGGCATCTGAATATCCATCAGAACCAGATCATAGTCGCCTGGCAGTGCTTTCTTCATTCTTTCTACTGCAACAAGTCCGTTTTCGGCAGTATCCATAGTAAACCCTGCATCCTGGAGAATTTCCACTGCAATCTCCCTGTTCAGCTCATTGTCCTCCACCAGAAGAATTCTTCTGCCTGCAAAAGGACCATCAAAAGCGGATGCCTTTTTATGTTTCTCTGTTGCCCGAAATGGCTTTGTTAAAATATCCCTAAGCTCTGACATAAAAAGAGGCTTGGAACAAAACGCCACAACTCCTGCATCTCTTGCTTCCTGCTCCACTTCAGACCAGTCGTATGCCGTAAGGATAATAATAGGTGTTGAATCCCCTACGATCTTACGGATCCTGCGGACAGTCTCAATACCATTCATATCTGGCATAAGCCAGTCAATAATATACACGTTAAATTCATCGTGGCGGTCCACTGCAAGCTGTGTACGAAGTACCGCTTCCTTGCCTGTAGTGGTCCATTCGGAACGCATTCCAATGCTGTCCAGCATTTTGGTTACACTTGCACAGGTAGTAAAATCATCATCTGCAACCAGTGCGCGAAGACCCTTCAGCTCCGGAATTACCTCATAGCTTACTGCCTCACCGTTAATCTTGAACTGAAGATATACCGTGAATTCAGAACCCACTCCCGGCTCACTTTCTACTGTGATATCGCCGCCCATAAGTGCCACAATATTCCGTGCAATAGACATTCCAAGACCAGTTCCCTGAATGCCGCTTATGGTTGTAGTCTGCTCTCTTGTGAAATCCTCAAAAATATGCCCCATAAACTCCTTGCTGATTCCAATTCCATTATCACGGATATGAAATTCAAATCTTGCAAAGCCTTCCGGAGCCCCCGGCATTTCAAAAACACCGAAGCGGATCTGTCCTCCTGGCTTGGTAAATTTCACTGCATTACTTAAAATATTTAAAAGCACCTGATTCAGACGAAGCTTATCCGTAATAATACTTTCATGTACAATGTCATGGGTTTCAATGTTAAGATCCAGCTGTTTGGCAGAGACACTTGTCTGTATGATTTTTCTAAGATCCTCCAGCACATCCGGAAGATGTACCGGTGATTCGTCGATTTTTACCGTACCGCTTTCAATATGGCTCATATCCAGCACATCATTGATCAGGGAAAGCAGATGGTTACTGGATACCGTAATCTTTGACAGATAACGCTGAACTTCTTCCTGATTATCAATATGAGAAGCTGCCAGTGCTGTACAGCCTACAATTGCGTTCAATGGTGTACGGATATCATGGGACATGCTGTTAAGGAATGTGGTTTTCGCTCTGTTGGAATGCTCGGCAGCAACCAGGGCATCTGAAAGGATTTTCTGCCGCTGCTTCTCTTTTTCCATAATCTCATCAATATTCTGAAAAGCTGCCACAATGCGCCCGCTGCTCTCCAGACGGATATACTTAAACTGGTAATAGTGGATTTCTCCATCTGCAAAAACACGGTAAGATGTTGTAAATTCTTCAGCCTCTGAAAGCTTTTTCACAACAGTCTCAAGCTTCATTGCCTCCTGCATCATGGCACGATCCTGAGAATACACACGTTCTTCGATATAATTTTCACAAAGTGCATCATAAGAAAAGGCTTTGTCTGGGTCTGCTTTTAATTCGCTGGTTACGTAACCATCCATTTTCAGGATTTTTGCCTGATTATTCTGTGCGTCAACCAGAAAAATATTCAGATAATTCCTGCTTAATCCGCAGAAAATCTCAAGCTGCTCCTGCAATGGAGCCTCATACACCAATTGTTCTCTCTGGGTTTGCTGCATTGTTTTTTCACACATCAGATGATATCTCCTTCGGATATGTAACGCCTTCTGGAAGAGGATCCCATTCATTCAGGCCAAGATTCTGTTTAAATTTCGCCTGCTCCAGGGTAAGCCTTGGAGGATCCTCCTGAAGATATTCCATCAGCTCATCAATTCCCTCTCTGGTTACATTATTAACCATAAAAATGCGTTCACAGCCGGCATTGATCAGCCATTGTTTTACCATAGGGATATTGGCATATGGCGAGTCAATTTTGGTAATAATGCCAATAAGGGGGCGCAAAATAAAAGAGCGGCAGCTTGCGCCAAACAGATTAAAAGGTTCATCTGCCGCCTGTACAATAGCTACCACATCTGCCTCAAAAGAGAAACAGGCAAGTCCCACGCTGAACCGTTTGGACTCTGCATATTCTCCAGGTGAATCAATGGTATCGTCATTTGAATTGGTGTATTGTGTTTTTATGTAATGAAGCTCTTCACCTTTAAGCGCCTGCGTCAGAGACGTCTTACCAGCTTCGCTTCTCCCCATTAGAAAAATCTTCTTCATCCGTTATCTTCTCTTCCCCAGTATTCTTTTATACGTTCCTCTTTTCAGCTTTTATGAACCGGGCAGACTTTAAATCCAAGTTCACGGTCAAAAAAACGTACTACCTCTTCTACAGCTGTCTGTACCTGTGACAGCCCTCCTGTAAGGATCAGGGAGCCACAGAAACGATCCATAAAGCCAATCTGCACATCTGCACTTTTCATTGCAACATCTGCTGCTACCACCACAGCCTCCCAGGGGGTAAAACGGATCAAACCGATTGACTCACCTGTATGATCCTCTCCTTCGTGAACTCCGATATGAAGTCCCAGATTCTCATATATACAAGCCTGGGAAGGACTGATAACATGAGCAAGGCATACTTCTTTGCCCGGAACACGTACACGGGTCATACGAAGCTTCTTTCCCTTAAGGTGCTCATAGTCATCATGGAACAGCATTTCCAGCAATTCTTCCTTCGTTATTCGTTCCATATCACTGACTTCCTATCGTTTCGTAATATTGCAGACTACATATCCAAGGGAATCACGGAAATAATCCACAATCTCTGTCATAGCTGACATAACGTCTGAAATCTCTCCTGTGATGATCAGAGTTCCAGTAAAGCGGTCTGCAAAACCAAGATATACATTACCACTCTTTACTGCAATATCTGAAGCGATTACTGCTGACTCCGGCGGTGTCATATTCATGATCCCGATTGCGGATGAACGGTAATCAAGCTGTGGATTCAAGCCAAGTTTCTGATATATGATAGGTGCCGGACCTCCCATTACATGGGCAAAGGTAATCTCCTTACCAGCCACAGTCTCCTGCACAATTCTAATCTGTTCTCCATGATCATTTGCCATTTATATAGTGCCTCTCTTTCGAAAAAATATCTTCACATTTTGTATTTTATTGTATCATTTGCTGCGCTAAATAGCAAGTATAACTAAATAATTTGACGATCCCCAAAGATATTCAGTAAAAATACAGAGAAAAATATCTCCTCAAAGTGGTGACATTCAGACCCCAGTATGTTAAAATAACTCACGCTGTAAAAATGATCATTAACTTTTTTACTTTACATATTAAATCAAAAGAAAGGAAAGGGTTTAAAATGGAAAAAGACATGACCAAGGGCAGACCCCTGCCCGTAATTCTGAAATTTATTCTCCCTCTTGTTATCGGAAATATTTTTCAGCAGCTATATAATATGGCAGACACTATTATTGTAGGACGTTATGTAGGTTCTGACGCACTGGCTGCAGTTGGTTCTACCGGAACGATCATATTCCTTATTGTGGGCTTTGCACAGGGAATTACCGCCGGTTTTGCTGTACTTACGTCCCAGCGTTTTGGTGCAAAAGATACAGAAGGTGTAAAAATCAGTGTTGCCAACGGAATCCTTCTGTCACTTATTTTTTCGGTGCTGCTTAGCTCTTCAAGCATGTTAAGCATGCGTACTTTGCTGAAACTGATGAACACACCACAGAACATCTTTCAGGATGCCTATACTTATATTATGATCATCAGCGCCGGAATCATTGCAACCATTTTTTATAATCTGCTTTCCTCCTACCTGCGTGCAGTCGGAAACAGCAAGATTCCGCTGGTTTTCCTTGTATTTTCCGCAGCACTGAACGTGGTTCTGGACCTTGTGCTTATTATAAATTTCAAAATGGGTGTGGCAGGAGCAGCCTATGCCACTGTCTTTTCCCAGGGAATTTCTGCGATTCTGTGTCTTATTTATATTTTTGTACGTATGCCTGATCTAGCACCAAATAAAAGACACTGGAAGCTTCACGGAAGAGAAAGCCGCCATCAGCTTGCCATGGGAATTCCTATGGCCCTTCAGTTCGCCATTACTGCTTCCGGTACCATGATCATGCAAGCTGCCATCAACCTGTTTGGCTCTGACGCTGTGGCTTCCTTTACAGCTGCCAGCAAACTGCAGAACCTGGTCACACAGGGAATGATCGCAATGGGACAGACAATGGCCGCTTACAGCGGACAGAACTTTGGAAAAGGTGACATTGGCCGTATCCGCCAGGGTGTAAAGGCAGCGCTTCAGGTTTCTGTTATCTACGCACTTGCAGCTGCAGTTCTTGTGTGCACATTACTAAAACCTGCACTGGGACTGTTTTTCACCGGAGATGTGGATATGAACAGCATGCTTCCCTGGGCCAAAACTTATGTTTATATGAGTGCGGTCTTTTATATTCCCCTTGGAACCATCTTCATTTTCCGAAATACCATGCAGGGCTGTGGCTATGGTTTCCTTCCTATGATGGGCGGTGTATCCGAGCTTCTGGCACGACTTGTGGTGGCACTTATTTCCATGGCACTGGTAAGCTATCCCCTTGCATGCTTCTGTGATCCGGCAGCCTGGGTTGCAGCTGCAGTTTTCACCGGTGTTTCTTATCTTTTCGTTATGAAAGATATCCGAAGGAAATACGAGAATCCAAAAACTTCATCCGTTTCCTGAATATAACCTTTAGTTTTCCAGTGAGAAAATATATTCCAGAGGAAGCAGATGCACTTCTGCATAAATTTTATTTTTACTTTCTTCGCCAGCTTTTCTGTCAGTTTCCAGTGCAGGAACTTTGATAGAAAAAGCTGGCTGTTTTTTTGCCTGAATATAAAATTGCTCGATTGTACCCATACCCCGGAACTTCTGCCTTACCGGTGCCTGCTCTCTTTCCAGGTGATAGGTTGAAGTTTTCTGCATATGTCGTGCAAGGCGGTATGATTTTGGCAGGCCTCCAAGCCCCTGTTCACTGTGATAATAAATGATTTCTCTTCCTGACTGGCCAAAGGATAAAAGACCCCGTCCTCCATATTCCTGAATAATCCGGATCAGTGCCTTTGTCTCATTTTCACTTGCAGGCTCTTCCCCCATACGGGAGCGTACATAATGAGAAGTGGGAAAATTATGGGTAATATCCATTCCTCTGGCATTGTATCCAAAATCTGCAGGCTTTATGCTTTGCATCCGAAGCATCTGGCGAAAAACTGGATTTCGAATACTTCCAAATCCTCTTTGGCTGATTTCATAACCATCCGGATTTCCAAGAGGAATCAGACATATCCGAATTTTGTCCAGCAATTTTTTTACTTCATAAAACTCTTCCAGCTGCCATCCGCATTCATATGCCCTGCAATATTCTTCTCCCATCTGAGTTAAAAGTCCCGGAAGCAGATTGCCGGTTCCATCAAGTCCTGATACGCAAAACACCGCTGTCTCCCCGTTTCCGATTTCCAGCATGGGAATCATTCTGTCATCATGGCTTTTTCCAATTACCCGAAACTGGCAGAACCCTGTATAGCGCTGCGCCAGCTCCCAAAGAGTATAATAGATTTTTTCGTATGTAATGTCCTCCTCTGTCTTTTTTAATGCACTTTTTGCTTCCATTTTCCGTCCTCCTGACAGAGCTTGTCCAGATTTAAGTTTTCCAGAGCGTGCCATCAAAAGGCTTTCTGCAAGATGTGCGTCTCAATTTGTGGGGCGTGCTCTAGGCTCTGTCAGTACCATTATATGCAAAGAGACAGGTCAAAAGACCTGCCTCTTACGTAAATTTATTCTTTTATCATTACTGCTCTTCTTTTTTTCTTCTTCTGATCAGTACATAACCACCAGCCACAAGAGAAAGGCTTGCAAGCATCATCATAGTTGCAATTGGTGAATTATCTGCTGTTCTGGCATTTGTTGCAGCTGTGGAACCGGTATCTGTTCCATTATTATCATGATTTTCCGGATCATCCAGTCCATCGGAGCCATCATCGCCACTGTCGTCATAACCGGAACCGCCACTTCCGCCTCCACTGTAGCTTCCGTTTGGATCAGTTCCTGTAGGAGCAACTGTACCAGTTGGCGTTAAAGTAAAGTCAATGGCTTTTGACTTGAACTGATAAGTCATGGATTCCACAACACTTGTAGGCTGCCACTGTGTTCCATCATATACATATTTCTGGAAGAAAATGTACATATTAAATGTTGCTGCTCTCTTAATACCGGTCTTATGGCCAATCGTACCAATAGACTGTTTCTGGCTCTGGCTGGTAGGATTCTGGTAACTGCTCCAGTAAAGCGGTACCCAGCGAACATCTCCGTAAACCGGATCTGTATTGTCAGAACCTGCACCTGTTACAGAGAAACTGTATGTCTTGCCAGGATAGAATTCAAGAGGCTCATCAAGACCTGTTACTGTACTCTCATTTACACTAGGTGTATATGGTGCACGGGTAGTAACTGTTGGGGTAGGTGTTGCGGTTGGCTCTTCTGTTATGGTCGGTTCTGGTATAGCGGTAGGCTCGGGAGTTGCTGTCGGTGCACTGGTTGCATTTAACGGAAGAACAAGGCTGTTTGTTGCTTCCAGACCGGCTTCGTCTACAGCATAAACAACTACATAATAATCTGTAGTGGAATGCAGTCCTGTAAGTGTGATTGTTGTAGAGGAAGAGCTGCCCACATTACCAGTCTGAACATGTTTCTTCTTAACTGCATTAAAGGACGGAATCTTCGTTGTCTGTTTGATCACCCTTACATAATATTTACCGCTCTCTGAAGCGTGGAAAGATAACTGCGCCTCTGTGTCAGAAGTCCAGGAAACACCCTCGCCATTTGCTTTTACTACTTTTAATGACATGGTAGAAGTAGGAACCGGTGTTGCGGTTGCTGTAGGTCCTGCGGTCGGTGTAGGAGTTGCTGTGGGAGTAGGTGTCGCAGTTGGCTCTGCCGGCTTGGCAGTATCCTTCATCTTACCATTCTCATCAATTTCATATGTCGAGCTGTCTTCTTTTACGTATTTGATCTGCTGCAGGGCATCTGCAATTGACAGATATGGAGCATTCGTACTTGGATCATTGGCCACATCAATTACAGCTCTCTGATCTGCCGGATCATTGACACGGAAACGGATATCTGTGCCAGTCAGCGGGCCTACCACATGGATCATACCATTATTAGCCAGAACAACCGGTCTATCATTGTCAATGTCACCTTCTCTGATAATAACAGTACCGCTTATGAGAATGTCTCCCTCACTGTAAACGATTGCACCGTCTTCTCTCATATACTGGTTTCCGTCGATAATTCCTCCGGATAAAACAACGGTTCCACCAATATTTCGAATTACGGTTCCAATGATTTCACAGTCAATACCATTCTGATTACCGGTAAGAGTTACCTTATCATTCAGGCCGAAATAGCTGTCTGTCTCTACCAGAATGGTAGAACCAGTTGAAAACTGTGTGGAGGTTGCGTCAACTGTAAGTCCATATTCTGTAGAGGTTGTAGGATCTGTTCCCTTGGCAAACTGAAGGACGCTGCCACCAGTTACCTTAAACATATCCCCGGTAAATCCCTCTGCGCGTTTGATAATGGTATTCTCTGCTCCTGCTGCGATGGAAATGTTTTTCTTACCATCAATAGTAACGGTCTGGGAAAGTTCAAGAGTACCGGTAATAATAATCTGTGTGATCGGTGCTTCAGAGGATGACGGATCTTCTACTGCCGGTGCTGCTGCAATTGCTTCTTCCAGAGTATTAAATGGATTATCATTTCCTTTAATGTAGATCTGACCGGTAGAAGCTTCCTGTGTCTGAACTGCGGTTTCAGAAGCTGCCTGATCCTGCTCGTCCACTTCTCCATCTCCGAAAATCTCAATATCATCATCTGCTGTCTGAGCCGGAGCTTCTGCTGCCGGAGTCTCCTGGGCATCTGACTCCTGTGTATCCCCTGTAGTATCTGCAGGAGCAACCGGTTCTATAGAATCCTGTGTATCCCCTGTAGTATTATCAGCAGAAGTATCTGTACTGTCCGTAGTATCTGTATTATCTGCTTCTGGTGCTGCCTCATCTGCTGCTGGTGCCTGGGCTGCCGGATCCTCCTCTGCCAGGGCTGCTGCAACAGTGTCATCATCTATTATCACTGCCTGGGCATCTGCCTCTCCAAAGACAGCTGCCGGAGCCATTCCTACTGCAATGGTACCTGCCATCAGCAATGCTAAAAGTTGCTTTTTTTTCATCGTTATAAAGTCCTCCTTACAATGAGTCCCCCGTATTAAATATTAACATCAGAGTCTACTATAACACATTCCATTAAAAAAATCAAACTCAAGGACGAATCTGCCCGCTTCCGTAAATGATATATTTTGTGGAAGTAAGTGCCAGAAGTCCCATAGGTCCTCTTGCATGAAGCTTCTGTGTGCTGATTCCGATTTCTGCTCCAAAACCAAATTCAAAGCCGTCTGTAAATCTGGTAGATGCATTTACATAAACAGCAGCAGCATCTACTTCATCCAGGAATTTCTGTGCATGTGTATAATCATTGGTAATGATTGCTTCTGAATGTCCTGTATTGTATTTATTAATATGGTCAATTGCCTCTTCTACTGAATCAACAACTTTAATAGAGAGGATATAGTCCAGATATTCTGTTCCCCAGTCATCTTCTGTGGCAGCAACAGCATCTGGAATGAGAGCTTTTCCTCTGGAGTCAGCCCGCATTTCTACATTCTTTTCTCTAAGGCGCTGTGCAAGTACAGGCAAAAAGGCTTCCTTCACCTTTTCATGAACCAGCAGAGATTCGCAGGCATTACATACTCCCACTCTCTGGGTCTTTGCATTCATTACGATATCTGCTGCCATCTTAAGATCAGCTGTCTCATCTACATAGATATGGCAGTTACCGGTTCCGGTTTCGATTACCGGAATGGTACTGTTATTAACTACTGCCTTGATCAGCCCCCTGCCACCCCGGGGAATGAGAACATCCACATATTCATTCATTTTCATAAATTCAGATGCAGTTTCCCGGGAAGTATCTGCAATAAGCAGAATCGCATCCGGTGTAATTCCATTTTCCTCCAGAGTCCTGCGGATACAGTCTACAATCGCTGTATTAGAATGGATTGCATCACTTCCGCCCTTTAAAATAACCGCATTTCCAGTCTTAAAACAAAGAGCAAAGGCATCTGCTGTTACATTTGGCCTGGCTTCATAAATAATTCCGATTACGCCCAAAGGCACCCTTTTCTGACCGATCAAAAGTCCGTTGGGGCGTTTCTTCATTCCGGTCACTTCCCCAATGGGGTCTTCAAGAGCCGCCACCTGGCGAAGTCCCTCTGCCATTCCCTGGATTCTGTCACCATTAAGCATCAGGCGATCCACAAGACCTTCTGGCATCTGGTTCTTCCTGCCATTTTCCACATCAATGGCATTGGCTGCAAGAAGTTCGCTGGAATGTTCTACAAGGCTGTCAGCCACTGCCTCCAGAATCTGATTTTTCCTGGCTGTGTCAAGGTTCCGGAGAACTACTTCAGCTTCTTTCGCATGTTTTCCAAGAGTTTCAAGCATTTCATTCATTTATTCGTCCCCCTCCAGTAAAAAGGTGTCACTCTCTGTCACTATAATCTGCGGGCAGATGTCTGTAGGCTCTGTGGGAACCTTATCCATAATCTGAAAATCAAAAGCGACTGCCACCCGCAGGATATCAGGATGTTTTTCCAGAAAGCGGTCATAAAAGCCTCCGCCATATCCCACCCTGTGATTGTCTCTGTCAAATGCAACGCCAGGCATGATCATCAGTGCATTCTCCCAGCTGACTGTATCACCGCGCACAGGCTCCGGAATCCCGAAATATCCCGGCTCCAGCTGTCCAAAATCTGTAAAGTGGTAAAATATCATGTCCTTTCCCACAACTTTTGGAACTGCCACTTCCTTACCGGTCTTCCATGCTTCTTCAATAAGAAAACGGGTCATAACCTCATGGTTATAATCTGCATAGGCCATGATCCTCTTCGCCTGGATAAATTCCGGAAGCTGTGTCAGCCTGTGTGTAAGTTCAATACTTAATTCCCGGATCTGCTGATCTGTATACTGCTTCCTGGCTGTAAAAATCTTTTTCCTAATGGCTCTTTTTTCTTCCATATCTTTCTCCAAGATTAACGATTGTGCCGTCTGGTTCTTTCACATCAATATTATCAAGCTGGTTACGCAGGTTCAGCTTAATTGTGGCAATGTATTCCCTGCGGAGCAGTGCCTGCTCCTCTTTCTCTTTTTCTGTAAGGCCTTCACTTTTGGCTTTATGATGTAATTCATTAATTCTGGCAATTTTACTGCTGTCCATAATCATACTCCTTCTGTAAATTTCTCTGTAAACTTCACTTGTCCTTTCAGACAGCTTTATAATAACTTTTCAATATAATCAATCAGATAAAATTCTTCCTGTTTCTGTCCTACAAACAAGGTACCACAGGTATCCCCCTCCACAATGCGGTGAATATTATGAAAATCTCCTCCGTTGGCAATAACCATGTCTGCACCTGCCGCAGTTGCGATTCTGGCCGCAGTAAGTTTTGTTACCATTCCACCGGTACCAACTTTACTGCCAGTGGAGCCTTTCCCCATATTAAGGAGATTTTCATCCAGGTGTTCTACTGTATCAATAAAACGGGCATCCGGGTTTGTATTGGGATCATCTGTAAACAATCCGTCAATATCTGACATAAGGATCAGAAGATCAGCGCCTATCAGAGCAGCAACCACTGCTGAAAGGGTATCATTATCTCCAAATTTCTCCAGAGACTGCAGCTCATAGGTGGAAATAGAGTCATTTTCATTTACGATAGGAATAACTCCCATAGACAACAGCTCATTAAAGGTGTTTTCTGCATTTTTGCGGTTAGCATTATTGACCATTGTATTTTTGGTCATCAGAATCTGACCTGCCATCTGGTTATATTCTCCAAAAAGCTTCTGATAAATCATCATCAGTCTGGCCTGTCCTACAGCGGCGCATGCCTGTTTCTGCCGTGGCTGCTGTGGCTTCTCCTTAAATCCCAGAGCAGCTGCACCAACTGCAATAGCTCCGGAGGATACCAGAACCACATCTTTTCCTTGATTGCGAAGATCTCCAAGCTCTCTTACAAGAACCTCCAGCTTCCGAAGATTCAGTCTTCCCGTCTGTGGATGTGTAAGTGAAGAACTTCCTATTTTGATTACAATACGTTTTTTCTCTTTCAGTCTTTCCCGGTAATTCATCTTTTTCAACTCCGTTAATATATTTCAGTTTCTTATCTTACATCATTTTCGCCGGTTCGTCCATGTTTTTTCAAAGGCCTTATAAGATTTCAAAAAAATTTCACATTTTATCTTTCAAAGACTTCTTGTAAAAAACTTTCTGCTAACATCTTTATACAAAAAAAGAACGCCAAATATATAGATATATATCCAGCGTTCTTTCCCTCTCTAAATAAAAATCACAATATAAATCGGATATTTTCCACCTTACTGTAAAGATACAGAATCAACAGAATCATTCAGTACGATTTCAACCCACGTCTTGCCTGGATTTAACTGAATCTCCTGATCATTAGAATCATAGTAGTGTGTGGTTCCCCACTGGGAATCTTTTGTCCAGTGAATATCAATTGCTTTACCACGGGTAATGTATTTGCCCTCGCCGCCAGACTGTGTATCCACATTCAGGTATCCGTTTGGATCGTATGGCTGATATGCAGAATACTGAAGAATAATATTCTCGCAGGTAAGCTGCTCTCCGGTAAGCTCGTCTACATGAGGCGCATCAAACTGGAAACGGCTGTATTCCTTCGTGTCTGCATTATACTCAAACCATGGATGATTATAAGTAAAGTTGTCAAGCTTAACAACATTTGCAGATACACCATCGTCCAGTGCAATCTCTGTACCTTCCGGAGCAAACTGATAATGTCCGGTATAGTCATCCTTGTACTGCTGGCTGTATCCCTTGCTTTCAATTCCAGCCTGAAGATGTGCTGCATCTGTATAAGCATTGTGCGGTGCCACACGGTCTGTGCTTCGGTAATATGCATTTCCCATAGTCAGTCCGTTCAGGTTATCAATCAGGTGCTG
Organism: uncultured Blautia sp.; assembly: GCA_934364795.1. Taxonomy (GTDB): domain Bacteria; phylum Bacillota; class Clostridia; order Lachnospirales; family Lachnospiraceae; genus Blautia_A. Next base: position 98,067 of record CAKRMK010000004.1, read on the forward strand.
ATCCAGATACTGAAGGGCATATACAGCCTGTCCGTAATGTGCATAAATAGCATCAAACTCATTTGCATAGAACAGATAATAATCACGGCAGCTTCTTACAGAACCGATTCTTCCAAGATTATCATAGTCCTCAATCAGTGCCATAAGACGGGTGATGCTTCCCTCTACAGGTGCTTCGTAAATAACGCCTGCATTTCCGGTTCCGCTCTGTGGAGCACCATTAATGTCATTTCCCATCATAACTGCAATCGGGCGTCTCCTGCCGATGCTCTCCGGCACATCCTCTCCGGTAAGATAACTTTTGACCGTAGCTTCTGTACTCTCCTCTGCCTGTACTGATACTGCTGATCCTGCGAGTGCACATGAAAGTAACACTCCTGTGAGAAGTTTAAATATTTTTCTCTTCATGTCTTCTCCTCCTTATGTTTATATTTAACCTTCTAACTGATAAGAAGCTAAAGGGTTATTAACGTGTAATTCCAAGCTCATCCAGTGCTTTTGCCTGTCTTGCTTCCATATCTGCTGCCTCATCCGGTGTCATATGGTCGTATCCCAGAAGATGAAGCATACTGTGTGCTACCAGAAAGCAGAACTCACGTTTCACACTGTGTCCATATTCCTCTGCCTGTGCTGCTGCCCTCTCTGCAGAGATCATAATATCTCCAAGAAGCAGCTCTCCACTGTCCAGATCAAAACAGGATTCATCGTCTTCTGCCACAGAATAGTCTGCCGGTGTCTCAAAAGGAAGCATTGGAAAAGAAAGTACATCAGTGGCTCTCTCAATTCCTCGAAATTCTGTATTCACCCGTTTGATCTCTTCGTTATCTGTAAGCACCAGATTCACCTGTGCATCCCATGGACATTTCTCCATATCAAGCACTTTCTCTGCAACGATTTTTGCAAGAGCCGGACAGTCAAGTCCCAGGTCAAAATCTGTCTCACATTCATATTCAATTGTTACCAACTTCTTATCCTCCTGATATGCTGCCAGCTTACAGAGTCTCAAAACGCTCTGCAAATTACAACATACAAATTATATTATATTTTATCATATCATCCGAAATATTCTGTAAAATTCAGTTTTCAAGCTATTATATTTGGCAATACATTTAACAAACTCACAGATTATCATATGATTGTTTCTCTAAGCATTCTTCAGATACTATTTACCGGAACGGCGTACTGCCTTTCTCTGGGAACGTTCTGCTGTCCTGGCTTCTTCTTTTTCAAATGCTTTTACAATATCCTTCACGATCTTACAGCGGACAACGTCTCTGTTGGTCAGGGAAATTGTTGCAATATCGTCTACATTTTTCAGAATGGACGCACATTTCTGAAGTCCTGAATCCGTCTCCTTGGAAAGGTCGATCTGTGTAATATCTCCGGTAAGGATCATCTTGGAACCTGTTCCGATACGGGTCAGTGCCATCTTCAAAATAGGGAGTGTGGCATTCTGGCTCTCATCTATGATGATCATACTGTTATTCAGTGTACGGCCTCGCATGTAGGCAAGAGGTGCTACCTCAATGATCCCTCTCTCCCTTAACTTCGCTGCCTGATCCGGGCCAAACACATCGTTCAATGCATCATACAATGGTTTCAGATAGGGATCAACCTTCTCCTGAAGATCTCCCGGGAGAAATCCAAGCTTCTCTCCAGCTTCAATGGCCGGGCGGCTTAAGATGATTCTCTCGATCTCATCATTTCTGTATAATTCTGCAGCATAGGCAACTGCCAGATAAGTCTTACCGGTACCTGCAGGTCCGATACAGATTGTTACTGTATTATTCTTCAGCGCATTTATATAATTCTTCTGACCAATCGTCTTGGTACGGATGGGAATGTTCTTATAATTAAGGGTAACTGCATCTCCTAACACCTTGCGGGTACTGTCTGCTATATCCTCTTCTGGCTCTTCTTCTCCATCTGCCTCGTCCAGAAAACGATGAATCATATCCACGGAAAGCTGCTGTTGTTTATCCAGAGCCTCCTGCATAGCTTCAATGATATTTACCGCCGCGCCAATCTTACCGTCATTGGTACCGCTTACTGTGATACAGGAATTTCGCTGGGTAATGGATACACCAAGTCTTTTCTCGATCACCTTAATCAGCTTGTCATTTATGCCGAAAAGCTCCTGTAAAATGTCTAATGAGTCAATCTCTATATTCGCGGATTTCAAAAATGCTCCTCCTTGTGTCTTTTCAAAAATATGTCTGTATAAAATTATACCACCCCGGGAACAGGTTTTCAACTTGTAAAAAAAGAAAGAACCGCGCCAACAGCACAGCTCTTTCTTTTTTTATATCTTTATTCAGCTGTAAATGGAACAACATCTTTTACAGCATCGGCAGGAGAAATCTCGGCATCCTCATTATCAATATCAATAAGGTGATATCTGTCATTTCCCATGCCTATTTCTTTCATATAACTAAGCTGTCTAAGTCCGTGACGGGTAGTCATACGCTCGCATAAAGCCTTTCTGTCATCATCTTTTAGTGCAAAAACAAGATCAACAGAAGCCTGATCCACTGCCAGAATATCAGTGGATGCAACAATTCCGATATTCGGGGTTACAACAGGCTCTGCCCCTACGCCCTCGCAGTCACAGGATACAGACATATTACGCAGACAGTTGATAAATGTAATATTTTTTCCAAAGTGATCTACTGTGGCTTTGGAGGATTCTGTGATTCGCTCCATCAGCTCCTCTTCTGCAATGCTCCAGAGATTATCAGAGCCCTTCACAGTATGGATCATGCCTTTTCCAATACGTCCGTCTGCACAGCCGATTCCAATATTTTTGTTGGAGCCGCCAAAGCCACCCATTGTATGACCTTTAAAATGAGTCAGAACCAAAAGAGAATCATAATTTACAATATGTCCGCCCATTGTCATATGGTCAAACCATTTTCCATCCTTAACCGGAAGATCAACCGTTCCCTCTTCATCCATAATATCAACCGGGCAGAAGGTCCAGCCATTTACCTTCAGAGTCTCTCTGTGCTGCTCTGTAGTATAACGGTCACCTTCATAGTATGTATTGGTCTCTACAATCGTTCCCTCCGGGATCTCTGTCTTTATCAGATTCTCCACCCAGGGACGGGGAATAATATTCGGTCCGTGCTTCTCACCTGTATGAAGCTTGATTCCAATCCTTCCGGTCATGTTCTCATTAACCCGCTTATACAGCTTCTGCAATCCCTCCGGGGAAAGATCTCTGGTAAAGTAAACAGTAGATACTTCTCCTGAACGCTCCTCGTATGGGACATAATGCTCTCCACCTTTACCTGGCACTATTTTCTTATGATCCATTGTCAAAACCTCCTGTAAAAAACATGGTATATTTTAACTTTGTATTCAATTATAGGCCTTAAACCTTACTTTAAGTCAAGAAATTTTTCATTATAATTCTGATGTTCCCTTTTTTGCTCATACATGATAAGGTCTGCCTGATGCAGAACTTCGTTTATGGAAACAGTGCCGTGCTCTTCCGGAATTTCCACCAGTCCGAAGCTGAAGCCCTTGGCATAGGGATGTCCCTTTTCACTGCCAAAAATAGACTGCATGCGTTTCAGCTTCTGGCGGGCTTTTTTCTCCGTACAGTTTCTAAGGATAATACAGAATTCGTCACCACCGATACGGGCAAATATGTCCTCTTCACGGATATGAAACCGTACTGTATCTGCAAAATAACGGATGTACCAGTCTCCTTCTATATGTCCAAATGTATCATTTACCTGTTTCAGGTGGTCCAGGTCACAGTAACAAAATACACAGCGTCCCGGATCTGCCAGGGCTTCCTCTGCTTTTTCCAGAAAGAAATGACGGTTGCCAATTCCGGTAAGTGAATCCTGGTAGGCCTCTGTCTCCAGCCTTGCCTCTCTTGCCATAAGCAGCTGGTTACACCGCTCCATCTGGCTTGCGTGATCCTTTTCAGCTTCTGCTTTCTTGCGGAGATAAAGCTCCCTTTCCCGCAGCTGCCTGGTCATGGTATTAAACGCATCGGAAAACTCTCCCAGAAACGATACATTCTGGGTATAGTCCCCCTTTGCCACCTGCTTTGCCTGCCAGGTCAGATGATTCAGATTTGCATGAAGATTTTTCAGATTTTCACACAAAAAATTGTCTCTGTCAGGAACAGATGCAGAAAGCTGTCCCTTGGACAAGGACTCTGAATATTCTTTCATTTCCACTACTGCATGCTCCAGAAACTGCAGTCCCATTCCAAGCTTTTGGTAAGGCTCATCTAATTCTTTAATATCCAGCGTTTTTACTTTGGAGTCATATAAAATGCTCCGCAGATATTCAAATAATAATTCACAGTTCTTATCTTCCATTCAGGAAACCCAACTTACTTTCTCGTTTCTTGCCTACGCTATTTATTTTCCTATTCTACGTTTGCATGGAAACGGCAAACACGATCGCCTGTTGCCCAGCAGTCAACCTCCACTGCAGTATAAAGCTTTCCGGAATATACAGATAAAATTCCGGAAATAAATCCTTCATCATAGTTACATACAGTTTCGCCCAGCACCGGAAGTCCGGAACAGTCTGCGTCCTCTGCTACAGTAAGAATGATCTTGCCACTTTCTTCGTCTACATTTTCAATACGCAGCACGCCAATTTTCAGCTCCTGAAGCTTCTTCTGAAGCTCACTTACAAATTCATCAAGGGGCGGGTTAAGATTCAGCATATGCTTTGCAAAATATTCTCCTGCCATACGGCCTGCCTTACGGAAAATATCCACCTGCGCCTCTTTCCCATAGCGGCGGCAAAGCTCCTCTTTCAGAGAATATTCCAGCATTCTGTATACAAGGACCGGAAGCTCCTCTCCAAGATTTTCCCGGCTTTTCTCATCATATTGCAGGTATTCTTCAAAACTGATGGGTTTTCTGTCTGCCATAAAAATATTGTTTTCCATAACTGATCCTTTCTTATCAATCAATAAAAGCCACAGCCATTACGTCCGTTTTCTTTTATATGATACAATGCTTTATCTGCATCCTTCAGAGCGTTCTCACGCCGCCTTGTTTTATTGGCTTCTGTAAAATATAAATCCATATATTTCACTTCTTCCGTCATATCATAAAGCCTTACCTGCTCTGACAGATAATCCGAGCCGTCCTGTAACTGCTTGGCAGCATTTTCACAGGTTATGTACTGCTCTGTGGACGTCTTAAGCACCTGGAATTTCTCTGCATTTTTATTTTTTTCTTCATCCTGCACACCGGCTTTCCAGTTTTTAAATATGCCCCATATCTAACTATTTTAACAAATATTACTAAAATTCTCAAGAATTTTTCGCGAAAATTACTAATATTTTTTTTCTTTTTGTATACCACATTTTTCTACTACAGTCAGAGTTCCTTTCAGGACACAGCTGTTTTCTTCCATATTCACTGACAGACTGCTGTTTTCCACCTTTTTTCCTTCCTCCAGGAGGTTTTTTTCATAAATTCTGAACTGCTCTACCAGTTTTTCTTCTGCCTGCTTTTTTGTATAAGCAGCTTTGGTGACTTTATAGGGAACCCGGGTAATTTTTCCTATGGCACAGGGAAGGAAAAAATTTTCTGTAATCTGCCAGGGGTATTCTTCCACAAAAGTAGTATGTTGATTTTTTTCTTCTGTTCCCGCGCCAAAAATCCAGTTTCCAAGATGGAGATACCAGCTTTTTAACGGCTTTCCATCTGCTGTTTTTTTCTCGTAAAAAAGGGAAAGTTCCTGATAATAAGGAATTTGGTGGCGAACATAAATTTCTCCTTCTGCCGGAACATAATCTGTATGCACAACTTCCTGGCTGTCATTCAGGATATCTACCTGACCGAAGATAAGAACATCTCCTTGCTGACAGATATCTCCTGTTTTTACGTTTAAAGTTCCATTTTTCATAACAATACTCACAATTTCACCGGAAATATCCGCCACAAGGTCACAGGGTGCCTTTTTTTCCTGCAGATCTTCTGTCAGTGCTTCTTCTGAAATGCTAAGAAGAAGTCTGGTTCCCTGGACTCTTGCAGAAACAAAAGTAATATCCGGATATTGTTCCCGGAGCAGGGCTGCCAGCTTTGTGCAGTTTACTTCTTTTTTGCTGATTCCGTGTATGATTCCCTGCTCATCCAGAAATTTCAGGATTTCCGGGGTGGAGTTTTTTATATTTCCATCTATATGGATATTCCAGATATGTCCTGACAGCCAGAGCATAAGCAAAAAGCAAAAAAGCCCACCTGCCCAGAAGCACTTTCTCTTCTGATTTCTGTGTATCCAAAAGGGAAGTCCCTTTTTTTCCAGAATCCGGATTTTTACTTTTGTCTTACTATGTATGGGCTGAAGCTTTTTGAAATCTTTTATGGAAATATAAGCAGATATGTTTTTTTCTGACAGACTGCGGACTTTTTGCAGATGAATTTCTCTTGCGCGGCAAAGATTGAGGAAACGTTCTGTCTGTTCTCCGGATACTGCTATTTTTACAAAGCCATGGATCATTTTCTGGGGATTGCTGTTCATCTGCCTCTCCCTCCTTTTAGCCACGTTCAAAAAATACGCTGGAAATATACCCATGTACTTCCATTTCCGAAAAGGTGTAACTGGTGATTTCCAGATTTTTTCCCTGCAAGATCACTTTTCCACGGCAGGTAAGAAGGATCAGCTTTTCACTGGTATAAAGCAAAATACTTTTATAGTTTTCAATTACAGCCTGAACCGGGCCTGTAATGGTAATAACCGGAGCTTTGCACGCAAGGTCGCCGGGCACCTGCATGGCTGTTAAAAAATTATCATGCAGAGTATAACGTTTTGGCAGATTTTCAACATCTGCAGATGTCTTTTTGCCTGGATCTTTTTTGAAATGGAACAGATTTCCAGATCTATTTAGGGACATAAAAAAATCCTCCCGGCTTTTATATCTAGCTTATGCAGGAGGATTTCTTTTATTCTGATAATCCAAATAACCTATCGAAAAAGCACCAGTGAAAACCACAGAATCGTATTTCCACCAAGGCTGTATTCCATAGCGTGTTTCTCTACCAGCTCACTGACCACTACCCCATGGCTTTCCAGACAGGGATGCATCTTTTCGGGGAAGCGGCAGGGCTTTCCTTCCAGATAGGCACAGTGTTCACACAGATCACAGGACTCCGTGGAAAGAGTAAACGTCTCAAATCCTTCCTGATGCAAAAATTCTGCCACCTGAGTAGTAAGCTGTTCATGTGCATCTCTGGTAGCCAGCATTTCTTCCATGTTCATCACATCAGAAACCTCCGCCACGCTGGAAAATAAAATGCCATTTGGATAACTGTGGATACGGGCAGAACATTCCTTTAAGTCACCTACACCAGGCGGACACGCCCAGGTAGTTCCATAGCGTTCACATTCTTCCTTGCAGATAATGCGTACCCGCTCCTTTACTTCTATTTCGGTTGTATCGATAAGCCGGTATTCATATATGGGATACTGGGCTATAAATTCTTCAAAACGATTTGTGTCTAACATATTTTTCCTCTTACATTTTCTTCCTCTTGCATTTATACAAATAAGAATGATTCTTGAATAAAATGTGCCGCAAAACGGGGCGTGCAGATTGGGGAATGTTTTTTCAAACACACTCTAATTCTTGCTCTGCATACAGGCTGGAAACTGCCGCCTGATAATCTGACAGATGCTGGGATTTCTTGATTTTCTTGGCATATTTTTCATAATTGGTGAAGCTCACTGCCATATAGCTCCACAGTTCCTTCATGCGAAACAGCACATTTCGTTCTCCTGAAAGAAGCTCCTTATATTCCCGAAAAAGGCAGTCGTGAAACTTACGTAAAACGGCTTTATCCGGCTGTTTGCCCTCTCTTATGGCGCTTACCAGTCCGGGATTGGTAATCAGTCCACGCCCGTACATAAAGCAATCTGTATCTGGGAATCGGGCAGTAAAGCGGTTATAATCTTCTACTGAAAACAGATTCCCATTATAACAAAGGGGCATTTCCAGACGGTTTACGGCCTTTTCGTAAGCATCCAGGCGAGGAAGTCCACGGTACATATCGGTCTGAATCCTTGGATGGATGATCAGCTCATAAATGGGATATTTCTCATAAATGGCAAGAAGATAATCCCAGTCTTCCTCATAATGGGTTCCGATTCTGGTTTTTATGGAGATGTTCATATCAAGCTTGGAATAAATTTCATCCAGAAATGCATCCAGTTTCCCCGGCTCTGCAAGAAATCCGGCGCCTTTTCCTTTGGCTGTAACTGTACCGGAGGGACAGCCCAGATTCAGATTTACCTCTCTGTATCCATAATCGTCCCGTAATAGCTGTGCTGTACGGATAAAATCTTCTGCATTGCAGGTAAGGATCTGTGGCACTACATACATCCCCTCATTCCGCTCTGGAGAAACCTCACAAATTTCCTGAAAGCTTAAATTTTTCTTAGGTTTGGCAGAGATAAATGGGGTAAAATATTTATCCATGGGATGATAAAACCGGTGATATGCCCGGCGATATACAAAATTGGTCACTCCCTCCATGGGAGCCATATAATCTTTCATAAAATTCCTTTCCATAACTCTCTACGCGCCCTCATCCGGGCAAAATTTCCCACAAATTGTAACGCATATCTTGCATAAAGCCCTTTGGGGAGACACGCTCTAGCATCAAAATTCCGGCTGCACAGGATTTTTATGCAGCCGGACAGATACCTGTTATTTTTCTTCATCAAGGATTGAAGTACAATGCGGGCATCTGGTTGCCTCAAGAGGGATCTCGCTCTTGCAGAAAGGACATACCTTGGTAGTGACCTCTTCTGCTTCCTTTGGGGCTGAGAATTTCTCGGCTGCTTTATTAAGTGCCTTTACCATGATAAAAATAATCAGAGCCATAATCAGGAAATTAATCACGGCTGTAATAAATTTACCATAATTCAAGGTAGCATCTCCAGCAAGATTCACACTTAACTGGTCAAAGTTAATTCCACCAAAAATTCCCAAAATGGGATTGATGATGTCATCTACCAGTGATGTGACAATACTGGAAAAAGCGCCGCCGATAATAACACCGACTGCCATATCCATCACATTGCCCCGGCTGATGAATGCCTTGAATTCTTCGAGAAATTTTTTCATTTTCTCTTTCCTCCTTGGTTTGATATAGACAATTATACACGTTTCTCTATTTTTAGACAATGCTATCTTTATTTTCCTATTAATTTTAAGTCTTGACTTTTTTATTTACAGGCTATTAAGAAAGGATCCTGTTTTGCAGGATTTTTCGCTTGCGGCAAGTTGCCGCGAACGACAAGTGTCTTTCCATAAAATACATTTTTAGCTTGCACTCTGTTACAGTACTGTGATAGAATAAACAGGATTTTATTATGAAAGAAGGCCTACATACAATGAAATTTTCCAAAAGACTGGATTTATTTGGAGATGAAATTTTCGCTGCTTTAAATGAAAGGCGGCTTGAACTGGAAAAACAGGGAAAGAAAATATATAACATGAGCGTGGGAACCCCGGATTTCCATACCCCTGACCATATCAAAAAGGCACTGATAGACGCTGCCGCAGATGATCAGAACTGGCGTTACAGCCTTCGTGATCTTCCAGAGCTTCTTGATGCAGTCTGTGCCTATTATAAAAAACGTTTCAATGTAGAGATCACACCGGATATGGTAATGTCCGTCTATGGAAGCCAGGAAGGAATGGGACACCTTGGCATGACCTTGTGTGATGAGGGAGACATTGTTCTTCTTCCTGATCCTTGTTATCCTGTTTTTGCAGCAGGAAGCAAGCTTGGCGGTGCAGTTCCCTATTATTATCCACTGGTTGCAGAGCATGACTTTTTACCCTATGTAAAAGATATTCCAGAAGAAATTGCAAAGAAAGCCCGTTATATGGTAGTTTCCCTTCCTTCTAATCCGGTTGGAAGCATTGCCACACCAGGTCTTTATGAAGAAATCATTGAATTTGCAAAAAAATATGACATTCTCATCATTCATGACAATGCATATAGTGACATCATTTTTGACGGTATAGAGGGTGGAAGCTTCCTTGCAACACCAGGTGCAAAGGAAGTTGGTGTGGAATTTTTCAGCCTTTCCAAGTCCTTTAACGTAACCGGTGCCAGAATCAGTTTTCTTATTGGAAACCCAAAGATCATCGCAGCTCTTAAGAAGCTTCGCAGCCAGATTGACTTTGGTATGTTCCTGCCAATCCAGAAGGCAGCCATCGCAGCTCTTGAGGGACCTCTCGACAGCGTGAAAGAACAATGCCAGCAATATCAGGCACGCCGTGACGCCCTTTGTGACGGTCTTGCTTCCATCGGCTGGGAAAAACCAAACGGCAAAGGAACCATGTTTGTGTGGGCTCATATCCCAGGTGGACGCACTGACAGTATGGCATTTTGTATGGAACTGATGGAAAAAGCCGGAGTAATCGTTACACCAGGCGCAAGCTTTGGCCCTCACGGGGAAGGATATGTACGTTTCGCGCTGGTACTTCCACCAGAGAAAATAAAAGAAGCTGTGGAAGCAATCCGTACAAGTGGAATCTGATCATTCGATTATTTCCAAAATCTGTACACTCACATTTTACAGAAAATCTTTTTCATGCATAGCAGACTATGCAGATCTAATTCATATGAAATATAATATAAAGTAGAACTTGTAAATTTCGGGAATGTTTTTTCAAACACGCTCTAATAAAAACTAAGTAAAAAAGCGTACTTCTGAAAATTATTTTCATTGATTGTGATACACAATTTGTGAACAATTTCAGAAGTACGCTTTTTTAGTATTTCACCATTTATACAAAGTTTCTTGTTTATGATACAGTTTCCGGCTTCCTTAATTATAGCAATGTTTTATCTCATAACAGCACTTTATTTATGGTAAGGTTCATGATTCATAATCCGGTAACCTCTGTAAATCTGCTCCAGCAGGATCATCTGCATAAGCTGATGGGGAAATGTCATTTTTGAAAAACTAAGCTTATAATCTGCCCGTTTCAGAACAGCATCTGAAAGCCCAAGTGATCCTCCGATCACAAAAGCTATACTGCTTTTCCCCTGTACACCAAGCTTCGCGATCAAGTCAGAAAGTTCCACAGAATCCAACATTTTGCCCTCAATTGCAAGTGCAATCACGTAATCCTGCTCTCTGATATGGCCAAGAAGCCGGTTTCCTTCTGTTTCCTTGATCTGCCGGTTCAGAGCATCTGACGCCTTATCCGGAGTCTTTTCATCTGGTACCTGAATAAAATTCAGCTTACAATAACGGCTAAGACGTTTGGCATACTCGGCAATTCCATCATTTAAGTATTTCTCTTTTATTTTCCCAACTGTGATAATACGTATTTCCATCTGCTATTTTTTACTCCGTAACCTCTCCTGTGAAATTACATTTCAAAGTCCATAGCAACGCGGTCACACACATTTGGTCTTACATAAGTGTCTGCAACTTTTACATGATTAGGATTGACAGCATAGTCAGCAAGTGCTTTTGCACTTTCCAGCTCTGTGATTAGACACAGGTCACGGGAGCTGGAGGATATGGGCTCTGTAATTACCCTTGCACTGATAAGTCCTGGGACAACTCCAACTAATCCCTCCAGATTTTCTTTAATCTGTGCCTTTAATTCTGCCTTTTTCTCTTCTGGAATTTCCTCTTTGAATGACCACATAACCATATGTTTTACCATTTTTGCAATCTCCTTTATTTAATTTTTATCAGATACAGCTTCTATAGATGCGGTACAGCTTCTACAAATGCTCTTCCACATAATTCTGGAATTCTTCCATAGACATCAGCACTTTACGTGGCTTGGTTCCCTCTTCCGGCCCTACTACCCCGGCATCACACAGCTGATCCATAATCCTTGCTGCACGGTTAAAACCAATTTTGTACATTCGCTGAAGCATTCCAATAGAAGCTTTCTCTTTTTCAATAATGAATTTACCTGCCTGTTCGAAATAAACGTCTCTTTCATTTCCACCAGAGCTTCCTCCGGCAGTAAGAACCGCATTATTCATTTGCTGTTCAATTTTATTATCGTAAGAGGTGCCCGGATTTTTATCCGACAGAAATCCTACGATTTCACTGACCTCATCATCAGATACAAATGCCCCCTGCAATCTGGCAGGTTTCTGATATCCCTGTGGATAAAACAGCATGTCACCTTTACCCAGAAGTTTTTCTGCACCATTCATATCCAGAATTGTCCTGGAGTCTACACCGGATGTCACTGCAAATGCAATACGGGATGGCATATTTGCCTTGATAAGACCTGTAATAACGTTTACAGAAGGCCTCTGGGTCGCAATAACAAGATGGATTCCTGCTGCTCTTGCAAGCTGTGCCAGGCGGCAGATGGCATCCTCCACATCACCAGGAGCAACCATCATAAGGTCTGCAAGCTCGTCTACAATAATTACAATCTGGCACATCTTTTCCGGACGCTGTTCCCCTTCTGGAAATTTCATTTTCTCAATCTTCCGGTTAAATTCATCCAGATTACGGACACCATATTCTGCAAATGTATTATAGCGGTTGCTCATCTCGGTTACTGCCCAGTTAAGTGCACCTGCTGCCTTCTTCGGATCTGTGACAACCGGAATAAACAGATGGGGAATTCCATTGTAAACACTTAATTCTACCACCTTAGGGTCGATCATGATAAGTTTTACCTCATCCGGTTTCGCCTTATATAAAATGCTGATAATCAGGGTATTGATACACACAGATTTACCGGATCCCGTGGAACCTGCAATGAGAAGATGGGGCATTTTTGCAATATCTGCCACAACCGTCTTGCCCTCAATATCTTTACCTGCTGCAAATGCCAGCTTGGATTTCGCATTCTGAAATTCCGGTGACTGAATCAGATCACGGAGCATAACCGGACTGTTTTCTTTATTTGGAACCTCAATTCCTACTGCTGCTTTTCCCGGAATCGGTGCCTCAATTCGGATATCCGGAGCTGCAAGATTCAGCTTGATATCGTCTGAAAGACCTACAATCTTGCTTACCTTCACACCCATCTCTGGCTGAAGCTCATATCTGGTAACCGTGGGACCGCAACTTACATTGGTCACCTTGGCATTCACTCCAAAATTATATAAAATTTCCTGAAGCTTCTGCGCCGTCTTGCGAAGATGTGCATCTGAATCCCCCTGGGACTTGCCATTTCCATGCTTCAAAAGACTGACTGGCGGGAACTGGTATTCCTTTTTCACAGCCTCCTGACTGTTGATCTCATGCTGAATATTCACAATTCCGCTCTCGATCTCTTTTTTAGTTGATTTCGGATTTTTCGCCGGCTGACGAGACGTTTTTTCCTCCTGCGTCATGGATGCAGTTCCTTTTTCTGAACCGTTCTCACTATAGGCACCAGAAGCACGTAAAGTCCTGGAACCAGAAGCAGCTGCTGCCGGCATATTCTGAACAGTAGCCATTGCCTCCTGAAAATCCACTCCCGCATAACTGTCCTCTTCTTCTGTGTTCTTGTAATTTACTTTATGATCATCCTGCTGTCTGTTGTACTGTTCCTGTCCATTGTATGGGCTTTCTTCAAAAACAATTCCCGTGGAAATATTTTCAACAGAATCCTCTGAAACACTATTTCCGGAAACACTCTCTTCCTCTGGCATAACCTGTATCGGGCGGTGGATTGCAAACTCCATTCCCTCATCAGCAGAAAGATCAGAAACCTGTTCTGCCATTTCTTCACTTAAAACCGCTCTGTCCGGATTCAGAGGATTCTCTTCTAACGCCTCTTCCCTGTCTCCAAAAAGATCCGTCCCTTCCAGGAAATTCCCGGTAAAGGAACTGCCTCTTCTTACCTTTTTTTCACGAACCGCCTGGGATTCGCCTTTTTTCAGCCTTATTTTTCCGGAATTCCTGCGGCCTTTTCGAATGGAGACCTTTTGCTCCTTTGCTACCGGAGCTAAGTTCCTGTCAGTGTCAGGTAACCCCTCTCCCTCTTCCAGCTCATCATTGGCAAGAGCAGCTTCCAGCTCCTGCATCCTTTTTTCTCTTCGCTCCTTTGCTGCCTGCTGGCGCTGCTGGGCTTTTAGCTGTTTTTTCAGCTGGCGCTCCGGCTCTCCTTCCTGGTAACGCATCTGGGTTCCCTTAAAAATGCCCAGAATCTGATCATAAATTTTATACAAAAACCCTAAAAAAGAATGCTGGGTGATCAGAATCAGACATACAAGAATCACAAGTGCAATGATCACATATGCTCCGATAGTACCAAAGGCTGATATTGTAGAAATACAGATAGCTCCTCCGATAACTCCTCCGCCGGTATGGTATTCAGAACAAATCCTGTAATATTCAGACAAAGTTGTCTGCTCGGTATATCCTTCCGTAAACAGCTGAAGCAGACCGCAGAACACAAAGAACAGAACTGCTGCAGCAGCTGTTTTCTTATAGGCAAGCACATTTCCTTTATTAGATATCAGAAAAGCCGCCATAATAAATAATGCAATGGGAAAAACATACGCCATAAGCCCCATCACACCTATAAGCACTTTACTGATACTGCCTCCCACGCTGCCGCCCAGGCCCATGCAGCTTACCATCAGGATAATTGCAGCGGCCATCAGGACCAGAAGGATGATCTCTGTCTGAAAACCACTGGATATAGACTGTTTTTCATTTGTATTCTTCTTTGGTGAAGTACGGGCAGAAGCAGTTTTTTTTCTTCCACCAGTACTGCGTTTCGCTGTTGATTTCTTCGGCGTTTTTGACGCTGCCATTTAAAAGCTCCCCCTTCTCAGGCAAAATTACAGATAAGCGCTATAGCTCCCGCTACAAAACAGTAAAATGCGAAATAGCGCAGTTTCGCACGCTGAACCATCTGAAGCAGAACCCGGATCATAAAATATCCTGTCACACCTGCCACGATCATTCCAAGGACATATGTAAATCCAAGAGAAACGGTCATCTTAGGTGTGGTAAACTGGCTGGCCTCCAGGAAAAAAGAGCCCAAAATGGCCGGAATGCTGATCAGATAGGAATACTTCACGGCAAACTTCCTGCTAAATCCGCACAGAAGTCCTGCACAGATGGTCATCCCACATCTGGAAATTCCAGGAAATACAGAAATTCCCTGGCAGATTCCAATCCACATGGCATTATCGTAAGTGACATCTTTCGGCGTCTTGTTTCCGCCAATATTGCTAAGATCTGTTACCAGAAGAAACACCCCTGTAATCAGAATACAGGCTCCTGGAAGAAGCGGAGAAATAGCAGCTCTTGTAACCAGCCGTCTGCATATGTAACCAAGCAGTGCCGTAGGGATAAAGGATACTGCCATCACAACTGTAAACTTCCGGTAAGTACCATAGACTACTCTGGCATAATGCAGATTATCCCCGGTGCTTCTGTTATGAAAATAAATATTAATATTTCCAATAATGTCCATAAGCATTCCCAAAGCCTCTTCTCCTATGCGGCGAAGATCATCCCAGAATGCCACAATCACTGCCACCAGCGTACCTATGTGCAAAAGTGCCTCAAATAAAACTGCGGTATTCCTGGTAATCCCCATAGCGTTTTCTATGGCAGCGGTATGTCCGAAGCTGCTCACAGGAAGAAACTCGGTAATTCCCTGAACAAGTCCTAATAAGATTGCCTGTAATACTGACATAATAAACAATTCCTTTTCTCTAAGTTGATAATGGGCTTTTGGGGCTGCCTGAATAGAATCTGTAAGGCATGTTCCAACCCCACCAAGTGTTCCCATTATAACACAAACCATTAAAAGATACAACTTCCAATCGAACAACTGTTTATCCCTGATTCCAGCGAAAATTACTGTGAACAAAGTTCAAAGCAATACTCTTTGCGATGCAAACCAATCATGCATTCGCATGGTTTCGCGCCAAGGTTCTCAGGTTTTCTGTGAACTTCGTTCGCAAAAAAAGAATCCCTACCCGTCTTTTTCGAAAAAAACAGATAAGGATTCCTTTTCAGGCAGTCTTATAAAAGACCCTGTTTATTATTTTGCATATTTGCTCTTGATGTACTCGTCAATACCGCGGGCACCAGCTTTACCAGCTCCCATTGCAAGGATAACAGTTGCAGCACCTGTAACGGCATCTCCACCGGCATATACACCCTCTTTGGATGTTTTACCAAACTCTTCGTCAGCAATGATACATTTTCTCTTGTTAACGTCAAGTCCGATAGTTGTGGAAGAGATCAGCGGGTTCGGGCTTGTACCAAGGGACATGATAACAGTATCAACGTCGATGGTAAATTCAGAACCAGGAATTTCAACAGGACGTCTTCTTCCGGAAGCATCCGGCTCACCAAGCTCCATACGGATACATTTGATACCGGTTACCCAGTCTTTGTCATCTGTAAGGATCTCAACAGGATTGCACAGAAGGTCAAACTGTACGCCCTCTTCTTTAGCGTGATGAACTTCCTCTTTACGTGCAGGAAGCTCTGCCTCGGAACGACGATAAATGATATGTACCTCTGCGCCAAGACGAAGTGCTGTTCTTGCAGCATCCATAGCAACGTTACCACCACCAACAACAGCAACTTTCTTGCCATGTGCGATCGGGGTATCATAATCCTCGCGGAATGCTTTCATAAGGTTGTTACGTGTCAGGTACTCATTAGCGGAGAATACGCCATTAGCCTGCTCACCTGGGATTCCCATGAACATAGGAAGTCCTGCACCGGATCCGATAAATACAGCCTCGAAGCCTTCGTCTTTCAGAAGCTCGTCGATTGTTACAGATTTACCAATGATAACGTTTGTCTCGATTTTAACACCAAGAGATTTTACGTTCTCAACTTCAGCAGCAACTACTTTGTCTTTTGGAAGACGGAACTCCGGAATACCATAAACAAGAACTCCACCAGCTTTGTGAAGAGCTTCGAAAATAGTTACATCGTAACCCATTTTTGCAAGGTCTCCGGCGCAGGTAAGTCCGGACGGACCAGAACCGATAACCGCAACTTTGTGTCCGTTCTTCTGTGCTGCCGGAACTGGTTTAATGCCGTTTTCTTTTGCCCAGTCAGCAACGAAACGCTCCAGCTTACCGATGGAAACTGCTTCGCCCTTCATACCACGGATACATTTGCCCTCACACTGTGTCTCCTGCGGACATACACGGCCGCATACAGCAGGAAGTGCACTGGACTCACCAATAATCTGATATGCTTTCTCAAAGTTTCCTTCTTTTACTTCATGTACGAATCCCGGGATATTAATGGAAACCGGGCATCCTTCCATACATTTCGCTTTCTTACAGCCAAGGCAGCGGTTTGCTTCTTCCATTGCCTCTTCTTTATTATAACCAAGGCAAACCTCTTCAAAGTTAGTAGCACGTACCTTAGGAGCCTGCTCTCTAACTGGTACTTTCTTTAATACATCTGCCATTATTTGTCACCTCCACACTGTCCGCATCCACCGTGATGGGTATCGCCCTCCTGAAGCTTCAGAAGTGCACGGCCTTCTTCGGTCTTGTACATCTGCTGTCTCTTCATGGCAAGATCGAAGTCAACTTTATGTCCATCAAACTCTGGTCCGTCAACGCAGGCAAATTTTACCTCGCCGCCAACCATCAGACGACAGGCACCGCACATACCGGTTCCGTCTACCATGATCGGGTTCATGCTGACAACAGTAGGAATATTCAGCTCTTTTGTCAGAAGGCAGACAAATTTCATCATGATCATCGGTCCGATTGCAACACACAGATCATATTCTTTGCCCTGGTTCTGTACAAGGTCACGAAGTACATCGGTACCCATACCTTTACGCACATAAGAACCGTCATCTGTAGTTACATACAGATTACATACTTCTTTCATCTTGTCCTCAAGAATAAGGAGATCTTTTGTTTTGGCACCAACGATAGCATCAGCTGTAATGCCGTGCTCATGAAGCCATTTTACCTGTGGATATACAGGAGCTGTTCCAACACCACCGGCTACGAATACGATTTTTTTCTTCTTGAGCTCTTCAAGATCCTCATGGCAAAGCTCTGACGGCTGGCCAAGTGGTCCTACGAAGTCTTCAAAATAATCTCCTGCTTTCAGCTCGGACATCTTGGTTGTGGATGCGCCAGCTGGCTGGAATACAATTGTTACAGTTCCCTTCTCTGCGTCATAATCACAGATTGTAAGCGGAATTCTCTCGCCTACTTCGTCCATCTTAACGATAACGAACTGGCCAGGCAGACAATGCTTAGCCACGCGAGGTGCTTCCACATCCATAAGAAAAACATTTGCAGAAAGTTTCTCTGCGTTGAGAATCTTATACATAGTTCCCTCCTGAAGTACTATATTTAACAAGCGTTTGAATGTGTGTCCTGTTCGGGACACACATATCCTCTATCACTATAGCACAAAAAAGTGGGTTAGTAAAATGAAATTCTACAGTTTTTCTTATATTTTTTTCAAAAAATGCCAGATTATCTGCAATTTTCCTTTTTTTCGCCGATCATCTCATATAATTTTCCAAGCGCTTCCTTCATTCCACCCACTTCATCAATAAGTCCTTCTTCCACAGCTTCCGGCCCTTCCAGCATGGTTCCCACATCTTTTACAAGCTGGGTGGTATCCAGCATCAGCTCTTCCAGCCGTTTCTGGGAGGTATTGGAATGGGTGGAAATAAAGGTGGTAATCCGGTCCTGGATTTTTTCCATATTCCGGTAGGACTGTGCCACTCCGATGAACATTCCGTTGGAACGTACCGGATGGATCACCATAGTTGCACTTGGTACCACAAAGGAATAATCTGCGGAAACAGCCATGGGAACACCTATGGAATGTCCCCCTCCAAGTACAAGGGAAACTGTAGGCACACTTAAAGAAGCGATCATTTCCGCAATGGCCAGCCCTGCTTCCACATCACCGCCTACTGTGTTTAAAAGAACAAGCAGCCCGTCTACAGAATCGTCATCCTCGATCATGGCAAGTTTCGGAAGTACATGCTCATACTTGGTTGTTTTACTGTGAGAAGGCGCCGATTCATGCCCTTCTACCTCCCCGATGATGGTAAGAAGCTCTACTTTATATTTCCGGGAATTTTCATTTAAAGTAACCTGCCCCATATCCTGGATCTGTTTATTTTGCTGTTCTTCCTTTTCCAGAACCTCTTTTTGGGGAGTTTCTTCCCTTTTTTCATTCGTTTCTTTTTCAGCTTCTTCTTTTTCTTCCTGCACGGCAGGAATGAATCTTTTTCGATTTATCAGAGAAGTTCCATCCATTTTTTTGGAATCTGTTCTGATTTTTTCTTCTGACTGCTGCATTTTTAACATAAAAATACCTCCACACGTAATCGTATGAAGGTATTATCTGCAAAACTTATAAAATTATTCTGCACAGTACATGACATCCCGCAGATTATTCATCCCAGTTGTGCCATACATCTGTAACATCGTCATCGTCATCCAGAAGATCAAGGATTCTCTGAATATCCTTAAGAGCTTTCTCATCGGTAAGCTCTACAGTTGTCTGTGGGATCATGGCAACCTGTGCCTCAAGAAGAGGAACACCTGCAGCCTCAAGAGCCTCACGTACTGCACTGAAATCATCTGGAGCTGTGAGAACTTCGTAGCTGTCTTCTTCCTCATTGAAGTCTTCTGCGCCTGCGTCAAGAGCTGTCATCATAAGCTCGTCTGCATCCATCTCACACTCTTCTTTGTCAATGATGATCTGGCCTTTCTGGTCGAACATGTAAGATACACAGCCCTGGGTTCCAATGCTTCCGTTACCTTTTGTAAATGCGTTTCTTACATTACTTGCAGTACGGTTCTTATTGTCGGTAAGAGTCTCAACGATGATTGCAACACCGTTAGGACCATATCCTTCATATACAGCTTTTTCGTAGCTGTCAGCAGAATCAGCGCCAGCTGCTTTTTTGATACCACGCTCGATAGTATCGTTTGGCATGTTGTTTGCTTTTGCTTTTGCAATAACGTCACGAAGCTTACCATTGTTGCTCGGATCCGGACCGCCGGCTTTAACAGCCATTACGATCTCACGGCCAATGATGGTAAAGATTTTACCTTTTTTAGCGTCGTTTTTTTCTTTCTTGTGCTTTATGTTTGCGAATTTTGAATGTCCTGACATTTCTTATCCTCTCCTTTTGGTTCTTTTTTTATCTTTTCGGCCCGTACCTTTCCAATGGTCTTATGTCCAAGGGAAAGGATTCTGAAACGGTAGCCGTTAACAACAATTTCCTTATCCAGATCATCCTCTGTGGGAATATGTCCCAGAATATCTGTCAGATAACCATTTAGTGTCTCAAATTCCACCTTTCCGAAATCAATGCCAAGCTCTTCTGACACATCTTCCAGATAAGCCAGCCCGTCAATAATCACGCTATTATCTTTCTGGGTACGGAAAGTACTGTCATCCTCATCATATTCATCCAGAATATCTCCCACAATCTCTTCCAGAATATCTTCCATGGAAACGATTCCGGAAGTCTGTCCATATTCATCCACCACAACTGCCATGTGGATTTTCTTCACCTGCATGGAACCAAACAAATCGCTGATTCCCCTTGTCTCCGGAATAAAAGCCGCTTCACGGATCAGTCCCGGCAGATCCTTCAGAGGTTTAAACTTGGCCCAGGAATTTCTGGTAAGGAATTTCAGCGCATCTTTATAATGGATGATTCCCACTATGTTATCAATAGTTTCTTTATACACAGGATAACGGGAATTTCCTTCTTCCAGCATGGTATCCACGATTGTCTGCAGATTCTCCTCCTGGTCGAATGCGATCACATTCTTGCGGTGCGTCATAATATCCTTGGCTTCCGTGTCATTGAACTCCATGATATTCTGAATCATTTCTGCTTCATTCTCTTCAATGACGCCCTGTTCATGTGCCTCATCTACAATGGAAATAATCTCTTCTTCTGTCACCGGCTCCTCTGCCTGGTTAAAGGCAACGCCAAAAGGACGGGCTGCCAGTTTGGCAATAAAGGTAACACATACAGTAAAAGGATACAAAAGCCTGGTAAAAAAGCCCACAACTCCAAGATACCGGTATGCATATTTCTCCGGGTGATAAGTTCCGATTCTTCTGAATGTAAGGATACCAAGAGATGCCAGCAAAATGATTACCAGTGCCAGCACCAGAATCACTGCGGCCAGATGCTTTATGTAAGGATGAAAGGTCTCGGTGACCCATGGAACGATAAAAGCTCCAAAACTTACTCCGGAAGCCATGACAATCAGCGGAATCGCATTGACAAATGTCACAGGATGATTCATCAGAGAAAGAAGATAAACTGCCTTCTTATCGCCCTCCTGTGCCTTCTTTTCAACTTCGCTCCCGCTTAAATTGTGTACTGCAGCTGAAAATCCATAGAAAATACCATTCAGCCACAGCAGCAATAATAAAATGATCACGCCCGCCAGGGGCATACTACTGCCATCGTCCATAAATAAACTCTCTGTTCCTCCGTAGAAAACAATTAACACACGGCAATAAGTGCCGCTAAGACTTAACAACTATATCACTAAAGTTTCTGTTCGTCAAGAGAATGTAAGCTCCAGACTGATTTCCAGGGCGTGATTTACTTTATCCAGCATAGGTTCGTCCAGATGGCATACCTTGTCTTTGAGTCTTCTTTTATCAATGGTACGAAGCTGTTCCAGAAGGATCACAGAGTCCTTTTCGATTCCATATGCCGATGCATCGATTTCAATATGGGTTGGCAGCTTCGCTTTATTCATTTTGGATGTGATTGCAGCACAGATCACTGTAGGGCTGTGTCTGTTTCCCACATCATTCTGAATAATAAGTACCGGGCGGATGCCACCCTGCTCGCTTCCTACCACAGGCCGCAGATCCGCATAAAAAATATCCCCTCTTTTAATTACCACACAATTCACACTCCGTTTTACTTTAACTTTTTCACTTCTGAAAATAAGTATTTCCAACTTTTTTCCTGTGTATACATGTGTGGTGTTTTATCGTGGAAAATCACGCTCTAATCAAAAAAATTCAGTTCGCCGCATTCTTTTTTATCTTTTATATAAATTCTTGGGACACGTTTGCTGATGCCGCACAACAGCTCATAGGAAAAACGGCCTGATAAATCGCCCAAAGTATCTGCACTGATGGTTTCTTCACCGTCACTTCCAAGCAAAGTTACCTCGTCTCCCTTTTTTATCTCCGGAATATCTGTCACATCTACCATGAACTGATCCATACAGACTCTTCCGCAGATCGGTGCCTTTTTTCCGTGAATGAGAACCCAGCCTTTGTTGGAAAGAGTTCTTGGATAGCCGTCTGCATATCCTACCGGAATTGTTGCAAGCTTCGTTACATGGTCTGTAGTATAAGTTCCTCCATAGCTGACCTGTGTTCCCGGTTCCACTTCTTTTACAAACGTCACATGGCTTTTCAGTGACATGACAGGCTCTAATTTCACAATATCTTTTTCCACTTCTTCTGAAGGATAGATTCCGTAAATTGTAATTCCTGCGCGGACAATATTCATATTTGCTTCCGGCACCCGGATGATTCCTGCGCTGTTGGAACAGTGATGAAGAGGAATATGGATCCCGTTTTCCTCCAGAAGCTTTGAAAAATGAACATATCGTTCCAGCTGTACCATGGCAGGTGTGCGGTCATATTCGTCAGCCCGTGCAAAATGGGTAAACAAGCCCTCGATTTCTATATTTTCCAGCTGGTATATCCTGCGGATTTCCTCCAGGCTTTCCTCATTATCCTTAAACCCGATTCTGGTCATACCCGTATCCGCAGCAAGGTGAATCAGTCCTTTTTTACCTACTGCCAAAGCAGCCTCATGAAATCTTTTGGCTGTATCAAAATCACACACAGCCATGCGTACATCATTTCTGATGAGCTCTTCATAATATTCTTCAAACACAAGTCCCAGGATCAGGATGGGTTTCACAATTCCTGCACGGCGCAGCTGTAAAGCCTCCTGTGCAGTTGCAGTTGCAAAGCCCCAGATATAATCATATTCCTGGATCATGGATGCAATGGGAACAGCCCCGTGTCCATAGGCGTCTGCCTTGATCACTGCAATGATCTTTGTCCCTTCTTTTATGTTATTTTTCATCTGTTCAAAATTATATCTGACTGCATCCAGAGAAATCAATGCTTTGATTCTGCTATATTTTTCCATAATGTTCTCCTCGTACTGTTCGCTGCCAATTTATTTATTTTTCTGAAAGCTTAAGAACTTTCGGAAGAGCCAGCAGCATATCTTTGGCAGTCATCCCATGAGTACCTTTTTCACAGGCTGCCATATCTCCACAAAGTCCGTGAATATATACAGCAAGTGCTGCCTGATGGGAAAGTGGCGTTTTCGTTTCAGTTCCCAGATACATGCATGCCACAGCTGCCATGATTCCCGACAGCACATCCCCACTTCCTGCAGTGGCCATTCCTGAATTTCCTGAAAGATTCAGATACAGATGTTCGTCCTGATCTGCCACTACAGTACACGCATCTTTCAGAACACAGACACCGCCATTTTTTTCTGCAAATTCAAGTACTGCTGCCACCGGATCTTCCTTCAGGCAGGAAATTTCCCATCCTGTAAGACGACTCATCTCTCCCATATGGGGCGTCAGCACTGTCTTTTCGTTGATATAAGAAAACCATCTGGGATGCTGGGAAAGAAGATTCAGCCCGTCTGCATCCAGAATCACCGTCTTTTTCGCAGCAGTTCCTCTTTCTAAGAACCAGAGAAGTCTTTCTCTTCCGGTTCCTTCTGTTCCAAGTCCGGGACCGATTACCAGCACATCACACCAGTTAAGATTTTTTTCATTGGCTTCTTCCTCAAATTCACAGGTCACCATAGCTTCTGGAAGAAGTGTCTGCAGAGGGACCCGGTTTTCCTCCACAGTCTGGATCTTCACCATTCCGGCGCCTCCGTGAAGAGCTGCACTGGCACTTAAATATGCAGCACCACACATTCCCTTTGAACCTGCCACCAGAAGAACCTTTCCAAATGTTCCTTTATTTCCCCAGGATGGTCTTTCAGGAAGATTCAAAAGATCTTCCTTTTCAATTGCAGCAGCTGCCTTTTGTGCCAGCCTGGTTCCATTATGGTCCCTGTCATAAATGCCAATATCACTAACCACAGTTTCACCTGCATAACTTCTTCCTGGATAAAGGCAAAGCCCCCGTTTTCTGTAGGCAAAGGTAACCGTAAGATCTGCCATAAAAGCGATTCCAAGGACAGCACCGGTATCTCCGTGAATACCGGAGGGAATATCTACCGCTACCTTATATGCGTCCTGACGGTTCATGGAAGCAATTATATCTTTATAGTCTCCGGAAATTTCCCGGGAGAGTCCTACCCCGAAAATTCCATCTACTATAACAGTATATTCATTCCATACCGGGTTATTCGTTACCGGAACCTGACAGGCTCTGGCAATTTCCCACTGATGCCGGGTTTCTTCTGTCATCTTGTCCGGATTTCCTGCAAGAAAAATTTCAGTTTCTATTCCTTTTAAATGAAGAAGTCTGGCGATGGCAATTCCATCTCCGCCATTATTTCCAGACCCGCAGACTACCAAGATCCGTCCGATTTTAGTTCCATCGTGAGATTTCATCAGATCTGTATGCTTACAGATTTCTTCCACAACTGCAAGTGCGGCACGTTCCATTAAAACCAGAGAAGGTACATGCATGTTGTGAATGGTACCAGAATCAAGAAGCTTCATCTGACTGCAGGTCACAACTTTTTCCATAATAAGCAAACTCCTTTACAAGAAAAAATCCTGCTTTGCAAGATTCTTCGCATTTCCTGTTACATAAAAATATTCTATCAGACATTCTGCCTATATGCAAAACTGCTGCCTGGTCTCCTGTAAATCTTTCAGCGAGACAGGCAGCAGTCCTCTTTGACTTTTATTTCTCCATATGTTCGTTACGGTACTGACTTAAATTATAAGATAATGCCATCAGGCTCTCTGAAAGATGAACGTTCTCCACAATTACATCTTCCGGTGCATCAAGATCTGTATGTGCAAAATTCCAGATTGCCTTGATTCCGTTCTCGATGAGAACCTTGGCCATCTCCTTGGCCTTATTCTTCGGAAGAGTCAGAATGGCAATTTCCACCTGATTCTCCCTTATAAATTCCGGAAGTTTACTGATCATCTGAATTTCGATTCCACGGACTGAAATTCCTTCCAGAACCGGATTCACATCAAAAATCCCCACAAGACGGAATCCTCTTTTCTCGAAATCGCCGTAATTGGCAAGTGCCTGGCCCAGATTACCTGCACCCAGGATGATCATGGGATGAATGGTATCCAGTCCCAGTATCTTACCGATCTCTGTATAAAGATATTCAACATTATATCCGTATCCCTGCTGTCCAAAGCCACCGAAATTATTTAAGTCCTGTCGGATCTGTGACGCTGTTACATGCATTTTCTTGCTCAGGTCGCTGGAAGATATGCGTTCCACTTTTTCCTCCATCAGTTCCCCCAGATAGCGATAATACCTTGGCAGTCTTTTCACTACCGCCTTTGAGATTTCTTTCGCATCCAAAATGTTCCCCTCCTTGTTTCCGCTGCCTATACTTTCCGCGTAACACTATGTCAATTATACCGAAATGTTATTTTCTTGTCAATTAAACTTGTGCAGAATTACAAATTTTGTACAAAAATTTCAGTTCTGCACAACTTTATCCATAAACTCAGAGAATCCCCCGCCTAAAGGCAGAGGATTCTCCAAAGATACGATAAATTATTTCTCCATTTTCTTCATCTCATCAAATACTATCTCATCAAAAACATGACAATAGAGATCCATCGTCATTTGTAGAGTGCTGTGTCCCATAATTTGTTGAAGCACTTTAGGATTCATACCTTTTTCAATGGCTCTTGTTGCGAATGTATGTCTAAATGTATGAGGACTGAATTTTTCAATATTAATACCATCCTCATTCATTTTAGTAAGTGTAATATGTATTGCTCTAATTATACCGGTTTCATAAAGAGGATTATTACTTCTGGAAGGAAATACTAAATTCTCAAATTTTACATTCTTATACTTTTTCACTATAGATATATTTAATTTTTTTTGCCTCATAAGGGCCTCTATACATTTGCTTGTAAGAGGAATCATTCTATTTCCACAGAAAGTTTTTGGGGTATGTATCTCAAAATATGAGCCATGATCATCACGTACAAGGCACATTGTCCTCTTCACCCAAAGCGCTCCTTTTGAAAAATCTATATCATTCCAATTCAGAGCTTTAAGTTCGCCAATTCGCATTCCAGTCTCAAGAGCAACAACAAACAGATTATAATATTTACACTCTTTGCTATATTCAAGAAATAGTTCAGTTTCCCGAATGCTAAGCACTCTCCGTCTTTTGGGGTATTCATTGTCAATCTGCGTTATCAGATGTTTCGCTGGATTTTTAATTAATAGATCATTCCCCATTGCTTTATCAAGGATATCGCCTAATATTATTTTAACCTTTTTTCTTTGATTATCACTTTTTAAATCATTTAACACTTTTTGGAGTATTACGGGTTCCAGCGATTGCAACTTTCTCCACCCAAGTTCTTGCTTTATACTTTTATATATTCTTTTATATTCAACAAGGGTTGTATTACGGCAATTTCTCTTAAAGGTATCAATCCAAATATCGTACCATTCATCCAGAGTCATGTTATTTTTTAATGGATTTGCAGCATTATCGTCATCAACCTGAGCTTTACGCAATCGAGCTCTGAGATTATTTAGTTTTTTATCGTATAAAGTTTCTATTTTCCCAAAACGATTTGTAAACCTGCCCTGATACAAACCATCTTTTCGTTGGCAAATACCAACCCCTAGTTCTTTTCCATTCAATGATTTTCCCATATGCTCTCCTTTCTTTTGTAGGAAAATCTATATTGAATATTTTAAATATGTTGTATTAATATATGTTTGCAATAATGCTCCACCATTGACTTAACGAATTGTTTCCTTGACAAATATTTGAATTAGTGCATTAAGGAATCGTCATTAACAAATATATGAACAATTTATCAAAAGCTTTTTATGCTCCTATGTCATATTGAAATTCTTCATATATAAAGCAACGCATTTTTTCATATAATGCTGCGGTATCTATTTCGATATCTTCAATCCCCGTATCTTGTGCTTTCACAACATTTTCAAGCCGGTTGCTATAATTGGACGCAAACACTGGATATTTCAAAAAAATATTCAGAGCAACAGGCTCCAGTTCCTCTCCCACTTTCAGACGTAACAATTGAATGCCATCGAATATCTGTATCCAGATATAACTGTGGCAGCATGGTTAATTCCGTTTGCTTCTGCTTCGACATCAGTGGGTTTGCGCGTTTCCCTTCAATCAGTTTCTGATAATTGGCATAAATCTGTGGACACTGTTCTTTTAACAGAAAAGGAATGTTTGGATAAGCGATTTTCAGCTTCATGTTTAATGCCCAGTATCCTGTTAATTTCAGATCAATTGGATTAACATACACATGATTAACAGAATCAATATCAATGATGCATCCGTGAATGCGTCCTTCTCCTCCTATTTTTTGAATGGCGCCAGCAATTTTTTTCTGAAAGGCAGTATATTTATTTATAGGAGCTTTGATTGTTGCAATCATCTGATCCATATGCTCATAATAATACTGGATGTCCTTATGTTCCAGCCTTTTCAATGTTCCTCCATGCAGGAAAGGCTGGTAATTTACGGCATCACAGCTTTCAATAAAGGAATCTGCCTCATCAATCATAAGGAGGAGGTATGAGATTGGCTGGCTTTCGTCACGCAGCCGGTTTTTAATACTCCTTGCCAGGGCATTCCAGTCTTCCGTAATATCCTTTTCTTTCAGGATCTTTTCGTCAACCAACGCTTCGGAAACTGCCTTTGCTGTCGCGCGGTAGTCTTTTTCCCGTGCATCAACGATAATTGCACGGTCACCGTTTTCATTTTTGTCGATATCCTTTTTGGCCATACGCAGCAGGGCTGTTTTTCCAAGCTGACGTCCGCCATATACCAGGTTTACGCCTGTCGGGGATTCAATCTTTTCCAGCTCATATCTCCGGCCGATAAAGATTTCCGGAGGCATGACATCTGCCGATTTATTGATATACGGCTGATAGGATGCAAACGGCATGATAATATACATCAGCATACGGTTTACGGCTGTTTCCACATAATGCTTTGCAAGGAAAAAGACAGCTACACGGTCAAGGACAGCAAAAATTTTGCCGCTCAGATCGTTTTTTGTTTTTCTTGCAAGTTTCCGGCGGTCGCCCAGGGATAATGCGTAGTCCAGCAGGACCAGGGTATTTTTCGCATTACCGATTTCCTTAAAGGTATCAATCAGGCGGTCAGCATCTGTTTTTCCGAACAGGCATACTACACGGAAGCCCTTTGTTTCAGCTTCGGATCCGAACGCAGCAATTGGATACTTTTATAATTTTTCTTGTTTAATTCACTGCAATAGTTCAGTTTATCGTTATAATAGCAGTCCTCACAGCCTTTATAATATTCGCATTCGTCACAGGAACATGGCTTATAACCGTATTTGGGATAATCTTTTGGGCACTTGCCATACATGCAAAAATTACCCTTATAATTTGGACATCTCATTTATTTCCACCATCTTTCATATCATATTTTTCACTAATATGTTATTTCTTTTACAGAACAGCTGATTTTTATAAGAAAAAAAAGCCTGTTTCCAGACCTTTCTAATAATACATATTTAGCTGAAACTATCGCCGCAGATCTCTTTTGACGGACAGCCTTATTGCTTCCTGGTACTCTTTCCGCATTTTTTGTTTCATATACATCCTTCTCGTGTCATGAGTGAGCAGGATACCATGACTTACACTTACTATCAGAAGCATGTAAAGCCACAGTCACAGACCGACGGCAAAAAGGGCTGGGTATGCAAGGTCTGCGGATACATTTATAAAGGTGATGAGCTTCCGGAAGATATCATCTGCCCGCTTTGCAAACACGGAGCAGTAGATTTTGAACCAATTGAAGGATAATCCACCGTCTCCTGTGAGTCAAAAATCCCCGGGATCCATAAACAAGGGCCCCGGGGATTGCTATGAAAAGCTTCTGTTACCAGATATCCATCCATTCATTTTTGCCGTCTGACTGTCGATAGGCAACAACAAACTCACCATATTCACAGTAGCCGCCATACCTCGTGACTACCACTCCATTCTCAAGGGAAAGATGATATGGCCAGTAGATATCATCGTTATCTGCATCCGCCCTCCAGCGAATGTCTCCGTCCGGTGAAATTGCCACCGGATCCGGACCGTAGTAGCCACACATATAAATCATTCCGGTACTGTCATCAACCGCATAAGAAATGCATCCGCTCATCTGCAGCTCCTTTGCCGGTAGGATCCACTCAACCTCTCCGGTCCAGATGTTTACCTTGTACAGGCCCTGATCCGTATTCTGAATCATCACCGCCGGATTCTGTGCCGTTCCTCCGAGAAACGCTTCCGTAGCAGTCAGCTCCGTTACATAATTAACCGAAGTACAATATCCCCAGACCGGATCTGTCTCATACTCATAGCATCCGACCCGAAGGATTTCTCCGTCCGCTTCAAAGCTCCGGCTCGCCACGATTCGCCGATCCGCAATCGAACAGTCCAGCAGAATCGTATTGCCGTCTCCCACCACTTCCTCGTAGGATAAAAGCCCTGCATCCGGTGTCGGATATACCTCCCAGCCATCCGTCAGACTCCAGTGCCAGATTGTTCCATTATCGTATTGATTATGATCGATATCACCATCGTTCATATCGCCGTAATCCGCATTACCATAGTCCGTATTGCCATAATCCGTATTACCATAGTCCGTATCACCGTAATCCGTATTACCATAGTCTGTATCTCCGTAATCTGTGCCTCCATAGTCGGCCTCCGGTTTTCTGCTTGCATCGTAGACCGCCGGTCCCTCCTGCGGCAATACCACAGATCCGTCATTCAGGCTGATCGACGGCGACCAGTTGAGCACCGTTCCATCCGGATTAAAAATCGACACCTGACAATCATTCATAATATCGCTGATATTGCATCTTAACAAGAACGGAGCACCGCTTCTGCTCTCAAACATCATCTCGCCGACCACGAGATCATATCCATTCTCCTCAGACTCCTCGTATCCGCATGCATTCACCGCGACAACTGCATCGGCACATCTTGGATAAATGCAGTAAAGCTCTGCTCCCCAGTCCGTTTCCACGATACGATCGGATGGTATCTCTGTCAGAAACTCAAACTCCTCCGTATATCCGCTGTTCTCAAGTACCTGCATGCGGTATTCCTCATCGCCTGCAAGGTATTTTTCACCGTTGACATAACCAAGAAAAATAACCCCACAAATGCAATCCTCTTCAACAAGTATCTGCCGCTGCGTAAAAATATCACCCTTTGCTGACGCTGATCCTGCAAACAGCAGCACCATCGTAAGACAGGCTACGCCAGCTATGGTTCTTTTCAGAAATTGCTTCATATCACGCTTCCTCTCCTTCCCTGCTTTACTGCATGCCCTGCAAAAGGAGCTCAGCTCTGATGAATTCCATATTCCGAAAGCAATGCATCCACATCCGGTCTCGGAATCGGATCCGGCTGCGTACACGTACCGCGAACGATCTGATCCTGATTTTGTATCATTCTTTTTCCTGCCGGTCCAAGCATTCTGACAAAGTTGTTCAGCTCTTCATCTGTCGTACTTTCCGGCACAATGACCATCAGGCTCTCAAGCGGTGCTCCGAAGTATCCCTCCGTAATCACATCCGGATTGGTCGTCTCCAGGCACAGCCGTTCAAGCGGAACCTCTGCAAATGCACTGACATCCAGGGATTCCAGACTGCCGCGCAGATGGATTTCCTTCAGATTATCGCACCTTGCAAATGCATAATAATTAATCACCTTTGCATCGATCACCAGAGCATCAATCTTGCTTTGTGAAAAGCACTGTATACCGACGGAATCCAGTGTATTCGGATACCACACCAGCTCCAGGGCATCACAGCTCTCAAACAGATAATTGCCCAGCGCCTTAAGCGGATTGACAAAAATGACATTTTTCAGGCTTCGGCAAAGCATGAACTGTGTTCCTCCGGTCGTCTCAAGCGGTGCATAGCTGACAAACAGCTCCAGCTGCTGCAGATAGGAAAGTGCATTGTCCTCGATCGTCCGCACAGTGTCCGGAATCACAATGGATCTGATATGCACCCACTCCGTCCGATTCGTCGACATTTCCGTATCGGTATAATCCTTCGCCGCATCAAATGCGTGATAGCCGATCACACGTACCGGCTCGCCGCCGATGGTACGCGGTACGACCACATCCACAGCTTCTCCGGTATACCCGGTAATCGTACCGGTGGACGCATCAAATTCAAAGTCCTCCTCCGGGGATGGCTGATATGGCATCTCCAGAAACGTCGATGTTTCACTTTCACGCATCAGATGACTGTACCACGGAAATTCCAGTGCTTCGGACCACGCCTGCACCTGCTCATCTGAAGCTGCATCACTGATCCTTATCACCTCCGTCGGAATACCAGCAAACGCTGCCGCATTGACCTGCAGATTTGCCGATATTACAAGCTGCTCCATATTCGCATTTCGGAACGCATCCGCGCCGATCTGTTCTACCGCTCTTGTATCCACCTCTGTAAGCCCTGCATCTGCAAATGCTTCTGCTCCGACTGTCTTCACCTGATTCAGGTCCACCCTCGCAAGCGACGTGCCCGCAAAAGCACGATCTCCGATCACTGTCACGCCGTCCCCAAACGTCACCTCCTGCAAGGAAGCAAGATTTGCAAACATACCGGATGGAATCGCTCCGTTCGCGATCGTTACCTTCGTAAGCTTTGAGCAGTCCGAAAACAGATCCTCCGGGATCAGTGCCAGATCGCACAAAATGGTAACCTCTGTAAGCCCCGTACAACCGCGAAAGGCTCCGTCCCCGATTTCCGTAACCGACTCCGGAAGTATCAGCTCCTGCAGCTCTGTACAGTTGCGAAAGGCGCCTGCGCCGATCGTCGTCACCGAATCAAAGAAATCAACATGCTCAATCCTGCTGTCTGCAAATGCGTCCTTTCCGATATAGGTAAAGATATCATTATGAGTCACCGCATAATAGGTAACCGTCTGATTTCCCACAAATGCGCCGTCTCCAAGGCCGGTTACCGGTTTATAATCATCACCCGCAAAGCGATACCGGTTGCAGGCCCTTATTTGTGTCTCTTCTCCGTCATATCCGGTCAGATACACTTCATCCGAATTATTTGGATTATAGATATAGGAAGCTCCTTTTGCCGTTGAGGTCTGTGTATTTTCATATCTCCATACCCGGCAGTTCAACCCGGCTTCATCGATAATCGCCTGCAGATCCAGCATCTGCTGCTTCGTGCAGTATTCATTCAGCTCAATATCTGCCAGGCTGGTACATTCTGCAAAGGCGGTTTTTGCAACCTTGGGGGGCGTCAGTCCATCCATATAGACATAAGATAAGGATACATCTTCAAACGCATGCTCCCCGATCGTTTCAAGTGTTGACGGCAGATCCAGGGTATGCATAAAAATGCTGCGCGCAAAGGCACTGTCCCCGATCTCCTTCAATCCTTCCGGCAGCACCAGTGTCCCCCGAACCGAGCAACGATAAAATGCCTCATCCCCGATTCGTTCCAGCCCCTCCGGGAGCATCAGCTTTCCGCCACGATAGTTGTAAAATGCACGATTTCCGATCGTCCTTAACGTGGACGGAAATTCCACAAAGGAAAGCTGATATGCACTTTCAAACGCCCCATCTTCAATTGCCGTCAGGCCTTCCGGAAGCGTCAGATAAATCAGATTCCAGTTTCCGTTAAAGGCATTCGCTCCGATCGTCCGGACACTTACCCCATCGATCGTCTCCGGTACATCCAGCCGATAGCTTTCTCCTGTGTATTCCGTAATGGTTCCGGTCGCTGCATCAAATACAAAGTGTTCATTATCGTATTTTGCCTCCGCTGGTACGGCATTCTTTCCGCTTGGCTCAACCGCTACCTCAACCGGATAAATATCCTTGATTTCATCCACCGCCTCCTGGTATGCCTCCAACTGATCATCCGGAACATAAAGCGTCAGGTCATCTGGACAGGCGACAAAGCATTCGCCTCCAAAAGCCGGACATTCGCCTTCAAATGTAATGCTGCGCAATTCCTGGCAAAAACTGAACGCGTGCTCACCAAACACACGTACATTCGCCGGTATGGTCACCTCCTGAAGCGCGGTTGCCACAAAGCAGCCATCTCCGATCATGACCAGGGACTGCGGAAGCTTCAGCTCTGAAAGGCTTTCACAATGTGAAGCCACACTTGCATTCAAATACTGTACCGTTTCCGGAAATGTCAGAGAAGTAATTTCACTGTTGCAGAAGGCGTTACTCCCCACACCGTCTACACTGCAGCCCATCAACGTATCCGGCACGGTTACTTCACGGTCTTCACCGGTATACTCTTTCAAAATCCGGTGCTCGTCATCAAACTTCCATACAGATTCTTCCTCCGCAAACACGGATGTTGTGGCAAATACAGCCAGAACAGAAGAAATCATCAACCACTGTCTGAATTTTCTCATCCTTCTTCCCCCTTTCTGAAGCAAGTCTCAGTCCACTGACCGTAAAGCAGCAGAATGGTTTTACCGGTTAAAAAGTTCCACTCGTACCGCCATGTGTCCGGCCAGAGGAACTGGTATGCGTCGTGCTTCCGCCACTACTTCCGCCACTTCCGCTGCTTCCGCCGCGGTCACGGCTCTCCTCATGGCGTTTTCTTTTTGTCACATGACTGCCTGTAATACGGTCCTCATCCACCCACAGATGCAGGCTGTTCGGCACCTTATAGGATATCGCGCCCGTCTTTTTCACAACGGATTTCAGACTCCTCTTTTTAGAACGGCTTTTCCAGGCCATGATCAGAATCCCGATCGGAAACAAAAAAATCAGGATTGACGGTGATGCATGCTTGATGGGCAGATTTCCCACATCATAGGGCTTTCCCTTATGTGCTGCGGTCAGAAACTGATCACAAAGACTCGCAAAGGTTCGAAATGCCTTTGCATAATTGTCCAGCTTCAACTGAAACTGGACATCCTCTTTTATGTAGTCCAGTCCTGCATCGGTAAAAGCCGAGATTCCAAGACTTCCGTGCGTACTGATTGCCCATACGCGTTCCTTCATTCCGACCAGGAGCAAAATTCCGTCTGATTTTTCACCATAGCCATAGCCCTGATAATCAAAATAATCATCCGCATATTCCGTTGCCGTCTTTCCTTCTATACTCGCTACGGTAACAATCACCACATCACATTGCTGACGCTCGCTGATCTCATCCAGCCGGGCCAGCAATTCCTCCTGCTCCTCCGTCGTCAGCAGGTCCTCCTGATCTGCCAGCCGCGGTCCAAGCCGTTCGTCCGGTATCTGCGCAGCTTGGGATGGAAAAGGAATTGCAAGACTGCACAAAACCAACAGCATCAGAAGCCACCCAACTCCAATGCGATATATTTTTTTTAACACCGTTTTTTTCATGATCCCTCCCCGCTTCCTTCTTCGCTCGTCCGCTCTCTATTTTGACAGAAGCCGGATCAATCCGACCAGCGCCAGTACCGCAAGGATCATCAGCCCCAGATGGAATGCAGTCCATTGATAAGCAGACAATACCATAAAGCACTCAAGCACTGCATAAATCCCGGCTCCTGCTATCATTCCACGGGGAATCACATACTTCCAGAACTCCTTTCTGGAAAACGGAAGATCTCC